>JBCLQX010000007.1:0-108957 GCA_041223805.1 Oscillospiraceae bacterium 44-34 | reverse complement strand
CCCTCACCCCTTACTCCCTATTTTATCATCTTTACATGAAAAAGTCTGCCTCTTGGCAGACTTTTTCGACAGGCTGAGCGGCGGTTTGTACAAACCGCCGCTTTCCTCCATCCCGTAGGAAAAATTTAAGAAATTCCATAGGGAAGACGCAGGAAAAAGAAAAACAATCTTGATATAATGTCAGTGAAATTTTGGCCTGGAGGCAAAGGGAAAATGAGCAAGCAAAAATGGATCAATCTGGTGTCGGTATATTCCATTATCTATACTGTAATTACGCTGCTGAACAGCGTGCTGTATCTCTGCAATGGCATTTATGAGGATCCCAGCGGCAACTGGCACGAACTGGACAGGGCCATTATCCTGCTGATCGGTGTTGCAGCGTTTGAGCTGTGTACCAGTCTGCCCATTAAGCCGTTGATTTTGCGGTATGTGGTTGCGTACATCCCGTCCCAGCTGCTGGCTTTCGTCTATGTCTGGTTTACCAGTTTGCGGGAACCATTGGCAAAAACAGCGTACCAGGATATTTGGATCAACTTTACGGGCCTGTTTATCGTGCTGAGTGCCGTCAACACCATTGTTGGCATTTGCAAGAAAAAAAGGGAGCGGAAGTAAAGAGACAAACGCTGTGAACAACCTCTATACTGTCTGCGGAGAGAAAAGGAATCACTTGCTTCGGTCGGTGTAAAAAGGCTGGGCCCACGGCAATTTACCGTTATGAGCGTCAGCTCCACCATAGCGGCAATTATCACACTGGTGCTGATTGGATTCATCATTGCGGATTTCTCAAACAGGGTCGCCGCGTTGTACTCACTGGCTTATGCCATTTGATTATGTGTGGGTGCTTTCCATATGGGAGCAGTATATCGCCCATACAGTCGCTGATTTTCAAAACATACTCACCAGCCCGGCCAGCAGGAGCATGACGGCAGGCACAACGTATTTTCGTGGATGGTGCCAGAGGTCGCTTTCGATTTTCCAGCCCCGGATGGGGCAGTACCACTCCAGAAAGACGGAGCCGGCCGCGCTCAGCAGAGCGAAGACCGCCGCCGTCAAAGCATGGAGCGGGCCAATCCCGCCAATCTGGGTTTGCCAGCTGCACAGAAAAATGAGGTCCGCCGCCAGATTGCACCCGAGAATGAACAGGCAGTAGGGGACGCAGAACGCCTTCCCCTGCCCCGGCAGAAACCGCACCGCCCGCTCCAGGGCCGGGTCGCAGGACAGCAGAATGCAGATGGGGGTGTTCAGGGAGAGGATGGCAAAGCCGATGGGCAGGACGAACCGGGCCTCCATCTGCCCCAGCAGCACCGGCAGGACACAGGCCACGCCCCACATGGCCGCCGTGTTGGCCAGATAATTCTTGTGGGCCATCAGGTAGCGGAACAAATAACGCCACACGGAGGAACGGCGGTGGACTTTGACCGTCCGCCCGCGGCTGGCTGGCCGGACATAAAAGGCGTAGGCGTCTGTACGGCCCAGGCGCAGGGGATAGAGACAGGACACGATCACAATAGCGGCCAGGGCACAGAGGATGCTCCCAAAAATCTCCGCCCAGCTCCAGTGGCCGACTGCCCAGACCACCGCCAGCAGTCCGGCGGTTTTGGTGAGCAGCGTATAGGCCCCCAGGGCAGCCACATAGGAAAACACCAGGGTCCGGCCCTCAAAGGGGAGCATGAATAGATTTTCCATATTCACCCGATTGTCTCCGGCGGAGAGAGCCTGCCACATGATCCCGCCGGAGAAAGCACCGGACATCAGGTACAGGATAAAAGGTGAAATCTCCACCCGGAACCCGGAGATGTGCAGTCCCCAAAAGACCGCCAGCTCCAGAAAGAACGTCCGAATAAGCCGCTCATAGTTCACGCCAAACAGCTTTTTGGCGGTGACGTCAAAACTCATTTTCATCATGCAGGGCCTCCCGAATGTTGGCTGCGTTGATTTCACCGCCCTCAAAGCTCCGGCGGATCTGGCCGCCCTCCAGCACCAATACCCGGTTAGAGGTCAGGGTGATGCTCTCCAGAACGTGGGAGGAGAACAGGACTGTCCCGTACTCCTTATATCCGGCGATCAAATGGTACAGGTACTCCGTGCTCTGGAAATCCAGCCCGTTTACCGGCTCGTCCAGCAGGAGGAGCGGCCGTTTCAGGGCGAAGGCGGTGATTAGAAACGCTTTTTTCTTGTTGCCGGTGGACAGGTCTTTCAGCAGGGTGTCGGTGTAGTCCTCGAAGTGAAAGCCCCGCACCAGTTCCGCCGCGTCGGGCAATTTCGTTTTGTACGCCGCCGCCACATAGGACAGGTACTCCCGGAAGGTGAAATACTGGAAGGAGTTGTCCTCGGCAAAGACGGTGTACTGGCACAGCTTGAAGCCCTTGTCCCGGAAACTGGCCGTCTGGCTGTTCAAACGGATGCCGTCACAGCGGAAGCCCTCATGGAGACCGGACAGGGTTTTCAGAAAGGTGGTCTTCCCGGCCCCGTTCAGGCCGATCAGCCCCACCACCTCATGGGGCCGCAGCTGGAGGGAAAAGCCGGACAGCACGTTCTTCCCCTCGCTGTACCAGGCGCTGAGGTTTTGCAGCTCCAGGATATTTTCGCCCACGGTCAACTCCCCCTCTTATCGTTCTTTGCCTTTTTCCAGGAGGCCCAGGCGGAAAACCCGAAAGCCGCCCCCATCAGGACATAGAGCCCGGCCCACTCCAGATTGCCGGACAGGCCGCTGACGGCCGCCGCCGCCAGCCAGATCAGAGCCAGGATACCACGAATCACAACATGACGCATAACAGTTTCCTCCTTGAAGCAGTGCTTCCTTTGATGTACCTGCATCATAGCAGAAAACCGGGCGCCGTGCGGGAATGTCCGCAAACGGCATGTTTTTGACCGCGAAAAGGGGCGCTTGCCCGCAGAGGGTAAGCGCCCGGTAGGCTAAAATTCCAGGGGAATATCGTATTCATCGTCGATCAGCACACAGTTCACCGCATATTTTTGAGCGAGTTCCAGCATCCATGCATTGTCGGCAAGCACACCCTCCATTGTGCAGCCATCATCATCCAAACGATTTTCAATCACACTTGCGTATCCCTTTATATCGGGAAAATGATTTCTTATGTAGTTCTCGCTCATAATCAGGCAAACGTATTTGATGTGGTCGAGATACTTTCCCTCAAAATCCTTTTTCCAGTCAAAGGGAATGTAGCACCCCTCGACGGTAAGGTTTTGCCCGTTCTCTATGGCGGTTTTGATTATTTCACGAACAATGGGCCATAAATATGCCGTGAGGTCATCATCCGCGCTCAGTGGAGTAAGCTCCGTATGTCCGCTCCGAATCAGCCCCATTTTCAGATGGTCTATTGATAAGTAGGGATATTTATGTTTTTCGAGCAGCTTCTGAGCAAGAACTGTTTTTCCACTGTGTGATGCTCCCGTTATTAAAATAATCATATAGTTCCTCCGCTAAATCTTTCTAAAAACAACCGTCTGCTCCTTCATAGAGATTTTCCCAACCTGATATCCGTAGTCCGTCAATTCCTTTTTGTATTTCAGGAAAGAGTGGTCAATGGGTATTCCCGCGATCTCCTGAATCTGCCCGAAGGTCAATTTCAGGGCCGGGCTTCCATCCTTTTGCACATAGGTCCACAAAGCGTCGTATTTACTCATGGGAAAAATCCTCCATTCCTTGATAGGACAGGGTAGCCACCGCCCGGAAAACTTCCCCGGAGACACCGGCCCGAACCATTCCGTCGTATTTTTCCGCGGCGGTCTGGGCGCTTTTCAGGCCCCAGCCGTGGAGACCGCCCTCGGTCTTGGTGGTTTTCAGTTCGCCCTTCTCCTGGACAGGGGCGCCGGCGAAGCTGTTCTCCACCTTGATGACCAGCATCTGGTGGATGCGTCGGATGGTGAGGGACACTGTCCGTTCCGACGGGTCCGGCACCTGCCGGGCGGCCTCAATGGCGTTGTCCAAAAGGTTCCCCAAAATCGCGCAAAGGTCCACGCTGCGGATGTTGGTACGGCGGGGGAACTCCACTTGGGCCTGGAACCGGACGCCAGCCTCCCCCGCCATAGCCGCCTTGCTGTTGATCAGGTAGTCCGCCGTCTCGTCCCCTGTCCAGATGGTGGCGGTGAGGTTTTGCACTGGGGCTTGCAGCTCGTCCAGGTAGCGGACGGCCTCCCCGTACTTCTCATGGGTGAGGAGCTGCCGCAGGACGCCGATGTGGTTGTGGAAGTCGTGGAACAGCCTGGCGTTAACCTGATAGGCTCGGTTGACAGCGGTATAGTCCCGCACCAGCAGCTCGGCCTGCTCCGATTTCAGCTTTGCCAGCTCCTTCTCCACCTCATACTGCCGGTTGATGTTGAACACCAGCACCGACATCATCAGCACCACCGCCAGGATGGTCCACATATAGAGTGTGTCGTCGGGGATCGCCAAAACGGTCTGCTCCGACAGCGTGATGACCCCGAGGAACCCCGCCAGCGTAAGCGCGGAGACGGCCCGGAACACGAATTCGCGGTTGATCTCCCGGCCTCTGGAGAGCCAGACCGCCAGAACGGCCAGCAGCCCGTGGAGCAGCCAGAGGGCGGACTGTCCGGCCAGCGTTCCGACACCCAGAAAGTCCTGGGAGCGGAACAGTACACCCAGCCATGCCGGCAGGAGAAACGCCCAGAAGGAGACGCCAATCTCGTAAAAGATACCGACAAACAGGCCCATTCTCAGCTCGGCCCCTTGCAGCCGGTGGGCGCAGGCGGCAATCAGAACCGCCTCCAGAGCCATTCGGTAGAAATCCGGCGCACGGAGCAGGGACAGCAAAACCGTGAGGACCAGCGCCCCGGCCAGCCCCGCCGCGATACTTTTTCGGTCTGGCCTTTTTATGGACAGCAGCCGGTGAACAAGAGTAAGCCCCACAAGCACACGCACCGCCCCGGTCAACAGGCCGGAGAGCAGCAGAAACACGTCCATCATATGTGCGCCCCCCAATAGGCGTTGATCCGCGCCTTTACCTCTTGCAGGTGGGAGCGGCTGATGGGGAGGGCGGCACCGTTTTTCAGAATGGCCACGCCCTCTTTGACCTGCGTGACGTGGATCATGTTGACGATGCAGCCCCGGTCGATGAAGATAAATTCCTCCGCGGCCAGTTCCTCATAGACCTGCTGTAGGCTCTTGCGCACCTTGGCCGCCCCGCCTGCGGTGGTGATGCTGGTGTTTTTGCCGTCCCGCGAAAGGAAAAGGATCTCCTTATACGGGATTTTCTCCAGGCGGCTGTTGGTCTGGATGGTGTAGAACTGCCCCTCCTCCAGCTCAATCAGCCGGATGGCATCGCAGACTGCTCCAGGGAGCCGCCGGGCGATGTCGTTCTTGGGGACGTACCGGAAGATGGACAGCTCAAAGGCGTCGATGGCGTACTCCACATGGGAGGTAATGAAGATGATCTTCACATTGGGCAGAAAGGGCCTGATCTTCCCGGCCAGCTCCATCCCGGTGCCGCCGGGCATTTCAATGTCCAGCAGGATCAGGTCAAAGAAAAATCCATCCTCAGTGATGTCATAGAGGAGATTCTCGCTGTGGGTGTAGGCAGCAATCTCGCCGGCGCTCCCGCATTGCTTCAGACAGTCCTCCGTGAGGCTCCGGTTGGATTGGACGGCGGCGCTGTCATCGTCGCAGATGGCAATATGCAGCATAGAGCGGTTCCCCCTTTGCTTTTATTATACATAGTGCACCGCTAAGACGCAAGCGCGGAGACATTCACCAGCACATTCAGGGAAAAACGCCCGCCTGTCTGTTCCGTCATCAGTGCCCCGTGGTACTTTTCCGCCACCGCCCTGATGTTGGAAAGCCCGGTTCCCGCCGGGGGCACGGGTTCGTCGGAGCAGGTGTTCTCAAAGGTCAGCATATAAAAATCTCCCTGTTGTTTCCCGCTGATGCGGAGCGTATTGGCTCCATCGTTGGCCCGGCAGGCAGCGATGGCGTTGTCCAGGGCGTTGGCGAAGAGCACGCACAGGTCAAAGTCGTCAATTCCGCAGGGCTTGGGCAGGACCAGGGACACCTCCGCCGTGATCTCCTTTGCCAGCCCCAGCTTCTCCCCCAATAGAATATCCACCACCGGGTTGCCAGTCTGATAGGGGAAGGACAGGGATTCCGAAACGGCTTCCAGCTTTTTCAGGTACTCCCTGCCCTCCTCCAGCTTTCCGCTTCGGAGCAGGCCGTCCAGGACGGACAGATGATTTTTGATGTCGTGGCGGAAGGATTTCGTCTGCTCATAGCGCGCCTGGGCCTCAGTGATGTAGACCTTCTGTGCGCACGCCGCCTGGGCCAGCGATCGCAGCGACCCCTGGGCCTGAAAGCCCCGGCACAGCTGACGGTAGGCGTACAGGGTACACAGCAGCGCCGCCAGCCCCATGACCTGCAAAAGCAGCAGTGTACTGTGCTTTCCCACCTCCTCCAGAGAAACCATGGGGGCAAAAAAGCTGTAGGCGGTTTCGAGGATATACAGTTCCGCGGCAAAGAAAAACAGTCCGGGAAACAGCAGAAGCCCGATATAAGGCGTCTCCTCTGTCCAGGTCAGGAGCTTTAGTATAACATAATAACAGCCGGCGCACAGCGCGAAGAAAAGAACCTGCGCCGCCAAAAGCAGCGGATAGAGCAGCGGATTTCCAATAAAGCGTGGAAAGAGCGCCGCCTCCACGGAGTTGATAATGCCAAAGGAGAGCTGGGAGACATAGAAGGCCAGCACGGCGGCCAGCCAGGACACGGACCGCTGATTCCCCATTCCAAAACGGCTGACAGCATACAGTTCCAACACACCCGCGGCAATGGAGAATGTCCCACTGAGGGAAATCCTGACCGCGAAAAGCTGGAGTGCGGTCAAAAGGAGGATGTAAACGGCAAAGTGCAGCGGCTTCAGCTTTTTCCCGGTAAGGCGGCCGGCAAAGAGAAAGTGCATCACGCCTTGCCCCAGGAGACATATCCCGTCCAGAAACAGAGCGAAATAGTCCATGTCAGATCCCCCTCTCTTTCATATGCCGCAAAAGGGCCTGGGTCAGCTCCCGTTCCCGCAGCCGGGAGGCGGGGACGCGCTCCCCCTGGGACAGCAGGACCTGCCCGTCCTGGCATCCGCACACGTAGTCCAAATTGACCAGAAAGCTGCGGTGGCACTTGAAAAAGCGCCCGTCCACCCGGCGCTCCAGATCCTCCAGCTTGTCGTAGTAGCCGCTCACTGTCCCATCATTTTTGTGGAGATAGACTTTCCGGCCCAGCACCTCGCAGTATACAATGTCCGAAAGAAGAACAACCTCGCAGCCCGTTCCCCGCTGGATCACGATGTTCTCAACCGTCCTCCGCTCCAGGGAGCGGAGCACCCGGTCCATGGTCTGGTGGAAGCGGGCGCTGTCCAGGGGCTTGAGCAGATAGTCGTATGCCTCCACCTGGAACGCGTCGAAAACAAGCTCCTTCAGCACCGTCACAAAGACCAGCAGGCTGTGATCTCCCCGCCGGCGCAGCAGCTTGGCCGTTTCCATTCCGTCCGGCTGTTCCATCTGGATGTCCAGGAAAATCACGTCAAAGCGATCAGCCGCATCCAGCAGGGCGCGGCCATTGGGGAAAATACTGACCGAGCAGGAGGCAGTCATTGATTTTTCTTTCATATACTCCGCAAGATGGCCGGCAAGCTCCTGAGCCATCAGCGGTTCATCGTCGCAGACCGCAATTTTTATCATGTTCACCACCACAGTTTTGATGCTCTTATTATATTCTCCCCGCCGGAGGCGGGGGGAATGTAATAAATTCAGAATAACAAAAGAGGAGCGGGGATGCAACCCTCGATGTCATGAACTGTCGCGGATCTGTCATGAAATGCTGTTGCAAAAGGCCAGCGGAGCAGCCGCAGCCGCCCCGCTGGCCTGGAGGGGAGTACAATCAGGTAATATCCCGTTTCTGATATACTTTTACCGCGACCCGATAGGAGATAAAGAACCAGAGGGCGGAAACGGCGAGTACAATGTTAAACACCAACAGGATATTCTCTTTTACAGGAAGAAACAGATTGGCGAGCAGCACAATTCCCACAATGATCCCCGTGGACGCCATGAAGGACATCATAAACACGATCTGGGATTTTTCCGGGTCAAACAGATAGGCACAGGGCAGGCTGATCCCTCCGGCCAGCAGGGTGGCGCTGATGCCGATTGACCCGTACAGGCACAGGGAATGGAGGGTCATGTCAACACCGAAGACCCCAAGGATCAGGCAGGGAATCAGCGCGGTCATCAGTCCCAGGACGGCAAGCAGGATGTAAAACACGAACTTCTCTCCGATAATCTGGCCCCTGGACACTGGCATGGTGATCACATTTTTGTTCCACTTGGAGGCGGCGTCGCTGGTGATGCTGATAAAAACCGCGGTGGTGGAGGCCACCGGGGCCAGAACCAACAGCGCGCTTGTTTCAAGAAGGAACGACAGCCCGAACCCCAGAACGACCAGGCTGACGACAGTGACCAAGATATTGCTCTTGGCAATATAGAGGTCCTTCAACAGAACGCCTTTCATCACTTTTCCCCCTTTACATAGAGCAGCAAAATTTCGTCAATGGTGGCCGGAACCACCATGGCCTTCGGATACTTCTTCTGCATCTTCTCCCGGTCAGCCACCAGCGCCTGCCATTCATAGTCCATTTTGCGGTACATAATGATGTCGGCCTTGTCCAGCGCGTCAAACTGTGCCGCGCCGCACTTGAGGATGCCGTACTGCTCCACCAGCTCGTCCTTGGGCTTGGAAAAGACCACTTTTCCTGCATGGATGAACACGATATAGTCCGCAATCTTCTCCAGGTCGCTGGTGATGTGGGAGGACACCAGAATGGAGTGGTCCTCCTCTTGCACGAAGTCCAGCAGCATATCCAGAATGTCGTCCCGGATTACCGGGTCCAGGCCGCTGGTGGCTTCGTCCAGAATCAGCAGCTTGGAGTGGTGGGAGAGGGCGGCGGAGATTGCCAGCTTCATCTTCATCCCCTTGGAGAACTGCTTGAGAGGCTTGTTCGGGGGCAGGGAAAACTGCTTCAAAAGGCGGAAGTAGGCCGTTTCGTCCCAGGAGCGGTAGACGTTTTTCATAACCCCGTTGAGCTTCCTGGGCGAGAGAATTTCGGGATAGTTGCTGCCGTCAAAGACCACACCGATCTCTTCCTTGGTCTCGCCGTCCAGCCCTTCCCGGCCCAGAACAGAGACCTGCCCCGCCTCCTTTTGAATCAGTCCCAGGGCCGCGTTGATAGTGGTACTCTTTCCGGCGCCGTTTTCCCCAATCAGCCCCACAATGGAGCCGCTGGGGACGGAAAATGAGACCTGATCCAACACAAAATCCGGATAGGTCTTGGTCAGTCCTGAAACAGTGAGCGCATTTGTCATGGTCAATCCTCCTCGTACAGAAGCGTCAGCAGGTTCAGCATTTTGTCGAGAGGGATTCCGCTTGTACGGGCAATCTCAATCGCCTCCGTAAAATGCTCCTCGATTTTCTTTTGCTGCTCCTCCAGATAAAAGTCCTGATTCTGTGCGGAAACAAAGCATCCCTTTCCCGCCGTCGTCTCAATGAACCCGTCCGCTTGCAGAAGGTCGTATGCCTTCTGCACCGTCAAAACGCTGATCTGCAGGGACTTGGCCAGGGAGCGGATGGAGGGAAGGGGCTCTCCCGCCTTCAGCTCCCCGCTCATGATCTGCGCCTTAACCTGGGTTGAGATCTGTTCATACAGGGGACGGCTCGTTTTGTTGCTGACTACGATCTCCAAATTCCCACCGCCTATCCGTCTTTTACTGTATTGTATCAACAAGTACAGTATAGAATAGGCCGCAACGGTTGTCAAGAGGTATTTTCAAAAAAAGCGGGACATGGGGCGAACTCACCTCATGTCCCTCATGGTATATGAACCGAACATTTTTAATACCCATACCGCTTCCGATATTTCAGCAGCAGCGCCGCCGCCATCACCGTCCCCAGCAGTTCGGCCACAGGCGTCGCCAGCCACACGCCGGTGACGCCCCCCAGCAGGACGGGCATGATCTGAATGCTGGCAACGGTGAATAGGAAGGACCGGGAGAAGGCCAGCACGGCGGACACCACGCCGTTGGACAGGGCGGTAAACATACCACTGGCAAAGACGTTCAGCCCTACGAACAGCAGAGCGATGGAGCACAGACGGTTTCCCGTCACCGCCAGCTCATACACCGGGCTGTCCGGCCGGGTGAAGACGCCCACCAGGGGGACGGTGGCCAGAATGGAGATCACCGTACAGAGGACGGATGCCCCGACAATGAATTTGACGCTGAATCCCACCAGCTTCTTCAGCTTCTCATGGTTCTGCTCTCCGTGGTAGTAGGAAATCATGGGCGCCACGCCGTAGGAGTAGCCGATGAACAGGGCGCTGACAAACATCAGTACATACATGATGATGGTGATGGCTGCCACGCCGTCTTCGCCTATGTATTTCAGCATCGCCAGGTTGAACAGCAGGGTGGTGATGCCAGATACCAGGGAGGTGGCCAGCTCCGACATGCCGTTGGTGGAGGCGTGGAACAGCACCCCGCCCCGGAACACCGGCTTTTCAAAGTGAAGCAGGTTTTCCTTCTTTCGGAACACCAGGAAGCCCACCACGGCGGTGATGGAGTAGCCCAGGCCGGTAGCGACAGCCGCCCCCTGGATGCCCAGGTCGAACAGAGCAATCAGAACATAGTCCAGAATGATGTTGGTCACGCCCCCCGCCACCGTGCAGATCAGGGACAGGGTGGACTTGTCGGCGGCAATCAGGTAGAGGGAGAAGTTATACATGAGCAGGATGGGGATGGTGAACAGCAGATAGTTGCTCAGGTAGGTGCGGCAGTAGCCGAACACCGCCGGGGAGAGGCCCATGGTACCCAGCAGGGTGTCCATCAGGGTATAGCCCAGCACCATCATCACCGCGCCCACCACGGCGTTGGTGAGGATCAGCAGAGTAAAATCCTGCCGGGCCTCCTGTTCCCTGTGCTCCCCCATTTTTTTCATCACCACGGCGCTGCCGCCGGTGGCCAGCATCCCGGAGATGGCCGTAATCAGGGCAATGGCTGGGGCGGTGAGGTTAATGGCAGACAGGGCCTCCATGCCGATGAGGTTGGAGACGAACAGTCCGTCTACCATGGTGTAGAAGGTGTTGAACACCGTCATGACGATGGTTGGGAAAGCAAAGCGCAGGATATTCCGGCCCGTGACCGGCAGGTGGTAAGAGTCCAGCTTGTCCATGTCCTAATTCCTCCAGTCGATGTCCTGGCCGTCCCCCAGGTCAAAATACTGCATTTCTGTTCCCTGTGCCGGGAGCCGGACGGCGGAAATGCGCCGGTTCTGGGCGGGGGAAAAGTAGTACACGCCGCTCTCGGCGCACATGACGCTGGTACACAGGGTCTGCTCGTACACGTCGTAATTGGGGTCAGCTTTTGCCAGTCCCTCGGGAATGTCCACCGGGGCGAAGGCCCGGAACATCCGGGATACCCCGTCAAGCTCGTCTTTTCCGAGGACGGCAAACTCCTTCATGAAGGCCAGACGGACAAAACGGGATGGAGAGGAATAATCCCCTGGCAAGCCGGAACCGCCACCCAAGCGCTCCCCAAACTCCCGGATCTCATGCCCGGCGATAGTCTGGGGGGCCTTGGGCAGATTGGTAACCCCCACGAAGCTGCGGAGGTTGGTTCGCTGCCAGCGGTAGTCCGGGCTGTTGGCCAGCACGCCGACGGTCTCCCGGTGGATGGACAGACCGCCCTCCTCTGGCTCGATGATGACGGCCTCGCCGGTTTTATCGCTGAGGATATAGTGGGCGGGCAGGGGTTTTCCCTGGATGGGCTCGTCCACCAGGGTAATCCTGTCCAAAGCCTCTACGGCCTCCTCCACGCTGGCGCACCGGCTGAGCAGCCAGGCCAGCAGACGGCCCGGGTGGACAGCGGGATTCCCCGATTCGGCGGTATTCTCATAGACAGCGTACTCCGGAAAGTGGAGCAGGGCCCCCATTAAGCCGGCGGCGTTGACTCCATCCACCAGAATGGGTTCCCCGAAGCCCAGCACCGCCATGCCGGTGTAGCCATATGCGCCGGGGACGGCCTCCTCCCCGTGAAGTCCCGGCGCACAGGGCGCGCCCCGGGGTACACTGATGACCCGGTTAGCCGCCAGGTCCCCGAACTGGTCGTAGGTCCGGCCCAAAAGGTGCCGGCCGTCCTTTGTCTCCCAGGAAAAGCTGCTGCATCCAAAATCCATATGAAAAACCTCCTGTTTTCTCCTGATCTGGTCTTTGTGTTCCCGCCCCGGAGGGGTGGGAACATGGACGGAGATCGGGAGTTATTTTGTCCAGCGGACTTGCAATTATTTCTGACAGGGGGTATCATAAACCGTGTGGCCGCCACGCAGTCAAGAGGTATTTTGGACTTTTGGGAGGAAATTTTTTATGGATCGGAAAAAAGGCTGGCTGACCTCCGGAGCCTTCGCTGTCCTGTGCGGCACCACCAAGGAGACCCTGCGCCACTACAAGGATATTGGGCTGTTTCTGCCCGCCCACCAGGGGGACAACGGCTATTTTTACTACGATGTGGAGCAGTTCTACGATTTTTACGCCATCTCTATCTTCCGCCAGACGGGCACACCCCTGGAGGAGATCCGCCGCTGCATGCGGGGGCAGGACGCCGCCCGGACGCTGGCGCTTCTGCGGGAGCAGCGGGGCCGTCTGGAGGCGGAGCGGCAGAAACTGGAGCACATGGACTTCGTGCTGTCCAGCGCTCTGCGCAATCTGGAGTTTGGGCCGGGGCCGGACATGGTTCCACGAACCGGCTGGTTTGAGAGAGAGCACCTGCTGGCCCTCCCGGTGAAGGAGCTGGAGGGTCTGATGTCCCCAGGAGCCAGCGAGGACGAGATGCTGATCGTTGTGCTGGAGCGGTGCCAGGAGCTGTGCGGACAATACGGGATACAGACGGATTTCCAGCTGGGAGCCATCCACCAGCCGGGGGAGCAGGGCGGGCCAGGGGCCATCAGTCACCTATATACCCGAATCAAAGAAAAATCGGACTTCCACTATTATGAGGAGAAGCCCGCCGGGAATTATCTGTACCTCTGCTGCCGGGGCCGCTGGAACATCTCCGCAGGCTACGCCGCCCTCAGCCGCTGTATCCTTGAGCGAGGACTGGAAACTACAGGAAATTTTTATGCCTGCGACTTGGCTGGATTTATTCTTAATGGAGTGGAGAAAAACGCGGCGTCCATGATTTCGGTGCAGCTGTCTGATGGCCCAACTGCCAACAAACAGCTCTGATTAACCACCTACGTGTATAGACTTGATAAGTCAAGGTGAAAGGGACGAAAGCCTGTTATTATAGAACCTTTGTCCCTTTCTTTTACCGTTTCGATGCGGAATTTGCGGATACAGTCCAACAGCGTCACACAGAGTTCCTGGTACAGATCCTCGTCAAATACGCCGTCGATGATAGCCTCCTTCCACAGCAGGGACTTGTAGCGTTCCAGAAGGGGCTCTTTCGCCTGAAGGTCGTCGTCCTTGGCCTGGGACAGTAGTTCCTTGAAGTTCATGGTCTTCCCTCACATCTCCTTTTTCAATTTCTGGACTGCCCGGTAATAAGCTGTGGTAACTCCCTTATACCCCATGCCGAGTTCTGCGGCAAGATCTTCAAAGCTGCGCTTCTTCAGTGCACGCGCAAAAAATATGCATCGCTCCCGGTCGCTGATCTGACCGAGCGCTTGGGTCAGCATCAGGCTGTCCAGCACCGGCTACTTCACGGAAGCAGCACTCTTCCCCTGTGTCCCCAGCTTCGTGCGCTTTTTCAGATAGGCGATCTTCTGTCAGCAGATGGCCCCTCGCTGGTTCGGATATGGCGGGAAATCACCCGGTTGACCAGCTCCATATTTTGTTCCAAAAGGGCCTGCTGTTCACTGGTTAGGATAAAATCGCATTTCATAGGATTCCCTTCTTTCATTCGCAGATTTTGTGAGATCGTTACGCTGCGCGGGCCTCATGCTCTTGATGCGCAAGGGGCGGTTCGCCAGAGTTCCAATCGGGAGATGGGTGCGCCGGTGGGCGCTCACGTAGGAATCGCAGGCCGGGTATCTGGCGCAGACATACACTTCCTCCCCTGGCTGGCGGTACTCCTGGCCGTGGACGGCGGAGACCGGCCACAGGAATGCCTGCGAGCTGCAGTAGGGACATTTGATGTTGATTCGTTTCATGGAAATTCCTCCTCTATGTTGAAGTTTGAAAATCCGCGTGCTTTCCCCAGGGAATAGCACAAATGACAGGGGCAGCCCTGTCATGTCGTTTCCGGTATTTACTTGTCATTTATATTACGCACCGCTCAAAGGAAAATCCGGCCCGAACAAGGTTCAAGCCAGCTCTTTGCAAAAGGATATTAAGATATGGTAGAATACAGTATCATGATCGGGAATGTATAGGAAATGACCAATGACAAAGTTTTCCAGATGAATTTTGAAAGATCTACGGGCTTTTGCTGGAGAAGGTCCACCCGAAAAGGCCGGACGAAGGCTGTCTGGGTACACCCTGGAGCAGTTGGAGGCGTTCGCTGCCCGGCTGACGGAATATAAGACAAGTAAAGGCACGATCCAGTTTCCGTACAGCAAGCCGCTCCCGCTGGAGCTGATTGGAGAAATTGCGAAGTGGTGTGAGAAGAATATCTGAAGTTCATTGCTATGTAACTTCGGTCTTCTCACAAAGCCTTCTCAGCGGATGTTCCTCCGCCGCAGGGAGACGCCAGAGCAGATACTGTGCGTACAGAGACTCAAATCCCGCTTCGGTGAGCTGGCCGCAGCACTCGGCGGGGTCGATCTGCTCCCCCGTCAACTCGTAAAACCGCTGAACCGGCAGGATGACCGGCTGGCCGTCCCGGTCGGCCGCCAGCAGGTAACCAGAGCTATCCATGTCTCCCTGGCAGGAGATGTGAATGGTGTTCCTCCGGTTACCGCTACGGGCGGTCAGGAACAGGTATAGCTGTTTCGTGGATGAAGTCATATTTTGCATATTATTTTGTGTCTCCTCTCTGTGAAAATATGGTTTTGCTCCAGCCTCATAAAAGGTTTGAAAAAGGCAGCGAAATTACATATAAGAGGAGAAAGATAGTATGTGGGTAAGGAAGAGGCTGACGTGGAAGTAATCCGCAAATTTATCGACGCGAACAGTCTGATGTCCATTATGGCATTGCCGGAAGCCTTTCGGAACCGCAAGTTAGAGATCATTGTTCTTCCAACCGAAGAAGAGACTACAACACCGCAAAAACCGGATGTAGCTGGTACAGTGGGGCGGTCTCTCCCCACTGCTCATCAATCAAGTCGCTGGCATACGACTTCCTTTCCTGTTTTCCATGCCATTGTTTTACCACGTTCCTTTGCCTTTTTGAATACAGCTTCTAAACTTTCCGATTCATATGTACCTGCTCCACACCACTGAAATATTGAAACAATTGCTCCAAAAAAAATTTGGAGTAATGAGATAGATAACGGTCCTTCATGCGAATCAGGGACAGCCTCTGAGACAGGGGCTGTCCTTTGTAATACAGAGGAAAGATGTTCAAGTCAGGTGGAATCTCATCCCGTTGGCTGACCAAGCTCATCTGAGAGATAAAGCAAGCCGCCAGCCTCTGGAAACAGACGGCGGTGCCGATCTGTGTGTAGGTGCTGGTGATATAAGCCCGTGGGATAACACCAGCCGCCTCGAAGCATTGGTTAATCTGCCTTCCCATACGGTTATCGAAAATGCAGAAAGGCAGCTCGGAAAAATCTCCCACTTCCGCCCCGCAGACTGCCCGTTCCTTCAATTCCTGAGCCACTTCTCCATAGCAGCTGCGCAGCAGTGCGTCAGCCACACACAAATAAACCTGATCGTCCATCAACTGCCGGTTGACCAGCCTGGGATGGTCCTCCCCGTTGAGAGTAACAGCAAAATCCAGAGAACCGTTCAATACCAAAGGTTCCAACTGCTCGGTAACTGCATCGGTGATCCGGATTTCCACATTGGGATAGCGAGCGGAAAACTGCGGCAGGATATCGGGAAGACACATATTCAGCCGCAGATTGCTCGCTCCAAATCGAAGTACTCCCCGTTCTTGCCGGGAGATGTCGGATAATATATCCTTTAAATTCACCTGCTCCTTATTGACTACATCAGCAAAGCCAAGTACAAATTCCCCTGCAGTGGTCAGGGAGAGGGATGGCTTGCGGTGGAGCAACTTGGCTCCGTAGTAGTCCTCCAGCCGCTGGATGTGGTTGCTCAAGGTCTGCTGTGAGATGAAAAGTCGGTTTGCTGTTCGGGTCATATGCAGGTCCTTGGCCAGTTCTGAAAAATAATACAGGCTTGTGAGGTCCACAGAACCGCCTCCACAAAGATTTTTTGTTGAAAATCAAAATATTTTCCACTCCGCTTTTGTCTTGTATCATGTTACTATAAATGTATCGAGAACGCAAGAGTTTTTATGGAGGCAGAACAAAAATTCGGGGAGAGGCTCCAATTATCCACAAAAAAGGAACATATGGAAAATCACGTTCCAATCTATGACATAAAATATGGCTAAACTTCAGGGCGACCATCCCTCCATCCCCACCTGAAGCTTCTCCAGAGCCTTTTTCTCGATACGGGATACATAGGAACGACTGATCCCGCATTGGGCGGCAATTTCTCTCTGCGTCCGGGGAACTTGATTGTCTAAACCATAACGCATGGTAATAATTATCCGCTCTCTTGGAGTCAGACAGGTCTGAACACACCTGCGAACCTTCACGCAGGCATCCCGAGTGTCCAAATCCTCCAGCATGGTGTCATCTACCGCAATAACATCCATTAATGACAGCGTACCACCATCTCCAGCGGCCTCCAGCGTATCCGTGAGTGAAACCTCCCCCTGCAGCTTACGCTGCGCGCGAAAATGCATCAAAATTTCATTCTCAATGCATCGGCTGGCATATGTCGCAAGACGTACATTTTTGTCTGCCTTGAATGTGGAAATGCCTTTGATCAGTCCAATTGTCCCAATGGAAATCAAATCGTCCTGATCCCCTGTTTGGGCGTAATATTTTTTAACAATATGGGCCACCAGGCGCAAATTGTGTTCCACAAGGATGTTTCGAGCCTCCAGGTCTCCTTGGGCACAGCGCTCCAAATATACTTTCTCCTCCGCCGCCTTCAACGGACGCGGGAAGGAGCCCCCTCCTCCGGACAGGCGCAGGGTAAAAAACAGTCCATTCATCATCAGATAAATCATTGGCGACAACATTTATAAACACCTCCGCCCTACCCTATTCCGTTCCGGCACGTCCCTATACCCCAATCCGGCGATGGGGTTCCCCTTGAACTGGCACCTGCTCTGTACTATAATAAGCCACAGATATGGGGCGGATCAAAACGGCGGCATCGCTTTCATTCGCTCATAGAGAGGTGAAACCATATGAACTGGCTGGATTTGGCGCTCTTTTTATTGATATACTCCTTTCTAGGGTGGTGCGCCGAGGTACTGTACTATGCCGTAACAAAACGTAAATTCTGTAACCGAGGATTTCTCACGCTTCCTTTTCTGCTGTCCTATGGAGCGGCATTTGATCTGATGATCCTTGCCCTACCCGCCTTGACAGGACGATATTGGCTACAATTTCTGTTCACCCTGGCCATTATCTCTGTGGCTGAGAGCTTCGCCGACCACATGAACCGGCAGTTGGGTCCTAATGTGGACTGGGGCAGGGAACGCAGCCGGATGCTGGGGGGCAGCCTGCGCGGACTGATTTTTTCTGCCGTCGTGGCCGCTGTGCTTTATGCGGTCTATCTGGTGGTCCATCCTCTGGTGCTGGCGCTGACGACTTTAGTGCCCCCCGCGGTAAAAACAATTACCGCAGGAGGCCTCCTGGCTCTGATCTCTGCGGACTTCGTGGGCGTTCTGTACACGCTGCGCACCGGGGGCCCCCAGGCCTACGAACGCCGGGAAGCGGACAGCAGCGAGGGACGGATCGCCGGAAAAATGACCGCCGCTGTCTGGCGCAGGCTTCAGAGGGCTTACCCCGGCATTTGCGAGATGCCCCTTGCGGAACAGAGAGTCTACACCTTCGCCAAAGGTATCTGTCTGGACAAGCTGGTTTGGGTATTCCTCACCACCGCCCTGCTGGGTGACATCATTGAAACTCTCTGGTGCGGCCTGGTCAACGGACATTGGATGAATCGGTCCAGCGTACTCTATGGCCCGTTCAGCTTTGTCTGGGGACTGGGGGCAGTAGTGCTCACCATCACCCTTCATCGGCTGGCCCACCGGGATTCTTTTTTCGTCTTCGCCAACGGTTTTGTCATCGGCGGCGTATATGAATACATGTGCAGCGTGTTAACCGAGCTGGTATTCGGAACTGTATTTTGGGACTACAGCCATATGCCCCTGAATATCGGAGGCCGGACCAATGTACTGTTCTGCTTCTTCTGGGGTGTGCTGGCGGTAGTATGGATCAAGGGGATCTACCCTTGGATGTCCCGTGTCATTGAGTCAATCCCTGCGCTGGCCGGCAAGGTCCTCACTTGGATTGTAGTAGTTCTCATGCTATGCAATGGTCTGCTCACTAGCGCGGCCATGCTTCGCTACAATGCCAGGGCCAACCGCCCCGAGGCGGACAACCACTTTGAGGAACTGCTGGACCAGCAGTATGACAACACCTTTATTGAGCGCCGCTGGCCCAACATGATTGTGACCAACAAGCCCTTTTAACAAACCGGGAGCGGGGTGATCCCCGCTCCCGGTTTGTTCTTTCTCTCTCTTACCTGAGCCCTTTGGATAAACCGCTCCCGCCACAGTTCCCAAGGGTATATTTTTTCAGAAAATCCTGTCGGGCAAGGCCGGACGATAGTACAAATAATTTGTAGAAACGTCTATTTCAATTTCGGCTGATTTGTGGTATAATACCAATAAATTAAGATAAAGGAGCGGTTCTTATGTCTATTCTGGTCTGCGGCGGCGCCGGATATATCGGCAGTCATACCTGTGTGGAGTTGATTCAGGCGGGCTACGATATCGTAGTGGCCGACAATCTGTATAACTCCAGTGAGGAATCCCTTCTCCGGGTGGAAAAAATTGTGGGCCGGCATATCCCCTTCGTCAAAGCGGAGCTGTGCGACGAGGCTCAGGTGGAGGCCCTGTTCACCAACTACCCCGACATCGACGCGGTCATCCACTTCGCTGGGCTCAAGGCCGTGGGGGAGAGCGTGGCCAAGCCCCTGGAGTACTACTCCAACAACCTCATCAGCACTCTCTATCTGCTCCAGGCCATGCGCCGCCATGGGGTGAAGAGCTTCGTGTTCTCCTCCTCCGCCACGGTGTACGGTGACCCCGCCACCGTTCCCATTCGGGAGGACTTCCCCACCGGCGGCACCACCAACCCCTACGGCACCTCCAAGCTCTTCCAGGAGAAGATGCTCATGGACATCTGCGCCGCCGACCCCGCGCTGAACGTGGCTCTGCTGCGGTACTTCAACCCCATCGGCGCCCATGAGAGCGGCACCATCGGCGAGGATCCCAACGGCATCCCCAACAACCTGGTGCCATATATCGCCAAGGTGGCGGTGGGCCAGCTGGAGAAGGTCCACGTCTTCGGAAACGACTACAACACCCCCGACGGCACCGGCGTGCGGGACTATATCCATGTGGTGGACCTGGCCCGCGGCCATGTAGCCGCTCTGAAAAAGCTGGAGACCAAGTGCGGCCTGTTTGTGTGCAACCTGGGCACCGGCAACGGCTACTCCGTGCTGGACGTGGTCCACGCCTATGAGAAGGCCTGCGGCCACGAGCTGCCCTATGTCATCGAGGCCCGCCGCCCCGGCGATATCGCCTCCTGCTACGCCGACCCCGCCAAGGCCCGGGAGGAGCTGGGCTGGGAGGCCCAGCTGGGCATCGAGGAGATGTGCGCCTCCTCCTGGAAGTGGCAGTCCCAGAACCCCAACGGGTATAAGGGCTGACCCTGTAGGGGCGGATATCATCCGCCCGCCCCATTGCGCGGCCTGTTTCATTAGAACGGGCGGGTAATACCCGCCCCTACATACCGTATTGATATTTTGAGGAGGATAACAGTGAATAAACCAGTTTTAGTCATTATGGCCGCCGGCATGGGAAGCCGGTACGGCGGACTCAAGCAGCTGGACCCGGTGGGGAATCACGGCCAGCTTATCATCGACTACTCCATTTACGACGCCCGTCGGGCGGGCTTTGAGACGGTGGTGTTCGTCATCAAGCCTGAGATCGAGGCCGACTTCAAGGAGGCCATCGGCGACCGGGTGTCCAAGGTGATGGACGTAAAGTACACCTATCAGCTCAAGGAGGACCTGCCTGAGGGGTACACCGTCCCCGCCGGCCGGGCCAAGCCCTGGGGCACCGCCCACGCCGCCCTGTCCGTCCGGAAGCTGGTGGACGGTCCCTTTGCCATTATCAATGCCGACGACTACTACGGCCCCAAGGCGTTCCAGGAGATCTACAGTTACCTGTCCGACCATGAGGACGGCGACGTGTATGAGTACGTCATGGTGGGCTATCTGCTGAAAAACACCGTCACCGAGAACGGCACCGTGGCCCGGGGCGTGTGCGAGGAGACGGCGGACCACTTCCTCACCCAGGTCACTGAGCGGACCAAGATCGAGAAGGGCGAGCCCCCCCGGTACACCGAGGACGACGGCCAGACCTGGACTGACCTGCCCGCCGACACCATCGTGTCCATGAACATGTGGGGCTTTACCCGCAGCTTTCTGGACGAGGCCCTGGCCCGCTTCCCCGCCTTCCTGGACAAAGCCCTGGCTGAGAACCCGGAGAAGGGGGAGTATTTCCTGCCCACCGTGGTCAGTCAGCTCATCGACGAGGGCAAGGCTCGGGTGAAGGTGCTGCGCAGCGAGGACAAGTGGTACGGCGTCACCTATCGGGAGGACAAGCCCACCGTCACCGCCGCCATCGCGGAGAAAACAGCCGCTGGGCTCTATCCCGACCGGCTGTGGGAGGTGTGAGCCATGGTTCAGGCAGAACAGACCCTCCAGGAGGCGCTGGAGGCCTTTGACTTCGGCGCGCCCGTGGTGGGTGCCATCCGCTACGGCTGCGGTCACATCAACGACACCTTTGTGGTCCACACTCAGCCGGAAGACGCCTGCTGCCGCCGGTTCATCCTCCAGCGGATGAGCGCCGCCGCCTTCAAGCGGCCCGACCAGCTGATGGAGAACATCATCGGTATCACCGAATTTTTGGGCCGGGAGATTGAAAAGCACAATGGCGACCGGAGCCGGGAGGCCATGGAGGTCATCCGGCCCAGAAACGGCCAGGACTACTACACCGACAGCCAGGGAGGGTCCTGGCGGGTCTACCCCTTTGTAGAAGGCACCGTCTGTCACCAGGCGGCGGACACCCCTGAACTCTTCGCCGCCTCCGGCCGGGCCTTTGGCCGGTTCCAGCGCCTGCTGGCGGACTACCCCGCTGACACCCTCTATGAGACCATTCCCCATTTCCACGACACCGAGGACCGGCTGGCCAAGTTCAAGGCCGCCGTGGCCGCTGACAAGCTGGTCCGGGCCAAGGACTGCCAGCCCGAGATCGACTTCGTGCTGGCCCGGGAGAAGGACTGCTCGGTGGCCCTGGACGCTATGCGGGAGGGCAAGCTGCCCCTGCGGGTCACCCACAACGACACCAAGCTGAATAACGTCCTCATGGACGACAAGACCGGCGAAGGCATGTGCATCATCGACCTGGACACCGTCATGCCCGGTTTGGTACTCTACGACTTCGGCGACTCCATCCGCTTCGGGGCCAACCACTCCGCTGAGGACGAGACCGACCTGTCCAAGGTCAATCTGGACGTAGACCTCTTTGCCGTCTATACCAAGGCTTTTCTGGAGGGGACGGGCGGTTCCCTCACCGATGATGAGATCGCCATGCTCCCCTGGGGGGCCAAGCTGATGACCCTGGAGTGCGGCATCCGCTTCCTCACCGACCATCTGGAGGGAGATACCTACTTCCATATCAGCCGGGAGGGCCAGAATCTGGACCGCTGCCGCACCCAGTTCAAGCTGGTTTCCGATATGGAGACCCGCTGGGCTGAGTTGGAAAACATTGTAAATCAATATCGGAAGAACTAATCAGTAGTTTTAAAATTAGGGAAATAAATCCTGGGAATATCCCCATATTCCGCTCTGACCACAAAGGTCAGCGTGGAGACTGACCCTCAAAGGAGGCCGCATCACTTGGACATTTTATTTAACGAAGAACAGCTTTTGCAGCTGGTCACCAATCTCTATGTCCTCACCGGCCTGACTGCCAATATCCTGGACCCCCAAGGCCGGGACATTCATTTGTTTAAAGATCACCCCCCTTTTTGCAGAGCTATCAACGCCCTTCCAGAGGGACACGAGCGCTGTATCAGCTGTGATATGTGTAAGGTCAAAAATTACAGTGCGGAAAAGGGTTTTCAGTTTTATCGCTGTCACGCCGGTATCTGTGAGGCGATCATGCCCTTGTATGACAAACAGCAGCCTCTGGCCTATCTGATTTTCGGGTGTTATTTGGACGATTCTCCGATAGAGGAGCAATGGGAGCATTCCCGTCCACTCCTTGAGTGGTACCCTGGCGGTCCTGACGCCCTTCACGACGCCTTCTTTCAGTTTCATCAGTATTCCTTTCAAGAGCTTCAGGCCTACGCCGAAACCCTGGAGGCCTTGTCCGCATACATCCAGCTGAAAGGCATGATTCTGGCTACAGAGCAGTCTGACGCGCAAAAGCTTGCTCTGTATCTGGAGGAGCACTATATGGACCGGCTCTCTCTGGCCTCCATCTCCAAGCATCTCCATATTGGCCGCACCAAGCTCTGCGCACTGGCAAAGGATCTGTCTGGCGGTCATACTCTGTCTTATTTGATTGCGCAGAAGCGGGTCAACGCCGCCAAACGGTTGCTGACGCAGAGTAATCTGCCCATTTCCGTTATCGCTGAGCAGGTTGGAATCAGTGACTATAACTATTTCTCCAAGGTATTTCGTTCCGTCACCGGCACTACCCCCTCAGCTTTCCGAAAAGCCCTTCGGGTCCGTTAAAGGCTTATCTTATCTATCTGAAATCGTATGAATCTTCATGATTCGTACGATTTTATTTATACAGAGATATTCTGTTTCTTTCCCACCATGAACCCGTTTGGTCAAAACTGGAGCGGCGCCGCTTACGCCGCGCCACTCCAGCTGAAACTTAATATTTCCTTGGATTGTTTTTTGTGATGTCAGCATTATCCAGACAGCTCAGCTTGCGGGTGCTTTCCGCTTATTTGATGGTCATACTCTTGACCTCGTCCCCCAGGAGGACGGCGAACTGGTCCAGGGTCATGGCCCCCAGGTCCTCGCCGGAGCGGTGCCGGACGGAAACAGTGCCGTTCTCCATATCCCGGTCGCCCACCACCAGCATATAGGGGATCTTCTCCAGGGTGGCCTCCCGGATCTTCTTGCCGATCTTCTCGCTGCGGCCGTCCACCTCCACACGGAAGCCCTGGGCGTCCAGCTGGGCGGAGATTTTTTCGGCGTACTCCTCCGCCCGGTCGGTGACGGGAAGCAGCTTTACCTGGACAGGGGCCAGCCAGGCGGGGAAGGCCCCGGCGAAGTGCTCGGTAATCACGCCGATGAACCGCTCGATGGACCCCAGCACCACCCGGTGGATCATGACAGGGCGGTGCTTCTGGCCGTCCTCGCCGGTGTACTCCAGCTCAAAGCGCTCGGGGAGCTGGCTGTCCAGCTGGATGGTGCCGCACTGCCAGGTCCGGCCCAGGGAATCGGCCAAATGGAAGTCCAGCTTGGGGCCGTAGAAGGCCCCGTCCCCCTCGTTGATGACAAAGTCCTTGCCCATAGCGGTGATGGCGGCCTTCAAAATGTCCTGGTTGCGCTCCCACTCCTCCACGGTGCCGATGTGGTCCTCGGGCATGGTGGACAGCTCGATGGTGTAGCTCAGGCCGAAGACGGAGTAGACCTCGTCAAAGAGCCGTACAGTTTCCTGAATCACGTCCTGCATCTGGTCCCGGGTCATGAACACATGGGCGTCGTCCTGGTTGAAGCAGCGCACCCGGAACAGGCCGTGGAGGGCGCCGGACAGCTCATGGCGGTGGACCAGACCGATCTCCCCCACCCGCAGGGGCAGCTCCCGGTAGGAGTGGGGCTCGCTGGCGTAGACCAGCATGCCGCCGGGGCAGTTCATGGGCTTGACGGCGAAGTCCACCTCGTCGATGACGGTGGTGTACATGTTGTTCTTATAGTGGTCCCAGTGGCCGGACCGCTCCCACAGCTGTCGGTTGAGCATGATGGGGGTAGAAATTTCCACGTAGCCATATTTCTTGTGGACCCTGCGCCAGTAGTCCAGGAGGGTGTTTTTCAGGGTCATGCCCTTGGGCAGGAAGAAGGGGAAGCCGGGGCCCTCGTCCCGGAGCATGAACAGGCCCAGCTCCTTGCCCAGCCGGCGGTGGTCACGCTTTTTGGCCTCCTCGATTTTGGCCAGGTACTCATCCAGCTCGTCCTTTTTGGGGAAGGCGATGCCATAGATACGCTGCAAGGTCTCCCGGTTGGAGTCCCCCCGCCAGTAGGCGGCGTTGCAGGCGGTGAGCTTTAAGGCGTTGCCCTTGATCCGCCCGGTGGAGTCCAGGTGGGGGCCGGCGCACAGGTCGGTGAACTCCCCCTGTTTGTAGAAGGAGATGACCGCGTCCTCGGGCAGGTCGTTGATGAGCTCCACCTTGTATTTCTCGTCCCGTTCCTCCATAAACTTCACAGCCTCGGGGCGGGGCAGCTCGAACCGCTCCAGCTTTAGCTTCTCCTTGCAGATCTTTCGCATCTCGGCTTCGATCTGCTCCAGATGCTCGGGGGTGAAGGCGAAGGGCGCGTCCATGTCGTAGTACCAGCCCTCGTCGATGGAGGGGCCGATGGCCAGCTTGACCTCGGGCCACAGGCGCTTCACCGCCTGGGCCATCACATGGGAGCAGGTGTGCCAGTAGGTCTGGCGGTACTCGGGGTTTTCAAAGGTATACTGGTTGTTTTCTTCAGACATCAAAATTCCTCCTTGTTATTTGGGCGGACAATAAAAACGCTCCACCCCTGATTCAGTTCAGGGGTGAAGCGGAAAGCTCCATGGTTCCACCCTGCTTGCGGTCCGCAGACCGCCGCTCGTGTCCTCGGTAACGGGAGGTCCCGGCCCGGTCCTCCCGGGCGGCTCCGGAGTGGTACCAGCCAGCTTCTGTGCAGGACGCTCTCAGCCCTTGGCGTCCCTCTCTGAGCACTTGTTCCAGCCTCTTCTCCATCAAAACCTATTTGACGGTGACATCATATCACCAGGCCGGAAAAAAGTCAAGCGCCATTCTTTAGAAGACAATCAGCTCCCCATCCCGCACGTCCACGGTGAGGGCCGCGCCCGCCTCCACCTGATCAGCGACGATCTTCCGGCCGATGAGGGTCTCCACCGTGTGCTGGAGATAGCGGCGCAGAGGCCGGGCTCCGTAGATGGGATCGTAGGCGGCCTCAATCACTGCGCTCTTGGCGGCGGGGGTGAGGGAAACTGTGAGCTGTTTATCCGCCAGCCGCCGGTTCAGGCCGTCCACCAGCAGATCGATGATGTGGGTGATGTTCTCCTTGGTCAGCGGCTTGTAGAAGACGATCTCGTCCAGCCGGTTGAGGAACTCGGGCCGGAAGGATCGGCGCAGCAGCTCGCTCACCTGGCTCCGGGCATCCTCACTGATCTCGCCGTCGTCGGTGATGCCGTCCAGGAGGGCCTGACTGCCCAAATTGGAGGTCAGAATAAGGATGGTGTTTTTAAAGTCCACCGTCCGGCCTTGACTGTCGGTAATACGGCCATCATCCAATACCTGGAGTAATACGTTGAACACATCGGGGTGGGCCTTCTCCACCTCGTCAAAGAGGACCACGGAGTAGGGCTTGCGCCGCACCGCCTCGGTAAGCTGGCCGCCCTCCTCATAGCCCACGTACCCCGGAGGGGCGCCGATGAGTCGGGAGACGGAGAATTTTTCCATATATTCGCTCATATCGATGCGCACCAGGTTGCGCTCGGAGTCGAACAGGGCCTCGGCCAGGGTCTTGGCCAGCTCGGTCTTGCCCACGCCGGTGGGCCCCAGGAAGAGGAAGGACCCGATGGGCTTATCCGGGTCGGCGATGCCGGCGCGGGAGCGGAGAATGGCCTCGCTCACCAGCCGGACGGCCTCGTCCTGGCCCACCACCCGGCGGTGGAGGATGTCCTCCAGGTGGAGCAGCTTTTCCCGCTCCCCCTCCATCAGCCGGGCCACAGGGATGCCGGTCCAGCGCTCAATGATGCGGGCAATCTCCTCCTCGGTCACCTTGTCACGGAGGAGGGACCGGGCCTTGCCCTCACTGGCAATGTGCTCCTCGGCCTCCAGGGCCTTTTTCAGCTCGGGGATGCGGCCATATTGCAGCTCGGCGGCTCTCTCCAGGTCGTACTCCCGCTGGGCCTTCTCCAAGGCGGCGTTGGCCTCCTCCAGCTCCTCCCGCAGCCTCTGGACCTTGCCGATGGCCCCCTTCTCGTTGTCCCACTGGGCCTTTTTGGCGTTGAAGTCGTCCCGCAGGTCGGACAGCTCACGCTGAATTTCGGCCAGATGCTCCTGGGACAGCTTGTCGGTCTCCTTTTTCAGGGCCGCCTCCTCGATCTCATGCTGGATAATCTTCCGCTGGATGATGTCCAGCTCGGTGGGCATAGAGTCCATCTCGGTGCGGATCATGGCGCAGGCTTCGTCCACCAGGTCAATGGCCTTGTCGGGCAGGAAGCGGTCGGAGATATAGCGGTTGGACAGAGTGGCGGCGGCGATGATGGCCCCGTCGGTGATCTTCACCCCGTGGTACACCTCATAGCGCTCCTTCAGGCCCCGGAGGATGGCGATGGCGTCCTCCACGGAGGGCTCATTCACCATGACGGGCTGGAACCGCCGCTCCAGGGCGGCGTCCTTCTCGATATACTGCCGGTACTCGTTGAGGGTGGTGGCCCCGATGCAGTGCAGCTCTCCCCGGGCCAGCAGGGGTTTTAACAGGTTGCCCGCGTCCATGGAGCCCTCGGTCTTGCCCGCCCCCACGATGGTGTGGAGCTCGTCGATGAAAAGAATGATCCGCCCCTCCGACTTCTTCACCTCGTTGAGGACGGCCTTCAGCCGCTCCTCAAACTCCCCCCGGTACTTGGCCCCGGCGATCAGGGCTCCCATGTCCAGGGCGAAGATGGTTTTGTCCTTCAAAGAGGCGGGCACGTCCCCCTTGACAATCCGCTGGGCCAGGCCCTCGGCGATGGCCGTCTTGCCCACGCCGGGCTCGCCGATGAGGACGGGGTTGTTCTTGGTCTTGCGGGACAGAATGCGGATGACGTTCCGAATTTCGTCATCCCGGCCAATCACCGGGTCCAGCTTGTTGTGACGGGCCCGCTCCACCAGGTCGGAGCCGTACTTTTTCAGAGCGTTGTAGGTCTCCTCCGGGTTGTCGGAGGTGACCCGCTGGCTCCCCCGCACCTGGGCCAGGGCCCGCATGACCTTCTCCTTGTCCAGGTTGTAGGTGCGGAACAGCTCCTTCAGGGCGGCGTTGGGGTGGGCCAGCAGGCCGAGAAGGATGTGCTCCACCGAGATATACTCGTCCTTCATGGCCTGGGCCTCCCGTTCGGCGGCCTGGAGGGCCCTGTCCACGTCCTGGGAGACGTACACCTTGCCCGCCTCCCGGCCAGAGCCGGAGACCTTGGGCAGCTTATCCACCTCGGCCCCCACCGCCGCCTCAAAGCTGGGGACGGTCATGCCCACAGCGGTGAGCAGCTGGGGGATGAAGCCCTCCCCGTCCCCCACCAGGGCCAGCAGCAGATGGGGCTGCTCGATCTGTTGGTTGCCGTGCTCCAGAGCGATGTCCTGCGCCCCCTGAATGGCGGCCAGGGATTTTTGGGTAAATTGATTCATGTTCATAGATAACACTCCTTTCAGGAATAGCCTGCGGTATGCTTGTAGTATAGGCCGGCCCGCCGGAGATTTCATGAACAGAGTGTGAATTTTTAGCACTCTATTTAATTGAGTGCTAACAGCTGCCATCCTTCCTTTTCTGTCACATATACGACCAGTTTTTTGTGCTTACGAAAACATTGGTCGATCACACACTTGGTCCCCTGTGACACGCCATCCCAAAAAGCAATTACAATGTCCGCATAATCAATGATGTTCCGATTTCGTTTGATTGGCGCACCCCGACCGTATTTTTCATATTCAGGGAGAAACTCGGTCAGCTTTACCCCGTTCGCCTGGGCATACTCCTTCGCGCAGCCGTCAATTCCCCGGGCTCCTCCGGAGACAATTTCCGTCGTGTTTTCCGGTAAATAGGTCCCCAAATCAGATACAGTCAAATCTCGTGAACCAATGATTGCAACTTTCATATAATAACCTCTAATAATTGGTATGGGTCGGCAATTACGCATATTATATCATTGGCAACCCAAAATGTAAATATCTCACTGGGTAAATAATGAGGTATTTATGAAGCCAATGTATTCTGATATTTTGAAAGAGCTCAGAAAAGATAAACATCTGACACAAAAAGATATGGGCGACCTGATGGGTATCTCTCAGACCACCTATTGTGATTATGAAAATGGAGTGCGCAGGATGCCTCTGACAATGTTGAACTTTTTAGCGGATACCCTGGGCACATCCACGGATTATATCCTTGGGCGTACAGAAGAAATTCGACCTTATCCAAAGCGGCATAAATAAAAATAGGCGGGCCCAAAGGTCCACCTGTCTTGCGCTTGAATGGTTCTCAATAAATAATATATCCAAACTAGATAGTGTCTACATGAGTTAGGCGCGAATGGCAGCCCAAATGGCGATACAACGAATCTGTATCGCTGCGACAAAGGCATCGGAGTTCCTTGCATAACGAGTTGCGATACCTCTCCAGCGTTTCAGGGCAAGAAAACAGTTTTCTACCAGATGACGCAGCTTGTAGAGGTATTCGTTGTATTCACTACGATAAACATAAAATCCCTGCTGCATTTCGCCCTCCAAAAACTTCCCCGAAAGATTTCAGTTTGCTGGTCCAGTTATAATACAGCAACACCCACCGGAAAGCAACTGCTTTTCAGCGGGTGTTAGCTTCCTTACGATAGGCCACCAAACTCAGACGGTACTTTTCACGCAAAATCTCCAAGTCAAGGTCAAAATGTATGACGCTCTGTTTACTTCGTGTCCTCACACAGCAGAACATCGTGATAGAACTTATCCAACTTCTTCTGGGTGGAGAAGGTGGCCACATACATCTGGTTGCCCATAGCGTCGGAGAGCACATCGGGGATGCGGCCCACCAGCTTCATCTGCCCGCCGTACATCTTCATAATGGCCTCGTGGTCATAGACGAAGGGCTTGCCGTCCCGGCGGCCGGCGTAGGCGCAGAAGGTATGAGGCCCGTCCTCCAGGGTAGAGCGGTCAAAGGCGATCATATCCGCCCAAATCTTATACACATTGGTGGAGTTGGCAAAGTTCATCATATCGGGGCTGAACCCGCCGCAGGGCCGCATGTTGACCTCCAGAGCCACCACATCACCCTTCTTCCCCATCCCCTCCTGGTCCCGAGTGAGACGGAAAAACTCAAAGTGGACAAACCGGCTCTTCACCCCAAAGGACTTCACCGCAGCCCGCCCGGCCTTCCGGGTGTCGGCGGGCAGGTCCTTGACGATGTAGTAGATGGAGTTGTCCTCCTCATTGACGATATCCATGATGGATATGGGGGTGACGTTGCCCGTTTCGAAGATAGGCTCCCCCCTGGAGTTGATAATGGCGTCATAGGAGTTGACCTCGGCGTGGATGAATTCCTCCATGATGTAGGTGACCTCCGGGTTTTTAGAGGCCATAAAATCCTTCAGTTCCTGGAGGCTGGACAGCTTGTGGGTGTCGGAGGCCCCCACGCCGTTGTCCGGCTTGACCACCACGGGCCAGCCCACCTCTTTAATGAAGGCTCTGCACCCTTTCAGGTCGTCCACCAGGTGGTAACGGGCGGTGGGGATGCCGGCTGCCTGGTAGAACTCCTTCATCCTGGACTTGTACTTGATCCGCGGGATATCGCCGGACTGGAAGCCGCTGGTGATATGGAAGTCGGTGCGCAGGGCGGCGTCCCGCTCCAGCCAGTACTCATTGTTGCTCTCCAGCCAGTCGATACGGCCATACTTGTGGATGAAGAAGGCCACCGCCCGGTAGACGGCGTCGTAATCCTCCAGGGAGCCCACCTTGTAATATTCGTTGAGGCTGTCTTTCAGCTCCGCCGACAGCTCGTCATAGGGCTGGTCTCCGATGCCCAGCACGTTTATCCCATTGTTTTTCAGCTCCCGGCAGAACTGCCAGTAGTTGGTTGGAAAATTGGGGGAAATGAAAATTGCGTTTGCCATACTTCTCTCTCCTTCCGTGTCATCTGACACACATCAAATACATGGCAAGGGCTCTGCTATTGCCCCGGTTCGCCGCCCAGCAGCCATGGGAAGAAATAGGCGGTCTGCTTATACCACCAGGGCCAGTCGTGGGCACAGTCATAGCCCCAGAAATCTACCCAGGTGCGGATGCCCTTGCGGTAGAAAATATCGGCCAGCTGCCGGGTGGAGTCGGGGATCTCCCAGGGGCCCAGGCCCACACAGATGGCAGCCCGCTGGCGGTTGAACATGTCGATATAGGGGTGATCCTTCGGCAAATTGGCCATATAGTGGACGGGAGAGTTCTGATAAACCACCTCGTCCATATAGCCGTCGAAGCCGTAATCAGCGGTGTAGATACCGCTGAGGGCCAGACAGCCGCTGAACAGGTCGGGCCGGCGCAGATAGAGGTTGAGGGCGTGGGTGGCCCCAAGGCTGCACCCGAAGGAGATGATACCGGGCTGTTTGGTCCAGTCCAGCATACGGGGGGCCATCTCTTTGATCAGGTAGTCCATCCACTGCTCATGCCGCCTCGCCCTCCAGTAGGGGTCGCCGGTCTTGTCCGACCAGGTCTCCTTGTCGATGGTATCCACCGAAAAGACAATGATCTGCCCCGATTCGATCCAGGGGGAGAGGGTGTCGGCCATGTGGAAGTCCCCAAAATCGTGGAACCGGCCATCCTGACAGGGGATATACAGCACTGGCCGGCCGGCGTGGCCGTAGACCATAAACTCCATCTCCCGCCCCAGCGCGGGGCTGTACTCCTTGAAATACTCGGTTTTCATAAGCTCCTCCTATAGTTCCAGTTCATACATGAGGGTGTTGATGAAGAAGGGGACCTGCTTCTCCCAGCTGGCTTCGCAGTGGTCGCCGCCGGGGACGATGCGGCAGGTGAGCTTAATCCCCCGTGTGAGCAGCTGGCCCGCGATCCGGGCGAACTGCCCTTGCATCAACTCGTGGCTGCCCAGCTCCCGGGAGCCGTAATCCATATACAGCACGGTATCCGGCCGGACCTCCGCTCCCCGGACCAGACGGGCCAGACGGTCAGGCGCCACCCACAATGAGGGGGACAGGGCCGCCGCCCGGGAAAAGACATTGTTGTACTCAAGCAGGGCGTACAGGCTCATCAGCCCGCCCATGGAGCTGCCTGCGATGAAGGTGTGAGAGCGACCGGGCAGGGTGCGGTACTCCCGGTCGATCCGTGGCTTGAAGGTATGGACAAACCAGTCCATGGTGACCTTCCCCCTTCCGGTCACGTGGCCGAAGTCTGGCTCGTAGAAGGTGTAGGGGGAATATTCCGACAGCCGGCCGTTGTCAGGGTGGTGGTTGCACTCCACTGCAGCCACGATAAGGGGCACCTGGAAGGCATCCAGGTACTCTCCCAGGCCCCAACTCTTGCCATAGGTGGCGTCCGAGTCGAAAAAGACGTTGTGCCCGTCGAACATGTACAGCACCGGGTAGCGCCGCTCAGGCTCCCAGTCGTACTCCTCGGGCAGATAGAGATAGACCCCGCGGGTCTCTTTCCCGGTCAGTTCGGGGATGGTTACATTCCATTTTTCAACCATGAGATATTCCCTCCCGCTTCGTTCTTTGATAGTTTATCACAGTGAAGTTGAGATTTCAATTCTTCCGCTGCTTTTTTCTATATTCCATGATTAAGGACGAAAAATATCCAGGAATTTGTCATATATCACAAGAGATGGATGACCTTATAAAAAAGCCCGCACAGGCAGCGGCCCCCTGACGGGGAGGTTTCGGTCTCCTGCGTCAGGGGGCTTTGATTCAGAACCGATGAACCCAGCCGGACAGGAACCAAACCGGCGCCAGCCAGGTGAGCATGTAAATCAGCAGGCTCAGGGGGGAGAGGGAGGTATAGGCCCCTACGGAGGTGAGGTAGGCTGTCAGCGCCATGCCCAAAAGGGAGCCGGCGCAGCACAGCGAGGCGCCCAGTCGGGTGGCCCAGCGCAGCCGCCGGGCGGCGGTGATGGATTCCGCAAAGGGAAGCAGTCCCTCCCGGCACAGCAGGGCGGTGACGACGGCGCCGTGGGGCTGCTCCGGGTCGGACAGCTCACGCCGGCGCTCCACGGTGGGAAAGGCCATCTTATCCGCCGCCAGTCGGAAGCGCTGCTGAAGCATGGCGGGGATCAGGTTGAAATCCCGGGTGGCCAGTACCGGCTCCACCTTCTCCAGCATCAGCGATTCAAGGGCGGGGAACACGGTTTCGGGCAGCGTGTAGCTCAGGGCGAAGATGCCGGCCAGTTCCCGGTCGATGGCGCAGAAGACGGCGTTTTTCACGTTCAGCCCCTGGGGCAGGCGGACCTCCATCAGCTTCATGAAGGCGGCGGAGCCCACCAGCACCTGGTCGCCCCGGATATTGGCGGACAGGCCGCCCCCCTCGTGGCAGACCAAGCCCTCACACCGGCGCATGAGGCCGCCCATGGAGCGCAGCTGGTCGTGGAAGAGCTTGGTCAGGCCGCTGCCGGAATCCCGGATGAGGGTGGCGGTATAGGCCACGACCCGCTCGGCGGGACAGCTGGTCATAACCTTAAAGCCGTTGAGCTCCACATAGCCGGGGGGGAAGAGGTCGCCGTCGGTAATCAGAACGCAGCTGCCCGAGCGGGAGGCGGAAATCCCTGGCCAGCCAGCCAAGGCAGCTCCACTGGGGGCCAGGCGGCGTGCCGTCTTGTGGAAGGCCCGGCTGTAGGCCAGCGGCCCGCCGAAGGCGGCGGTGGCAGAAAACAGGGCGGATAGCGCCCAGATCAGCCGTTCCGGGTGCCCGCCGCCCAGGGAGACAGCGAGGGCGAGGGCCGTGTCCCCCAAAAAGAGCACAGGGCAGACGGCGCGGAAGATACGCTGAGCTCCATCGTCGGCCTGGATCTGACTGCCGAAGCCCTCCCGGGTGCCCGACCATTTGGCGTAGGTGTCCCGGTCGCTCCATTTGTGGGGGTCCAGGGTGACCCGGTAGGGCGTGGCGGAGGAGGCGGCGGTGCGGCAGGACAGCCGCAGCGCACATTTTTTGTGGTAGCTGCCGTGGAGCAGACAGAACAGTCCCGCCAGGCAGACCAGGGCGTATGGCAGACGGCGGAGGGGAGGGTCCGACAGGGCGAGCTGGATTCCGTCGGCCAGGGTGAAGCAGCAGGCCAAGGTGGCCAGCGTGTCCATCCCAAATTTCAGCCGGAAGGCCCGAAGAAGGCCGGTAAACAGCGCGTCGGCGGCGAGCAGGACACCGGCCGCCAGCAGGCCGGAGGAGACCCAGCACTGGAGGGCGGGCTGATCCAGGGGCGGAGGCCAGACAAGCCCCAGCATGGGAGCCAGCGACTGGAGCAGGGAGACGGCGGCGAGGACCAGGAGGAGAAGCACCCGGATCCGCATCCATTTCAGCCCTTTGCCATAGCGTCGGGCCAGGTCGCGGGGGTCAGTGTCCGGGGGAGGGGGCGTCTGCCGCCGGGGACGCTGCCGCTGCCGGGAGGGGGGCTCGTCCTCCACCTCCTCCCGGTCGGTGCCGGGAATGAGGCGCTCCAGGCGGCGGACCTCCTGCTTGTCGATGGTCTCGTCCTCCTCAAACATATGATCGGCGTACTCGTCCGCTTTTCGGTTCAGATCCTTGAAAAAGGCGGACAGGGGGTTTTCCTCCCTGGGGAAGGGAATGACCGGGGTAGGCTCCTTCTCCTCCGGCTCCGGAGGCTCCTCCTCGGGCTCGCAGGGCTCCTCCTCCGGTTCGGGGGGCTCCGAAGGCGGGGCGGCGCCCGGGAAGGCCACCATCCGGCCCCCGGCGGGGGAGGCAGGCCGGGGCTTGGAGGCGGGCCTGGGGACCTTGGACAGGTCGATGGTGTTGAATCGGGCCTCCGGGTCCGGCCTCTCCTCGCGGGGCGGGGCGGGGCGGCCGTACTCGGCCATGATGTCGTCCAGAGAGAAGTCGCCGCCGTCCGCATCGCCGATCAGCGACTTGATGTCAATCAGCTCGCCCTTATTCAGTTTTTTATCTTGATCGTACATGGGCGGGACTCCTTGGTGTTTGTTGATGGTGTCACACGGGTAGAGCAAAGGCAGAGCTACATACCAGATCGCTGTCTGACTGCCTCGTACAGCAGCACGGCGGCGGCAGCGGAGGCGTTGAGGGAGTTGATCTTGCCGAACATGGGGATGGAGACGGTGAAGTCGCAGCTCCCCGCCACCAGCCGGCCCATGCCGTCCCCCTCACTGCCGATGACGATGGCGGCGGGACCCTTTAGGTCGGCCTGATATAGGGGGGTGGGGCCGTCCATGGCGGCGCCAAAGACCCAGACTCCCTCGGTTTTCAGCTCCTTCAGCAGGGCGGGCAGGTTGGGAACCCGGGCCACGGGGACATGGGCCACCGCTCCGGCGGAGGTCTTGGCCACAATGGCGGTGAGACCGGCGGAGCGGCGCTTGGGGATGATCACTCCGTGGGCCCCGGCGGCGTCGGCGGTGCGGATGACCGCCCCCAGGTTGTGGGGGTCGCTGAGCTCGTCGCACACCACGATGAGGGGGGCCTCCCCCTTCTCCCGGGCGGCGTTGAGGATGTCGTCCACTGAGGCGTACTCCCGGACGGCGGCCTGGGCGATGACTCCCTGGTGGGCGTGGGTGCGGCTCATGCCGTCCAGCTTGCGCCGGTCGGCGTCCACCACTACAACGCCCTTCTCCCGGGCGGCGGAGGCGATGTGGCCCAGGGCGGCGTCCGTCTCGCCCCGGGCGATGAAGATTTTGTCGATGGCGACCCCGGCCCGCAGGGCCTCAATCACAGCGTTGCGGCCCTCGATGATGCCGTCGTTCTCCTGCTCCACGGGGGCGGAGCGGCGCAGTGGGGGGCGTTTGTTCATAATTGTTCCAGTCCTTCCGGCGTTGAAATTACATTATTGCATACAAAATTTATTTTACCACATTTGTCTCCTGGTGGGAAGTGGAAATTTACGTCGTCTGCCGCTCCATTTTCCAGGGCGGCGGTTGAATCTGCCGGGTATTCCTGATAGAATAAAGTCATCCTATAAGAAGAGAGGCGAGAACGGTGAAGCTTTGGGAGCTAAAGGCGGCCTGGGAGACGGAGGAGCGCCAGGCCCAGATCCACGGCTGGGATTTTTCTCATATCCGGGGCAGATTTGAGGAAGAAAACGACCTGCCCTGGAGCTACAGGGAGATTGTCCGCTCCTGTCTGCGGGAGGACGCGGCCCTTTTGGACTATGACACCGGAGGCGGCGAGTTTCTCCTGTCTCTGGGGCACCCATATGACCGGACGGCGGCGACGGAGGGCTATCCCCCCAACGTAGACCTGTGCCGGGAGAGGCTCCAGCCGCTGGGAATCACCTTCAAGGCCTGTGCGGACCCTGGGAGCATCCCCTTCCCGGACGGGTCCTTCGACCTGATCCTCAACCGCCACGGCTCCTTCTGTCCTTGTGAGCTGTACCGGCTTCTGAAAAAGGGGGGTCTCTTTGTCACCGAGCAGGTGGGCGGGGACAACGAGCGGGACCTGGTGGAGCGGGTGCTGCCCGGGGCGGAAAAGCCCTTTCCCCACATGCGGCTGTCGGAGCAGCGGGAGGCCTTCGAGAAGGCGGGCTTCCGGATCCTGCGGGGGGAGGAGGCCTACCGGCCCATCTTGTTCTATGACATTGGGGCCTTTGTCTGGTTCGCCCGTGTAATTCAGTGGGAATTTTCCGGCTTTTCGGTGGAGCGGTGCTTTACCCAGCTTTGCGGGATGCAGGCGGAGCTGGAACAGAAGGGGAAGGTAGGGGGGACCATTCACCGCTACCTGATTATAGCGGAGAAGTGAAGTCACAGAAAGTTTACCGGAAGTTTACACCAACTTTTCTTGTTTTTATTCCGTGGTTGTGGTATGATACCCTCTGACCTGTTTTGAGGAATGCGAAAAAATGCGAAAAATGGAGGTACGCTCCTTTGAAACCTGATAAAGGAAACAACAAAAAGAACACCTTTGGCCTGATTTCCCTGATTTTATGGGCCCTGATGCTCACGCTGTTCTTCCGCAGCTGTACCAGCTCCTATAACAGCTCCAACCAGGAGCATGTTCCCTACTCCACCTTCCGCCAGTGGGTGGCGGCTGACCTGGTGGAGTCCGTCAAGCTGGAGAGCAGCCTCTTCACCATCACTCTGAAAGAGGGGGTGGAGGAGGAGGCCAAGGCCTATATCCCGGAGGACAAGGACAAGGAGCAGGGGAACGGCATGTTCGCCTGGATGCCCCTTCAGAACAACCGTGAGACGGTTTACGTCACCACCCCGCCCCCCATCGCCGATTTAGAGCTGGAGCAGCTGCTCTCTGACCACAACGTGGACCACCACACCCCGCCGGTGGACAACTCCACCCAGATCCTCTATTTGTTCCTCACCACCATCCTGCCCATCATCGTTATGGTTGGGGCCATGGTCTTCCTCATGCGGGGCATTGGAGGCAAGGGAGGCATGGGCGGCATCGGCGGCGTGGGCAAGGCCAACGCCAAGGTGTATGTGGAGAAAAAGACGGGGGTCACCTTCCGGGACGTGGCCGGCCAGGACGAGGCCAAGGAGAGCCTGGAGGAGATTATTGACATCCTCCACAACCCCCAGAAGTACACTGAGATCGGCGCCAAGCTGCCCAAGGGCGCGCTGCTGGTGGGTCCTCCAGGTACCGGCAAGACCCTCTTGGCAAAGGCTGTGGCCGGTGAGGCGGGGGTGCCCTTCTTCTCCATCAGCGGCTCCGACTTTGTGGAGATGTTCGTGGGCGTGGGCGCTTCCCGGGTCCGGGACCTGTTCAAGGAGGCCAGCAAAATGGCCCCTTGCATCATTTTCATCGATGAGATTGACACCATCGGAAAATCCCGCGACAACCGCATGGGCGGCAACGATGAGCGGGAGCAGACCCTGAACCAGCTGTTGGCCGAGCTGGACGGCTTCGACCCCGGCAAGGGCGTGATTGTCCTGGGGGCCACCAACCGGCCCGAGGTGCTGGACAAGGCCCTCCTCCGCCCCGGTCGTTTCGACCGGCGCATCACCATTGACCGGCCCAACCTGGCGGGCCGTCTGTCCACCCTCCAGGTCCACACCCGAAAAATAAAGCTGGCCGAGGACGTGGACCTGAAAAAAATCGCCCTGGCCACCGCTGGCACCGTGGGCGCGGACTTGGCCAACCTGGTGAACGAGGCCGCCCTCCGGGCGGTGCGCAAGGGCCGCCGCCTGGTCACTCAGGAGGACCTGCTGGCCTCCTTCGAGTTTGTCATCGCCGGCAGCGAGAAGAAAAACTCCGTCCTCACCGAGTTCGAGCGCAGGCTGGTGGCCTACCACGAGGTGGGTCACGCCATGGTGGCATACAAGCAGAAAAACGCCGAGCCGGTGCAGAAGATCACCATTGTCCCCCACACCGAGGGCTCCTTAGGCTATACCCTGCTCATGCCCGAGGAAGACAAGACTAACCTGCGCACCCGGGAGGAGCTGATGGCCAAAATCGCCGTCTCCATGGGTGGCCGGGCCGCCGAGGAGGTGGTCATGGACACCATGACCAACGGTGCCTCTCAGGACATCCAGGAGGCCACAAACATTGCCCGGAACATGGTGGCTATGTACGGCATGAGCGAGGAATTTGGCATGATGGCCCTGGGCTCCGTTCGGAACCAGTACCTGGAGGGGGGCTACGGCCTGGACTGCGCCCAGGATACCGCCGCCGTGATGGATAAGGCGGTAAAAGCCATTTTGGACGTGTGCTACAGGGACGCCGTGGAGGTCATCAAGGCCAACCGGGAGGATATGGATAAGGTAGTCACCTATTTACTGGAGAAGGAGACCATCACCGGTGGCGAGATGGTAGCCATCATTGAAGGCCGGGACCCTGCCACCGTGGAGGACGCCTACGCCTCCACCAGGAAGACCCAGCCCCTGCCCGGGGACATCGAGCCCCCCGCCAAATCCATCCATATAGTCAGCGAGGAGATCAAGCCCCCCGCCGCCTTGGAGGAGCCGGAGCCCGGAGAAGGGAAAGAGGAGGAGCCCTCTGAAAAGGAGGAATCCATCCAAACCGAGCAGTCCGAGGACAAATCCGAATAACGCGTAGGCGCCGCCCCGACAGGGGCGGCGCTTTAGTCTGTCTAAAGAAGTGTAAATTCGAGATACAAGGAAGAGCTAAGAATTATCGAGAAATAGATGAGAACCGCCAGATGGGGCAGAAAACAGGCACGGCAAAGCGGTAAATCAAACATCTGCAAATGTTGGCTATGTAAATAAAGGGCAAGGCCGAGTCTTGTCCTTCCGCTTTATTTGAGAGGGATTATCACATAATTACCCCGCCACCCCAAATTTGGGACTGCGTGATCGCCAAAACGGTTTCGGTGGGAATACCGGCAATCTCGCTGCCGAAAATCTCCCGCAGGTTTCCGCCCGTCAGCATGGCGGCAAGCTGGGACTTTGCCGCAGCGGACGCGGCCAGCTGGTCAGCCTGTATGTGCCGCTGAATCTGCTTTTCCACCGCCAGCTTCATAAACTCGGCGTGGCGGGCCATACGAAAATCCCACCAGCTTTCTTCATAATCGGAACCGCTCTTGGAGTAGGTGATCTCCCCACCCGCGCTGGAGGAACAGGCATTACAGATGTTCCCGTCCTCCCCGATGGCAACGGCCTGGGACATATCCCATGTACTGCCGGGCATAATGGCCTCATTCCGCGCCACGTCAAAGGCAAACCATGTGTCGATCTTCGCAAAAATCTCCTGGGCGTAGGCGCTGTCTGTCTCCATGCGCTCCTGCACTTTGGGATGGATGACTACGGCCTTGCTCCCAGGCGGGACGTTGCCCAAGGCGTGAATCTCTTTCGGAGCGGTAAACCTGCCGTCAATGGAGCCGTAGAAGGGATTGGCCCCGGTGGGCTGCCAATTCTCCAGCGTTTCCTTTGCCTTGTCCCCGTCCTGGTACAACAGGTAATGAGGGTAGTCGTTCCGGGTTCTCCAATAGCCGCTGCTGGCGTCAAAGACGTGGTAGTGGATGTTGGGATATTTCGCTTTCAGCATGGTTTCCAGAGAGGGGGCCTCTACCGCCTCCGTTTCTGCGGCCTGCACCTGTCCGCCGGAGCGAACCGCCAAATCCATCATCAGGCTGGTGGGCATCGCCGCCATACCTGCCAGACCGCCCAGGCCGGTGGTGAACGTGTCGGCCCTGCTTCTGCTGGCCTGTGCCGCCATATCCATGAAGCTGCTGCCCCGCGTCCCCGTCTGCCTTGCTTCACGGGCCTTTGTGGGGGTGCTGTATGTCTGCGCCCCGTAACCCGGTTGAATCGTATTGCTCATGATATATCCTCCCTTAAAGCAGTCCCATCAAAAGCTCTGCGGCGCTGACGGAGCCGCCGCTCATGCGGAGCTTCATCATCAGCCGCCGCTTTGCTGCGGCTTCCTCGGCAAGTTCCATATATTTTTTATGGCGTTCTATGCGCTGTTCCCAAAAGCTGCCTTTTGAGCGCGTATGAAATTCCGAATCATTTCCAACGGGCCAGGAATCAGCCCTGTATTGGTCAAGCGAAGTCCCAACAGTAATCAGAATCGAACAATTTCTTGGGGCAAAAGAAGCGCCCAAATCCCTTTGCAGCAGAGAAAGAACCTGTGCCCTATATTCTGGATCATCCTTCATCGCTTGAAATGCTGCATCCGATATATTGACAGCCGCATTACTTACGGTCGGATTGCAGATTATTTTCGACAAGTCCGCATAAAACTCTTTCTTAAAGAGCTGCATTTCCTCTGCTTTCGATAACTCCGCTTTCTGCTGGGTGGCCTCTGTTCTGTTGACCTCAAATACGTCATTTTTCCTTTCACTGGCCCGCGCCGCCATATCCATGAAGCTGTTGCCCTGCGTCCCGGTCTGCCTTGCTTCACGGGCCTTTGTGGGGGTGCTGTATGTCTGCGTCCCGTAACCCGGTTGAATCGTATTGCTCATTGTATCACCCTTCCTGTTTCATACCATATTGAGGAAAAACATATTTGCTCCTGCCGGCAAAGAAATCTCCGGCGTGATAGCGGGGGCAGATACCATCCGCGCTTTCAGCAGATCACCGATATTGGAAAAGGATTTTTCCAATGCCTCCGCCCCTGCGGTGCGCTCCCACATGGCCCTGCGCTGTGCCGCCGCTGCTGCGGCCTGCTCCTGATACTGCCGCTGCTGCTCCGCTTTTTTCCTGGCCTTTTCCGCGTTGATCCTGTTTACCTCGGCCACGCGCTCCGGGGAATCCCCGCCGCCGCAGATGTAGGTTACACTTCCATCTTCGTGAACCACTACACCGCACGGCTCAAAGGTCAGCCCCATGGATGCCGCAAAAGCCTTGCCGTTGGGAATGACATCCGTGAAGAAGTAATCTATCTTCTGCTCGTAATAAGCCGCCTTTTTCGGATCGCCGGCCATTTCCTCCAAGATATTGGGAGCAATCACAACATCATTGCCGCTCATGCGTTTGCCCGCTTTTTCAAGGCTTTCCTGATCCTTCCCAATGCTTTCGATTGTAACCCGCCCATATTTCTTTTTCAAATGCTCCAGATATGCGTCCACATTCGACGTTTCATCCGTTTCGGAAACTTCCGGCTTACCGCTGACCTCCAGCACGTCAGCCGTGCCTCTGCTGGCCTTTGCCGCCATGTCCAGAAAACCGGAAGTCCGTGCCAACCCACTCCGAACGCTGCGGTGTTCGGGCAGGGGGCTATACATCCTGTTCAAATATCTGCAATCAATCATGCCGCTCATAAACTGCTCCTTTCCTGCAATAGAACCGCTGCGGAAAATTCCTGCTGAACTGCTTTCAGCTCCAATTCTCCAAAATACTTCTCCGCCTCCCGGCGCACATTGGCAAGGCCGATGCCGTGCATGGGGGCATCCTCCTGTTTCGTTGTGACAGGCAAACCGTCCTGCCCGAATACCACCTCACCCGCGAAAGAGTTTTTGACCTCGATCAGAAAGAAACGTCCTTTTCTTGTTCCAGTCAGTACAATAAACCGCTCACCCTCGCCCACCTTCTCGCAAGCCTCCACCGCGTTTTGCAGCAGGTTTTGAAGGATGATACCCACATCAAAGGCATCATAGGCCCCCGGATCGGGGTAATGGAACTCCACCTGAAAGCGGATGCCCAGGTCAAGGCTCCGCTGCCGTATGTCGTTGACAATCACATCTGTGACCGGGTTGCCCGTCTGGAGCGTCAGCTCAAAGCCGCTCATGCTCTCGTCCATTTTGGCGATATAGCCCTCCAGGCTGGCATATTCGCCGCTCTGCGCCAGCCCCTTGATGTTGGTCAGGTGGCCCCGCATTTCGTGCTTCAGCCCACGGATGCGGGTGTAGAACTGTTCCGCCTCATGGATACGTGCCCGGATTGCCTGTGTCTGCTGGTACTCTGCATAAAGGGTGGCCTGTTCCTCCCGGAGCGCGGCCATACCCTGCTGAAACGCGATGGTCAGCCAGGCTCCGGCGTAGAACAGCAGGGCCAGCACCGGGATTACAGCCAAAAACGCCGGATGGCGCTCATAGAGCTGGAGCAGAACGCCGTCCTTGAACTCCACCAGCAGCCGGGAAATCACTTGCCCGAACAAAATCCCCGCTGTTGGCACCAGGGCGAGATAACACAACTCCCGCCGGTGGAGCGCCATTTTTTGCTTTCGCATTTGACGTTGGAGGGCATAGAGCATGACGGCCAGCATGGATGCATGGGACAGCAGAAACAGCACGACCAGCAGGGCGGCCCGGAGAAAGACCGCCTCCGGCGGTTCCAGTTGGTATGGGACTGACCGCTCCACAATAAAATACAGACTTTGCACCATCAGGCCGCTGGAAATTCTGGCGTTGAAGTAGAGCAGCGTCAGGAGGAACACAGACGGCTTTTCCAGGCCGATCCACTTGAACACCGCCAGCAGCATCACCATCAGGATCAGCCCGAAGGAGCCTTGGGGCAGCGCCGCCCGGTTGCAGACGGTCTCAAACAGAATGTAGGCGAAAAAAACAAGGGTCAGCCCGCGCCGCCGTTTGTCCTGGGGAACGAAAGGCCGGAAAAAGGCGGTGAGCAGGGCGGCGTAGGTCAACTCCGCCCCAGCGGAAAATGCCTGATTGAAGATACGAAACCCTGTCTCGCTCATAGGCCGGCCCCCCTTTTCACAAAGCGGAGGTAGGCTTTCACGAAGTCCTGGTACTTGTATTTGGAAATCAACAGCTTCTCCCCATTGGTCAGCGTCAGCTCCGTCTTGCTGTACCCCTCCACATAGGCGAGATTGACAAGATAGCCCTTGTGGACACGGAAGAACTGATCGCCTAACTCCGCCTCCAAATCCCGGATTTTTGCGTAGCAGGAAAATTCCCCGTCCTTCAGCCGCAGGACAACCTTGTGATTGCTGCTTTCAATGTAATAAATGCTGTCCAGCGGTACGGTTCGGCTGACACCCGCCGATTGAAGCGTGAGCGCATGGGAAAGCTGCGGCTGAACACGGCCCGCCTCGATCTGTTTCACGGCGCGGGCAAAGACCTGGGCAAACTTTTCCTCGTCCATCGGCTTCAGCAGATATTGGAACGCGCCCACGTCAAAGGCATCGAAAACATACCGCTCATGGCCGGTCACAAAGACAATGACCGGCTGGACGGCAGAGCTGCCCTCCCTGATCTGACGGGCCAGCGCCATACCATCCGGGCCGGTGGCATTCAGCTCAATGTCCAGAAAGAGCAGGTCAATTCCCCGGTGGCCGGCAAGACAGTCCCCGGCAGAAGCGTACTCCACAACCTCGCAGGGGCAGTCCTGCGCTCGGATCAGGGACGTGAGGCAGGCGCGGGTGGGGGCTTCATCATCACAAATTGCAATTCTTATCATGGCGATATTCCTCTACCTGTTTATTCGTTCAAATGGCCGTCAGGGTAAGCCCGGCTGACGTGACTGGACGGTTTGAGAGCGTGACTGGACAATCGCGGCCGGTTGGTTTATTATATCATAAAGCAGTCAGCATCTAATACAGCGAAAGAGGTCATCTATTATGTATGAGTTGATACAGGCTTCGGAGCAAAGCTATTACATCCAAAGTCCGGCGAAGATCGGGCTGGTGCGGCTGGACGGGCAGGAGGTTTGCCTGATCGACAGCGGCAACGATAAGGACGCGGGGCGTAAAGTCCGGCAGATTCTGGATGCCAACGGCTGGCGGCTCACAGCCATCTACAACACCCACTCCAACGCTGACCACATCGGCGGCAACAAGTATTTGCAGGGCCAGACCAGGTGCAAAATCTACGCGCCGGGGATTGACTGCGCCTTTACCCGCCACCCTGTTTTGGAGCCGTCCTTTTTGTATGGCGGTTTTCCATGTAAGGAGCTGCGGCACAAATTCCTCATGGCTCAGGAGAGTGACGCTCAGGAACTGACCAAGGAATCCGTGCCGGAAGGATTCGAGATCATCCCACTGCCGGGACATTTCTTTGATATGGTGGGCTTTCGGACGAGCGATGATGTGGTCTATCTTGCGGATTGCCTGTCCAGCCGGGAAACACTGGACAAGTATCAGATCGGCTTTATCTATGATGTTGCCGCCTATCTGAATACGCTGGAAATTGTAAAATCCCTGCAAGCGAAGATGTTCGTCCCGGCCCACGCCGCTGCCTCCGAAGATATAGCCGGCCTGGCACAGTATAATATCGACAAGGTGCTGGAAATCGGGGACAAGATCATCGGTATCTGCAAGGAACCGCTCTGCTTTGAGGCCATTCTGCAACGGCTGTTTACCGACTACGGGCTGACCATGAACTTTGAGCAATATGTCCTGGTGGGCAGCACAGTCCGCTCCTATCTGGCGTGGCTGAAGGATACCGGCAGGCTGAACGCTCTGCTTGAAAATAATATGCTGCTCTGGCAGCGGGTATAGGAGGACAGTATGGATCAGCGAGAAAAGATCATCAGGCTATGGTTTGATATGTGGCTGCAAAAGAAAGACCTGGGCATAGAGGACATATTTTCTGCTGATGTCCTTTACATCGAAAGCTGGGGGCCGCAGTATCAGGGTGTTGCCAAAGTGAAGCATTGGTTTGAGGAATGGAATACGCGCGGAACCGTCCTCCAGTGGGACGTCAAACAGTATTTTCACAAAGGGGATCAGACCATCGTTGAATGGTATTTCAAGAATAAAATGGACGGCGGCAGGGTGGAAGCCTTTGACGGAATGACCCTTGTAAAATGGACAGCGGACGATACGATCTGCTTTTTGCAGGAGTTTGGCTGCAATGAACATCGCTATGACCCGTATCAGGACGGGCCGGCTCCAAAGTTTAGAGATGAACAAGCTATGTGGTTCTGATTTTTGATAAAGCGGCGCAGGGATTGGCTGACCCATCCCCGCGCCGTTTTGTAAGTCCTGCGAAAAATGAAGATATTTTACAAGCCAGCACAATCCACGGCTGTTATAATGGGACGGACAAGGAGGGACTGCACATGAAAAAAGAAGTGCGAACGGTGGTCTACGATGACGAGCTGCACATTGAGGCGTACCGTTTTGAGGGCATCGTACAGCCTTTTCCGAACCATTTCCATGAATACTATGTGATTGGCTTCATGGAGGACGGGGAGCGTGTCCTGTCCTGCAAAAATCAGGAGTATACCATCACAAAGGGGGATGTTCTTCTGTTTAACCCAGGGGACAACCACGCCTGTGTTCAGAATGACGGCGGTACGCTGGATTATCGTGGCTTCAACATCACCAAGGAGGTCATGCTGGACTTGGCGGAGGAAGTCACTGGCAAGCGGGAACTGCCCGGATTTTCCCAAAATGTAATTTTTGATGAAGAGGCCGCCTGCTATCTGCGCCCGCTCCATGAACTGGTGATGAAAGGCTCCCATGAATTTGGAAAAGAGGAAAATCTGCTGTTTCTGATTTCTTTGCTGATCCAGCAATACGGCCAGCCTTTTGAGAACTGCGTCCCGGAGTGCCGGGAGGAAATTGAGAAAGCCTGTGCCCTTATGGAACAGCATTATGCCGAGCGGATTTATCTGGATCAAATCTGCCGCTGCGCCGGATTGAGCAAATCCACCCTGCTCCGGGCCTTTGCCCGCTCAAAAGGCGTCACGCCATACAGCTACCTGGAAAACATTCGTATCGGCAAGGCCAAAAAGCTGCTGGAACAAGGTGTTCCCCCCGTTGAGGCGGCGCTGCAAACCGGCTTCTCCGATCAAAGCCACTTCTCCAATTATTTCAACCGATTTATTGGACTGGCCCCCGGTATCTATCGGGACATCTTCAGAGATACGGGGGAAATGCCGCATGAAGGGTAAAAACACGGCGGGACATTTCTCCGCCCTGCTCACAATTATAGTTTGGGGAACGACCTTTATCTCCACCAAAATTCTGCTGGTGGACTTCCAGCCGGTAGAAATATTGTTCTTCCGCTTCGTCATGGGGCTGCTGGCCCTTCTGCTGGTCTATCCCCGGCGTTTAAAAGGGACGAACCGGCAACAGGAATTGACCTTTGCCGCCGCGGGCCTGTGTGGGATATGCCTTTACTACTTGCTGGAAAATATCGCACTTACCTACACAATGGCCTCCAATGTCGGGGTGATTATCTCCGTAGCTCCGTTTTTCACGGCCATTCTATCCCATCTGTTTCTGAAAGAGGAAAAGCCCCATGCCAGCTTTTTTATTGGTTTTGTGGTGGCCATGGCCGGAATCGCTTTCATTAGCTTTAACGGCTCCAAGCTGGAGCTGAAACCCGCTGGGGACTTGCTGGCGCTGCTGGCCGCGCTGATTTGGGCCTGCTATTCTGTACTGACAAAGAAAATCAGCGGTTACGGCTACCACACCATTCTCACCACCCGGCGAGTGTTCTGCTATGGCATCCTGTTTATGCTCCCGACGCTGTTCCTGTTCGACTTCAAGCTGGAACTGACAAGGTTTGCTGATCCTGTGTACCGGTTCAACATTCTCTTTTTGGGATTGGGCGCATCGGCCCTGTGCTTTGTCACCTGGAATTTTGCGGTCAAGGCGCTGGGAGCGGTTAAGACGAGCGTTTACATTTACATGGTTCCCGTGATTACAGTGGTGACTTCCGTGGCAATTCTCCATGAAAAAATCACCGCCCTGGCCGCTGTCGGGACGGTTTTGACGCTGGCGGGTCTGCTCCTGTCGGAGAGAAAACTATTTTTGAGAAAAGAGGCAAAGCAAAATGGACTGGCAAAATGAAAAGTGCGTCATGGTCATTGACGAGAACCTGCCACGGGGCTTACTCGCAAATACGGCAGCAATCATGGGAATCACCCTGGGAAAGAAAATGCCGGAGGTGGTAGGAGCTGACGTGACCGACCAAAGCGGCAACGAGCATCTTGGCATCATCGAATTTCCTGTGCCCATCCTGCGGGGTTCGCCGGAAATCATCAAGCAAATACGGGAAAAGCTCTACCGGCCTGATTTTCAAGATTTGACAGTGGTGGACTTCTCCGATCTGGCCCAGGGCTGCAAGACCTATGATGAGTTCATCGAGAAGATGGGCCACGTTCCAGAGAGTACCCTGCAATATTTCGGCGTTGCCATCTGCGGCCCAAAGAAAAAGGTCAATAAGCTGACCGGAAGTATGCCGCTGTTGCGGTAAAAGTTATGCGCCGCAACATGGCGGCTGCACATCCAACCCGTTCAGATAGTCCGTTCCCCATTGACACATGGAATCTATGACGGGAATGATACTTTCCCCAAAGGCCGTCAAGGAATACACCGTTTTCGGCGGCTTCTCCGGGATCACCTCTCTATGTATCATCCCGCATCCCTCCAGATCGTGGAGCTGCTGGGAGAGCATTTTGGGCGTTGCTCTGGGAATACGCCGCTGTAACTCCATGTAATGCAAGGGCCGGTCTACCAAGTGCCAGAGAATGAGCGGCTTATATTTTCCGCCAATCAACGACAGCGTAGCCTCAACAGGACAATTAAACTGTGTCTGCTTCATAGTCTCACCTCGCGCCAAGTATATCATGGTGTGTTCATTTAGGAAAGGACTATCTTTTGGGGAAGTACCTACCTAAAAAGTGCAATCTTGTGTAGATTTCTGAATGTTGCTAAAATCATTGCAGATGGCGCTCTCCGTTATCAGCCATCAGACGATTCAGAAAGGACAACATATCATGGATTTTATTACGATTGCGAAAACTCGCTGCTCCATCCGCAGCTACACCGACAAGAAGGTGGAGCGGTCGAAGCTGGAGAAAATTTTGGAGGCCGCTCATGTGGCCCCCACCGCCGCCAACCTCCAGCCGGTTCACCTGATCGCCGTCCAGAGCGAGGACGGGCTGGCGAAGATCGGCAAAGCCGCCAACATCTACGGTGCGCCCCTGGCAATCATTGTCTGCGCCGACCACAACAAGGCGTGGGTGCGGCCCTTTGACCAGAAGCAGACCGGGGATATTGACGCTTCCATTCTGACCGACCACATGATGCTCCAGGCCACGGAGCTGGGCTTGGGCAGCGTATGGGTGTGCTACTTCAAGCCGGATGTTCTGCGCCGGGAGTTCAGCCTCCCTGCCAATCTGGAGCCGGTCAACATCCTGGCAGTCGGCTATGCGGGGGAGAATTTTACTGACCGGTCGCGGCACAACCAGACGCGAATCCCGGTGGACGAATTGGTCTCCTACGAAAGTCTTTAAGCTGATTGCACCAGGAGGGCCGCTCTCCTAAGGAGCATCCATATATCTGGAAAAAACAAACCAGTGAAGTACACAGAAGAGTTCAAGAAGACCATCGTATCGCTGTATCAATCTGGGAAAAGCTACGCCCAAGTCCAGCAGGAGTACGGCGTATTCTCATCTGCCCTGTCCAACTGAGTGAGAAAATATTCCCAGGTGAAGGTGGATAACGATACGGTCCTGTCGGCCCAGCAGATCAAAGCGCTTCACAAACGGATTCTGGAGGTTTACTCCCAATCCAACAAACGGCTGGAAGTCAGGACTCTGCCCCTCTGTCTTGCGCGGGAGCATTGCATTACCGTCAACGAAGGTCAAGTGTACCGGCTGATGAAACAGCTGAAGCTGCCTAAAATGAGCACTGTACAGTGGCAGACAGCGTGTCGCCGCCTACTGCCGGGTGTCCACCGACAGCTAGGAACAGCTCAACAGTTATGCCGCCCAGCAGAACTACTGCACGCAGAAGACCGAGGAACTCCCCGATTGGGAGATGGCTGGAATCTTCGCCGACGAGGGTTTGACCGGCACCAGCATGAAAAAGCGGTCAGAGTTCAACCGCATGATCGCGGCCTGCCAGCAGGGCGAGACCTTCTTCACCATGGGCGGGGCCAGCGGTCACAATATCCAGGACGGCATCCCGGAACCGGACGATCCCCTGTTCAAGAAGAAATGCCAGCGGCTGGACGCCAGCGGGGCGATGTACCGAGTAAACCACTCTCCTTAACATCAAGGAACAAAATGTGAAAATAATAGGATTTGAACCCTAGTTGACGTCATCCTATATTCCGTCTAAATCCTTACGGCTCATGGTTTTCTCGTCTGCCGATATGGCGTTAGGTTTTTCAATATACAACTGACTATCGGCAATCATAATTTGCACGGAAGGAAATACCCATGAAATTCACCTGCTGATTGCAAGCTGAAAATAAATTTGATATAATTACCAGGAACAGAACTCTATTCCACAGCTCCTTTGACTTGTGAGTTTACTCCTTTTTTGTCAACAAAAGACAAAAAATCACCCGAAGTCCTTTAGAATCGGGTGATTTTCTTTTTTGCAATGCTTTTCGCATTTTACTGCCTCCAGGCCGCAAAAGAGGCAAAAAAATGAGAACAACATATAGTACATCTTATGTTTGATTCGCAGTGTTGTGCGACAAGATTTTTGAGAAACGCAGACAGATTGTACTCCTACATCATCGAAAAACGGAACGTAGTGGTTTGACTGTACCGCTCCCCTGTTCGAAGGACAGCGGATGGAAAGGCGGGCTGATTGGGGGAGTCGGGGAAAGACTGTGTCTCCAGGCAGAAGCCGTGGTGTGGGCCATAGAGAGCCCCGTTCTTCCCTCTCCGACCCTCCTCCACAAAATTGGCAGTATAGAACTGCATGCCGGGGCAAGTGGTCTCCACCTTCATCATCACGCCGGTAACCGGACTGAAGGCTCTGGCCGCGGGGCGGATCACGCCGGGCTCCCCATCCACCACAAAGTTGTGGTCATATCCATGCCCCCACAGCAGTTGCTGAAAAGGCTCCTCAATACGGGCACCGATGGGGGTAGCGCTCCGAAAATCCATGGGCGTCCCATCCACCGGCTCCACCTGGCCGAAGGGGATGCTGGTGCTGTCCGCAGGGGTATACCTGGAGCAGAAAAGCTGTATCTCCTGCTCCAGCGCCGTTCCGCTCCCATGTCCGGACAGGTTGAAGTAGCTGTGATTGGTCAGATTACAGGGGGTGTCCCGGTCGCTGACCGCCTCATAGTGGATGGACAGGACCTTTCCCTCCAAAGCGTAGACCACCTTCGCCTGGAGATGGCCGGGGTAACCCTCCTCACCATCCGGGCTGTCTAGGGTAAGCACCACCCTGTCCGGTGCCGCCTCCTCCACCGACCAGACCCGGTGAGACCAGCCCACGGCTCCGCCGTGAAGGTGGTTGGGACCGTCATTTCGAGCTAGGACGTACTTCTTATCACGCAAGGTAAATTTTCCCCCAGCGATACGGTTGGCATACCGGCCCACCACCGCGCCGAAAAAGCCGCCCGCCGTCTCATACTCCCCCAAGGTGTCGTAGCCCAGCACCACGTCCACCGGGCCGGTCCTGCCCGGGACCGTTAGAGTGCGGATCGCCGCGCCAAAGGTGATGATCTCACAGCTTATCACACCGCTGTCCAGCCTCAGCCTCCGCACCTCCTCTCCTGTCCGGGTGACACCAAAGAATATTCCAAGCCCCTCATTCATACAATGGCCTCCTTAACAATCATTGTTGTATACCAGTATAACAGATTCCTCCTGGAAAGGCAAACCGCAGTTTCCAGGGTAGTGTCCGCGGAGAAAATTTTTTGACATGCTTCCCCTGCCTCCGGCGGGGGAAACACAGATCAAAGCTCCTCGTTTCAGACGCTCTCTTTCAAGCGTCTCTGAAAATAAGCTCAGGACAGCGGATCCAAATCTGCTGTCCTCTCCATTGTTATAGTCATTGTTACAGCTCCTTGGCCGACTCCCGCCCGCCCGTTGTCACAACTGTTGTTACAACACATTTACTACCGTGGCCTGCTCCATCTCGGCCAGCAGTTCCAGCTGAGCCATCAAGTCGGCATTGGCCGCATTGTATTGGTCCGGCTCCTGAAGCTGGAGGTACTCCAGCACGGTGCGGAAGGCCCGCAGCACTTGGTCCGTATCGCTGTGGCGCATCAGGGTGTGGAAATAAAAGTGGTGTCCCTGCCAGTCCTCATAGGCCTGTCGGGTCACAGATTCCGCTCTGTCCCAGTCTCCCTGCTCCGCCGAAAGCTGGGCCTGGACCAGCTGCTCCCGCATGCCCCCGGTGAGCCGTTGGGCGTACCAGGCATTGGTCAGGCTGACCGCCATCAGAAAAACCAGCAGAGCCGCCGCGATATAAAGTCGCTTCATGGTCTGAACCTCCTCGTGCAGGGGCGGATATCATCCGCCCGCTCTAACAGGACACATCACATTTACCGTTCGGGCGGATAATATCCGCCCCTACATCTCCTTCTCCGCAAAATAGACCGCGTCCGCCTCGTCCACCAGCAGGAGAAACACCCTGGACACATCCTTGCACCCCCGCCGGGTCAGCTGCTTGTCCAGCCAGGGGCGGTCGTGTCCCAATTCCTTCAGGTTGCGCTCCAGCAGCTTGCCGTCGCTGATCACCACCCGGGGCAGCCCCCCCTCCTCCACGCTCACCTTCAGCTCCCGGGCCGTGGGGGGCTTCTGGTTGGCATAGGGCAGGACGGACAGCTGTCCGTTGGTCTCCAGAATGGCGTATTTGACCTGACTGAGGTCGGTATAGCCCTTAATGCGCAGCTCCTCCAGCAGCTCGTCCACTGTGAGACGGGTTTTGGCCATCTCCCTCTGGTTCAGGGCGCCGTTTTGGACGATCACGCTGGGCCGGCCGCACAGCAGAGCCCGAAACCGGACGCTCTTCATGGTGAGCACCGACAGGATCATGGTGATGGACAGCAGAGTCAGAATGGGCACCACCCCGGTGAGCAGGGGAATGCCGTAGTCCTGCATGGGCACCGAGGCCAGGTCGGCGATGATGAGGGAGAGCACCAGCTCGGAGGGCTCCAGCTCCCCCACCTGCCGCTTGCCCATCAGCCGCACGCCGGCGATAATAAGGATATACAGGATGATCGTGCGCATAAGGCCGGTAAACATAATGACCGCCTCCTTGTAGGGGCCGGCAACCTCGGCGGCCCGCGTTTTGGGACCCCACGTCTCAGAAAGCGGCGCGCCGGGGTCGTCGCGCCCTGCAAACAAACCATATCCTTCCCCGCAAATTGCCCAAATATCCCCCGGATATCAATATAGAAAAAGGGAAAACGCCATCTTGCCAAGGGGCGCGTTTTTCGATAAAATGATTTGATACAACTTAACGGCGACACTGGAACGGAAAGCGAGTGAACGAATGATGAAAGCGACCCTGATCCTAGCGAACGGGAGCATCTTCTCCGGCACCAGCATCGGCTCCACCGAGACGCGGGTGTGCGAGATGGTGTTCAACACCTCTATGGCCGGCTATCAGGAGATTCTGACCGACCCCTCCTATGCCGGACAGGGCGTGGTCATGTCCTATCCCCTCATCGGCAACTACGGCGTCAACAGCGAGGACAACGAATCCGACCGGCCCTGGGTGGAGGCCTTTGTAGTCCGCCATCTGTCCCCCCGGGGGAGCAATTTCCGCTGTGAGGGCGACCTGGGCAGCTATTTGAAGGAACACAACATCACCGGCATCCAGGGCGTGGACACCCGGGCGCTGACCAAAATACTCCGCAGTCAGGGGAGCATGAACGGAATGCTCACCTGCGCGGAGCATTTTAATATCGCTCAGGTGCTGGAGGAGCTGAAGGCCTACCATGTGGAGAACACCGTGGCCCGGGTCACCCGGTCTGAGCCGGAGGTCTTCCCCGCCTGCGGCGAGGAACGCTTCCATGTGGCTATGATGGACTACGGCGTGAAGCAGCACATGATCGAGTGCCTGCGCAGGCGCGGGTGCAGGGTGACCGCCCTGCCCGCCTCCACCCCCGCCGAGGCGGTGCTGTCCGGCGGCTATGATGGCGTGATGTTGTCCAACGGCCCCGGCGACCCGGCGGAGAACACCGCCATCATCGAGGAGCTGAAAAAGCTCTACCACAGCGGCATCCCCCTCTTCGGCGTCTGCCTGGGCCACCAGCTGCTGGCGCTGGCCACCGGGGCCAAAACCGGCCGGCTGGCCTATGGCCACCGGGGGGGCAACCACCCCGTCCGGGACCTGGAGAAGGGCCGGGTCTTCATCACCAGTCAGAACCACGGCTATATGGTGCTGGCCGATTCCGTGGACCCGGCGGTGGCCGAGGTGAGCCATATCAACGTCAACGACGGCACCTGCGAGGGTCTGCGCTACAAGCGGCCCAGCTGCTTCACCACCCAGTTCCACCCCGAGGCCAATGCCGGCCCCAGGGACACCGAATATCTGTTCAACCGCTTCATTGAATCCATGGGAGGTGACAAGTAATGCCCAAGTATACCGACGTGAAGAAGGTGCTGGTGCTGGGCTCCGGCCCCATCGTCATCGGTCAGGCCGCCGAGTTTGACTATGCCGGCACCCAGGCCTGCCGGGCCCTTAAGGAGGAGGGGCTGGAGGTGGTGCTGGTCAACTCCAACCCCGCCACCATCATGACCGACAAGGACATCGCCGACCACGTGTACATCGAGCCGCTGAACATCCCCTCGGTCACCCAGGTCATTGAAAAGGAGCGGCCCGACTCCATCCTGCCCACCCTGGGCGGTCAGACCGGCCTGAATTTGGCCATGGCCCTCCACGAGAACGGCACGCTGGAGAAGTACGGCGTCCGCCTGCTGGGCACCTCCCCTGAGTCCATCCGCAAGGCGGAGGACCGGCAGGGCTTCAAGGACTGTATGGAGTCCATCCACCAGCCCTGCGTCACCTCCCTGGTGGTGGAGAGCGTCAGGGATGCGGTGGACTTCGCCGAGAGTATCGGCTATCCGGTGATCGTCCGGCCCGCCTACACCCTGGGCGGCACCGGCGGCGGCATCGCCTACGACCGGGCCTCCCTGGAGGAGATCTCCGACCGGGGCATCAACCTGTCCCGGGTAGGTCAGGTGCTCATTGAGCGGTGCATCGCCGGCTGGAAGGAGATCGAGTTCGAGGTCATGCGGGACGGCGCCGGCAACGTCATCACCATCTGCTCCATGGAGAACATCGACCCCGTGGGCGTCCACACCGGCGACTCCATCGTGGTGGCCCCCACCCAGACCCTGGCCAACAAAGAGTTCCAGATGCTCCGTTCCGCCGCTCTGGACATCATCTCCGCGCTGGAGATCGAGGGCGGGTGCAACGTACAGTTCGCCCTGAATCCCGACTCCTTCGAGTACGCCGTCATCGAGGTCAACCCCCGGGTGTCCCGCTCCTCCGCCCTGGCCTCCAAGGCCACCGGCTACCCCATCGCAAAAGTGGCCGCCAAGGTGGCTCTGGGCTATACCCTGGACGAGATTCCCAACGCCGTCACAGGAAAGACTACAGCTTGTTTTGAGCCGACGATTGATTACTGTGTGTTGAAGATCCCCCGCCTGCCCTTCGACAAGTTCACCACTGCCAGCCGCATCCTGGGCACCCAGATGAAGGCCACCGGTGAGGTGATGGCCATTGCCAACTCCTTCGAGGGGGCCGTCATGAAAGCCATCCGCTCCCTGGAGCTGAACGTCCGGGCGCTGAAGCTGGACAAGCTGGAGGGGCTGTACACCGACGAAATTGAGGAGCTGCTGGTAAACGTCACCGACGAGCGGCTGTTCGTGGTGGCCGAGGCCCTGCGCCGGGGCTTCTCCCCTCAGAAAATTTACTCCATCACCAAGATGGACATCTGGTTCCTGGACGCCTTCAAGCGGATCATCGACATGGAGGAGGAGCTGAAGCGGTGCATGGGCGAGCCCGACATCGACACTCTCAAGCGGGCCAAGGAAATGTGCTTTGCCGACAGCTACATCGGCGCCCTGTGCGGCATGACCCAGGCGGACGTGAAGGCCCTGCGGGAAAAATACCACATCATCCCCGCTTTCAAGATGGTGGATACCTGCGCCGCCGAGTTCGACGCCGAGACCCCCTACTACTACTCCACCTACGACGGGGAGAACGAGGCCCGGGACGACGGGTCGGGCCGGAAGAAGGTCCTGGTGCTGGGCTCCGGCCCCATCCGCATCGGCCAGGGCATCGAGTTCGACTACTGCTCCGTCCACTCCGTCTGGGCCCTGCGGAAGCTGGGCTGTGAGACCATCATCGTCAACAACAACCCGGAGACCGTCTCCACCGACTTCGACGTGGCGGACAAGCTGTACTTCGAGCCCCTTACCGCCGAGGACGTGCAGAATATCGTGGAACAGGAGAAGCCCTGGGGAGCGGTGGTCCAGTTCGGCGGACAGACCGCCATCAAGCTGGCCAAGGCCCTCACCGACATGGGGGTGCGCATCCTGGGCACCTCCTCCGACGGGGTGGATGCCGCCGAGGACCGGGAGCGGTTCGACGAAATTCTGTCCAAGTGCGGCATCCCCCGTGCCAAGGGAAGGACCGTTTTTACCACCCAGGAGGCGCTGGACGCCGCCCATGAGCTGGGCTACCCTGTACTGGTCCGCCCCTCCTATGTGCTGGGCGGCCAGGGCATGGAAATCGCCTACACCGACCGGAACATTGAGGAGTTCATGAAGATCATCAACATGACCGTCCAGGAGCACCCCATTCTGGTGGACAAGTACCTCATGGGCCGGGAGCTGGAGGTGGACGGCGTGTTCGACGGGGAGGACGTTCTGATCCCCGGCATCATGGAGCACGTGGAGCGGGCCGGCGTCCACTCCGGGGACTCCATCGCCGTCTATCCCCCCCTCCACCTGGAGGACAAGCACCGGGAGCTGATTTTACAGCACACCCGGAACATGGCCAAGCACCTGGGCGTGATCGGCCTGATCAACGCCCAGTATATCCTGTACAACGACGATATTTACGTCATCGAGGTCAATCCCCGGTCCTCCCGGACCATCCCCTATATTTCCAAGGTCACCGGCGTGCCCATCATAGACCTTGCCACCCGGGTCATGCTGGGGGAGAAGCTGAAGGATATGGAGTACGGCACCGGCATCTACCGGGAGGCCGACTACTTCGCCGTCAAGGCCCCGGTATTCTCCTTCGAGAAGCTCACCGACGTGGATACCGGCCTGGGCCCGGAGATGAAGTCCACCGGCGAGGTGCTGGGCCTGGCTGAGACCTACCCACAGGCACTGCTCAAGGCCTTCAAGGGCTCAGGCATGCGGGCCCCGAAGAGAGGCGGCCGGGTCATCATCACCGTAAAGGACGAGGACAAGGAGGAGAGCGTCTCCATCGCCCGGGGCTTCGAAGAGATGGGGGTGGAGCTGTACGCCACCGCCGGCACCTGTCAGGTGCTCCAGGAGGCGGGCATCGCCTGCAAGAGCGTCAACCGGGTGTCCCAGGCCCACCCCAATATCCTGGACATGATCGCCTCGGGCACGGTGGACCTGATTATCAACACCCCCACTCGGGGGAGAAAACACGACTCCGACGGCTTCCGCATCCGCCGCTCCGCCGTAGAGCACGGCGTGGGCTGTGTCACCTCGGTGGACACCGCCCGGGCCCTGCTCACCGTCCGGCAGCGCAGCCGCAGTGAGGACCTGACCCCCATCGATATCACAACGATCTGATAAAAGGAGGGGCATGACCCAGGTCATGCCCCTCCCTTTTCAATAGTTTTTCACAATGATGTGCATTTTGTCGTAACGGAAGCGGTTCCTGATATTTACTGCGTAATTCTTGTGGTACTCGCCGCACACGGCGTCCCCATACAGTTCCTCCGTAAGGGGCGTCTTTCCAATCACCATCAGCGCCCGGCAGGACAGATTCCGGAAATCGGCCGCCAGACGGCGGTGCTCCCCCTCGTCAAATCCGCTGGTCCGGTCGGTATTCCCATAGTCGTTGAACACACAGTCATAGGGCGGATCAAGAAAGATGAAGTCCCGCTCCCCCGCCAGCTCAAAAATCCGGCTGTAATCCACGCTGTACAGCTCCGCACCCTGGAGCAGCTCGCTGTGCCGGCGGCTGATTAACCCGGTGTTGAAATTGGGATACCGGCCAAAGGGGACATTGTACTCCCCCCTTCTGTTGTAGCGTATCATTCCGGAATAGGCCGTTTTATTGATAAAGAAGTATAAAACGCCGTCCAGATAGATGTCATCCGGGTGGTTGAACCGCTCCCGCATGTCGTAGTAGAACGCCTCGTTGGCGTTGGGAACCCGCCGCTCCGGGGCCTCCGCCTTCAGTCTCCGGAAGGCGGCCTGATTGGCCTCATACTGCCTCTGGAGGGTGTCCAGCTCCTCCCGCATCCTGGGATAGCAGTCCCTCAGCTGCCGGTAAAAGGTCATCAGGCGGCCGTTGACGTCGTTGAGGATGGCCCGCTCCGGCTCCAGGTGAAAGTAGACCGCGCCGCCGCCGAAAAACGGCTCTATGTAGCGGTCAAAGTCCTCCGGAATGTACCGGGAAAAATGGGGAAGCTCCCGCGACTTCCCGCCTCGATATTTCAAAACAGGATTCATCGCCCCGCATTTTCCTCCGTTCTCTCATCAGCCCCTCCCCGCCGTCTGCCGGCAGGGAGGGGCTGAAGCTCTCAGTTCAGCATATTTTTCAGTGTCTCCAGCAGCTTGTCGATGTTGATCGGCTTGGCGATGTGCCCATCCATGCCGGCGTGGAGCGCCTCCTGCTTATCCTCCTCAAAGGCGTTGGCCGTCATGGCCAGAATGGGAATCCGGGCCAGGCGCTCGTCCTTCAGCTGACGGATCAGCCTGGTGGCCTCATAGCCGTTCATCACCGGCATCTGAACATCCATCAGCACCAGCTGATAATAATCCGGCGCGGACCCACTCACCCGTTCCACAGCCTCCCGGCCATTCTCCGCCGTCTCAACCGTAAAGCCGGCCTCCTCCAAAATGACGGAGGCAATCTCCTGATTCAGCTCATTGTCCTCCACCAGGAGGATCCGTCCCGTCCGGGTCAGCATCGGCCGGAGGGAGCCGTTCTCCTCCTGCTCCTCCGCGCCGATCACGGACAGGAGACAGCTGCGCAGCTCAGACAAAAACAGGGGCTTTCCGCAGAAGGCGGTGATCCCCGCCTCCCTGGCCTCCTCCTCGATATCCGACCAGTCGTAGGCCGTGAGGACAATGATGGGCACCTGATCGCCGATCTCCTTGCGAATGCGGCGGGCCACCTCTATGCCGTTCATGTCGGGAAGCAGCCAGTCGATGATGTATACGCTGTAATCGTCCTCCCGCATCACTGCCTGACGGGTGCGCAGCACCGCCTCCTTGCCGGACAGGGTCCACTCCGCCCGCATTCCGATCTGCTGGAGCATACAGGACACACTGTCACAGGTGTTGAAGTCGTCATCCACCACCAGAGCCCGGCAGCCCTTCAGCTCCGGGATGGCCTGTGGCTTCTTCTCCTCGCTGCACAGCCGGAAGGTGATGGCGACGGTAAATTCCGTTCCGACGCCCTGCTTGCTCCTCACCGTAATAGAGCCGTTCATCATATCCACAATGTTTTTGGTGATGGCCATCCCCAGTCCGGTGCCCTGAATGCCGCTGGTCGTGGAATTGCGCTCCCGCTCGAAGGGCTCAAAGATATGGGAAACAAACTCCTCGCTCATGCCAATGCCGGTGTCTTTCACGCAGAACTCATACTTGGCCAGCCCCTCCGGAGCGCCCGGCCGTTCCGTCACCCGGATGCTGATTACGCCGCCGGCCGGGGTATATTTAATGGAATTGCTCAGCAGGTTGAGCAGAATCTGATTCAGGCGCAGACGGTCACAGTAGATGTCCTCATTCATTACATCCACTGCGTCCATATACAGCTCCAGCTGCTTGGCATGGACGTCAGCCTGCACGATGTTGCGCAGGCCGTGGAGAATATCGGGCAGCGAGCTGGGCTTCTCCTCCAGCGACATCTTTCCGCTCTCAATGCGGCTCATGTCCAAGACATCGTTGATCAGGCTGAGCAGATGGTTGCTGGAGGTCATGATTTTCTTCAGATAGTTTTCCACTTGGTCCCGCTGGTCGATATGGGTGGTGGCCAGGGCGGTAAAGCCGATTATGGCGTTCATGGGTGTTCGGATATCGTGGGACATGTTGGACAGGAAAACACTTTTGGCCTTGTTGGCCCGGTTGGCCTGCATCAAGGCGTCCTCCAGCAGGTCCATCCGCTCCATCTCCCTGCGGGTGTCATCGTCCACATTGCGGAAGCCCAGCACAACATCCCGGCGGTTCTTCCACTCGCCGGCGCGGACCGCCTTCATCTGGAAGTATCGAATCTCCTCCCCGCAGAAGGTGCGGTAGGTCATCGAATATGTATTCCTCTGACTCAGCCGCTCGCGCAGGTCTTCCGGCGACACCGCCCGCCGCAGAATGTCCCGGTCGTCCACGTAGACGCACCGGCCAATATAGCGCTCCAGACTTTCCCGAATGGAGGCTTCCCCCACAAAGATTTCATCCAGGATTCCATATTTACAGTCGTGAATCCGCAGAGGGCCCCCCGCGCCGGAATCCAGATCGAAGTAGCACACCAGGTTATAGTCCACGCTCAGCGCCTGTACCAGCTCCATCTGCCGCCGTTCGCTCTCCGCCCGCTCCTGCTGGTCCCGCAGCTTCTGCGCAGTGACATCCAGGAGAAACCGCTGATAAAATTTCTCACCGTTCTCCTCAATCAGCTTGATATTGCCCATTACATGCAGAATGTCCCCGTTCTTATGATGAACGCGGTATTCCACGCTGACATTATCCCCTACCTCGGCAATCGACTGAATGCACGCATACAGCTTGGAGCGGTCCTCCTCCAGCACAGAGGAGGCGACAGTGTCAAAGCCGTCCGCCATCATCTCCTCGGCGGTCTCATAGCCCAAAATCCGCAGCGCCGCCCTGTTAATGCTGACAATGCGGGTTCCGTCCAGGGTGTGGCACATCACACCACAGTCCATGGTGGTGAAGAGCATCTCCAGCATGTGGTTCTTATCAACGATTTCCTTCTCATAGGCCCGCTCCTGCGTCACGTCGATGGCCACGCCCACCGTTCCCATCACGCTGCCGTCCAAATCATACAGCGGGGACTTGTAGGTGTCCAGCAGCCGGACTCCCGCTCCAGTCTGAACCGTCTCCAGGGAAACGGCGGTCTTCTTCGTCTCCATTACGATCCGCTCGGATTCGATACAGGCCGGGTCGTCCTGCTCCACATCCCAGATATAGGCGTGGCCCCGGCCCTGCACCTGCTCCTTTGTCTTGTTCACAGTGACGCAGAAGCTGTCATTCACCTTCTCATGAATGCCGTCCTTGTTCTTGAACCAAACCAGGCTGGGCGTGCTGTTGATGGTGGCCTCCAGATACTGACTGGTCTGCCAGAAATCCCGGCTCATTTTGCACGTCTCCTGCCAGCGCCGGAAGCGGAAAGTCAGCTCCTCCTCCCCCATCGGAAGCGTCCAGACATCCCGTATCTGCGGCAGGCAGCCTGACAGCAGGGGGATCTGCTCCCGTTCCGCAAGGACAATCAGCTCCGCCTCCCGCCGCATGTCCCGCACCAGCGCCGCCGCGGTCTCCGCCGCCGGCACGCCCCGCAGATCAGCCAGAATCACATCCGCCCGGGCCGTCTGCTCCCGCTCCGGCGCGCCGCTCTCCAGATAGGTGTGGACAAAGCTTTCCAGCGGCTCTGCCTGCTTTATGATCTCATACAATTCACGCTGATGCCCGACATAATAAAAATACATATGACAGCGATACATATATATTTCCTCCCCGTTTGCTGCGTCCTTTTCATTGTAACGGCCAAATGGTTCCCTGTCAACATGTTAGAGGATTTTTGCGCTGCCTCATCCCAGCCGCCGCTGAAGCTGTTCCGGGTTGTCGGAGTAGTCCAGGGCGGTCTCCCGGGTGACCTCGCCCCCCTTGTACAGGGCCAGGATGGACTGATCCATAGAGATCATTCCCTCCCCGCCTCCGGATGCGATGACATTGTCGATCTGGTGGCTCTTGTTTTCCCGGACCAGGCTGCGGATGGCACTGTTCATATGCATGATCTCATAGGCGGGCACCACGCCCCCGTTTTTGTCGGGCAGCAGCTGCTGGGAGACCACCGTCCGCAGCACCATGGACAGCTGGGCGCGCACCTGTCCCTGCTGTCCGCTGGGGAAGGAATCCACAATCCGGTCCACAGTGTTCACCGCGCCCTTGGTGTGAAGCGTGGCGATGAGCAGATGCCCCGTCTCCGCCGCCGTCATTGCGGTGCGGATGGTCTCGTGGTCCCGCATTTCCCCCAGAAGGATGACGTCCGGAGCCTGCCGCAGGCAGGCCCGCAGGGCGGAAAGATAGTCCTCGGTGTCGATGGCGATCTCCCGCTGGCTGACGATGCTCCTGGCGTTGCGGTGGAGGTACTCGATGGGGTCCTCCAACGTAATAATATGCCCGCTGCGGGTCTTGTTGATCTGGTCGATGATACAGGCCTGGGTGGTGGACTTTCCACTGCCCGCTGTCCCCGTGACCAACACCATGCCGTGGGTCAGCTCAGCCAGATTGATCACCTGCTCCGGAATGTGCAGGGTCCGCCAGTCCGGAATGCCGAAGGCCACCACCCGGACCACCGCCGCCATGGAGCCGCGCTGCCGGTAGGTGTTCACCCGGAATCGGGCCAGACCGCCCATGGAGAAGGAGAAGTCGTCGTCCCCGTCCCGCAGGAACTGCTCCGTGGGGCGGCCGGCCAGCTCGTAGAGCTGGGTAATCATCCGCTCCGTGTCGTTGGGCAGGACCCGCTCCTCCCCGATGGGGACCATCCGCTTGTCCAGCTTCTCACACACCGGACCGCCGGCCACAATAAACAGGTCAGAGGCGTTGTCCTCCACCGCCCGCTTCAAATAATCCAAAAGCTCCGCCATAATGTACTCCTTAAAAAATGAATTCTCCGTCCCAGAAGCCCGGGCCCTCGTCCGGCACCCACTCGTCCGTCTGGACCGCCTGCCAGCGCAGGATCCGGCAGAAATAGGGCCCACCCGGTTCCCGAAGGTCAGACCGCTGGATCTCCACCTGCAATTCCCGGTTTTCCGAGATGGGGACAGAATAGCGGTATGTATACTCAAGGCCGCTGAAGTCGGTGCCGGCCTCCCCCACGCCCTCCGGGACGTCGTCCTCCCATCGGATGCGGGCCAGGATCTCCTGGGCCTTGACGTCGGCGGCGTAGTAGTCCTGAACCGCCTTGGCCGCCGCGTCCCCCAGGCGGACGTCCGCCCGGACGGTGGACAGGCTGAGCAGGGCGAAGACCGTCAGGGCCAGCACGGCAAAGACCACCAGCAACGAGCTGCCCCCCAGGGCCGGCGGGGAAAAGCTCTCCTTTTTCCGCTCACCCATGGACGTCCACCTCCTGCCACGCGATTTCTATGGCGAACAGGGACTCCATCGTCCCGTCGTTCCACACAAAGGCCTCCACGCCGGCCTTGCCCAGCCCCTCTATGCCGCTGTCAAGCTCCACCGCCCGCAGGGTATAGCGGCCGGACTGTGGCCGGCCGTCATAAGTAATGACATTCCAATCCTCATCGTAGGGAATGAAGAAACCGAAGCCGTCCCGCTGGCTGGGGGCCGCTCCCGCAACCCGTTCCAGCGCCGCTTCCAGGTCTCCGCCATTATGGCGGACAGCCTCCGCCACATTTTGACACAGCGTGGCCGCCCGGTCCCGGGCCTCGCTCCGCTTGGACATCTGGTCCGACTTCACAAAGGCCTGAAGGCACAGGGCGGCGGCCAAAGCGAAAACCAGCAGCATAACCATCTGCTCCATCATGGCCAAAGGCGCTTTGCTCCTCATGGCGCGCCCTCCTCTCCGCCCCGCAGGGACAGCAGCAGGGTTTCGGTCTTTCCCTCCGGCATGGTGACGTTGATGGCAAGCAGTCCGTCCTCCAGGCTGAAGGACAGGTTCTCCGCCTCCATCAGGGGCTGTCCGTCCTCCGGACCGGGGCGCTCCTCCACATAGCAGAACAGCTCCATCAGCCAGCCATCCCGGCAGTACAGCCAAGTGGGGTAGTCGCTGTCGGCGTTGAGAACCAGAGCGCCGCCGCCGAAGTCCTCCACCGCCACGCTGCCGGCGTAGTCGGCCTGACGCACCCGGGTAGCCAGATACTGCACGCAGGCGCGCCGGTCCCCCACCGCCCGGTCCCGCAGGGTCAGGCGGCGGTAGGCGTCCGCCCCAGTGAGCAGCACCGCCAGAATACAGGCGGCAAACACGCCGAAGAGCAGCAGGGCGGCCAGAGCGTCAGTATGATGTTGGATTGATTTTCGTCTCATGGCTTATGTACCAGCACCGTGATATCGGGCATCAGATTCTCGGCAAAGGCGGTGTAGACCACCGTGTACCGCTCCTCATCCACCTGAATCCCATAGTGTTCCTTCAGATAGTCCAGATTGGGGGGATAGACCCCCTCCACCGCATAGCAGGCCACACAGCCCCGGCGCAGGGCCTCCTCCAGCTGCCGCTGGTCCTCCTGGTCCCGGCCGCCGTCCAGGCTGTTCAGAGCGGTGGAGAAACACACCAGCACCGCCGCTGCGAACACCGGTGTAAGCAGTCCCCGCAGCAGGGAGCCCAAGGGTGATTTCCGTCTTCTCATGGCCCGTCACCCGATAGCCGACATGATGTGCATCAGGGGCAGCATGACCGACAGCAGGATCAGCCCCACCAGGATAGAGCACACCAGCACCAGGGCGGGCTCCACCCGGCTCACCCGGTCCTCCAGGGCCGCCTCGCTCTCCTCAGACAGGCTTGCGGCAATCTTCTCCATGGCGGCGTCGCCGGAGCCGCCCCGCTGTCCCAGCTCCAGCAGGCGGCAGGGAGCCGCGGGCAGCAGCCCGCTCTCCTTCATGGCCAAGCTGAGCCGGTCCCCCTTGTCCAGCCGGGCCAGGCAGTCCTGACACCGAGCCTTGGCCTGGGGCACGTCCTCCATCAGGCCGGAGGCCAACTCCACCGCCTCCTCCAGCGGCATACCGCTGGCCATGCCCATGGCCAAGGCCTGGGCAAGACGGGCGTCGTTCAGCTGCCGGGCCACCCCTCTGTCGCCCCGGCTGTTCCGCCACAGGGCGGTGAGCTTCTCCCGGAAGGAGGGGACGGCGGCAAAGCCGGCCAGGAAGGCGGCAGCCAGAGCCAGCAGCACCCACAGCAGGGGCATCACGCTGTCCAGCCCCCGGCCCAGGGCCAGCAGCCCCCCGGCCACCCCGGTGAGCCGCCCGCCCAGGGAGGCGTATACGTCGTCAAAGATGGGCAGCACCCGCACCAGCAGCACGGCGATGACCACCAGCATCAGCATCAGCATCACTGCCGGGTAGAGCAGGGCGCTCTTGATCCGCCGGTCCAGACGGGCCCGGCCCTCGTAGTAGCTGGACAGAGCGGCCAGGGCCTCCTCGGTGCGGCCGGCCCGTTCGCCCACCTCCACCAGACCGCAAACATAGGCGGGGAAGCACCCCGCCTCCCGCATAGCGGCGGACAGGGTGGAACCCAGGTCCACCTTGTCTGCCATGGCCTCCAGCATGGGCCTGTGGGTTCCCTCGCTCTCTTCCGCCAGCAGGGTCAATGCGTCGCCCGTCCCCACTCCGGCGTGGAAGAGCAGGGACAGCTCCAGGCACAGGGAGGCAATCTCCTCATTGGAACAATTTCGTTGCTTCATGGAATTCTCCAATCTGTACATGTGTACTGTTTAAAATGGGCTTGCGAAAACCGCAAGCCCATTTTAAATCATATTTGTCCATTCGTAAAGAGGAAAGAGAAATTTTGCCTGCGATTAGTAGACATATTTGGGGCTGTAGTTGGTGCCGTCGCCGATATACTTCATGATGGAATCGCTGCTCTTCCCGGAGGAGGCAAAGGTGGGGTCCATGCGCTGCCATGCGCTGCCGTCGAAGTAGATGGCACCCTCTACCCAGCCGGTCTCCTCCGACCAGACGCTGATCCAGGCGTGATAGGCGGTCTTTCCGCTGCTGACGGGGACATAGCCTGTTACCAGCTTGCAGGGGACGCCCTGGCTGCGCAGCATACCGGTCATGACGGCGGCGTAGTCAAAGCAGATTCCCTTCTTGGCCGCCAGCACGTTGTCCAGCACAGGCAGGTAGCCGCTCTGAACAGTGGCCGCCAGCTGCTTGTCATAGGTGAAGTTGTTCACCACATAGTCGTAAATCTTTTCCACCAGCTTCAGCGGGTCGGTCTCCCCTCCCGCCAGCTCCTCGGCCTTGGCCACCGTGTTCACAGCCACCGAGTAGTCCACATACTGGTTGGGACGCAGGAAGGGCGCAAACTCGTCCTTCAGCTTCACCGTGAAGCTCTGGGACAGGACCTGAGCGTACTTGGTGCCGGTGGTGTTTTCGCACACAGTAACCGTGTAGCTTCCATTTCCGTCAGACAGAGGGAAAGTAGTCCACTGTCCGGGGGTCAGGTCATAGCTGTACTGGAGCTTGAGATCGGTGCTGTAGGAGGGACCCTGGACCAGCACCTTCAGCCGCTTTTCCGTGGTCCCGGTAAACTGGACCATCACATAGCCGTCACCGGTGTTGGAGTAGTCGATGACGGCCCGGCCGTTCTTCTTCTCCAGCTTGCCGGAGGCCTCGGGCACCAGCATATTGCTGAGGGCAACGGGGGAACTGACCAGGGCTACCGCCTCATTCTCAATCTCCAGCTCCTGCATCACAACCCGGTCAATATAGACCTCTTCCTCCGCCTGAGAGGAGGAGCCGCCTCCGCCCTGGGCACAGCCGGCCAGCAGAGTCAGCGCCAGCGCCAGAGGGATCAAACGTTTGTACATTTTCATATCGCACACCTCATTTCTCACTCATCCGAAACTCTATTCCTTCCGCACCGCAGTGGAGCAATATGGGGCCGATATCCCGCATTCTCCCCGGCGGTGGGGCAAAGTGGAGTAATTTCCCCAGAAGCACTATACCACAGATCTCAGAGAAATGCAAGTATTTAAATAAATATTTTTTTCAAAATGCAGACAGCAATATAACCATCATATTTGCACCCTGTCCCACAGGGGTTTGCGCATGCGCACCAGTACAAAAGGAAATCCATCCTTCTATTGCAAATCGTGGAAAAATGTGTTATATTTTTGGTAGAATCCTCCCCACCCCCATAAGAAAGGCGGTGTCTTTATGGAGCTCACTCCCTTGAATATTCAAATGCTGGGCGGCTTTTCCATTCGCCAGGGAGACACGGAACTCAGCATCGGCGGCCGGCCTCAAAAGCTCTGTCTCCTGCTGTCCTACCTGATCTGGGAGCGCAGCCGTCCCGTCTCCTGCGGAGAATTGATCGGTCTGATCTGGAAGGACAAGCCGCAAAACGCCAACTCCCTTAACGCCCTAAAGGCCATTCTTCACCGGGCCAGAATCTGTCTGGACCAGCTGGGCGGCGGAACGGGGCGGACACTGATTCTCAGCCGGGAGGGCGGCTATCAGTGGAATCCCGACCAGCCCATCCTCCTGGATGCGGAAGCTTTTACACAACTGTGTCAAAAGGGCGGGTCCGCCCGGAGTGAGGAGCGCCGGCTGGAGCTGTGGACAAGGGCCCTGGCCCTGTATCGGGGCGACTTTCTGCCCGCCTTGGCGGAGCATCCTTGGGTCTCGCCCATAACCGCTCAGCTGCACCAGACCTATCTCCAGGTCGCGCTGGACGTTCTGCCCCTTCTGAACACTCCGGACAAGTTCCCGGAGGCGGCAGAGCTGGCGGGCTCCGTCTTCGACCTGGAACCCTATCAGGAGGAACTGTGCCGCTGGCGGATGGAGACCCTGCTCCGTCTGGAGCGCCGGAAGGAGGCAGCCCGGACCTATGAGGATTTTCAGGAGCGGCTGCTGGCCCGGCTGGGCGTTATGCCCTCCGATTCTCTGCGGGAGCTGTATCGGGAGATTCAGCGCCACCACGATCCCAGAGCCGTCTCACCCGTCACACTGCTGGAACGGCTTCAGGAGCCCCCTCGTCCCGGCGCCCTCATGTGCGAGTATGACTTTTTCCGCATCGTCTGCCACTCCATGGCCCGGATGGCGGGGCGCAGCGGCGAGCCCATCCACATCGCCCTCATCTCCATTCAGCCGGTCAAGGACGCCCCCCTGCCCAGGCACAGCCTGAACCGGGTTATGGACCATCTTCAGGACATTATCCGCCGGCACCTGCGCCGGGGCGACACCGCCACCCGGTGCAGCGCCTCTCAGTTCGTCCTTCTGCTGCCCCAGGCCACCTATGAGAACGGCCAGATGATCTGCAGCCGGATCACAAGGGCTTTTGTCCGGCAGTTCCCTCACGCCCCCGCCTCTCTCCGCGTCTCCGTACAGCCCCTGCCTCCCGGCCGTCCCATATGAGCGAACGCCGGATTTCCCCTCTGGGGACTGCCGCCGGCAGTCCCTTCCGCTTTCCCTCCTTCTCATGCTATGCCGGGACCCTGTCCTCCGCTGTCAGCAGCTGTAAATCTTACTTTTGACCAGGAGACGCCGCCATGGACAAGGCCATCCTCGTCCGGCCCCACTTTGAACCGGGCCGGAGAATCATCACCGTCAGCGATATTCACGGCAACCTCCCCTTCTTTCTGGCCCTGATGGACAAGGTTGGGCTGACTTCTCAGGACATCCTGATCCTGCTGGGCGACATGCTGGAGAAGGGGCGGGAGAGTCTGCCCCTTCTCCGCCGCCTCATGGCGCTGTCCAAAACCCACAGTCTCTGGCCCGTCTGCGGCAACTGCGACGGCCTGGTGCTGCGCTTTTTTGAGACCGATGAGCTGGACGAGCGTTTTTTTGCCTCTTACCTCCCCCGGCATCCCGAGTCCACCCTGCGTCAGATGGCCAGGGAGGGCGGCTTTGAGCAGTGGGACGACCTGCCCCGCCTGCGCCGGGACCTGCGGGCCGCTTTCCCGGAGGAGTGGGCCTGGCTGCGGACCATGCCCACCATCCTGGAGACGGAGCATCTGGTCTTTGTCCACGGGGGCATCCCTTCCCTGGAAGGGATGGAGGAGTTGGACCGGTGGCGGTGCATGAAAAATGACGATTTTCTGGGCCAGGGCCGCAGCTTTGACAAGTGGGTCATCGTGGGCCACTGGCCCGTCACCCTCTACAACGGGCACATTCCCTCCTCCGCCCCCATCATCCTCCGGGACCGGAAAATTATCTCCATCGACGGCGCCTGCGTGCTCAAGGTGGACGGTCAGCTCAACGCCCTGACCCTCCCCTCGGAGGACAGCCAGGACTTTGCCTGGACCGCCTGGGACGGCCTGCCCCTGGCCCGGGCCCTGGATCCCCAGGAGGCCAGTGAGGACTCCATCAACATCCGCTGGGGGCGGTCCGCCCTGGAACTGCTTAAGGAGGGGGAGGAGTTGTCCCTCTGCCGCCATCTGGAAACGGGGCGTGAGCTGTATGTCCTCAACGAATACCTTCGCCCGGGTCCCCTGGGCCTGGAGTGCGAGGATTCCACCGACTACCGCCTTCCTGTGTCGCCCCGGGAGCTTTTGACGGTGGTTCGGAAAACAAAAACCGGTTTTTTGTGCAAAAAAGAGGGAGTGACAGGCTGGTATTATGGGCGGATGTCGGATATAATGGAATAAAATACAGGATTTCCCGCCAGCGGCGGGAGACCCCTTACAAAAGGATTTGAATCTATGCTTGATTTCCACCCCCTGCGGCTGGAGGACCTGCCCCGGCTGCGCCCCTTTTTCGGCTACAGCCGCAGCCGCATCTGCGACACCACCGCCGGAACTGTCTTTATCTGGCGGGACATTTATCACACTGAGTGGGCCGTCTACGACGGTTCTCTCTACTTCAAGGTGGACTATCCCGGCCTGGGCCCCACCTTCACACTGCCCTTGGGCGGGGGCCGGCTGGAGCACTTCCGGCAGATCGCCGACTACTGCTGCCGCCGGAATATGCCCATCGCCTTCTACCCCGTCCCCAAAGACGAGCTGGAGCAGCTCCAGGAGTTTTTTCCCGCCAGCACCGCCGTGGGGGAGCGGGACAACTTCGACTACCTCTACCGGGCCGAAGACCTGAAATTTTTCCGGGGCAAAAAGCTCAGCGGACAGCGCAACCATGTGAATAAGTTTCTGAAAACCTATGGCAGCTGGGCGTTCCGTCCCATGACCCCGGAGGATATCCCGGGCGTCAAGGATTTTCTGGACCGCTACGCCGCCCGCTGGAGCAAGGGGGCGGTCACCTTTCAGGAGGACATCTCCAAGACCCACGAGGTGCTGGACAACTTCCAGATCTACGATCTTTTGGGCGGGGTGCTCCTGGTGGAGGGTCAGATCGCAGGCTTCTCCCTGGGGGAGATCGTCGGAGACACCCTGTTCACCCACATTGAGAAGGCGGACCGTGACTACGAGGGCTGCTATCAAATGCTGGTGGCCCAGTTCGCCCAGCAGTTCGCCGGAGAGGGCGTGGCCTTCATCAACCGGGAGGACGACACCGGCGACCCCGGCCTGCGCACCAGCAAGCTGTCCTATCACCCGGTGGCCCTGCTGGAAAAATATACCGTTACTGTGGACAAGCCCTGCGATTACTGTGCTCAATCATAAAAAATTCCCGGCCTTACGGCCGGGAATTTTCTGTTTTATCCGATGACCCTCCGGGCCACGTCCACACTCTCCTTGGCGTCCTTGGCGTAGAAGTCGGCGCCGATCTTTTTGGCGTAATCCGCCGTGAGCACCGCTCCGCCCACCACCACCTTGCAGGGGACGTTCTCCGTCCGCAGAAGCCTGATGGTCTCCTCCATACTGCCCAGGGTGGTGGTCATCAGGGCGGACAGTCCCGCCAGCGGGGCCCCGTGCTTTTTCACTGCCTCCACAACGGCGGCGGGCTCCACATCCCGGCCCAGGTCGATCACCGGGTAGCCGTAGTTCTCCAGCAGGACCTTGACGATGTTCTTGCCGATATCGTGGATGTCCCCCTTGACGGTGGCCAGCACGATGGGGGCCTTGGCCGCGCTCTCCCCGCCGGGCTGAGCGGACAGGCGGGACCGGATAACCTCAAAGGCGGCCTGGGCGGCTCCGGCGGCCTGGATGAGCTGGGGCAGGAAGACCCTTCCCGCCTCAAAGTCCGCCCCCACCCGGTCCAGGGCGGGTATGAGCACCTCGTCCACCACCGTCATGCTGTCCACAGTCTCCAGCAGGCGCTCCGCGGCGGGACCCGCCTCCCCCTTCAGACCGGCGATGACGATCTGCTCCAAGGTCCGCTCTCCGGCGGGAGCGGCGGCGGGGGCCTGTCCCGCTCCGGCGGTGACGGAGGTGGACACCTCCGCCCCCGAGTAGGCGGCGATATAGTCCCGGGCGTCGGTGTCGACGTTCATCAGGAGATGGTAGCACCGGACGGCGGCCATCATCGCGTCCAGATTGGGGTTGATAATGGGCAGGTCCAGTCCGCGGGTCATAGCCATGGTGAGGAAATTCTGATTCACCAGGGGCCGGGCGGGCAGGCCGAAGGAGATGTTGGACACCCCCAGCACGGTTTTCAGCCCCAGCTCCTTCTTCACCCGCTCCAGGGCCTCCAGGGTCTGGGAGGCCGCCTCCTGTTCGGCGGAGACGGTGAGGGTGAGGCAGTCAATATACACATCCTCCCTGCGGATGCCGCAGGACAGCGCCCTGTCCAAAATGCGCCGGGCGATGTCGACGCGGGCCTGGGCGGTCTTGGGAATGCCGTTTTTGTCCAAAGTGAGTCCCACCACCGCCGCGCCGTACTTCTTCACCAGGGGCAGGATAGCGTCCAGGACCTCCTCGTCCCCGTTCACCGAGTTGACGATAGCCTTGCCGCAGTAGACCCGCAGAGCTTTCTCCAGCACCTCCGGGCGGGTGGAGTCCAGCTGGAGGGGGGCGTCTGTCACCCCCTGGAGGGCCTTTACCACCTTGACCATCATGCCGGCCTCGTCGATCTCGGGCAGGCCCACGTTCACGTCCAGGATGTCCGCCCCGGCCTGAGTCTGCTCCAGGGCCTGGCCCAGCATAAAGTCTACATCGTCCCGGAGAAGGGCCTCCTTCATCCGTTTCTTGCCGGTGGGGTTGATGCGCTCGCCGATGACCCGCACCCGGTCGATGGGTACGGCGCAAGCCGGGCTGCACACCGCGGCGGGGACCCTTCGGGGAATGTCCCGGATGGTCCGGCCCTCCAAAGCCTTGCACAGCTTGGCGATATACTCCGGGGTGGTGCCGCAGCAGCCGCCGTAAAATTTTACGCCCAGCTCGGTCAGCTCCGCCATGGCGGCGGCAAACTGGTCCGCCGTGATGTCGTACCCCGCCCCGCCCGGATCGGGCAGGCCGGCGTTTGGCTTGACGGAGATGGGCAGGTTGGTCCACCTTGTCATCTCCTCCACCAGGGCGGGCATCTCCCGGGGGCCCAGGGAGCAGTTGATGCCGATGGCGTCCGCCCCCATGCCCTCCAGGGTGAGGGCGGCGCAGGCGGGGGAGTGGCCCAGGAAGGTCCGCCCCCGCTCCTCATAGGTCATGGACACCAGCACGGGCAGGGTGCTGTTCTCCTTTACCGCCAGCAGGGCGGCCCGGCACTCCTGCAAATCGGTCATGGTCTCGATCATCACCAGGCCGGCCCCGGCGGACACCGCCGCGCGCACCTCCTGGGCAAAGATGTCCACCGCCGTCTCGAAGTCCAGCGTCCCGGTGGGCTCCAGCAGCTGGCCGATGGGCCCCAGGTCCAGGGCCACCAGGGCCCTGCCAGCCGCCGCTTCCCGGGCAACGGCGATGGAGGGAGGGATCACCTCCTCCACCGTCTTTCCGGTGCGTCTCAGCTTCTCCCGGTTGGCCCCGAAGGTGTTGGCGCACAGGACCCGCGTCCCCGCCTCCACATAGGAGCGGTGGATATCCAGGAGCCAGTCCGGGTGCTCCAGCGCGGCCAGCTCGGGGTGCTCCCCCAGCTTGAGCCCTTTGGCCTGGAGCATGGTGCCCATGCCGCCGTCCAGGATCACGGGACCGGGGCCCTTCAACAATTCACGAAATTCCACAGTGTCCGCCCGCCTTTCGATATTGACAGCTCCCCTGGGCGGGACAGCCCAGACAGCTTCTCTTTGTTCGTTCGATCTCCCTCTCGGCCACCCCCAAAAGGGCGGTGACCGACTTCCGGGGGGTGAGCAGATGGTTTGCCGTGGCGCACAGCCCCGCCCTGCGGGGGGCGTCCAGCAGCTCGAGGATGGGACCCTGGACCTCCAGGGGCAGGTCGCCGTAGCCCGGGCTGTACCGGAAGGGGAAGGAACAGCCGGGGAATTTCCCCTGGAGCTCCTCCTCAATCCAGTCGCACACCGCCTCAATGGCGGCGGAGGCGCAGCAGTCCAGGGTGAGTGCCCGGCCCATGTCCAGCCGCTCCGCCCGGCGGATGAGGGCGTCCGCCTCCGCTCCCAGGGTAGCGCAGAAGACCGCCGCCCGGTCACAGCCGGTCAGGTGGGCTTTCAGGTCCTGCCCGGGCAGGAGCAGCCCGTTTTCCAGACGCACGCCGTGCTCCTCAAAGGTGAGGCTGACTGCCCGCCAGCTCCACCGGGGCCGGACGGCGGACAGCATCTCCCGGGCGCAGGCCTCCACCTGCGCCGTCAGGGCCCCGTCCGCCTGATCCGGCGGACAGCCCATGTACCGCAGAACCTCAGCGGTGTTCAGTTGGGTGAGGGTGATGGGCATAGAATCATCTCCACACATTCCGCCCTGGCTCCCCCTTTGGGGAAGCCAGGGCGGATCCTTTACAGCAGGGTAATCCCTGCCGCCTCGGCGGCGGCAGTGTTGGCCTCGTCCCACAGGGAGGACTGGACCTCGCCGATGTGGGCCTTGCCCAGCAGGAGCATGGACACCCGGCTCTGGCCGATGCCGCCGCCCATGGTGAGGGGCAGCTCGCCATTGAGAAGCATCCTGTGGAAGGGCAGCTCCCGGCGCTCCTCACAGCCGGCCAGCCTGAGCTGGCGGGCCAGGCTCTCCTCGTCCACCCGGATGCCCATGGAGGACACCTCGAAGGACCTTCCTACCACGCTGTCCCACACCAGCAGGTCGCCGTTCAGGTCCCAGTCGTCATAATCGGGGGCCCGGCCATCGTGGGGCTTGCCCGACCTCAACGCTCCGCCGATACCCATCAGAAAAGTGGTGGGGTGGTCCTTGACAAAGGCGTCCTCCCGCTCCTTGGGGGTCTTTTCGGGGAACAGGTCCTCCAGCTCCTGGGCGGTGACAAAGGTCACCTCGGTGGACAGCTGGGGCAGGACGTTCAACTGGGGGAACACCGTCCGCAGGAAGGACTGGGTTTCAGACAGGGCGTTGACAATGGAGCACACGGTCTGCTTCAAAAAATCGATGTTCCGCTGTTCCCGGGTGATGATCTTCTCCCAGTCCCACTGGTCCACATAGGCGGAGTGGAGGCTGTCCAGCTCCTCGTCCCGGCGGATGGCGTTCATGTTGGTATAGAGGCCCTCGCCGGGGTGGAACTGATAGCGCTTCAGGGCGAAGCGCTTCCACTTGGCCAGGGAGTGGACCACCGCCGCGTCCCCCTCCACGCCGTTGATTTCGAAGGCCACCGCCCGCTCCACACCGTTCAGGTCGTCATTCAGGCCGGAGGCCACCGACACAAACAGCGGGGCGGACACCCGGTGAAGACGCAGAGCCCCGGCCAGCTTGTCGGCAAAGAGCCGGTTGCCCAAGTCGATGGCCTTCTGGGTCTCATAGATGGATAGCAGGGGCTTGTACCCCTGGGGAAGCTGCATATCTTTCATAAAAAAGCTCCTTTGTGATCCCGTCTGCTCTTGAGGAGGGACGCAAAAATGAAATAGGGGAATTGGACTTCCCCATTATACTCGCTGAGGACCGGAATTGCAATAAAAAGTAAGGGCGGACCCTCTGCCCCCTCACAGCAGTCCGATCAGCTGGATGTAGAACCGGCAGGCGTCCTCCACCTGTCTGGGGTCGCAGCGCTCGTCGGTCATGTGGGCCAGCTTGTACTCCCCCGGCCCGAATCCAATAGTCGCCACCCCCATAGACACGGGAACCACCGCGTTGGTCCCAAAGTCCCAGAAATCGTACCGGTCTGGGGTCCTGCCGAACACCGCTTCATAGGCCTGGACGCACTTCCGGGTGAGCGGAGCCTCCTCCGGAATCCTCCAGGGCTCGTGGGCCGGCTCATAGATCAGCTCCGCGCCGGTCCAGCTGGTGTGCCGCAGGGTGCCCGGTTCCCAGGAGGCCCGCTTGCCGGCCACAAGGGCGTCCAGCTCCTCCCGCACCTGGGCCACGCTCTCCCCCGGGCGCAGCCGGCGGTCCAGGTAAATCTCGCACTCGCTGGGCACCGCGTTGAGGGACGCAGTCACGCAGGAGATGTGGGACAGCACAACGGTCCCCCTCCCCGGCTGGGACTGGAGCTTCTTGTTCAGCGCCTCCACCCGGGCGATGATCTCCGCCATCTCATAGACGGCGTTGATCCCCTTCTCCGGGGCAGAGCCATGGGCGGATATCCCGTGGGTTCTGATCCGGGCCTGTACTTTTCCGGTGTGTCCCAGGGTGATGGTGTTGCCCGAGGGCTCACAGATGACGCAGACCTCCGGCCGCACGCCGCTGTCCCGATAGAAGTGCTCCAGGCACACGCCGTCGCAGTACTCCTCGCACACCGAGCCGGTAACATAGACCGTCCTGCCTTCCAGCAGGCCGGCCCGCTTGGCCAGGGCGGCAGCATAGACTGAGGCAGCAAGGCCCCCCTTCATATCCACTGAGCCTCTGCCATAGACCATTCCGTCCACCAGCTCTGCCCCGAAGGGATCGGCCCTCCAGGCCTCCGGATCGTTGACCCGCACGGTGTCCATATGGCTGTCAAAATGGATGATCCTGGGCCCAGTGCCCACCCGTCCCACCACATTTCCGGCGGGGTCGATCCAGGCCTCGTCAAAGCCCAGCGCCTTCATCTGGGCCTCTACCAGCCGGGCCAGCTCCCCCTCCTGGTCGGAATAGCTGCGGGTGCGCACCGCCTCCCGATAAAATTGGATCAGCTCCTCCCCCTGGGCCGGGGTCCATTGGAACAATTCTTTCATTTGGCTACCTCCTGAAAATATTGAGCCTGAGGCAATGAAGCATCACCTCAGGCGCTTTGATACCGTGTTCAGTTCGGGCTGATGGTGTAGTTGGGGGCCTCTTTGGTGATGTAGATGTCGTGGGGATGGGACTCCTTCAGGCCGGCGGCGGTAATCTGCATAAACTGCGCCTTGGACTGAAGCTCGCTGACGCTGTGACAGCCGGTGTAGCCCATGCCGGCCCGCAGGCCGCCCATCAGCTGATAGATGGTCTCGCCCACCGCTCCCTTGTATGGGACCCGGCCTTCCACTCCCTCGGGAACCAGCTTCTTGTTGGACTCCTGGAAGTAGCGGTCCTTGGAGCCCTTGTTCATGGCGGCCAGGGAGCCCATGCCCCGGTAGACCTTGAACTGCCGGCCCTGGAAGATCTCCGTCTCGCCGGGGGACTCCTCGCACCCAGCCAGCAGGGAGCCCAGCATGACCACGTCGCCCCCGGCGGCAATGGCCTTGGCGATGTCGCCGGAGAACTTCACGCCGCCGTCGGCGATGATGGGAATGTCGTACTCGGCAGCCACCCGGGCGGCGTCGTAGATGGCGGTAATCTGGGGCACGCCGATGCCGGCCACCACTCGGGTGGTACAGATGGAGCCGGGACCGATGCCGATCTTCACGCAGTCCGCACCCGCCTCAATGAGGGCGCGGCAGCCGTCGGCGGTGGCCACGTTGCCAGCGATGAGCTGCACGTCTGGGTACAGGGCCTTGATCCGCTTCACCGTCTCCAGCACGTTCTTGGTGTGGCCGTGGGCGGAGTCCAGGGTGAGCACGTCGGCTCCCGCGTCGGTGAGGGCGGCCACCCGGTCCAGCACGTCGGCGGTGGCGCCGATGGCGGCGCCCACCAGCAGGCGGCCCTTCTCGTCCCGGGCGGAGTGGGGATAGACCTCCGCCTTTTCAATGTCCTTGATGGTAATCAGGCCCTTGAGCCGGAACTCCTCGTCCACGATGGGCAGCTTCTCGATCTTGTGCTGGCGGAGGATCTCCCTGGCCTGGGCCAGGGTGGTGCCCTCGGGGGCGGTGACCAGATGGTCCTTGGTCATCACGTGGTCAATGAGGACGGTCATGTCCGTCTCAAACTTCATATCCCGGTTGGTGATGATGCCGATGAGCTTGCCGTTGTCGCAGATGGGCACGCCGGAGATGCGGAACTTTGCCATCAGCTCATCGGCCTCGGCCAGGGTGTGGCCGGGGGCCAGCCAGAAGGGGTTGGTGATGACGCCGTTCTCCGAGCGCTTTACCATATCCACCTGCTCGGCCTGCTGGCTGATGGACATATTTTTATGAATGATGCCGATGCCGCCCTCCCGGGCGATGGCGATGGCCATGCGGTACTCGGTGACCGTATCCATCGCCGCGCTCATGAGAGGGATATTCAGCGTGATCTTTTTGGTCAGCCTGGTTTTCAGGTCGATGTCGGCGGGCAGCACGTCGCTGGCCGCTGGGATGAGCAGCACGTCGTCAAAGGTGAGTCCCTGCTTCACAAACTTCTGGGCGGCGTCTTGATTCACCATGTTGCACTTCTCCTTTGTGTTGGATTTTACCTGTAGGGGGCGGGCTCTGCCCCGCCCCGCAGAACACAGAACCAGCGGGGCGGCACGGAGGCCGCCCCCTACGGCAGATAGATATTTTATCTATTGTACCTTGCGTTTCAGGGCTTGTCAAGATTTATTCTCTGTAGTGATACAACTCCAGTTCCCAGGCCTCAAAGGCCGGTTCCACCTGATATTCCGGCTCAAAATAATGCTTGATATACTGTGCAGCCCGCCGTTCGCAGTATTTGTAGTTGGTCACTCTTCCGGTCTCATCCAGTTCCAGATTATTCATAAAAATGGCAAAGGCCATCTCGGCAAAGCTGCTCTCCTCTTTCAGAGTATCATCCAAGTATTCAACACCCTCCAGCAGAGGATAGCCGAGCGTGCCATGGGCAAACCAGTAGGCAAACTGCCGTACCGCACCGCTGATATAAGGACTGACTTTCATTATCATATTCCTCTCTAAACCGGCGTCTCCCCAAAATACAGCGCCGTCTCGAACCGGGGCTTCCCCTCCAGGTCCACTCCCCGGACAAACCGGCTGTCCCCCAGGCCGCTGGTCTGGATGGACAGCACCTCGCCAGGGCGGCACTCGGCCAGGTAGCCGATCTGCAGCTCGGCCAGGTAGCGGTCCTCCGCCAGACGCTCCATGCCCACAGCGTCGCAGGCGAAGTCGGCGTAGCGGGTGTTGTTGACGTGGCCGTTCAGGTCGCTGTCACTGTACCGCATGGGGCGGCGCTCCACGTCCATCAAATCGCCGGGCTGGCGGAGCTTGGCCAGGGTCATGGTTTTGCACAGCGTCCCGCCGCCGGTGCCGGTCAGCTCCGGGATGGTAGACAGCCGCATGAGCTTGTGGCTGTTCACGTCGGCCAGCACCCAGGCGGACACCGACTCCCCCACCGGCTGGCCGTTGGCCAGGATGTCATAATCCCGGTACATGATGGCCCCCTTGCCCCCCCGGTGCCAGGTACGGACGGTAAGCCTGTCCTCATACCGCAGAGGCCGGGCCAGCCGGTACCAGGACCGGGCCAGCATCCAGAAAGCCCCGTACCGCTCCACCAGGGTCTCCCGGGAGAACCCCCCGTCCTCCGCTGCCAGGGTGGCGGCATTTTGCAAATGGTTGAGGAGCGCGGAGGCCTTGCACTGATTCCGCCCGTCCACGTCCAAACCGTTCAAACGAATTTCATACTCAAAAAACATGCTCATTTTTCCTTGCCTCGAATCAATATTGATGTTTTACAGCACAGGTCGTCGATATCATCGGCGGTGGCGGCGGGGATGCGGTACTTACCGCCGCACTCCTGGCAGTACAGGTCCACTGAGCTGAAATGCACGTCGAACCCCCAGCTTTTGCTGCCGCAAGAGCAGGAGATACCCCCCCGTCGGGCGATATCCTTCAGCTCGGACAGAATTTCCTCCATGACGATCTGGTCCAGAAAGGCCCCCTGTTCCGCATTATCCTCTTCCAGCTTGTCCACCGCCTGCTCCAGCCGGGCGGTGGCGGCGTAGACCGGCCCCTCCTCCCCCACATAACAGCAGTCCAGCCCGGAGGCGGCGCAGGAGAAGGCCAGGGCTTTTTCCCGGATAAATGCCTGGGAGGAGCAGGACACCGTGTGCTCCCGGCCGCAGAACAGGCAGGGCACCGTCAGCTGGACCCGGTTGGGCTTGAACTCTACCCCCAGCTCTGACTTGCCGCAGGGGCATTTGATGCGGGCCGGGGCCGCCGCCAGGGAAAACAGGTCCCGCTCCACGATCACCGACTGGGCGCAGTGGGGGCAGATGTAGGACAAAAACCGCTTCGTCTCTTGAACCATGTTGGGTCGCTCCTTTGGCGTTTTCTCATGGGTATATTATAGCGCAGTTTTTGGGAAAAAACAATATGGCAAAGCCCCCGTCCGACGGACGGGGGCCAGTTTCGGTTGGATTCGGTCATACTTGATCGTCATTTAATTGAATTAATCATAAATTTCCTGCATAGCATCACGGAACTCCCCTCCAATAACCAATAATAGCTTCTGACTGCGCCAGGAACTCATTCGGGTTCACTTTACCGGAAGATTCCGTAACTGCCTGGATATTATCCAGTCTCTCTTTTATGTTCAACAAAATAGGTTTAACCTTTTCAAAACCGGGAGCTTGATCGCAGATTACCAGCATACCTACGTTTTCTTCCTCCAGATACGATCCCGCTGTCAGCACATGATTGCGCAGCTTCGTCAGTTCTATAGCAAGTTTACTGTCTGCACCCCCAACATACTCTTTTCCGACAGCGATATAGCTCACCGAGCCAATGGAGTACACGATGGTCTCGGTGGCATCCAGTTCTTTATTGTACAGCGGCAGAAGCTTGTTATATGCGTCAGCTGTAGTCATGGTGTAGCTCGGCTTGCTCTGCACCGCCTCCCGTTTTCAATTCAAAACAATATTCACCAGATGTCCCTCTCTCCGCTGCCACACTTACCTTATAAATTCAGGAAACAAATATGAACGGCGGGCGGCCTGTACGGTCATCCGCCGCATGGGGTTGTTTATTCGCTGTAGGGCTTGTCGGTCTCGATGAAGACGCCCCGCTCGGGGGCCCAGCCCACGTAGAAATCCAGGGCTCTGCCCAGGTCCCGCAGGCGGAAGAAGTTGTTGCCCTCGATCTTATAGGCGGTCAGGTCCGCCTTGACGCCGTCGATATAGATGACGTCATTGGTGGGCTCGGCGATATAGGAGCCCTCCGCGGCCCCCGCCAGCTCGCCGCCCACGGGCGTGTAGGCCTGCCCGGTGGTCACCTGAACGGAGCCGTCATAGCCTACGGAGAACCGCTTGCTGGTGCCGTCGAACATGGAGGCCAGATCCCGGATCTTGAAGTAGTTGTCGCCGCCGTCCAGCTTGAAGATCGTGGGATCCTGCGCGGTGCCGTTTACCGTCAGCTTGTCGTTGGTGGGCAGGGCGGAGACGGGCTTCGGGGCGGCAGGCTGCTCGGGCGTGGTGGGCTGGGTAGAGATCGAGGGCTCGGTCCAGCCGGAAGCCTTCAAAACGCGGGTCGGCCACTCCGAGCCGACTTTCTCCTCCACCTCAAAAACCCCTGTCTCGCCGGCATAACGAATCTCATTATATTGACAGGGCACGATCTCCGCGCCGGTGGTGTTCACAAAGCCCCACTTGTCTTCAAAATTGGACACCGCGGCTACGCCGCCGGAGAAATCACCAACTGCCTTGTATTTACAGGGCACGATCTCCCGGCCCGTGTAGTCGATGAAGCCATACCGCGTCCTGCCGGACTCGTTGCTGTAGGTCAGAAAGCAGCCATTGCCGGCGTTGCGGACGGATTTGCTTATGGTTCCGGTCACCCTGCCTGTTTTGTCAATAATGCTGTAGGCACCCTCTGTGCCAACTCTTACCATCGAATAGCCGTCGTGGAATTTATCAGCAGAATCGTACTGGCAGGGGATGACCAGCACGCCGGATTCGTTTACAAAGCCGTATTTACCGTCTTTCCCCACACACATCATGCCATTGGAAAAGCCACGCGCACTCCAGTTTTCGCCCCAGCCGCTGCTGACAATCTGCCCGGACCTGTTGACAAACGCGTAGCCGTTGTCCCGGTGGCGCACCCACGCCACCTCTGAGGTGCAGAACAGTGCGCCATCGACCTCATACTCCTGGGAAATCAGCTCCTTTCCCGTCGTATCGATGACCGTCCAGCGTCTGCCCTCCAGGACCACCCCGAAGCCGTTGACAAAGTCTTTTGCCGCAGTGTATTGGCTGGGGATGACCACCTTGCCGGTCTTGTCCATGTAGCCGTAAAAAGCGTTGGCGGCATCGTAGACCACAGCCAGACCATCGTTGAAGGCCCCCGCGCTGCTGTTGTGCTCAAAGGGGATGACCACCTTGCCGGTCTTATCCACATAGCCGTATTTTTGGGTTTCTCTGTTGTAAACCATGGCAAGGCCATCATGAAAATCGCTCTTGCCGTCGTCCACTACATCCAGATTTTGATCTAAAGAAAAGAGCTCACGGCCAGTGTTGTCCACGGCGTACCACGCCTTGTCCCGCGCCGCCCACGCGACGCCGTCAGAGAAGTTTCTTACTTCATAATACGTGCCAGGTGAGACAATCACCTGGCCTGCTGCGTCAAAGGCGCCGTAGCTATTATTGGGGGGCGCCCCGTGCCAGGTGACCCCCTCATGGAAGCCTCTGACTGCGTAGACGAATCCCTCAAGGAAGCTCGCGTAGGTCTTCTCCGAGACGATCTCAGTCAGGGTCGCGCCCGCTGCTGAAGTCGGAACAGTCAGCAGGCCCAAGCACATCACCAGGGCCAGCGCAAGGGAAACCGCTTTTTTCAGTCTTCTCATGGTTTATACCTCTTTTCTCTTTTTGAGCATCCTTAGCCTTTGCATTGCAAAGGCTAGAAGGGTACCCTTCTAGCCTTTGCATTGCAAAGGCTAGAAGGGTACCCTTCTGCGTCGTATTATAGCATGGTTTTTAAAAAGCTGCAAGGCTAAAGAGGAAAAACGGAATCCCCGTCATTTGCTTTGCAAATGCCCTACCGGCTCCGCACCCGGTCCACGGCCCGGTGCCAGCCGGACAGCAGGTCCCGCCGCCGCTCCGCCTCCATGGCGGGCTCATAGAGCCGGTCCAGGGTCCAGCTGCCCCGGATGTCGTCCAAGCTCCTCCACACCCCCGTGGCCAGACCGGCCAGACAGGCGGCCCCCAGGGCGGTGGTCTCCCTTATTTTGGGGCGGTACAGGGGCCGGTCCACAATGTCCGCCTGAAACTGCATAAGGAAGCTGTTGGCCGAGGCCCCGCCGTCGACCCGCAGCCCCCGCAGGGGAATGCCTGTATCCTCCTCCATGGCCCGTAGCACATCGGCGGTCTGATAGGCGATGGACTCCAGGGCCGCCCGGATGATATGATTGCGGCCCACTCCCCGGGTCAGGCCCAGTATGGCCCCCCGGGCGTTCATGTCCCAATGGGGGGCACCCAGGCCGGTGAAGGCGGGCACCACATAGACCCCGGCGGTGTCCTCCACCTTGCCGGCAAAATACTCTGTGTCGGAGGAGTCGGAGATCAGCCCAAGCTCGTCCCTCAGCCACTGGACCACCGCCCCGCCCACAAAAATGCTGCCCTCCAGGGCATACTGGACCTTTCCGTTCAGTCCCACGGCAATGGTGGTGAGCAGGCCGTTTTTGCTGACGAAAGGGGTCTCCCCTGTGTTCATCAGCAGGAAGCATCCGGTGCCGTAGGTGTTTTTGGCCTCCCCCGGCTCAAAGCAGGTCTGCCCGAAGAGGGCGGCCTGCTGGTCGCCGGCAATACCGGCGATGGGCACCTCCACCCCCTGAATGTTCACATAGCCGTAGATCTCGCTGGAAGAACGCACCCGGGGCAGCATGTTCATGGGGATATCCAGTCGCCCGCAGATTCCCTCGTCCCAGCACAGGTCCTTGATGTTGTACAGCATGGTGCGGCTGGCGTTGGTCGGATCGGTGACGTGGACCGTTCCGCCCGTCAGCTTCCAGATCAGCCAGCTGTCCACCGTGCCGAACAGGAGGCTCCCCTGCTCCGCCCGCTCCCGCGCCTCCGGGGCATGGTCCAGAATCCACCGCAGCTTTGTGGCGGAGAAATAGGCGTCGATCAGCAGTCCGGTGCGGTCCTTCACATAGTTCGAGAAGGCGCGGTCGGCCTTCAGCCCCTCGCACAGCCCGGCAGTGCGGCGGCACTGCCACACGATGGCGTTGTACACCGGCCGGCCCGTGTCCTTGTCCCAGACGATGGCCGTCTCCCGCTGGTTGGTGATGCCAATACCGGCCAGCTCACGGATGTCCACCCCGCTCTGAGCCAGCACCTCCATCAGAACGCCGTACTGGCTGGACCAGATCTCCATCGGGTCATGCTCCACCCAGCCGGGCTGGGGGTAAAGCTGGGTGAACTCCTTCTGCGCCATGGCGATGATGTTCTGCTGCCGGTCGAAGAGAATGCAGCGGCTGCTGGTGGTCCCCTGGTCCAGGGCGGCAATATAGCGTTTTTCCATGGAGGGCCTCCTGTTCCTTTGTTTTTCTGTATTATAGCGCAGAACGGGTGGAAAAACAAGGGTGCGATCGTCTTGACAGCCGTTTCCGCCGTGTTATAATGGAGACAATCACATTGAAAAAGGAGATGTCCCAATGCCTCTCACCATTGAACACATCCGCGCCGCCCGGGAGCGCATCGCCCCCTATACGGTTCACACCCCCCTGCTCCGTCTGGAAAATCTGGACCGCTTTCTGGGCTGTCAGGTCTACGTCAAGCTGGAGTGCATGCAGAACACCGGCTCCTTCAAGCTGCGGGGCGCCATGAACAAAATTCTCTCCCTGACGCCGGAGCAGCGCGCCCAAGGTTTTGTGGCCGCCTCCTCCGGCAACCACGGCAAGGCCGTGGCCTATGCCGCCCGCCTTTTGGGCACCAGCGCTGCCATCGTCATGCCCAGCACCGCCCCCCAGCTGAAGGTGGACGCCATCCGGGCGCTGGGGGCCGAGGTGGTCCAGTGCGACGCTCCCCAGCGCTTCCAGGTGGCCGACGAGCTGTGCGCCCAGCGGGGCGCCACCATGATCCCCCCCTTCAACGACGAGCTTGTCATGGCCGGTCAGGGCACGGCGGGCCTGGAGATCCTGGAGCAGTGCCCCGAGCTGGACGCCGTTGTGGTCCCTGTCAGCGGCGGCGGCCTGATCAGCGGGGTGTCCACCGCCGTCAAGGCCCTGTCCCCCGCCACCAGGGTCTACGGGGCGGAGCCTGCCGCTCTCCCCCGATACACCGCCAGCCTGGCTGCCGGTCAGCCCACCCGGGTGGAGCAGAAAAAGACCCTGGCCGACGCCCTGGTGGCCCAGATTCCCGGCGAGCTGTGCTTCCCCTGTGTGGCCGCCCATGTGGACGGCTTCGCCGATGTGGAAGACAGCAGCATGTTCCAGGGCATGAAGCTGCTGCTCCTCGAGGGCAAGGTGCTGGCTGAGCCCTCCTCCGGAATCGGAATCGGAGCGGTGCTGGCCGGACAGCTCCCCGTCTCCCCGGAGGACAAGGTCTGCTTCCTGATCTCCGGCGGCAGCGTGGGTCTGGACCAACTGGACCAGCTGAAAGACATTTCCATCCCAAAACGGGCATAAATGAAGCGGCGGATGACAGAAGAGTCATCCGCCGCCTTATATTTCGTTTTACTTCCTGGCGGGCAGGACGATAACCTGACCCTCGTAGATGGTGTTGGCGTTTTTCAGCCGGTCGGCGTTGCGCTCAAAGATGGCCTTGTACTCGCCGGCCCTGCCGTACTCCGCCGCGGCGATCTTGCCCAGGGTGTCGCCGGCCTTCACGGTGTACAGCTTCTCGCCCTCAGCCGCGGCGGGGGCGGGGAGCAGAATGGCCTTGCCCAGCTTCTCAGGCAGAGTAATGACCGTCCCCTCCTTCAGCGCAGTGTTTTTGTTGGCCTTCATCAGCTCATACCGCTGGGCGTTGGTGCCGTAGAAGTTGGTACAGATGGAGCTCCAGCTGTCGCCTTTCTTCACGGTGTAGCTGCCGGGAGCGTCGGGAGTGACGGGCTGCTGGGGCTCGGTGGGAGTAGTGGGCTCGGTGGGCTGGGAGATAGTACCCTCCACAAGAATGAACCAATCCATATCAGCCGGGTCTGAAGTAAATATGCCTCCGTCATAAATCCCTACGAGGGTATTGGGGCCAAACAGTTCCAACACCCTGTCGGCGGACAGCCTCACCTCTTCATAATTCAGTTTCTCGTCAATGCCGACAAGCTCCGACCAACTGGATTGATACTGCCACGCAACGGTGGGATTGTTTTTCAAATCAAAGCCGGTCGGCAGGACTTCATACCAATTCTCCGGCAGAAGGTCACAATACCCATCTTCCTCATAGTCGTAATTATCTTGATCCCGTTCTTTTATTAAGCGTGCGTCATACACGCCGTCTCCGTCCGGGTCTGACCACGCTATCATTTGGAATGAAATCGAACTTATACCGCCGCCGGAAAATGCACCTTGACCGGTAGATTCCTGCGGTCTATAGGTATAGGTAAATACCGCCGTGTCACCTTTTTCCAGTACGCACACATTTTTCGCCGTCCACTGGAGGTCGTCTTCTTTGTAAAATACCTCATCTTTAGTGATATAGTCGTAGTCATATCTGCCACAATCGCGGAGGGTAAAGCTCTTCTCGCCCACGAACACCTGGGCATTGGACTTGCCGGACACCTCCACATTCCACTTCGATTCCGCCGCAAAGGCGGGGACGGCCATTGTCAGGGACAGTGCCAGCGCAAGGGTCAGGGAAAACGCTTTTTTCAGTTTTCTCATAGTTTTTTGCCTCTCTTTCTGTTTTGAGGTCCCCTTTCCTTTGCAATGCAAAGGAAAGAAGGGTACCCTTCTTTCCTTTGCATTGCAAAGGAAAGAAGGGTACCCTTCTACGTCGCATTATAATATGATCTTTCCGAAATTGCAAGGGTAAAATGGATAAGAACGCACAAAAGCGGCAGATGACCTTTCTGTCATCCGCCGCCTTATCTATGTCCGCCCCGTTGAGGCAGGCCTTTGTGCTCAGTCGGCGTAGGGCTTGTCGGTCTCGATGAAAACGCCCCGCTCAGCGGTCCAGCCCACATAGAAGTCCAGGGCCCTGCCCAGGTCACGCAGGCGGAAGAAGTTGTTGCCCTCGATCTTGTAGGCGGTCAGGTCCGCCTTGACTCCGTCGATGTAGATCGCGTCGTTGGTGGGTTCGGCGGCAAAGCTGCCCTCCGCCGCGCCGGCCAGCTCGCCGCCCACGGCCTCGTAGGGCTGCCCGGTGGTCACCTGGACGGAGCCGTCGTAGCCCACGGCGAACTGCTTCTCTGTGCCGTTGAGCATGGCCGCCAGGTCACGAATTTTGAAGTAGTTGTCGCCGCCGTCCAGCTTGAAGACGGTGGGGTTCTGCTTCACCCCGTTCAGGGTCAGCGCGTCGTTGGTGGGGGAGGCGGTGGTTCCGGCGGGCTGCTGGGGCTGCTCAGGCTGCTGGGGCTGGGCCGGGGTAGCGGAGTCAATGCGCGAGACGGAACATGGACACAGGAGTCCGGGAAAACCAACTGCCCACTCTTCAAAATCACTTATGTCATCATCAATTCCCGGTCCAATACCGATTGCAATATCACTAACATCGTCACGGCTAAGACCGTAATATTCACAGTACTCTCCAACCAGTTCACCGATGCCATACTCCGCATATTTATAGTTAAGCGTTCCAGATCCAGTATAGTTGATATGGAGAGTCGAACCTTCTAGGTAAATAGTAACAAAGATACCATCTTCTTCAAAGTAATAGTCGACACTGTCCATATGCGGAGCACGCGTCCAAGGTTCTGTCGCCGCAAAAACGGGAATGGTCAGCCCCAAACACATTGCCAGGGCCAGCGCAAGGGATAAGATTTTCTTTCTCATTGTCTTTGTCTCCTTCGTACGAATTGAACGGCCCTTATCGTTTCCTGAGAAGGAAACGATAGGACGTACGTCCTATCGTTTCCTGAGAAGGAAACGATAGGACGTACGTCCTGCCTGTATTCTACAACAAAATTTTCCGAGATGCAAGACCTTTTCAGAATACGCACCAAAGGCCGCCTTTGCGAAGGGGGCCTTTGCGAAGGGGGCCTTTGGTGCCCCCGCAGGGGGCGGGGGGATTCCGTCCGGGAGCTTCTGCTCAGCAGAATCCCTCCACCACTGGGCTTCGCCCAGCGGTCCCCCTCCCTTTCACTAGGGAGGCTTTTTTACCACGCCGCCACGGTTCCGTCGCACCTCGGCTCGGTGCCGCCGGCCAGCAGGCCGTTGTCCGTGCGCCAGATGATCTGCCCCCGGCCCATGTCGATCCGGTCGCTGACCACCTCCACCTCGTGGCCCATCCCGGCCAGAGCCTGGACGATCTCCGGAGAAATCTCCCCCTCCAGCTGGATACTACGCCCGCCCATCCACTGAGCTCGGGGGGCGTCCAGGGCCTCCTGGGGGTTCATATGGTAGTCGATGGTATTCACCAGAACCTGGACGTGCCCTTGGGGCTGCATAAAGCCCCCCATCACCCCGAAGGGGCCCACAGCCTCCCCGTCCTTCATCAGGAAGCCGGGGATAATGGTGTGATAGGACTTCTTTCCTCCGGCCAGACAGTTGTCGCTGTCCGGGTCCAGAGAGAAGTTGGCTCCCCGGTTCTGGAAGGTGATGCCCGTCCCCGGAACGGCCACTCCCGCGCCGAAAATGCTGTAGTTGCTCTGGATGTAGGATACCATGTTGCCCTCCCTGTCGGCGGTGCACAGGTAGATCGTGTCGCCGCAGGAGGGGTCCCCCGCCTCGGGCAGGAGGGCCTTGCCGCCAATCAGCTCCCGGCGGCGGGCGGCGTACCGCTCAGACAGCATATCCTCCACCTTTGTTCTCATGTGTCTGGGGTCGGCCACATAAGCCTTCGCATCGGCAAAGGCCAGCTTAATGGCCTCCATAATCCGGTGATAGGCGCCGGCGCTCTCCTTCTCTTCGGGCAGCTCCATGCCGCTGAGGATATTCAGCGCCATGAGCACCGTAATGCCGTGTCCGTTGGGGGGAATCTCACATACGGTGTAGCCCCGGTAGCCGGCGGTAATGGGCTCCACCCACTGCGGATGATAGCCTTGGAAGTCCTCCTCCGAGAAGTATCCCCCCGTCTCCCGGCTGAACGCCACAATCCGCTCCATCAGGGGTCCCCGGTAGTAGCTCTCGCATTCCGTCCCGGCCAACTCCTCCAAGGTGTCGGCGTACTCCTCCCAGCGAAACAGGTCGCCCGCCCCGTAGGGAGATCCGTCCGCCTTCATCAGGCGGCTGTACCAATAGGCGTGGGGGGCCGGGTCCCGCTCCATGGCTTTTTTGATCCGGGGAGCGTCCTTGGCCCACTGCCGCGCCACATTGACGGGGACCGGCACCCCCTCCCGCGCGTAGGCGATGGCGGGGGCCAGCAGCTCTGGAAGAGATTTCGTCCCGAAGCGACTGCGCAGCTCGGCCCAACCGCCGGGGGCGCCCGGGACCATGGTGGGAATCCATCCCTCCTTGGGCATCTGGTCATATCCCAGCCCCCGAACCATCTCCGCGCTGAGCACGGCGGGGGCCACGCCGCTGGCGTTGAGACCGTACAGCTTTTTCTCCTTTTCCACCCACACCAAGGCGAAGGCGTCAGATCCCAGGCCGTTTCCCGTAGGCTCGAAGAGGGGCATGGCGGCCGCCATCGCCACCGCAGCGTCCACGGCATTTCCACCCGATTTCAGGACCTCCAGCCCCACCTGGGCCCCCAGCGGGACCGAGGTGCAGGCCATGCCATTTTTGGCGTAGACCACGTTTCTGCGGGAGGAATACATGTATTTGAGGGGATCATACTGGGGCATAGCGGTCAGCTCCTTTAACAATTTGGATAGAGCCTATTATACAGGATTTTCTTCCGTCAGGCAATCCAAAATTGGGGCAGGGGCTCCCCCGAAGCGGCTGCGCAGGACAGAGAAAATCAAAATTACAAAAAAGGCTGCCTGTTGATTTTTGGGAAAGGCCGCATTATAATACAGAGGACAAAAATGCCTCTCAGGCGATGAAATTGGGGGAACGGATATGGCTATTATTGGGATCGACCTGGGCACCACCAACAGCCTTGCGGCGGTATGGCGCAACGGAAAAAGTGAGCTGATCCCCAACGCCTCCGGGGAATATCTGACCCCCAGCGTGGTCAGCGTGGACGACGATGGGTCCATCCTGGTGGGTGCGGCGGCCCGTGACCGGCTGATTACCCACCCGGAGCGCACCGCCGCCGGCTTCAAGCGGGCGATGGGCACCGGCCGCCGCTACACCTTGGGGAACAAGGAGTTCACGGCGGAGGACCTGTCCTCCTTCGTCCTGCGCCGCCTCCGGGAGGATGCTGAGGCCTACCTGGGCGAGGTGGTGGACGAGGCGGTGGTCAGCGTCCCCGCCTACTTTGCTGAGGCCCAGCGCTCTGCCACCAAGCGGGCCGGGGCCCTGGCTGGCCTGACGGTGGAGCGCCTGGTGAACGAGCCTTCCGCAGCTGCGGTGGCCGGCCGCATCGGCGAGGGGGAGGAGGACAAGGTATGCCTGGTCTTCGACTTCGGCGGCGGTACCCTGGACGTCTCCCTGGTGGAGCGGTTTGACAGCGTGGTCAGCGTCACCGCCGTCAGCGGGGACAACTTCCTGGGGGGCCGGGACTTTGACGAGCTCATCGCCCGGGGCTTCTGCCAGGACTGTGAGCTGGATTTCGACGCCCTGTCCCGCCAGCGGCAGGAGACCCTCATCCGTCAGGCCGAGACCTGCAAAATGGCTCTCACCGCCCAGGAACCGGTGATCATGGCGGTGGCCGACGGCGAGCTCTCCGCCTCACTGGCCCTGACCCACGAGTGGGTCATTCGCAAGAGCAGCACCCTGTTCCAACGGATGCTGGCCCCGGTGCACAAGGTCTTTCTGGACGCCGGGGTAGGGGCGGACGAGCTGGATGAGCTGGTAATGGTGGGGGGCTCCAGCCACATGCCCGCAGTGCGCCGGTACATCGCCAGAGCTCTGGGCCGTGAGCCCGCCGCCGGGACCCGGCCGGACACCGCCATCGCCATCGGCGCGGGCATCTGCTCGGGCATGAAGGTCCGGGCGGCCGACCTGAGAGAGCTGGTCCTCACCGATGTGTGCCCTTTTACCCTGGGGATCGCCACCATGAATCACGCTGAACAGGGCCGGGACCTGATGTCCCCCATTATTGAGCGCAACAGCGTTCTGCCCACCAGCAAGGAGGGGGTCTACTGCACCGCCCACGACGGCCAGCGGAGCATTGAGGTCAGGGTCTATCAGGGGGAGCAGCGATACTGTCAGGACAACACCTGCCTGGGCAGCCTGGAGATCGCCGTCCCCCCGGCACCCCGGGGCCAGCAGAGCATCCGGGTGCGCTTCACCTATGATATCAACGGTCTTCTGGAGGTCACCGTGGCGGGAAAGGACGGCCAGAACGCCCGGCTGGTCCTCCAGGGCTCCGGCATGACGGAGGAGGAGGTCGAGGCGCGGCTGAAGGAGCTGGAGGCGCTGAAAATGCACCCCAGGGAACAGGAGGGGCCCCGCACCCTCATCGCCCGGGGGGAGCGTCTGTACGCCATGACGGTGGGCCAGATGCGGGACCAGGTGGCCCAGATGCTGGACTGGTATCAGATGCAGCTATCCACCCAGGAGAGCCTGCGCATCGCCAAGGCCGGCCGCCGGATCTCCGCCTTTTTTGACCAGGCGGAGGCCTACATTGGGGTGGGAGACCTGCCGCCACTGGAACTGGATCCCCTGGACGATGACGGCGATGAGGAGGAGACCCCATGAGCTGGCCCTGGAGCCAGCTGGGTCTGTCCGGCCCCTCCGATCTCTCGGAGGTCCGCCGCGCCTACGCCGAGAAGCTGAAGACCACCCACCCGGAGGACGACCCGGAGGGCTTCCAGCGCCTCCACTCCGCCTATCAGCTGGCCAGCCGCATGGCTCGCCAGAATCGGCGGAAAACGAGGCCGGCCCCTGCGGAACAGAAGGAGCCGCCAAAGGTGGAGCGGGAAAAGAAGGAGTTCGACTATGACCAGCTGCTCCAGGAGGGGAGTGAATCCCCCCGCCTGTCCCGGGAGCAGGAAAAGGATGAGGACTTTGACTTCGACCAGCTGCTCCGGGAGGGGAGTGAATCCCCCCGCCTGTCCCGGGAGCAGGAAAAGGAGGGGGACTTTGACTTCGACCAGCTGCTCCGGGAGGGGAGTGAACCCCCCCGCCTGTCCCGGGAGCAGGAAAAGGAGGAGGACTTTGACTTCGACCAGCTGCTCCAGGAGAAGGGCGAATGCCCCCACAGTCTCCGTGAGGAGGAGGGCGGGGAACAGGACTTTGACTTTGAACGCCTGATTGCCGAGGGGGAGGCGGAGCGGGCGGAGGCCCGCCGCCGCCGGGGCGAGGCGCGCCGGCGGTCTCAGGAGCAGAAGCGGCAGGAGCGGCTGAGGCAGGAGCAGGCCCGCCGGAACGCCTATGAGCAGGAGCGGCGGAGCCGTTTCGACCAGGAACAGTTCCGGTGGCAAAATACTGAGACCATCCTTCACACCATAGAGATGCTGTACAACGCCCAGGCGGACCGGGAGGCATGGGAGAAGTTTTTCCAAAGCCCGCTGTTCCAGCAGACCAAGGGCAGCCTGGACCTGATCTTTGGCCTGGAAGACTTTGTCAGCGCCAAAAGCCTGTCTCAGGAGGTGCGGCTGGCCCTGTTCCTGGCCTACGGCTTCGACAAGGGGCCCTCCCGGCCCGAGCTGAGGCCCCTGTATCAGATGCTGTTGAGCGCCTGGCAGGCGGCCCGGTCCAAAAAGAAAAAGGAGTGGCTGCTGAACATTCTTGCTGTTCCCATCACTTTGGGCCTGATCTATGTGGCGGCCGTCATCCTCATGTCCCCTCTGCTCATCGTCTTTATCCTCCTGGGGCTGCTGGCGATACACGGGCTGAACAAGGGCTGGCTCAGGCGAAGACCCAAAAATCTGGCCCAGGGACAGCGGAGCAGCTTCTATGTCCTCTGCTTCCTGGCGGGCTGCGTCATCGCGGTGGCGTTCCTGCTGCCAGGCCTGTGGGAGTCGGCGCGGGAGCTAACCGTGGCCGGGGACCCCCGGGCGCGGGTGTGCCTCTATCTGGAGGAGGATTACGGAGTGAAATTCCGTTCGCTTTACACTGGAAATTCCCCGCGTTTTGACAATGTGTTCGCCCCCGAGGACAGTCACACCCAATTTTTCCTGGCCGGCCCTGACGGGGAGCGTGACAAGAAGAACGGCAAGCTGGGCTATACTACCAACTACCCCGAGATGATGGTGCTCTGGCAACTGGAGAAATTTGCCAGGGACCGGGGCATTACCGGCGTGAAGGAGCTGGATCAGGAGCTTGAGCCATGGGAGACCAACGGCATTTTCCTCGTCACACTGCCCTTTTACGGGGCAGAGGACACCATTACCGCGCTAGGGGAGCTGCTGGAGGAGCTGGCTCAGGAGGATTGGTATCAGCCCCGCACCCCGGCGTGCGAAATCGTGCTGTGCAGCCGCCGCATGGAGGAGGGCTGGGTGATCCTTACCCGCTGGAAGCCCGCCGACGGCCCCTTCAACGCCGAGGCCGTGTGCACCCTGTATGAGACGGACTTCGCCCACGCCTACTGCGCCCAACTGCTCCAGGAGGAGGAGCTGGACCGGGACTTTATCCATGGCGGCGAGGAGCATTACACCCTCACTGACGGCGGCATGGCAGAGCTGAAGGGCCAGGAATGCCGCAGGCTCTATGGACTGGACGCCGGTGGGCAGGTCAGGATGGAGTACTATATCAGCGTTGAGGGCGGCAATATCTACTGCGTCCCGGGCGGCTTCTGGGATGGAGTGGGAACAGAAGAGGATATCCAGTTCTACCGTCTCCTCCACAGAGATGCGACGGGAGGCATGCTTCAGCTCTTCTACCCCTGGATTACCCCCTATTGAGAAAAAATGGCACAAAATATCCCGCCGCAGTCCGGATAAAATGTGCCGAAAGAGAAAAACTACTACGCAGACGCAAAATTTCAGCAAATTTCAATCAAATTCATATCTTTGTCACACATTTCCGTCATAATGGCCCAGAGGTGATTATTGTGACATTCAGCGAAAGACTCCGGCAGCTGCGCCAGGAGAAGAAGATGACCCAGGCGTCCCTTGGACAAGCGATTGACATTTCCCCGCGGATGATCAGCTTTTATGAGAGCGGCAACCACTTTCCCAGGGATGAAATCATCCTGAAACGGCTGGCTGACCTGTTTGAGGTCAGTCTGGACTATCTCATGGGTCACTCCGACCTGCGGGAGGAGACTTCGCTGAAAAAGCTGTGCAGCGCCTACAGGGGGCTGTCCATCACAGACCGCCGGACTGTGATGGACTTTATGGAATTTCTGGTCCAGAAGACAGTCGGCACTCCCCGAACCTGATATATCTTCCTTTAAGCCCCCACCGGCTGTCTGCACCGCCCCAGATTGTGCGGACAGCACAAAAAAGGGACCATAGGTAGGAAATATTAAGATTTAGGCGGAGTGGCGCAGCGAAAGCGCCGCCTTCAAGAAAATTTCCGAGGCCATGATCGCACAGGGCCTGTAATAGAAACGCGATTTTGGGGCACGCCGCAAGGCGTGCCCCTGTCTTGGTGTGAAAGCTGTTTTTTCTCAAAGAATGATGCAGATCAGCCCGCCGGAACCCTCGTTGATAATGCGCTGGAGGGTCTCCCGCAGCTTGGTGCGGGCATCCTCAGGCATACGGTTGATCTTGGAGTTCAGGTCCTCGTTCACCAGCTCGTGGAGGGATTTTCCAAAGATGTTGGCCTCCCAGATGCGGCTGGAGTCCCCTTCGTACTCCTGGAGGAGGTAGTTTATCATGTCCTCGCTCTGCTTCTCTCCTCCCACAATGGGGGACACCTCGGTCTCAATGTCGGCGCGGATCATGTGGATGGAGGGGGCGCTGGCCTTCAGCCGCACGCCGTACCGGCCGCCCTGCTTCATGATTTCCGGCTCCTCCAGCACCAGGGAGTCGATGGGGGGCACCACAATGCCGTAGCCCGTCTCCTCCACCTGCCGGAGAGCGTCGGCCACCTTGTCGTAGGACTTTTTCACCCCGGCCAGCTCAGTGAGCAGGGCCATCAGGTCGCCGTCGTCCCCGATGGTGAAGCCCGACTGCTGGGACAGGGTGTTGTAAAACAGCGCCCGGGGCAGCTCCAGCATGGCGGCGGACACTCCGGTGCCCAAGTCGATGTTGGAAATGCGAGCGTCGCTGACTACCTCGCAGTCCCGGAAAGCGTTCACCGCGCTGTCCACATCCCGCACCCGGTGGAGCTGAGCGGTGCCCTCCCGGATGGCTCCGTAGAGAGCGGCCTTGATTGGGTGCTCCTGGGGCAGGGCGTCCACCCAGGGGGGCAGGAACAGGTCCAGTTCCTTTACTGGGAACTCATAGAGGACGCTCTTCAAAATGGCGTTGATCTCCTCCTGGTCCAGCTCCAGACAGTTGGCCGCCACGCAGGTGACATCGTACCGCTGGGCAATGTCCGCCCGGATGGCCCTGGCCCGCTCCGAGGCGGGGTTGGCCGAGTTGAGCAGCACCACAAAGGGCTTTCCAAGCTCTTTCAGTTCAGAGATAACCCGCTCCTCCGCCTCCAGGTAGTCCTCCCGGGGGATGTCGGTGATGGTGCCGTCGGTGGTGACCACCACGCCGATGGTGGAGTGCTCGGAGATCACCTTCCGGGTGCCGATTTCCGCCGCCTCCGCCATAGGAATCTCGTGCTCGAACCACGGGGTGGTTACCATCCGCTCATTCTCCCCCTCCAGCTGGCCCACCGCGCCGGGCACCAGATAGCCTACGCAGTCGATCATCCGCATCTCAAAGGCCGCGCCCCCGTCCACCGTGACAGCCACCGCCTCCTCGGGCACGAACTTGGGCTCCGCCGTCATGATGGTCCGGCCGGAGCCGCTCTGGGGCAGCTCGTCCCGGGCCCGCTCCCGGCGGTAAACATTCTCGATGTTGGGGATGACCAGGGTTTCCATAAAGCGCTTAATAAAGGTGGATTTTCCTGTCCGGACCGGCCCCACAACGCCGATATAGATATCGCCCTCGGTACGGAGCGCAATATCCTCATAGATTTTGCGATCTTCCACTGCAATTCCTCCTTCGGCTGTGTGAGCCGGTAATTTCTGTATAATGTATTGGGATAAGCTGTTAATTATGACAAAAATAAATCTCCCCCGCCGGCGGAGCTCCGCGCCGACGCGTATCCCCCGATTTTTTTGGCCCTCCAAAAATTTAGCATTGCTTTTTTCAAAAATTGTGATAGAATGGGGTTACCATTTTAATGGAGGTGTACATATCATGGCTTATGTTATCAGTGACGCTTGCATCAGTTGCGGTTCCTGTGCTGACGGTTGCCCCGTGGGCGCTATCTCCCAGGGTGACTCTCAGTACGTCATCGACGCCGGTGCCTGCATTGATTGCGGCTCCTGCGCCGGCACTTGCCCCATGGGCGCCATTTCCCAGGGCTAAAAGGCAAAAACAGCGCCGGATAGATCCGGCGCTGTTTTTTTGCGCTTATTTGTCAAATTGTACTTGCACTTCTCTGTTCATCCATTTCCTCCCGCCCTGAGAAACCAGGACGGGGGTATTTCTTATCATTTAATATAATTTTAATTATTATATTTAGCAATATTTCATATTGATATTTCCCATCCTATGGACTATACTATAGACAGTAAGTACTGTCCGCCGTTTTCAGAAAGGGGTGTGTCTTATGCGCGCCGATACCGTTCCTGTCTCCCCGCCGCTCTCTCTTCCTAAGCCCCGCCGCCGGACGGAGGTTCGAGACCCCTACGACGGCCTGCGGCCCTGGTCGGCCATTACCCACGGTACAGGAGCGGTTCTGGCCGCAATCGGCGCCGCCGCCCTACTGGTCCGGTCGGCCATGCTGGAAAAGTGGCTACTTTTCGGCCTGTTCGCCGTCTACGGCCTGTCCATGGTCTGCCTGTACGCCGCCAGCACCCTGTATCACTGCCTCAACGTATCCGTCCCTGGACGGCTGGCCCTGCGGAAGTACGACCACTGCTCCATTTACCTCCTCATCGCCGGCAGTTATACGCCCCTGTGCCTCACCGTCCTGCGGGATACCGGCGGCGTCCCCCTGGTTATCGCCGTGTGGACGCTGGCCATCGCCGGAGCGGTCCTCACCATCGCCAAGCTGGGCATCCCCCGGTGGCTCACCAGCGCCATCTACCTGTTTATGGGCTGGCTGGCCATCTTCGCCATCGTTCCTATCTACCGCGCCCTGCCCGCCGCCGGCTTCTTCTGGCTGCTGACCGGAGGCCTGCTGTACACCGTGGGCGGTGTGCTCTACGCTGTCAAATGGCCCGGCCGGGACAATCCTCGCTTCGGCTGCCATGAGGTTTTTCACGTATTTATTCTTCTGGGCAGCGTCGCCCACTATGTCATGATGTACCGGGTGGTGCTGTGGCTGTAAAAAACCGCCCTGTCTTCCTTGACAAAGCGGCTGGAATCGGTATAATAAACATAGAAGGGCGCCTGCTATTTTGACGGTCAGCCCATCACTTTCAACTAACTAAAGTTGACCGCTTGGGTGCCAGCCGAGCGGTCAACACGCTTTTGGGGCGGTGAGGAGCATGACAAAAATTGTCACAGCCGCGCACACCACGAAACGCCAGACTTTCGTCCAGCGACCCTTTCCCATCCGCATCACCTCCCCCCAATTTTGATTTCGCACAGGGGTCCTAACGGTGAGCCAACCGCCCTATGTAACAGACGCACCTTCGTCCTCTCCGAACGAGAGGCGAAATTATTATAGTGCGGCAGGGCTTTTTCTGTCAAACCCCTTGCAAAGCACGAAAAAATAGGGTAAAATATATCAGCTAAGCGTATCTTATAGTTTATGTAATGGAGGATGATTCCTATGCCAATGATTTCTGCCAGCGATTTCCGCAACGGCGTGACCTTCGAGATGGACGGCAAGGTTATGCAGGTGGTCGAGTTCCAGCACGTGAAGCCCGGCAAGGGCGCGGCCTTTGTCCGCACCAAGATGAAAAATGTCATCACCGGCGGCGTGACCGAGACCTCCTTCAACCCCACCGCCAAGTTTGAGCAGGCTTTCGTGGAGCGCAAGGACATGGAGTACAGCTATAATGACGGCGACCTGTACTACTTTATGGATCCCGAGACCTTCGACATGGTGCCCATCGGCACAGACATGCTGGGCGACAGCTTCCGCTTTGTCAAGGAGAACATGACCTGCAAGATCATGTCCTACAAGGGCAGTGTCTTCGGCGTTGAACCCCCCAACTTTGTGGATCTGGAGGTCACCGAGACCGACCCCGGCTTCAAGGGTGACACCGCCACAAACGTGACCAAGCCCGCCACTTTGGAGACCGGCGCTGAGATTAAGGTCCCCCTGTTTATCAACCCCGGCGACAAGATCAAGATTGACACCCGCACCGGCGAGTATCTGGAGCGCTGCAAGGCCTGATCTCAAGCCTTTGTAGGGGCGGATGTCAGCCGCCTATCACATTTGCAATGCTGTATTCGGGCGGCAGATAGCTGCCCTTACAGAGTTGTCTTTAAAATAAGGAGTAACATTATGACTATTTCCGAGAAAGTCGCCTATCTGAAGGGTCTGGCCGAGGGGCTGAACCTGGATACCGAGAAGTCCAAGGAGGGCAAGCTCATCTCCGTGATGATCGGCATTATGGAGGAGCTGGCCATGACCGTGGAAGACCTGGAGGAGAACGCACTCAATCTGGGCGAGGAGATCGACGTACTGTCCGACGACCTGGCCGACGTGGAAGAGGTTGTTTTTGAAGAGGATGAGGACGACGAGGACTACGACGACGACTGGTTCGAGGTAGAGTGCCCCACCTGCGGGGCCGATATCCTGGTGGATGACGACGCGCTGGTGGAGGGCGAGGTGGAGTGCCCCTCCTGCGGCACCCGCTACGCTATGGAGCTCACCGACGAGGATGAGGACGGCGACGACGGGGAGCCGGAGGAGTAAATCCTGTTATGCTTTGGGCGGCCATCTGGCCGCCCTTTTTTTAATTTTTCCCGCTTCCGGAAACCTTTTCCTTAAAAATCCGTCTATACTGATAGAAGCCTGAATAGGAAAGGAGAATTGTCATGAAGCGAATCCTCTCATTAGCCCTGGCCTGTGCCCTGCTGCTGGTCGGCTGTTCCGCGTCTCAAAACAGAGAAGGTACGTCAGGAAAGGAGAACGCACGAACGAACTATGCCCTGTCTGAGCCCCTCTACCCGGAGTTTCCCCAACAGCCCGTGATGCCGGAGGGAGGGCCCTCGGAAGGCTGGGAGGCCTACCGGGAAGCCTATGACAAGTATCAGGACGCCCTGGCCGCCCTCCGGGGGGAGGACGGCGGCATCACCGAGGCGGAACACGCCATTCTGAACACCTTTGCCGCCCGGAGCACCGCTCTGGTGCTGGCAAGCCAGGAGGGGGAAAACGCCATTTACTCCCCCCTGTCCCTGTGGTCCGCCCTGGCCATGCTGGCCCAATGCGCCGGCGGAAACAGCCGCCGGCAGGTGCTGGATGCCATCGGCGCGGAGGACGCGGCCGCCCTCCAAAACCAGGTGGAGCACATCTGGCGGGCGCTGTACACCGACGACGGGATGAGCTCTCTGATTCTGGCTAATTCCATCTGGCTCAACAGCAATATGGAGGGGACCTATGTCCAGGACACTTTAGATACTCTGGCCCAAAAATACTACGCCGGGGCCTACTCCGTCCCTATGGGGACAGGCGAGACCGACGCCGCCGTCACCCAGTGGGTGAATGAGCAGACCAAGGGCCTGATCGGCTCCGACGCCCCGGTGGTCCAGACCGACACGCTGACCCTGGCCCTGCTGGTGTCCTCCCTGTACTACAAGGCCGCCTGGCAGAACGAGTTTATGCCTGACCGGACGGAGACCGACACCTTCACCGACGCCGCCGGGCAGGAGACCCAGGTGGACTTCATGCACCGGACCGAGGACGCCAATTTTATCCGCAGGGAGGGCTATCAGGCCGCCCGGCTGGTCACCCAGTTGGGGGAGATGGTCTTTGTCCTGCCCGACCAGGGGATCGCCCCCGAATCTCTGCTCCAGGAGGAGGACTTCCTCGCCCGCCTGGAGTTCTACGGGGACGCAGCCAACTGGGGCGAGGTGCAGTGGTCGGTGCCCAAGTTTGACGTCAACTCCGGCCTGGACCTGATGGACGCCCTGAAACGCCTGGGCATCACCGACCTGCCCGACTACAACAGGGCCGACCTGTCCGCCCTCACCGACCTGGACGCCTTCCTCTCCGAGGCCAAGCAGCTGGCCCGGGTGAAGGTGGACGAGGAGGGGGTGGAGGCCGCCGCTGTCACTATCCTGATAGAAAAAACTGACAGTCTGCCGCCCCAGCCCACCGAGGTGTGCGTCATGGACCTGGACCGGCCCTTCCTGTTTGTCATCCGCACAGAGGATGTACCTCTATTTATCGGGGTCGTAAATCAGATGTAATACTATTTCTTGATAAAATCATTTAAATCAGGCGGAAAAGAAAGTCGTATGCCAGCAACTTGGCGGATACCGTGCTGTATTTGGTAGATTCAGGATGCAAATGGAGACAGTTGCCTCATGATTTTCCACCGTATTCAACAGTACACAGTTTTTATCGCCGCGCCCGGGTCAGTGGGCTGAGGGATAGAATTCTGGAACATTTTGTAAAAAAGATGCGAACAAATGCCGGACGTAGGGAGAGCCCAAGCTACGCGATCATTGATTCCCAGAGTGTGAAAACGGCAGCGGCCAGCGAAGAACGCGGAATTGACGGAGGGAAAACGAAAGGCAGGAAGCAGCACATTGTAGTGGATGTGATTGGCTTCTTGTTGTCTGTTGTATTTCATGCTGCCAATATTCATGACACAAAAGGTGGAATATCTGCCGTGAAACGAGCGTATAAGCGGTTTGCGTCTATTCAAAAGTTCTGTACGGACGCTGAATACCGGGGTACGTTCGTTTCTGACTTGAAGGAACAGCTTGACCTTGATGCTGATATTTCAGAGAAAATCAAGCCCCATCAATGGGAAAACCCATTGGTGCTGGGTGGTTGAACGCACCCTCTCTCGGCTCAGGCATTCCAGACGACTCAGCAAAGATTATGAGATTTCCATCTCTTCCGTTAAGGTTATGTTCGAAATTTCTCACTTCCACACCTTTCTTAAACGCTTATGAATACAGGTTCTACCCAGACATATTAAGGGGGAGGCGAATAGAGATCACCGCCTTGATAGACGCAGCAGAGCAGACCGCGATGGATTTCTCCCCCTCATACATGGTTCGTCCCCATATCGACTGATGCAAGAATCAATTCCACACAGCGGTCAATCCCCAGCTTGCTGCTGTTCATACAGAGGTCATAATTTGCCGCCATCCCCCACGCCTGATCGGTGATATGCCTGTAGTAGCTGGAACGCTTCCTGTCCCGTTCCTTCACATGACTTCTGGCGGCGTCAACAGCAACCCCATGCTCCGCGATGACACGGTTGGCCCGGTCAGGCAGTGCGCCGGTGATAAAAACGTGGAAGCAGTCCTCCCGCCCTTGCAGGATGTAGTCAGCGCACCGCCCCACAATGACGCAGGACTCCTTCTCCGCCAGTTCCTTAATCAGCTCGGTCTGATAGGCGTTAATCTGATCGGGCAGGGCCATATTCCCCCTCTGATTGGCGTTATAGGCCGAGTAGCCCCGGGATGAAACGCTGGTGAACAGGCTGCTGGTGGAGGAGTATTCCCCCTCCCAACCCACCGTCTCGGCGGACAGTCCGCTGCGCTTCGCCACGATCTGCACCAGCTTTTTGTCGTAGAAGGGAATGCCCAGCCGTTCCGCCACGGTTTTCCCGATGGTATGGCCTCCGCTGCCGCATTGCCGCCCAATGGTAATGATACATTTTTTCATTGTTTTGCCGCCTCTTTCCCAAAAATCTTCTTCCAAGAGAACATTTGTCAAGGGGGATTTCACCCAAAAGATGAAATCCCCCCATAAACTGGAAATTATATTTTTATAATCCTGATATGACAATATAGATATTCTTAACAGGGTATATATTCGTTCTCCAAATCTCATCAAATTCCTCTGTGCTGAGTTTTCTGTTATACCAGCCGCCATTTGCATTGACGTTATCAGAGATTGAATCTACCAGATATATGAAATTCTCATCATATCCAACAACTACAACATAGTGCGTATCATCAGGCGTGCGTATAAATGCGATAATAGGCACTCCTGAAATTAAACGTTGTTTTAGAGTGTTATTATCTCCATGATAGGCTTTTGCTGTATATCCATAACTTTGAAACAGGCTAACAACAGAATTGACAGAAACGAAGCCGAATACACGGTGAATATCATTATACAATTCAGAACCTGCAACCTGCCTACCTAAGTGCCGCATAACGTAGGCGGCGGCATATGCTGAACACTCGTTTTCCATCTGAAAATCAATATGATTATTGCCCACATCAATGTTAAATTCCTTCGGAAGATTTCCAATCTGTATGTTATCTTTTGATGGAAGACTACCATAGAAAAGTAGCAGCCCGATTGCTCCTAACGCCGAGAGAACACAGGTCAAAATATTGACTACATTTTTTCTCTTTTTTTCGCGCACCTTCATCACTGTCCTTAAAATAGAGTATACCATGACAGCAAACGACTTTCAACACTCTTTTATAGGCGCTGATAGTAGTAGCAAGCAATGCCCCGGTATATACCCGGCGCAGCTTATTGGTGGCCGATGGCCCCCAAGCCCCCAGTGCATCGGCGCAGCTCCGCCCGATGCACAAGCCGCCGGTGGCGTCTGCTGGCCTGTCCATACTGGGCAGGGAAGGGCCGCCCGGCGGGCCGCCCCTCGGAGAGCGCACGACTGCCGCAGGCAGTACCACCGCCCGCTTGCGGGTGGTGAGTAAGTGCGCTCTTCGCAGAGGGCTGGCAAAGAGAATGGAGCGCCCAGGCCATCCCCGGACGCTCCCGCTCGGTTTTCTCCTGCTGGTCGATCACCGCCTTTTCAGCCTCTGTCATTCTGCCACAAATGAACCGCCAGCCAATATGTATTTGGGTGGTGAAACCACCCTTTATACATTACATCTCAAGATAACCATACGGTAATTAAGGAGATCACGCCAGACAGCCCGTCACTGAAGGGACCAGCCCAGAGAACCCCTTCCACACCCCAAAAATATCCAAAAATCAACATAGCCGGAATCAGGAAAATAATCTGCCGGGACAATGAGAGCAGCGTGGCGGGAACGGGCTTGCCGATGGCTTGGAAGAAAATCCCGGTGACAGCTCCGGCAGGGATCAGGAAACAGGCCAGCAAGTAAACCCGGAAGCATTTTACCGCAAACTCTATGTACAGTTCCGACTCTTTGCCAAACAGATTGATAATTTGTTCCGGGAAGATTTGAAAGATAAAGAACGCCGCGACCATGATTGCGCTGCCAATTCCCAATGCCAGCTGATAGGTCCTTTTCACCCTCGGATACTGCCCGCTGCCATAGTTATAGCCTAAAATGGGCTGAACCCCCGCAGCAAGGCCCAGCGTGATCCCGGAAATGAGACTGCTCACCTTCATCACGATACCGAACACCGCCATGGGAATGTCAGAACCATAGGGGGATGCAGCGCCATAGGCCACCAGCAGATTGTTGGTAACGGCAATAACAAATACAGAGGCGATTTGAGATATGAGGCTGGATACGCCCAGGGAAGCAAGCCGTCTGGCAATCTGTGGTCTGGGCATAAAGTATTCCCGTTTCAGCTTGATGGTCTTAAACCGGAACAGACAGACGGCAAAAAAGGCGGCATTCAAAATCTGCCCAAGAATGGTGGCCCAAGCGGCGCCTTTGACGCCCCACTGGCACACAAAAATGAAGATCGGGTCCAAAATGATATTTGTTACACAACCTATGAGCAAGCCAATCATGCTGACTCTGGGACGCCCGTCCGCCCGGATTACGCTCCCGAAGGCGGAGCAGACCGCGGAGAAGGGAAAGCCCAGCACAATAATACGGCCGTAATCCAGTGCATAGGGGAGATTTCCCTCCGTGGCCCCGAACAACCCGCAAAGCGGCTCCAGGAAAAAGGGAATTGACCACGATGGAAATAATGCTGGGAATGGCGTAACGGATCATCAACTTTCCAACCCGCTCAGTTCCCAGCGGGTTGGCGGCAACTTGATCGTTCATTTCAAATTCCTCCTAACGAATGAGACTGGTTCAGGCAATGGCATTGCCTGTGTAAAGCTGGTAATACCGGCCCTTTTCCTCAATCAACTGGTCATGGGTTCCCCGCTCGATGATCCGGCCCTGCTCCAGAACCATGATACAGTCGGAGTTCCGAACCGTGGAGAGCCGGTGGGCGATGACAAAGGTGGTACGGCCCTTCATCAGCCGGTCCATGCCCTCCTGCACCAACTGCTCTGTGCGGGTGTCGATGGAGGACGTGGCCTCGTCCAGAATCAGGACGGGCGGGTCGGCAACGGCGGCGCGGGCGATGGCGAGGAGCTGCCGCTGGCCCTGGCTCAGATTGGCCCCATCGCCGGTGAGGACTGTCTGGTAGCCGTCCGGAAGCCGCCGGATAAAGCTGTCGGCGTTGGCCAGCTTCGCGGCGGCAACGCACTCCTCGTCGGTGGCCTCCAGCCGCCCATAGCGGATATTCTCCATCACCGTGCCGGTAAACAGGTGAGTGTCCTGCAAGACGATGCCCAGGGAGCGGCGAAGGCCGGCTTTCCGAATTTTGTTGATATTGATGCCGTCATAACGAATCTTGCCGTCCTGGATGTCGTAAAAGCGGTTGATGAGGTTGGTGATGGTGGTTTTCCCCGCGCCGGTGCTGCCCACAAAGGCGATTTTCTGTCCGGGCGTGGCAAAGAGCTTGATGTTGTGTAAAACGATTTTTTCATCGTTGTAGCCGAAGTCCACATCGTCAAAGACAATATCGCCCTCCAGCTTTTTGTAGGTGACTGTGCCGTCCGCCTGATGGGGATGCCTCCAGGCCCACAGGCCCGTCCGCCGGGGTGTTTCCGTCAGAGTGCCGTCCGGCTGCTGCTCCACATTGACCAGCTCCACATAGCCGTTGTCCGCCTCCGGCTGTTCATCCAGCAGCTTGAAAATGCGCTCCGCTCCGGCCAGGGCCATGATGATGCTGTTGAATTGCTGGCTGACCTGGGTAACGGGCTGGGTGAAGTTTCGGTTCAGATTCAGATAGGAGACCAGGGTGCCCAGCACACGCTTCAGCAGGGGCATCAGATTCTTCTTGTTCGCTTGCTTACGCATGGTCAAAATCACCTCCGCCTTTCGTCTGGGCCTCGTAAATTTCCTGATAGATGGTATTGGTTTTCAGCAGGTTTTCGTGAGTGTCAAAGCCGCTGACCCTGCCGTTGTCCAGCACCAGGATGCGATCCGCGTCCTGCACGCTGGAAATGCGCTGGGCAATGATGATCTTGGTGGTTCCGGGAATCACCGTTTGCAGGGCATTCCGAATTTTGGCGTCCGTGGCTGTGTCCACAGCACTGGTGGAATCGTCCAGAATCAGTACCTTGGGCTGTTTCAGCAGGGCCCTGGCAATACAGAGCCGCTGCTTCTGTCCGCCGGAGAAGTTGGCCCCGCCCCGTTCCACCCAGGCGTCATAGCCCTTGGGCAAATGTTCGATGAACTCATCCGCACAGGCCAGACAGCAGGCTTCTCGGTATTCCTCCGTGCTGCCCATCTTCTTGCCCCAGCGCAGGTTGTCTAACACCGTCCCAGAGAACAGCACATTCTTTTGCAGGACCACCGCCACCTGATTGCGGAGCGTCTCCAGGTCGTAGCCTCGGACATCCTCGCCGCCCACCTTGACCGAGCCGGAGGTCACATCGTACAGACGGCTGATGAGGCTGACCAGGCTGGATTTGCCGCAGCCGGTGCCGCCGATGATGCCGATGGTTTCCCCGGATTTGATGTGCAGGTCAATGTCACTCAGTGTTTCTTCACCGCTCCCCTGGCGGTAGGAGAAGGTCACATGGTCGAAATCAATGCTGCCATCTTTCACACGATCCAGCGGTTTCGAGGGATCGGTGATGTCCGCTTTTTCTTCCAGCACCTCCGCAATCCGCTTTCCGCTGGCCGCGCTCATGGTCATCATCACGAAGATCATGGACAACATCATCAGCGAGGAGAACGCGGTCATCACATAGGTAAACAGAGACGTCAGGCTGCCGGTGGTCATGCTCCCGGCCACGATGAAGTGCGCTCCAAACCAGGAGATCGCAATGATGCAGCCATAGACAATAAACATCATCACCGGCAGGTTCAGCGCCTGGAGCTTCTCCGCGCTGACAAACAGCTCGTAGAGCTTTGATGCCGCTTTGCTGAATTTCTCGTTTTCGCAGTCCTCCCGGACAAAGGCTTTCACCACACGGATGGCGGAAATATTCTCCTGAACGCTGGCGTTCAGGTCGTCATACCGATGGAACACATGGCTGAAAATTTTCATAGCTTTGCTCATAATCAGGGCCACCGCAGCCGCCAGTACCACGATAGCAGCCAGGAAAATCATGCTCAATTTGGCGTTGATGAGCAGGCACATCACCATACTGCAAATCAGCATCAGCGGCGCTCTCAGGGCGATACGAAGGCACATTTGAAACGCCATCTGTAGATTGGTGACATCCGTGGTCATGCGGGTGACGAGGCCCGCCGTGCTGAATTTGTCAATGTTGGAGAAGGAGAAGGTCTGGATGTTTTCAAACATACTCTGGCGCAGGTTGCAGGCAAAGCCGGCAGAAGCGGAAGCTGCGAATCGTCCGGCCAGGATGCCGAATACCAACCCGAAAAAGGCCAGCACGATCATCAGCGCGCCGTAAAGGTAGACGTTCCGCAGATTTCCGGCCTCAATGCCTTTGTCGATTAAGCTGGCAATCACGAAGGGAACCAGCAGCTCCGCCACCACCTCCAACACTGTAAAAATCGGGGTGATGATGGTGTCCTTTTTGTATTCTCCGATTTGTTTCAAAAGTGTTTTTATCAAGAATAGCGCCCCCTCTCAAATCCCGCTTTCCTGAATGAAGCGGCGCAGTTCCCGGAGGTCCTCTGTATCGGGATGGTTCATGGAATGCTGGAACGCCTCTAGTCCACTTACACTGGCCTCCTTGGAGTTTTTTGTTGTATGTTGTCCAGAAATTGTCCGCAGGGTGCTTTCAATCCCTTCCAAACGGTGTTCGGGTATTTCCTGCACAAGACAGTCGTTCAGATTTTCGCTTTCATAGAGGCCCAGGCAGATGTTGATTTGCCGAAGCGTCAACAGCAGGTTCCCATCAGACATTTTCACACCCCCTTCTTTTGCGGCTTTGTTTGGGGTACGACTGTTCGGCAGACAATTTTTACTGGCGCTATCGTCTATTATACTCATTTTCTCTTGATTGTTAATTCAAAAAATGTTATAACATATAAAGGACTTTTATCAATCGGCGGAGGGATCATATGAACACCTTTCAACTTACTTGTTTTTTGACCGTGGCGGAAACGCTCAGCTTCGCGAAAGCCGCCAAGCTGCTCAATGTGACTCAGCCAGCGGTTACGCATCAAATCCACTCCTTGGAGGAGGAATTGAACGCACAGTTATTTAAGCGCACCACGCGGTCGGTAGAGATCACCCAGGAGGGGCTGATCTTTTTGAACGACGCCAAAAATGTACTGAATATCATTACACTGGCGAAAAAGCGATTTGAGGAGCCTGTTGTCGATGAACGGCAATTCTTTTCCATCGGCTGCCACAGCCACAATGAGCTGCACCTGTTGCCTGGGATACTGAGGCAAATGGCAGATTCCTGTCCGATGTTGAATCCAGTGTTCCAGGTCGTACCTTTCCAGCATTTATATCAACTGTTGGACGAGGAAGCAGTCGATGTGATCATCGCGTTTCAAGAAAAAAGTCAGAAAATAGATGGCATTTACAAGGAACTGGCACAGGTTCGGATTACCGGCGTTTTGCCAGCCACCCATCCGCTGGCAGAAAAGGAACGGCTGGACGGGGACGATCTCCGAACCCAGCGGCTGCTCCTGCTTGACCCGCAGAGATGTCCCGGCCGTTTGAATGGGATCCAGCATGGTTTGGCAGCAGAAAGGTCTGTCTCTGATTTGCTGATGTGCGGTTCAGCAGATGCCTGCATTACACTGGCAAAGGCCGGTTTCGGAGTCGCCGTCCAGCCTGATTTCCCATCCCTGCGGGACCCTGCCCTGGCCTACATTCCGATCAAAGATGTGGAGCCGCTGTCCTATGGGGCATACTACAAGAGCGTAACGGGAAAGCTGATGCTGAAGCTCTTTCTGCAACTGTGCAAGGATAACCTTCTTGTCCGGCCGGACTTGTGAAACGGCGGTTGACTTTGAAAAGTACTTGTAAAATCGTTGAAGTGGGATAAGCCCGTGTAGGGTTTATCCCACTTCTTGGTTTTGGCGTATAGTTGTCAATCCTTGCTGACAGCCTGACAATAAGCTGCCAGAGCAGGAATCAGCGTTTTGATCTCTCTGCCGGATGTGTTGATACAGAGATCATATCCTTCCTTTGCTCCCCAGGGAATACTTGCCGTCAGCTCATGCTTTTTGGCCCGGTTCCTGTCGATCTGCCGCATCCGGCGCTCCATCTCCGCCAGCGTAAAGTTCTCTTGCTCTGTGACCCGCTCCTGACAACGCTTAAGTTTGGACGCCCGGTCAGCATAGACGAAAATGCGGAGCGGATGCAGGTGGGCCAATACTGTGTCCGCGCAGCGCCCGACAATTACGCAGTCGCCCTGCCGCGCCAGTTTCTCAACGACCTTCTGCTGGGTGACAGCCACCATGACAGACTGCTCCATCACCTTGTAGGGAATGGAAAAGCGCCGTCCAATCGTCAGCGGATACTCCGCCCGCAGACCGCTCTCCGAGATATGGGCTACATAGTCCGGGTCAAGCCCCTGTTCGTCAGAAATCATCGCAATGATCTCGTTGTCATAGCAGGGAATGTGAAGCGCCTCCGACAGACGCTTCCCCAATTCCCGGCCTCCGCTGCCAAATTCCCGGCTGATTGTGATAATCATATTCGCTTCCTCCTTACTTAAACCGGATGCCATTTCGTTCAGAATATTTCAGCAATGCCACAGCGATCACCAACACGACCGCCTCATAAAGAAGCAGCGAGAACCAGATCGCTCCGTCTCCAAAAATGTGGGGAAGAATCAAAATCACAGCGGAATTTATAACAAGGCTCCGCAGAATATTGATGCCGGTGGACAAAGCGGACCGCTCTGTGGAATACAAGTAAGCCGAAATCATAACATTGACCGCCGTGATAATAAACCCTACGGCAAACTGGGGGAGATACTTTATGATATACTCCGTTGTTACCGCATCCGTACCAAACAAAGCGCAAATTGACTTTCCCAGCAAAATGGATAAATTGGTGATCAGGACACTCCCCACGGCGCTGACGGTCAGGCCGGTTTTCAAGTAATATTTCAAATCCGCCTCATTTTTCGCGCCATAGCTCTGGCCGAACAGAGGCTGTAAGCCCTCGCTGGCGCCAAAGAAAGCGGTGATGGAAAAGGACGCTATGTAGGAAATCACCGAAAATGCGTTGACGCCGAGATCGCCGATCCTTTGAATCAGCACAAAGTTCATGCAGAGGGTCATCACAGGGTTGGACAGCTGACTGATCCCTTCCGGCAGGCCATGGACAACAATGTCCCGGAAAAGGCCAGCATTTAGTTTCGTCCTGCCAAAGCGGAGATTGCCCTGTTTGCGGGCAAAGCGTGTCAGAAGGATCAGCAACCCGATGGTCTGAGAAACTCCTGTGGCAATCGCCGCGCCCTTTGTTCCCATCTTAAAAGGAAAAATTAACAGCCAGTCGCCAAAAATATTGCATATCGTTGTAATAATGACCACCATGCTCACCAGGCTGGGCGCGTTGTCGTTGCGGCAGTAGTTCTGCAATCCGATGGACAGGCCCGAGGGGATGATAAAAATGGAGTACCAAAACAGGTAATCCACCGCCAAATGGTGGAAGGTTTCGTTAGCGCCCAGCAGCGAGCAGATTCCGTCCGCGAAAAATGTGCCCAAGAGCGAGAACACAGCGGCGGCGCAGAGCTGAAGGAGTATCCCGTGGCGGAATACATCGTTTGCGCCATCCACGTCCCCCTGGCCGATGCGGACGGCATAGATCGCCACGCCTCCAATGCTGATGAGCATATTCACCGCGCCTACCATCAGTATGGTGGGACCGGCCAGATTGATCGCCCCCAGCGCGTTTGTCCCAACCCCTCTGCCCACAAAGATTGCATCAACAATGGTGAACAGGAAGAAGCAGACATCGCTGCATATTGCGGGGATCACATACCGGGCCACAGTCCGAAGTTTCGCGTTGTGCATTTGATTGCCTCCTCCCCCGCGCCTTTCCGCAGGGTTTCTTGTTTGACAGGTTTTTTAGATGATGATAGAATGAAACATCCTATTTTGGGAGAGTTTCTACCATGAAGAAAGAAAATCTGTTGTCCATCGGAGCTCTGTCAAAGCAGACCGGCGTTCACATCAAATCCCTCCGTTACTATGATTCTCTAGGCATTCTTCACCCTGCCTATGTTGACCCCAGCAGCGGCTACCGTTACTACAACTTGCAGCAAATCCCTGTGGTAGACGCCATCCAGCTGTGCATTGAGCTGGATATTCCCCTCAAGCAGTTTACGGATTATTATTTGGACAGCACCAGCCAGATTCACTACTCTAAGTTGATCGAGCGTGGCACGAGGCCGGCCAAGGAGAAAATTCAAGCCATACAGGAACGGCTGACTAAACTGGACAAAATGCGCTCTGAAAGTGATATATTCCATTTTGTGCGACTTTAAAGTAAAATAAAAAAGCAGGACAGCTACTAACCATCCTGCTTTGTGTAGGCACTACCTATTTTCCCGGTCCGTCTCCAGACAAGTATCTTCGGCAGAAGCGAGCTTAACTTCCGTGTTCGGAATGGGAACGGGTGGACCCTCGCCCTAATCAGCACCTACTATTTCAATCACAAAAGTGACCAAAACCGATATAAAATTTTGATTGGTGACCCGTACGGGAATCGAACCCATGTTTGCGGCGTGAGAGGCCGCCGTCTTAACCGCTTGACCAACGGGCCG
>JBCLQX010000006.1:0-153353 GCA_041223805.1 Oscillospiraceae bacterium 44-34 | reverse complement strand
TCCGTCTCTTCCGCTGAGACTATGGTCAAAATCTCCCATTTCCTCACCTTGCTCAAACGATTATGAATACAGGTTCTTACTTTATCACTTCTGATACCACAGCGGATTGCACAATTACAACGCGGTTGATAGAGGGATTCCAGGTTTTCTTCGATCTGGCAGGCAGGCATATTAGTCGCTTGTAGGAAATAGATTGTTACCATCACAAAAATCTACGGGGAGGGTCAGCTATGTACGATCAGGGCACACAGGTGATGGGACAGAGAAGGAGCGTAAGATATAGCGTGGGCAGGAGCAGACAGAGGAGAGGACCTTACAGTCAGGAGCAGGTTCGGCTTACTCAGCTGATAATCTGTCTGGCGCTGTTTTTTGCCATTTTTTTAGGAAAAGGTATGTTTCCACAAAAGATGAACCAAGTGCGGGAAAATATTTTGGCCCTTATTGCCACTGATCTGGATTTTCAACAGACGTTAGCCAATTTGGGAGAAACCTTGTCTAAAGGGGATTCTGTACTGTCAGATTTTGGAACATTTTGCGTAGAGGTATTTGGACCAGGAGCACAGGAAAACAATCCTTCTCAAACGGGCGAGATATCGTATGTGTCACCAAAGCCAGCCGGGGTGCTGACCTCGGAGCTGGAATTTCTCAGTCAGCATGCTGCCGCAGCAGCCCGCACCGTCCATTACGCCGATTTTTCCCGGCTTGGTGTGGAGTTGACTGAGGAAACGCCGGTTCAGGAGGAGACCGAACCGGTGGAAGAGGATGTGGTTCCAGAGCCCCCCGCTGTACAGGCAGCGGGTACAGTGATCACGATATCAGATTACAGCGGTGATCCTTTGCCCAATAACTATACAATGGATCAGTTGTCCTTGGGTGAGATTGAAACGATTGTTCCGGTGCTGGGCCGCCTCAACTCAGAATATGGCTATCGAGATCACCCGATCAATGGAAAATATCTGTTTCATGGAGGCGTCGATATCGGCGGACAGCAGGGAGACCCTATCGCCGCTTTTTCAGATGGAACAGTCGAGTATACCGGAGAGGATGATTCCTACGGTCTTTACCTTCAGCTGGACCATGGCAATGGTGTAAAGTCTTTTTATGCGCACTGCAGTAAAATTGTTGTAACCAAAGGACAGACAGTCACAATGGGAGAGAAGGTGGCTGAGATTGGTTCAACGGGGAATTCCACAGGGCCCCATCTGCATCTGGAATTAAAATATCAGAAGATGCACTTAAACCCTGCTTACTATGTGGAATTTTTGGAGCAGTGATGGGATTTGGCAGGTTAGAGGCAACGGGCGGTTTTTTTCTGCTGCTGGCTTGGCTCAATTATTTGGACCGGTCCTTTCTCGTGCCTATGGCGGTGCTGGGCTGTGGGGCCCATGAGCTCGGGCATGTGCTTGCCATCCATTTCCTGGGAGGAAGTATAAAAAGAATTCGCCTTACGGCCTGCGGGGCTGAGATCATCCTGGCTCAGCCGATGGGATACTGGCAGGAAGGAGTGTCCGCGCTGGCGGGACCTGGAGTCAATCTGCTGCTGGCGCTGGTCTGCTGCGGCTGTGGGCGCTGGACAGCCTTTGCGGGGCTGAATTTAGCGCTGGCCCTGTTTAATTTGTTTCCAGCGGGACGGCTGGACGGGGGACGGGCGCTGCACTGCACGCTGGCGCTGCTGGCCGGTCCTGGCCCGGCAGACTGGCTGTGCGGCTGTTTGAGTGGTCTGTGCGCCGCTGCTGCCCTGACCGGCGGGGTTATATTGGCCGGAATCTGCGGGAATATGACGTTGCTTCTAGTTTCCCTGTGGCTGGCGGCGGATTTTTTAAGGCAGAGATTAAAAATAAAGGACAAATTTTGCCCGGGAAGCAAATAATGCTTGTCAAAAGGAACAGAAAAAGGTACAATGAATCACATGTCATACATAACCTGGGGGTAACATGATGAATTGTACCTTGGAACGTATTCTGCCTCACGTGCAAAAGCCGGCCCGCTATACGGGCGGGGAATATAACGCTGTTGTGAAGGACAAGAGTGAAATAAGCACCCGTTTTGCCCTGTGCTTTCCAGATACCTATGAAATTGGCATGTCCAACCTGGGCTGTCGGATTCTCTATGGAGTGATGAACCAGCGGCATGATATCTGGTGCGAGCGGTGCTTTGCCCCCTGGGGAGACATGGAGGAGGAGCTGCGCCGGGAGGGGTTGCTGCTCTACGGCCTGGAGAGTGGGGACCCCATCGCCGACTTTGATATCATTGGCTTTTCTCTGGGTTATGAGATGGCCTATACCAATGTGCTCAATATGCTGGATCTGGCCGGTCTGGCTCTGCGCAGCGAGGACCGCCATGAGTTGACTCCGCTGATTGTGGCGGGGGGCACCTGCTGCTATAACCCCGAGCCCCTGGCCCCCTTTGTGGATTTCTTCGTCCTGGGGGAGGGGGAGGAGGTCACCCTGGAGTACATCGACCTCTATCAACAGGCAAAGGAGGATGGCTGGTCCAAGGGGGAGTTTCTGGAGGAGGCCGCAAAAATTGAGGGGATTTATGTACCCTCTTTCTATGAGCCGGTCTACCGCCCCGACGGCACGCTGGAATCAGTTGACATAAAAGAAGGAAGCGGCGCCCCGAAGACCGTCACCAAGCGAATCGTCCAGGACTTCGACAAAGCCTATTTTCCGGTCAAGACCATCATCCCCTCCACCGAGATCGTCCACGACCGGGTGATGCTGGAGCTGTTCCGGGGCTGTATCCGGGGGTGCCGGTTCTGCCAGGCGGGCTACGCCTACCGGCCGGTGCGGTCCCGCAGCCCAGAGCTGCTGGCGAAATATGGGAGGGAAGCCATTGAGGATTCGGGCTATCAGGAGATGACCCTGTCCAGCCTGTCCTCCACCGACTATCCCCACCTGCTGCCCCTGTGCGACGACCTCCTGGACTATTGCGCCCCCCGGGATATCGGGCTGTCCCTGCCCTCCCTGCGGGCGGACACCTTCTCCATGAGCCTGATGGAGCGGCTCCAGCGGGTACGCCGGGGCGGGCTCACTTTCGCCCCCGAGGCTGGTACCCAGCGCCTGCGGGACGCCATCAACAAGAACCTCCGGGAGGAGGATTTGCTCCAGTCCTGCAAGACCGCCTTTGCCGGGGGCTGGAACGGGGTGAAGCTCTATTTCATGCTGGGCCTGCCCACCGAGACCGACGAGGATGTGCTAGGTATCGCTGACCTGGCCCGGAAGGTCTACTTCACCTGGCGGGAGTACGCGCCCAATAGGGCCCGGGGGGTGCGGATCACCGTGTCTACCTCCTGGTTCGTGCCCAAGCCCCACACCGCTTTTCAGTGGGAAGCTCAAATTCCCGTGGAGGAATACCAGCGGCGGGTGAACCTGCTCCGGGACGCCCTGAAACGGGACAAGTCCATCACCTATAACTGGCACGACCCCCAGACCAGCTACCTGGAGGCCGTCCTGTCCCGGGGGGACCGGCGGCTGGCCGGTGTGCTGGAGTGGGTCTGGGAGCACGGAGGAAAGATGGACTCCTGGACGGAGTATTTTGACTACCAGCGATGGCTGGACGGGCTGGCCGCCTGCGGGCTGGATGGGGACTTCTACGCCCACCGGGAACGGGGGAAAGATGAGGTATTTCCTTGGTCCCGGCTGTCCACCGGGGTGAGCGCCGAATTTCTATGGCGGGAGCGGGAGCTGTGCTATCAGTCAATTACAACTCCCGACTGCCGCACCCGCTGCTCCGCCTGCGGAGCCAACAAGCTATTGGAAGGGGGGAGGACCTGTGGCTGACCGGCTGCTGTTTTCCAAGACGGGGCGGGCCCGGTATATCTCCCATCTGGACCTGATGCGGACCTTTCAGCGGGCATTTGCCCGGGCGAAAATTCCCATCAAGCACACCGAGGGCTTCAATCCCCACCCCTTTGTCTCCATTGCCCTGCCCCTGTCGGTGGGGTATTCCAGCCAGTGTGAGATTTTAGAGTTCGGCCTGCTGGAGGGGACAAGCTATGAGGAGGTCCCGGAGCGGCTCACCGCCGCCATGCCCGAGGGAATCGTGGTCCACCAGTGCTGGCCGGTGGAGCGGAAGCTGAAGGAGATGCGTTATGTAAACTATATTATGACCTTTGACTACCCGGATGGGCGTCCCCAGGAGAGTGAGCCCGCTATGGAAACGCTGCTAAGCCAGGAGAGCTTAGTGGTAAAAAAGAAGTCCAACAAAGCCAAGGTAGGCTTTACAGAGGTAGATATAATCCCGCTGATCCGCAGTTGGCACATTGAGTGCCAGAGCGACACCATGACTCTGGATATGGTGCTGTCCGCCCAGAACTCCGGCCTCAATCCGGAGTTGATCCGTTCCACATTCTGCGCCGAATACCCAGAGTACGCCCCCGATTTTGTCACATTCCACCGCCGGGAGGTGCTGGACGGGGAGGGGGAGGTGTTCCGATAGAGAGAGTGGAGGAATGTACTATGAAAAAACTGTTTACCATGATCCGCCGGGGCAATCTGGAGGAGGTCGCCGCCATTCTGAACAAAAAACCCGACCTGATCTCCTGTCTGGCCAAGGCCCCGCCCAAGAAGGACGACGGCCAGTCGCCGCTGATGGTGGCCATCAAGAGCGACAACCTGGAGGTGGCCCACCTGCTGCTGGACCGGGGGGCGGACGTGAACTTCGCGGACGCCGTCAACCCCTACGGCAGCAATTTCGGCGCCCCCATCTGGTACGACGCCATCGGCCAGTGCTTCATGCGGGCGGGGCACACCGTCGGCCCCGGCCCGGAGCGCAGTAAGGGGTACTTTCTGCTCCTCCGCCGCCTGCTGGACATGGGGATGGACCCCAACCCAAAGACCTCCCACGGCCTCACCGCCTGGCAGCACGCCCTGGAGCGGTATGACGAGTTCGCCCGCAGTTCCTATCCCAGCTACTACGTGGAGGAGAGCAAGGAAGGAAACCGGAGGCTGCGGGAGATGCTCAAGGCTGTGCTGGACGAGCTTCTCAAGCACGGGGCGGACATCCACGATTTCAGGCCGCCCAACAAGGAGGGCCTGTCTCACGTTTCGGTGATCCTGCGGAATATGGAGGAGGGCCGGGAGCTGCTGGACGGAATGTGCGGCCTGGACCCGGACTCTGACATGTTCAAGCCCCACACTGAGACATACCGGGGGAAGGAGCGGCTTGTCCAGCCCTACTACACGGTGGAGGACTACCGCCAGCAGTATGAGATCAAGTGGCGGGAGCTGGAGCCCATCCTCCGGGATTACTACAAAAAATAAAGAAACGAGGAATTTTTATGGACAAACCTACCCAGCACAGTTTGACCTGGACGGTGGACGACACCATGACCGCCAAACGCATCGGTACCGCCGGCGCAAAAATTCTGTCCACCCCCAACATGCTGGCCCTGATGGAGGCCTGCGCCCTGGAGCTGGCCCAGGAATATCTGGACGAGGGGATGACCACCGTGGGCGCCGAGGCCCACATCCGCCACCTGGCCCCCACCCCTGTGGGCATGAAGGTGACCGCCTCAGCCACCCTTCGGGAGATCGAGCGGCGGAAGATGTGGTTTGATATCGAGGTCCACGATGAGAAGGGCAAGTGCGGCGAGGGCTCCCACCTGCGGATCATGGTGCCCCAGAAGGACCGGAGCCAGGGTTAAGCCCAAATTAACCTAGATAGTGTCTACATGAATTAGACACGAATGGCAGCCCAAATGTTGATACAACGAATTTGTACCGCAGCAAGAAAAGCGTCTGAAGTTTTTGCATAACGAGTGGCAATACCCTCCAGCGTTTTAAAACAAGGAAACAGTTCTCTACCAAATGACGCAGCTCATAGAGGCATTCGTCGTATTCACATTGTTCCTTGCGGTTCTTTTTGGGAGGAATCACGGCCTGCCTACTTTTCTTTGGACAAATCGTTTTTCGACGAACTGGAGCTCCCTCAGAGAGGGAGCCTTTTTATTTTCCTTAAAGTTCTGTGAAAATTTTCCTAAATGGTGGCAAACAGCAGAGAAATGCGTTATAATGAAACGACAAATACAAAAGAAAGCGAGGCGGATATTATGTCAACTGACCGCTATGAGAGCCCCCTGTCCTCCCGCTATGCCAGCTACGAGATGCAGCACATCTTCTCCCCAGACAAGAAATTTTCCACTTGGCGCCGACTGTGGGTGGCGCTCGCTAGGGCGGAGATGGAACTGGGTCTGCCCGTCACCCGGGAGCAGGTGGCCGAGTTGGAGGCCCATGTGGAGGACATCGATTACAACAGGGCCGCCCAGTGGGAGAAAAAGCTGCGCCACGACGTGATGGCCCATGTCCACACCTACGGCGAGCTGTGCCCCAAGGCCATGCCCATCATTCATCTAGGGGCCACCAGCTGCTACGTGGGGGACAACACCGACGTGATCCTCATGCGGGAGGGGCTGGAGCTGGTTCGGGACAAGGTGGTCCGGGTGCTGGCCCACCTGGCCAGATTCGCGGAGGAATATAAGGCTCTGCCCACCTTGGGCTTTACCCACTTCCAGGCCGCTCAGCTGGTTACAGTGGGCAAGCGGGCCACGTTGTGGATGAACGAGTTGCTCTTGGACCTGGAGGAGATTGAGTACCGCATTTCTACCTTGAAGCTGCTGGGTTCCAAGGGCACCACCGGCACCCAGGCATCCTTCCTGGAGCTCTTCGAGGGGGACCATGAGAAGGTACGCCTGCTGGAGGAGAAAATTGCCCGGGAAATGGGCTTCAATGCGGTAGTCCCGGTGAGCGGCCAGACCTACTCCCGAAAGCTGGACTATAACGTGGTGTCCACCCTGGCTGGGGTGGCCCAGTCCGCCAGCAAATTTGCCACCGATCTGCGGCTGCTGTGCCACCTGAAAGAGGTGGAGGAGCCCTTTGAGAAAAGCCAGATTGGCTCCTCAGCCATGCCATACAAGCGCAACCCCATGCGGTGCGAGCGCATCTGTGCCCTGGCCCGGTATGTCATTGTGGATGTGGGCAACCCGGCCATTACCACCGCCACCCAGTGGTTTGAGCGCACCCTGGACGACTCGGCCAACAAGCGGCTCAGCGTCCCCGAGGCCTTTCTGGCGGTGGACGCCATCCTGGATATCTGGGCCAACGTGGTCTCCGGATTGGTGGTCCACCCCAGGGTGATCGAGAAGCACGTGCTGGAGGAGCTGCCATTTATGGCCAGCGAGAACATCATGATGGACGCCGTCAAGCGGGGTGGGGACCGGCAGCAGATCCATGAGCGCATCCGGGTGCTGTCACAGGAGGCGGGCTATCACGTGAAGGAGCTGGGCCAGCCCAATGACCTCATCGACCGGATGGCCGCCGACCCCGCCTTCGGCATGACGAGGGAGGAGCTGTCCGCCCATCTGGACCCGGCGGCCTACATCGGCCGCTGTCCGGAGCAGGTGGAGGAGTTTCTGGCCGGGGAAATTGCGGCTGTGCTGAAGAAGTATGCCAATGCGCTGGACAGGAAAGAGACCGAGTTGAAGGTGTAAGAAAGGCGGGCGAGCGGATCATGAAACGGGAAGACAAGCACCCCTACCTGGCAATAGGGCTGACCGCGTTTGCGGTAATTGCGGCGTCTTTGCTGCTGTTTTTCCTGCTGTTCCATATGAAGACGGTGACAGATTTTCTGGAGACCATCGGGGGGATTCTGCGGCCAATTTTTATGGGGGCGGTAATTTCGTTTCTGCTGCTGCCTGTTCACAGAAATATTTTGAAATTCCTCCTGGCTATGACTACGGACAAGCGGAAAGCGGACAAAAGGAATCTGGCGTTTCTTAACTTTATAGCGATTATTCTCAGTCTTGCGCTGGCGGTTTTCCTCTTTTACCTGTTGCTGGCCATGGTAATTCCACAGGTGTGGCAGAGTGTGGTGGGACTGTTCCAGTCCATTCCCGACTACATCGAAGTGGTCCAGGGCTGGCTCCAGACCTTCTTTGAGGACAACCCGGACATTCAGGCCTCTGTTATGTCGATCTATAATTCCGCGGCCACCTCTTTGGAGCAGTGGCTGAACTCCGACATCCTGCCCAACTTGGAGTCGGTGTCCACCACCTTCCAGTGGGTGCGCACTACCATCTGGCCCAACTTCACCGGCGTGATGGCCGGAGTGTCCGGTATGGTGGTGGGCTTTCTGGTGCTGGTGAAGGACCTGCTCATCGCCATTATCGTCTCGGTCTATCTCCTGGCCCGCAAGGACGTCTTTGCCGCCCAGAGCAAGAAGATCGTCTACAGCCTCTTTCGGACGGATATCGCCGACCTGCTGGTGGACGAGGTCCGCAACGCCTACAAGATCATGAGCGGCTTCATCAACGGCAAGCTGGTGGACTCCCTGATTATCGGCGTGATCTGCTTTATTTGCTGCAGCCTGTTCAAGTTCCCCTACCCGGCCCTGGTGGCCACCATCGTTGGGGTGACCAACATCATCCCCTTCTTCGGGCCCTTTATCGGTGCGGTGCCCTGCGGGCTGCTGATTCTCCTGGTCAACCCCCTCCAGGCGGTCTACTTCGCCATCTTCATTCTGGTGCTCCAGCAGTTCGACGGCAACATCCTGGGGCCCAAGATCCTGGGAGAGACCACCGGCCTGGCCTCCTTCTGGGTGCTGTTCTCCATCCTGCTGTTTGGCGGGCTGTTCGGCTTCGCCGGGATGGTGCTGGGGGTGCCTGTTTTTGCCATGATTTACGGGTTGACCAGCCGGCTGGTGGGCTATGGTCTGCGTTCACGGGGGCTGCCTGAGGAGACGGAGGACTATATGGGTAAAACGAGGCCGATGGGCAGATAGAGCGGCCCGTTATTGAGACGTGATCCCTGTCAGCAAATCGGAAGTTGCGGAGGAAGATATGGAAAAGCTTTCTGTGTTGCTAATGCCTATATTGTTAATATCTACACTGCTAATAATAGTTGCCATTGTATCTATTTTGTTCTCGGATAAGATAGATATGGCAGTAAAAGGGGATAAACAGGTTAAAAAAGTGATTGTTATATTCAGTGTGGGAGTATTATTCGTTTGCACGATTGCTATAATAATTATCTTATTGTGAAGATCCCAATCGAAAAATTCCAACCTATCGAGCAGTTACATGTCTGTCTAGGGCAACTGCTCGCCTCAGATGTTTTGACGAATCATTTTGTCAAATGGCGATGAGTAACACCAATCTGAAAAGGGAGTACCTATCCTTACCAGAACGCAGATAAAGCAAACAAAAATTGGCCCCCCGGTTTCTATGCCGGGGGGCCAGAAAACTTACTGCTGGGCCTCAACCTGGCCGAAGGAACGGCCGTTATAGGTCAGGCAATTCTTGCACATACGGTGAGGCAGCCGGTAAGCCCCGCACTTGGGGCAAGTCACGATACCGGGAGTTTCCAGCTTCCAGTGGGAGCTGCGCCGCTTATCGCGCCGGGCCTTGGATACTTTTCCCTTGGGGACCGCCATGGGTGACACCTCCTTCGGCTGTGCCGGTCAAGGCACTTGAGTACTCACTCAGCTTCCTTATCCAACAGCTGCGCAAGGGCCGCCAGTCTTGGATCGACATCAGGTCCGCACCCGCAGGGGCCGAGGTTCAAATCGGCTCCGCACTTGGCGCACAGCCCTTTGCAGTCGTCTGAGCAAAGGTTTTTGGTATCCATCGCGAGGATGAAAGCGGTTGATACCGCCTCGTCCAGATCCAACTCGGTGCCGTTCAGAAGGAGAATATCGTCGTTTTCCTCATTCTCCAGCTCTTGAGCCGCCAAGCTGTCCAGCACGACCACCTTTTCCCTGGAAAAGCTTTTCCCGCAGCGGTCGCACTGAAGGTCCAGAACAGAGCGTGCCGTTCCCTCCAGAAGCAGGGCGCCGGCGTGGTTAGTCACGCTGCCCTTGATCTCTACAGGGCGGACAACGGGCCGGATTCCGTAGAAGTCCTGCTGAGAAAGATCCAGCTGGAACTGAAACGTCTTTTTTGCGTCCGGGATGTGTATGATATCTCGCAGATCCAGACGCATGGCGTTCCTCCCCGGGGTGAGCCCCCATACTCGCAGAATGGTACGCAGGATATTATAAAGACTTTCTTTCCAAATGTCAAATGTTTTTCACAAATTTCTCCACGAAATTTATTGACACCGGGGGTGAAATATGGTGAAATATTTTGGACAAGTCCTTTGGAGGTACTCATGAAAGAATTTACCATCGGAAAGAACGACGCCGGTCAGCGGCTGGACCGCTGGCTGGCGAAAACCCTGCCCCTGCTTCCTGCGCCTTTGGCCCAGAAGTATATTCGGCTCAAGCGGGTGAAGGTGAATGGAAGGGGGAGCAGGCGGGATGTGCGCCTTAATGCGGGGGATATGCTTCAGCTGTATATCAACGATGAGTTTTTTGAAAAACCTACCCCGGAAAATGCCTTTTTGTCCCTCTATCAGCCTAAATTAAACATTCTTTATGAGAACGAGCATATTCTGCTGGCAGACAAGCGGCCCGGAATGGTGGTTCACCCCGACGAAAACGAGCGGGTCAACACCCTGCTTACCCACATCCAGGCCTATCTCTATCAGAAAAAAGAGTGGTCCCCCTACTGGGAGAACTCCTTCGCTCCCGCTCTGTGCAATCGCATCGACCGGAATACCGGAGGGATCGTCATCGCCGCCAAGACCGCCGAGGGTTTGCGGGTGATGAACCAGAAGATCAAGGACAGGGAGCTGGCCAAGCTCTATCTGTGCGTAGTCCGTGGTCGTATGTCTCCCGCTGAGGGGCGGCTGGAGGGATATATTTTCAAGGACGAGGTGAAAAAGCAGGTTTACGTCCGAAAAAAACCGGAGCCGGGGGCCAAGCTGGCCGTTACGGACTATAAAACATTAGCGGTGAAGGACGGCCTGTCTCTGGTGGAGTGCGACCTGATTACCGGCCGGACCCACCAGATTAGAGCCCAGTTTGCCGCCGCAGGTCACCCTCTCATCGGTGACGGCAAGTACGGCAGCGAGCGGGAAAACCGGAAATACGGCCGCCACGGTCAGGCGCTGTACTCCTATAAGCTCTCCTTCCGTTTCACCACCGAAGCCGGTCCCCTGGAGGCACTCAATGGCCGAACCTTTCAGGTGAAGGACGTGGAGTTTGTGAAGGAATTTTTTCCAAATCAGATGTAATCTCGATTGGGACCATCCTGATCGATCATGCAGGGAGGATACAAAAATGAGTCATTACGCGGTCTATCCATTTCTCTTCGGACAGCTTAAAATTGGCGTTGAAGACGGCGCCGTCACACTTCTGAAGCGGACGAACGAGCCTGTTTGTGACGAGGGGCGGACAGCCCTGACCGATATGTCATTCCAGCAGATTACGGAGTATTTGAACGGACAGCGGCGGGAATTTGATTTTCCATACCGGCTTCGGGGCACCGAATTTCAGCAGAAGGTGTGGCGGGCGCTGTGCGCGATCCCTTACGGTGAGACGCGCACCTATGGAGAGATTGCCGCTGCGGTGGGAAGCCCCAGGGCTGCTCGGGCTGTGGGCATGGCAAACCATGAAAATCCCATCTTAATTGCGGTTCCCTGCCATCGGGTTATCGGCGCAAACGGCAAGCTGGTGGGGTATGGCAGTGGTCTGGACATGAAGGAGGCGCTGCTTCAGCTGGAGAAGGAGACCGCCCAGCGTGCGGGGACACAGTAAATTTTGCTGTTTCAAAGGAGTGACCGGATATGCTCAAAACCTTTTTAGAGCGGGCTGCTAATGATCAAAGCGTGTATATCACTGATGTTCGGGAGGTATTTCAGGCGAGGGGGACCCGACCCTTCCATCTCCATGTTGTGCTCTATGACAGATCTGTTCGTACATTTCCTTTGCTTCTGCCTGAGACAGAGGGGGTAGAGGAGCAAAAATTTGTGGAGGAGTATGTCTACGCAAGCGTCTATAATCTGCTCTCCTGCTTGGGCGGTTTGGCGATTGACGTTTATTTGGACAGGACAGACAGTGCTTGCACAGCATTGGCTGAGGGGCTGAGACAGGTTTTTCAATTGGAACGGGATAAAGCGGTCCGGAGCGGCTATGGCAAATGCCTGAATGTAAATGAACGTGTTTTGACCGCTCTCTTCGGGGGAGAGCAGAAGTTTTCCTTCGGCGTCCACGATGTGAGCGAAGAGTCGGCCGCCGGGTCCGTTTTGGCTGCGGCCGGAACGCCTGTTTTTGCGGAGCTGCCCGCCATGACCAGAAACAGGATGCTGCTGGGGATGGATATCGGCGGCACAGACGTGAAGCTCGCCGTCAGCGTGGACGGTCAGCTGGTCCTGTGCAAGGAATTTGACTGGTTCCCCGGCTCTTATTCCTGGGCGGAACAGATCACTGAGCCCTTACTTTTGCTGACCAGACTGCTGCGGGCGGCGGGCAGCCTGTATCGGGCGGGCCGTCAGGAGGAGATTGACCGGCGGGCGTTGGACAGACATGCCTCTCTGGCTGAAATGGAGCGGGGAGCGGCGGCGATGGAACAGGCTGCGGGGACAGATCTGCGGGGATTTGACGCCATCGGTCTGTGCTTTCCGGATGTGGTCATTCGCAACCGCATTGTGGGCGGAGAGACGCACAAGACATTTGGACTGCGCTCCAACCCGAAACTGGACTATGAGGAGCAGTTTGCCAGGATTACCGCGCTGAACAGCGGGCTGGAGGAATACGTCATTGCGGGCGGACCGGTGATGAATACCAACGACGGGCCGATGGCTGCTTTTGCCGCTGCGGTGGAGGAGGCTGCCGGCGGAGGGGATGTGTCTCAGGGCTTCTTTGCCCATACCCTGGGGACTGAGCTGGGGGCGGGATGGGTCAGGCCCGATGGCTCTATTCCAGAGATTCCTCTGGAGGTATACAACTGTATTATTGACCTGGGCAGCGGCGCTCAGCGGAGACATTCCGCCGACGATGTGCGCAGCGTCAATAATCTGAACACCGGTCTTTCCGGCACGCTCCAGCGTTACACCAGCCAGTCCGGGGTGTTTCGGCTTGCGGCACGCAGTCCGGAGCTGCTTCAGGAGGCGTTGGACAGGGGAATGCTTCGTTGGGAGGGGGAACGGCTGATTGTTCCCTCTCAGCCAGAGGACATGCGAAAGCCCTGTCTGGAGTATTTTATGGAACAGGCTGCCGCCGGACGGCCGGAGTGCCACAGGATTTTTCAGGAAATTGGGGAGTATCTGGCTGTTACATGGCGGGAGACCGACTATATTCTCCAGGCGGAGGCGAAGGACCGCACTCTGTTCGGGCGGTTGGTCAAGCTGCCGGCCTGCTTCCGGCTGATGTGTGAGGGGGCGGCCCGGCGGGAGCCCGGCTTGCGGCAGTTCGCCGCGGACGAGAATCTGGCTAATACGACTCTGATGCGGCAGCTGGCCGACAGCCCTGACTACACGGTGGCTCAATTTGCCCAGGCTGTAGGTGCCATTTACTATGGCTGTCTGGGTCTGACCAATTGCTGAAATGATAGACGGGGCGTCCATGTGGGAAACATGGGCGCCCTGCTCAATGGACGGAAAATTTCCGAGGTCCGGCTGTAACTGACAAGGACTTCAACCGACTGTCCGCGAAAAACGACCGACTGTCCCAAACCGGTAGACAGGGCGGGGAGGAGCGGCTATACTGGACAAAGGAGGGGGGAGCGTCCATGGAGGCTGAAATCAGGATAGAGCCCGGCCGGCAGGAGCCCAAGGTAATTATTCTGGCCGGGGAGGAGAGCGAGGAGCTGCGCCGTCTGGCGGAGAGCCTGCGTTCCGTGGCTATGGGGCCTGTTCCGGTGAGCAGGGGAGAGGAGAGACTGCTCCTGCCCCAGGGGGAGTTCCTCCGGTTCTACGCCGACGGGAAAACGGTGTCCGCCCAGACGGCGGGAGAGACCTTCACTGTCCGTCTGCGGCTGTATGAGCTGGAGGAGAAGCTGGATTCCGCTCGGTTTGTCAGAATTTCCAATGGGGAAATTATCAATCTGGACCGGGTCACGGCGGTGGATCTGTCCCTGTCAGGCACCATCTGCATGACCCTGGACGGGACGGTGAAGTCCTATGTTTCCCGGCGATATATGAAAAAAATCAAAGAGGCTCTGAACGCAGGAAGGAGAAACCGGCATGAAAAACCTGAATAAAGCCTGGGCGGTCAGAATTTTGGCCGGGAGTGCGCTGGGGCTGCTGGCCAGTATCGTCTTGGTGCCCTATTGGCTGGATACACGAAATATATCATCTATAGTGTGTCTGCTGTGCGCCGGTTTGGGCGGCGCGGCGGGGGCGGCTACCCTGCCTTTCGCCGACGACGGCAGAGCCCTGCTGCTGCGCTCGGGCGCCCACTTCGCGGTGACCTCCGCCCTGTTCCTCCTGCTGGCAGCCCAGTTCTACGGCTGGGACTGGGATGTCCTGCTGCTGCTGGAGGGGTTGCTGGCCGTGCTGTACGCCCTGATCTGGCTGGGGCGGTGGATCAGCTGGTATATGGAGGTGGTGCGGCTGCGCACCCTGCTGGGGCTGGATGCCGGACCGTCCCCCCTGAAGTGGCGGGAGACCCTGCCCTATCTGCCCTTTGTTCTGTTGCTGTGCGACATTCTGCCCCTAGTGCTGCGCTGGGTGGAGTATCAAATAAACGGCGGCTGGATTGATATCCCGGTCCTGTCTGCACTGATTCTGCCCTTTGTGCTGATGCCGGTGGGGGGCTTCTTCGCTGGGGTGTCGCTGGGCAAGCGGCGAGGGGTGTGCCCGCTGTACCCCTTGGCCTGCTTTGTGTGCTATCTGCCCGTGCCGTCCCTGGTGTCTACCGCTGAACTGTTCCACTGCTTCCTGGTGGCCGCCCCCGCTCTGGGGGGCAACGTGCTGGGTTGGATGTACCGCCGGGCGGTGCCGAAGGAGACCACATAGACAACAGGCCCCGCCGGTCGGCGGGGCCTGTTCACATTAGGACAGCTGGAACTGCCCGGTGTACAGCCGGTAGTACCGGCCTTTTTCCTTGAGGAGATGCTCATGACTGCCCTTCTCTTCGATCTCGCCATGCTCAATGACCACGATGCAGTTGGAGTTGCGCACGGTGGACAGGCGGTGAGCGATGACAAACACCGTCCGGCCCTCCATGAGGGCGTCCATGCCCTGCTGGATGAGGGCCTCGGTGCGGGTGTCGATGGAGGAGGTGGCCTCGTCCAGGATCATCACCGGCGGGTCGGCCACGGCGGCCCGGGCGATGGCAAGCAGCTGGCGCTGGCCCTGGGACAGGTTGGCCCCGTCGCCGGTGACCATCGTGTGATACCCCTCGGGCAGGCGGCGGATGAAGGAGTGGGCGTTGGCGCTCTTGGCGGCGGCGATGCACTCCTCGTCGGTGGCGTCCAGCCGGCCATAGCGGATGTTGTCCATTATGGTCCCCGTGAACAGGTGGGTGTCCTGGAGCACCGCTCCCAGCGACCGGCGCAGGTCCTCCTTTCGGATGGCCTTTACCCGGATGCCGTCGTAGGTAATCATACCCCCCTCGATCTCATAGAACCGGTTGATGAGATTGGTGATGGTGGTCTTGCCCGCGCCGGTGGAGCCTACAAAGGCGATCTTCTGACCGGGATCGGCGTAAACGGACACGTCCTTCAAAATTCGTTTGCCCGGGACATAGGAGAAGTCCACATGGCTGAATCGCACCGCCCCCCGCAGCTCGGTGAGGCAGTAGTCCTCCCCGGGGACATTGCGCACGGTGCCCCGGATGAGGTGGAGGCCCACTGTCCCGTCGGGGCCGGGGTACTTCCAGGCCCAGCCGTGGTCGGCCAGCAGGGCCGGGTCGGGGACGGTCTCCGGGTCGGTGATTTCGGTGAGGACCTCATCCTTCCCCACAAAGACGGGAACCAGCTCCATACCGTTGTTTCTGGGGGTTTTCCAGGCCCAGGTCTTGGGCCGGCCTTGGCCGGTGAAGAGAGAGAGGGTGCCGTTGGCGTCCTTCTCCGCCGGAACCAGGGTGACGGTGCCTTCGTTCACTTCGCCGGCGGTGTCCATCACCTCGAAGATGCGTTCCGCGCCCGCCAGGGCGGACAGGAGGGTGGTCATCTGCTGGGAGATTTGGTTCAGGGGCTGGCCCACCTGCCGGGAGTAGTTGAGATAGATCGCCAAACCGCCCAGGTCGAAGCCCTGGAGGACGGAGAGCAGTCCGCCCAGGGCGGCGGTGAGGGCGTAGCTGATGTTCATCAGGTTGCCCGCCACCGGCATGATGACGCCGGAGAAGAAGTTGGCCCGCTGGGCGGCGTCCCGGTAGGCGTTGTTCAGCTCCTGGAACTTGGCCTTGGCCTCCGCCTCATGGGTGAAGGCCTTGACCACCTTCAAGCCCTCAATGGTCTCCTGAATTTCTCCGTTGACCGCCCCCAGAGCGGCCTGCTGCTTCTGATAAAACTTCCGGCTGCGGCTCCCCAGCTGCTTGAAGAGGAACATGGTGAGGGCCAGCACCAGGGCGGTGGCCAGAAACAGCTTCCAGTTGATCACCAGCATCAGGGCTACCAGTCCCACAAACATGAGACAGCTGGAGAACAGGGAGACCATGCTCTGCTGGAGGGCCATCTGTACGTTGTCCGCGTCGTTGGTGAAGCGGCTCATGAGCTCCCCGTGGGGGTGTTGGTCGAAGTAGGACAGGGGGAGCTTTTGCAGGGCGTCGAACAGGTCCTTGCGCAGCCGGTTGACCCCCTTCTCCGCCAGCCGGACCATCATGGCCGACTGCCCATAGGTAGCCAGACAGCCCAGAAGATAGATGCCCGCCAGTTGGAGGATGGCCCAGCCCAGCCCGGCGAAGTCGGTGCAGCCCGACCAGATAAAATTGTTGATGATGGGCCGCATCAGATACGACCCGCCCAGATTGGTTCCCACCGAGACCAGAAGGCAAAACAGCACGAACAACAGAGGCAGCTTGCTTTTGGTGAGGTAGCCCACCAGACGCCCCATGGTCCGTTTCAGATTTTTAGGCTTGACATAGCCCCCTCTTGGGGCTTGATGAGGTCCTGGCATTATCCGCCCACCCCCTCTTGCTGAGATTGATAAATTTCCTGATAGATCTTGTTGGTTTTCATCAGTTCCTCATGAGTGCCCTGTCCGGCGATATGGTCGTCGTCCAGAATAAGAATTTCGTCGGCGTACTGTACTGAGGAGATGCGCTGAGCGATGATGATGACGGTGGTGTCCTTAAGATTCTTGTGGAAGGATTCCCGGATGGCCGCCTCGGTGGCCGAGTCCACGGCGGAGGTGGAGTCGTCCAGAATGAGGATGGCCGGCTTGCGGAGCATAGCCCGGGCAATGCACAGCCGCTGCTTCTGCCCGCCTGAGACGTTGGTACCTCCCTGGGTGAGCTGGGTGTCAAAGCCCTCGGGCAGGGACATGATGAAGTCATAGGCCTGGGCGTCCTTAGCGGCCTGGATGATTTCCTCCTCGGTGGCGTCGGGACGGCCCCAGAGCAGGTTTTCCCGGATGGTGCCGGTGAAGAGGATATTGGTCTGGAGAACCATGCCGATGCGGGAGCGCAGCTCCTCCAGGGGGTAGTCCCGCACGTCCACCCCGTCCACCAGAACAGAGCCGCGGGTGACGTCGTAAAACCGGGGGATCAGGTTGACCAGGGAGGACTTGCCGGTGCCGGTGCCCCCCACGATGGCGACAAACTGCCCGGGCTCCACGGAAAAACTGATGTGGGAGAGCACGTCGTCCCCGGAGCCGGAGGCGGCGTATTTAAAGGACACGTCCTTGAACTCTACCCGGCCCCTGGGAGCGGGGAGGGGAGAGGTCTCCTGTTTGTCCTGGACAGAGGGGGTGGTTTCCAGCACCTCGTTGATGCGCCGGGCGCAGGCCTGGGCTCGGGACAGCTGAAGCAGGGCCATAGATACCATCATCACGCTCATCAGCACCTGCATAATATAACTGAGGAAAGCGTTCAGGTCGCCCAGCTCAAAGCCAGCCCCCATAACCATCCGGCCCCCGAAGTAGAGCACGGCCAGGGTGGCCCCGTTCATGCACAGCATCATGATGGGCATGATGGCGATGATCCGCATACCCACGGTGAGGCCGGCCTCCATCAGCTCGTCGCTGGAGCGGTTGAATTTCTTCCGCTCATGGTCCTCCCGGACGAAGGCCTTGACCACCCGGATGGCGACTAGGTTCTCCTGAAGGACGTTGTTCAGCCCGTCGATCTTCTTCTGCATCAGGTCAAAGAGCCGGGTACATATCTTCATCAGCAGGGCAATAGCCGCCGCCATCAGGGGGATGACGACCAGCAGAATCACTGCCAACCGGGCGTTGAGGTACAGGCTGACGGCCAGGGCGGTGAAAAGCATCACCGGGGCCCGCACCAGCATCCGCAGGCCCATAGCCAGCATCATGGTCATGGCGTTGACATCGTTGGTCATGCGGGTGATAAGGGAGGCGGAGGAAAAGCGGTCGATGTCGGCGAAGGAGAAGTCCTGCACCTTATTAAACAGGCACTGGCGCAGGTTGCCGCCGAAGCCCTGACTGGCGAAGGAGGCGTATTTTGCGGAGCCCACGCCGCAGGCCATTGCCAGCAGGGCCAAAAGCAGCATCAGACCGCCCATGAGAAAGATGTAGCGCACATCTCCCGAGGGGATGGCTACATCTACGATCTCCGCCATTACCAGGGGGAGAAGCAGCTCGCAGATAACCTCCAGAATGATGAGGATGGGGGACTTGACCGCCGCTTTTTTGTAGCCCTCCAGGTGGGTCAGGAACAGGGAAAGCAAGGGGAAATCACTCCTTTTCGTTGGAATTCAAATTGTCCAGCATCCGGCGCTGAAACTGGGCCAGCTGTTCCAGCTCCTCCTGAGAAAAGCCGGCCATCATCCGGTCGGACACCCGGAGAAAGACGTTCCGGCAGCCCTGCACAGCGGCGGCCCCCTTTTCGGTGAGGATGACCCGGTTGCGCCGGGCGTCCTCGGGCCAGGGCTCCCGGCGGACGTAGCCGTCCCGTTCCAAACACTTTAACGAGTTGGCTATGGCGGGAGGGGAGACGTGGAGCAGGTCGGCCAGCTCCCGCTGCGCCTGGAATTGGCCCTCCGGGTCCTCATCGGCGGACTGGAGGATGGACACCAGCATGGGGTGTCCCACCTTTTCCAGGCCCGCGGCGTTCAGCTCCGCCTGCACCGCCGAGCGGTGGGCGTTGCTCAGACTGCGGGCAAGCAGTTCCATCTCGTGAGAGGACACTTCAGAAAAACCTCCTTTTCAAAAATTAATTAACCACTTAATGATTAACCTGTTGACTATTTTAACCGGACAGAGGGAATTGTCAAGGGGTTTCCGAAGGGTTCAAAAATTGTTTACATATGGGGGAGAGGATGTGATGCCGGGATATGTTAATTACTGGTATGTCGAGATAAAAAGTGGAGCGGCACTGCGTAAGCGGTGCCGTTCCATCAAGTACTGTAAAGGCTTTCTATGCTGTTGAAATAATTTGAATAACTATGCTAATCAGTCGACAATCCGGCGAGCTCCCACGAAACCGGTGGTATAATAATAATCGCTCATTTTATTGATGATAACGCCTTTGGTGGGGGTGGAGGCGTGGACAAACTGGTTGTTGCCGATGTACAGACCTACATGGGTGGCCCGGGTGCTGGCATTGCCCTTGTTGAAGATCACAATATCGCCGGGCTGGAGGTCATTGATAGAAACCGGAGTTCCGTTGTCTAACTGACCGGAACAAGTGCGATTAATACTGTAGCCAAACTGCTTGTACACATAACTGGTAAAGCCGGAACAGTCGAAGCCTTTGGGGGAACTGCCACCGTGGACATAGGGATAACCTACAAACTGGAGGGCGTAATCGGCAATCTCCTGCCCCTTGGTCGCAGCGGCCTGAGCCTCGGCGGCGTCAATCTGCACAGCGTAGTCGGCGCTGATATAGCCGGATTTGATCTTGTACCAACCGGTGAGAATCTCGGTAACCTCCATTACACGGCCGGCATAGAGAGAACCGACCCGGTCATATTCGGTGCCGGGGCCGGAACGGATATTCAGCGGACCCTCGGTGACCTTGATGTAAATCTTTTCTGACTCAGACGCGTCGGCGGCGGGGACGGCATTGTCGCTAATCTGAGTGTCTTCCTCGGTGACGGTGAGATAACTGCCCGATACATAGCCGGTTATACCGTCAAAGGAGACCTGATACCAGCCGTTGTCCAAGGCGGAGAGAATTTCAACCTTGGTGCTGTGGGGTAGATTCTTCAGAATAGAGCTATCGGTGTTGGCCTCGGTGCGCAGGTGCAGATAACTGCCCTCGGTGTTGACTGTTCCAGTGGCGGCAAGAGCGGGGGTAACCAAGGTTCCGGCCAGCAGGACACCGGCGGTGAGACGGGAAGCGATGCGCTTGAAATCCATATTGACGTCCTCCTATTTTTTTACAGACGGCTTATCCAGTGGGTGAAAAGGGGATTATTTTCCGGCGAGGGCGCGGTCAAGCCAGACGGCAGCCACGTCCATTGCGGCATAGAGGCTGTCTTTTTCGCTCTTTTTGACCACTCTATCCCGGCTTTTCAGATCAGGGTCGGTGAACTGGAGCTGAACGGAGACCTTGTCCGCCACAGATAGCCCGTTTAAACTTTTGCTGGACAGAACCTGGAGCATGATGATATATTTCTCCGCCATAGTTCCATAGTAAATCAGATTGTCTTTCCGGCGCAAGGGGTGCCCTTTATAGGAAAGGGGCAGATTTTCATTTGCCATGATTATACTCCTTAGTTGTGATTTAAAAACTGTAACCGAATTGTAACATGTTTGTTACCATTTGTCAAATACTTTCAGAAAATTTTCCCGGGAAATTTTTGAGAGTAATGGCTTTGGAATAAAGTCAGCCGGAGAGGATAAAGCCACAGGCGGCTTCCACTGAGGAAGCCGCCTGTGGCCCTGTCTAAGCAGGATTTAGTGTTCCGGTTCGGGGTGCTGTCCCTCAGTGGCCAGATAGGCGGGGCCATTGCTCCTCACCTTGGCAAAGGCTCGGCGGCGCACCACCAGTATCAGGAAAAGGAAATGGAACAGCGCGGTGATGGACCATGTGACGGGATAGGACAAAAAGAGGCAGGAGGGAGTATGGTAGAGGGGGAAGACGGCGGCTACCCAGAGCAGGCGTAGCCCGCAGGCCCCCACGATGGAGGTAATCATGGGAATCACTGAGCTGCCCAGGCCCCGCAGAACCCCCACCAGGGTATCCATAATGCCGCAGATGAAATAAGGACAGCAGATGAATGACATGCGTATGAGCGCCTGCTGGACCACTTCAGGCTCGCCGGGGGCGTAAATACCTGCCAGAGGTGCGCCAAACAGGTAGGCCAGATTGCCGAATATGAGTCCGAATATCACGGCGAAGCCCACACACTGCCGGGCTACCTTATCCACACGGTCGCATTTTGCGGCGCCGTAATTCTGACCAACAAAGGTGATGGCCGCCTGATAGAATGCGTTCATAGAGGCGTAAACAAAGCTCTCAATGTTGGAACCGGCGGAGGAGCCGGCGACCAGTATGGAATCGTCAAAGGAGTTAAGGGAGGACTGGATCACCACGTTGGACAGGGAGAACACCACCCCTTGAAAGCCAGCGGGCAGGCCCACCTGAACGATACGGAGAACCACCTGTTTTTTCAACCCCAGCTTTTTCAAATCCAAATGAAGGGAACCCTGCTCCCGCATCATGCACCGAACCACCAAAACGGCTGAGATGTATTGAGAGATGATGGTGGCCAAGGCCACGCCGGCCACGTCCAACTGGAGAGAGATGACGAAAATCAGGTTGAGGACCACGTTGACCACACCGGAAAAGGTGAGAAAGTAGAGCGGGCGCTGAGTGTCTCCCTGAGCGCGGAGGATGGCCGCTCCAAAGTTGTATACAAAGTTGGCGGGCAGACCCAGAAAGTAGATACGTAAGTACACGCCAGCAAGGTCAATCACATCGGTGGGGGAGGACATCCACTCCAGTAGCTGACGCGCCATAACGATGCCGAAAACCATCATCACCACACCGCTGGACAGTGCCAGCGTCATAGCGGTATGAACGCTTTGTCCCACTTTGTCGTGGCGCCCCGCCCCCAGGTCGCGGGCCACCACCACGTTGGTGCCAACCGACAGGCCCACGAACAGGTTGATCAGCAGATTGATCAGCGAGGTGTTGGAACCCACGGCCGCCAGAGCTTCTTTGCCGGCATACCGGCCCACCACAACCACGTCGGCGGCGTTGAAGAGAAGCTGCAGCAGGCTGGAGGCCATCAGAGGCAGTGCGAACAAAAGGATTTTGTCAGCCAGCGACCCGCTGCACATATCAATGCGATGATTCTTTCTCACGATTTGTGATTCTCCTTTTCAAAACACTCATATGACGCAGTCAAACTATCTTACTACATGGAAACCGGGCAGTCTAGCATAAAACTGAACAAATTCCTTTCCTATTTCGTGGAAAATCCTGCTTGCGCAGGCACAGAGATAGGTTGTGCTCAAGGAGAGCCTACCGCCTCAGATACTCCGGAGGCCGGTATTGCAGCGCCTCGGCCAGGTGGACAGGCTGAATGTCGCCGCCGCCGTCCAAATCGGCGATGGTACGGGCGACACGGAGGATGCGGTCATAGCTCCGGGCGGTGAGGCCCATGCGGTCGAAGGCGCCCTTCATAAGGCGCTGGCAGGCGTCGTCCAGAACGCAGAACCGGTCCAGGCTCTCACGGGTGAGCTGGGAATTGCTGGATACGCCGGTGTCCGCCTGACGCGCTGTCTGGAGGGCCCGGGCCCCGTCCACCCGTTCCTTCACCTGGGCGGAGGTCTCCGCCCGCTCCCGCTGGGACAGCTCGTCAAACTCCAGGGGAGCCGCCTCCACAAACAGGTCCAGCCGGTCCAGCAGGGGCCCGGACAGACGGGAGAGGTACTTTTTCACCTCCGCCTCACTGCACCGGCACCGGCCGGAGGGGTGGCCGTACCAGCCGCATTTACAGGGATTCATGGCGCATACCAGCATGAACCGGGCGGGATAGGTGACGGTGCCCGCCGCCCGGGAGATCTGGACCTGCCCGTCCTCCAGGGGCTGGCGCAGCACCTCCAGCACCTCCTTGGGGAACTCAGGCAGCTCGTCCAGAAAAAGAACCCCATTGTGGGCCAGGGAGATTTCCCCCGGCCGGGGATTGGAGCCGCCCCCGGCCATACCGGTGGAGGAGACGGTGTGATGGGGAGAGCGGAAGGGCCGGAGGACAACCAGGGGCTGCTGAGCGCTGGTTTGACCCATAACAGAGTGAATTTCGGTACACTCCAGGGCTTCCTGACGGGTCATGCTGGGCAGGATGCCGGGCAGACGGCGGGCCAGCATGGATTTGCCCGTTCCCGGCGGACCGGACATGAGGACGCTGTGGCTCCCGGCGGCGGCGATCTCCAGCGCCCGCTTTACCTGCTCCTGTCCTTTCACTTCCGCCATGTCGGGACAGTGAAAGGCCGCCGCCCCCGGCTTCCAGGGCTGGGCGGGGGAGATGAGCTCCTCACCGGTGAGGTGGCGCTCCAGCTGGGCCACATCCCGGATCGGATAGACTACTGGACCCTCGGCCAGGGTGGCCTCAGCGGCATTCTCGGCAGGAACATACAGCACCTCGATCCCCTCCCGCTTGGCGGCCAGCGCCATGGACAGCATGCCGGCGCAGGGCCGTAACTGGCCAGACAGAGACAGCTCGCCAATGAAGGCACAGTTCTCTCTGGGCAGGCGCAGCTGCTTGCCGGCGGCCAGAATACCCACCAGAATTGGCAGGTCGTAGAGGGTGCCCACCTTTTTCAAGTGAGCGGGGGCCAGATTGACCGTGATTCGGCTGACCGGGAAGGTGAAGCCGCAGTTTTTAATGGCGGAGCGCACCCGCTCCCTGGCTTCGTTGACGGCGGCGTCAGGCAGACCAACCACCGTAAAGGCGGGCAGACCGCCGGAGAGGTCGCATTCAGCGGTAACCAGATAGCCAGTGACGCCATGGAGACCAAGAGACTGAATAGAACGAACCATGCTTCCGCCTCCTGACAGAAATTGTTTGGTGTTTCCATTGTAATGGTATTCAGGTGAAAAAGCAACAGTCAGGTGGGTGAAGTTCCCAAAAAGTGAGAGGAAAAAGGGGATTTAGAAAAAAATATTGTGCAAAATACCGTAGACATTTGCTTGAAAGAAGAGGAGCGTCGTGCTAAAATAAATAATGTAGAGGAGCCGCTCTCCGTTTGTTTTTGAAATACACGGAGGGTGGGATACCTCATAATTGATAATTGGGAGGAATATACATGAAAAAGAAAGCACTTTCTCTTGCGCTGGCGGCGCTGATGCTGGTCTCTCTGACCCTGACCGGCTGCCAGAAAAAGGATCCCCCGGCCGCCGGCGACAAAGTAGCGGTGGCGCTCTTTGAAATGATTTTGAAGAATGATGCCAGCTCCGCTGTGGAACTGTTTGGCTATGCCTCCGAGGAAGAGGCCCGGAAGGATATGGGTCTGGACGGCAACATCTATGAGGAGCTGGCCGACGAGCTGGCCGCGCAGTTCACCGGGATGGGCCTTACTGCCAGCAGCGAGGACGTGCAGGGCTTTGTGGATGCCTTTATGTCGATGTTCAAGAATGTGGAGCTTACCGCCAAGGTGAAGGAATCCAACGAGAAGGAGGGTACATCGGTTGTTACCTGCACAATCAGCACCTTTGACGCCAACGCCCTGAACACCGCTATGAGTGAGGCTTTGGAGAATATTGACCCCGACGCGGAGTTCAGCACCATCCTGTCCGCCATTGCCGATGTGATCGCTGACATCACTCCCTCCGGCGAGACCGCTGATTTCGATGTGGACTTTGAGCTTCAGAAGATGGAGATCAACGGAAAAGAGAAAGAGGTATGGCTCCCTGTCGACGCCAACGAGTTCGGCAACCTGATCTCCACCACCGCCATGGGCGGCTGATCGAGCGGGCTTCAAAAAACATACAGAGTCATTTGATCCCGCCGGCTGTCAGTCGGCGGGATTTTTCTGAAGCGGTACGGTGCGGGAGGAAGCAATTGACAGGAAACCGCACAGTGGTTATACTATAGGACAGATACTGCCAAACAGGCGGAGAGGAGTTCAATCTATGGCGGAGCAGAAGAGCGTAAAACTGGGGGAGATTATCCACGAATTTGATCTGGAAATTCTCCGCACAGCCCCTGATTATGAGAATGTTCCCCTGCGGGCGCTGGATATCAACCGGCCCGGCCTTCCTCTGACAGGATTTTTTGAGCATTTTGATACTGGGCGTCTGCTGCTCATCGGGCTGACAGAGCACACCTATCTCAGCGGCCTGACCTCGGAGCAGCGGCAAAAGAGCTTTGACCGGCTGCTTTCTTATCCGGTTCCTGCCCTGATTCTTACCCGGGGACTTGAGCCGTACCCGGAGTGTCTGGAGATGGCGGACAAGCACGGACGGACGGTGCTGCGCAGCACGCAGCAGACCTCGGCCTTCATGAGCGCTTTGATCAGCAGCCTTTACAACCACCTGGCGCCCCAGATCACCCGCTCAGGGGTGATGATGGAGGTCTATGGAGAGGGTGTGCTGATTCAGGGGGAATCGGGCGTAGGCAAAAGCGAGGTGGCCATCGAGCTTTTGAAGCGGGGACACCGCCTGGTAGCTGACGATGCGGTGGAGATCAAAGAAACCAGCCGGCACACCCTGATAGCCACAGCCCCTGAACTGATCCGGGGATATATGGAGCTGAGAGGGATCGGCGTCATCGACATCAGCCGCCTGCTGGGCATGGGGGCGATCAAGCCCTTCCAGGAGATTGATTTGGTGATCAATCTGGAGCCCTGGGACGACAAGGCGGTGTATGACCGCTTTGGCCTGGAGTCCCACTTTACCGAGATTATGAGTGTTCAGGTGCCCTCCACTACCATCCCAGTGAAGCCGGGACGAAACCTGGCCAGCATTGTGGAGGTGGCCGCCATGAACAACCGCAACCGAAAGATGGGGCACAATGCGGCCCAGGAACTGACCAACCGGATGGATAAAATGTTTCAGGAGCAGCTTGAAGGAGGGGTGGACTGATGTATTATATTGGAATTGACGTAGGCGGCACCAATCTGGTGGCCGGTCTTGTGGACGAAAACGGCATCATTGTCAATAAGGTGAGCAGCCCGGTGGCAAAGGATATGACGGCTTTGCAGTTTGGCGCTGAACTGGTGCGGATGTCCCGGCAGCTATGCGAGGTGGGCAGCCTGGACCCCGGCCAGATTGAGGCGGTGGGCATCGGCCTGCCCGGCGTGGTGGATAACAGGAGGGGCATGTTTGTCCAGAATCCCAATATGCCATTTTCTGATAAAAATGTCCCCCTGCGGGAGATGTTTCAAAAGGAATGGGACGTGCCCGTTTTCCTGGGGAACGACGCCAACTGCGCAGCTGTAGGCGAGTACTGGGCCGGCGCGGCCAAGGGCTGCGACCCGGCGGTGATGGTTACCTTGGGCACCGGTATTGGGGGAGGGATGGTCTGCGGCGGCAAGCTGTTCACCGGTTTTGCCAATTCCGGGATGGAGATTGGCCATATGATCATCCAGCCCAACGGTATTCTGTGCGGCTGTGGGGGCCGGGGTTGCTGGGAGCGGTACGGCTCGGCCACCGCTTTGATCCAGCTGACCCAGCTGGAGATGGAGCGCACCCGGGACAGCGCCATGTGGGAGCTGTGTGGCGGCGTCCCCGCTAAGGTCCAGGGCAGAACTCCCTTCCAGGGAGCCCGCCTAGGTGATCCCGCCGCCAAGCGGGTGCTGAACCAGTATCTTCAGGGACTGTCCGTCGGCATGATTAACCTGGTGAATATCCTCCAGCCCGAGATCATCTGTCTGGGCGGCGGGGTGAGCAACGCCGAGGACGATCTGTTGCTGAACCCTCTGCGGGAGCTGGTCTGGCGGGGCTGTTTTGACAAGGAGAACCATGTCCGCATTGAGAAGGCCTCCTTGGGCAACGACGCCGGCGTGGTGGGCGCAGCCCTGCTGTGCAATCTGGTGTAAGACGATGAAAGGCCCGGGCCGAGCCCGGGCCTTAATTTTTTCAAATCCTATTCTAATTTCTCCAAAAATCTGCTATAATCAAACGATACACAAACCTGTGATTAGGAGGGCCTATGGAACAACTGGAAAAGCTGCTGCGGCAGCGCTGTCCTGAAATGGAGCTGCGGGTGAATGATCCCATGTCCAGGCATACTACCTTCCGCATCGGCGGGCCTGCGGCCCTGATGGTTCTGCCGAGGACGGTGGGGGAAGCGAAGGCGGCAGTGAAGACCGCCCGGGAGCTAGACGTAGAGCCCTTTTTCCTGGGCAACGGGAGCAATCTGCTAGTGGCTGACGAGGGTTATCCGGGTTTCATTATAAAGCTGACATGGGATTTCGGCGGGATCAGAGAGGTCAACCGCGGCCTGGAGGCAGGGAGCGCGGTCCTCCTGTCCCGGCTGTCCAACGCTGTCTTGGGGTGGGGCCTCACCGGTCTGGAATTCGCCAGCGGGATTCCAGGCAGCGTGGGCGGGGCAATTACCATGAATGCTGGGGCCTACGGTGGGGAGATGGCCCAGGTATTGGAGTCAGTCACCTTTCTTGACGAGGCGGGGGAGGTCTGCACCATTCCCGCTTCGAAGTGCGCCTTCGACTACCGGAAAAGTATCTTCTCTGACCGAAAATGTCTGATTTTGAAGGCCTGTTTCCATCTGGACCAGGGAGACCCTGCTGCCATCAGGGCCCGCATGGACGAGTTGGCCGCCCAGCGCCGGGAGAAGCAGCCTCTGGAGCACCCCAGCGCCGGGTCCATGTTCAAGAGGCCCCTGGGACACTTCGCCGCTGCCCTTATCGACCAGTGTGGCCTGAAGGGGTTCACCGTGGGAGGGGCCCAAGTGTCGGAGAAGCACGCCGGCTTTGTGGTCAACCGGGGGGGCGCTACCTGTGCCGATGTGCTGGAGCTGGTGCGGCAGGTGAAGGAGGAAGTCCTCCGGCAGACCGGCGTGGAGCTGGAAATGGAGGTCAGGGTGCTGAGATGAAGCTGAGCGAACGATATCCAGTGAGCATTTACGCCGTCCGGGAGAAAACCACCCTGCTGGTGCCCACTGTGGGCATCAAATGCGCGTCCCATGAGGCCCGAAAGCTCCCCTGGCCGCCCCAGGCGGAGGAGCTGGGCGCGGCGGTGCTGGAGCTGCTGGACGAGCTGAAAGCGGGACGCATTCAGTACGACCCGGGGGCCAAGGGCTACTGGTTTCAGCCTGGCATCCGCAGCTGGAAGGCCTTTCAGGCGGCTTCCTCTTCGGTTGATGTCGAGTTGAGAGGATCGGAGTTGTCCATTACCCGGTGGGACGGCCGCTCCGAGCGGGGCTTTGTCCCGGAGCTGGAGCCCTGTACAGTGCTCCAGGAGGGCGTCGGTCCGAAAGAACTGGGGGAGGCCATTCTGGCCGCGCTGATCCCCCTGGTGGAGAAGGAGCGGGGCTGACAGTCATACAGATAACAAAAGTTAACCAAAAGAGAGTGATATCAATGGAATTTGTGATAATCTCCGGACTGTCCGGTGCGGGAAAGAGCAAGGCGGCCTCCTTTATGGAGGACATGGACTACTTCTGCGTGGACAATCTGCCCGCCCCGCTGATCCCAAAATTCGCTGAGTTGGGCATGGCGGGCTCCGGGGAGTACGACCGGGTGGCTCTGGTCACCGACGTGCGGGCGGGCACCAACTTCGACGGGCTGTTCCGCGCCCTGGACGATTTGGAGGCCATGAAATGCGCCTACCGCATCCTGTTCATGGACGCCTCGGACGAGACCATCATCAAGCGGTACAAGGAGACCCGGCGGTCCCACCCCCTGGCGGAGGAGACCGACAGTCTGGAGGAGGCCATCGCCCTGGAACGGCGGATGCTGGCCCCGCTCCGGGAGCGGGCGGATAAGATTGTGGACACCACCAACCTGTCCACCGCCAAGCTGAAAGGAGTGCTGCGGCAGATGTTCGGCAGGGCGGGCACGTCCGAGGGGAGGATGGAGGTCTGTGTCACCTCCTTCGGCTTCAAGCACGGGGTTCCTATGGAGGCCGACCTGGTCTTTGACGCCCGCTTCCTGCCCAACCCCTTTTATGTGACGGAGCTGCGCCCCCTCACCGGCCTGGACAGCGGTGTGCGTGACTATGTGTTCCAGAACGGCCAGGCGGAGGAATTTTTAAACCGCCTGTGGGAGCTGGTGGGCTGGCTGCTGCCCCGGTATGAGGAGGAGGGCAAGACCTCCTTGGTCATTGCCGTGGGCTGTACAGGCGGGCACCACCGTTCCGTCGCCATCGCCCACGCTCTGGGGGAGAAAATCAGGGCCCAGGGCTGGCCAGTGGCGGAGAATCACCGGGATCTGGGGCGGGCATGACGGCGGATATCATCCGCCCGCAATGAGGAAAACGGCCTGATTAGAGGCGGGCGGCTGATAGCCGCCCCTACAGGATGGAAGAGAGGAAAACGGATGAGTGAAACATATCCCACCCTCCAGCAGTGGGAGCGGGGCCCGAAGATCGTCGCCATCGGCGGTGGGACGGGGCTGTCCACCATGCTGCGGGGGCTGAAAAAATATACCAAAAACCTCACCGCTGTCGTCACAGTGGCCGATGACGGGGGCGGCTCCGGGATGCTGCGCCAGGACCTGGGGATGCCCCCTCCGGGAGACATCCGTCACTGTATGGAGGCTCTGGCCAACACCGAGCCCGTCATGGAAAAGCTGCTCACCTATCGCTTTACCGAGGGGACGCTGGCCGGACAGTCCTTTGGCAACCTGATCCTGGCCGCCCTCAATGGGATAACCGGTTCCTTCGAGGAGGCGGTGACTGAGATGAGCCACGTGCTGGCTATCACCGGCCGGGTGATCCCGGTGACCAGCGCCGACGTGCAGCTGGAGGCCGTCTTTGAAAATGGCGCCCGGGTGACGGGGGAATCCCAGATCGCTGCGTTTAAAAAGGAACAGGACTGCCGCATCCACCATGTTGGACTGATTCCTGACCACCCGAAAGCCACTCCGGCGGCCCTGGAGGCCATTGGGGAGGCTGACCTGATCCTGTTGGGGCCGGGGAGCCTGTACACCAGTGTTATCCCCAACCTGCTGGTGGAGGGGGTGGCCCGGGCGGTGGCTCAGTCAGACGCTCCCAAGCTGTATATCTGCAACATTATGACCCAGGACGGGGAGACCGAAGGGTACACCGCTGCCGACCATCTGGAGGCCTTACTGGTCCATGGGACTCCGGGCCTGCTGGACCTGTGTCTGGCCAACACCGCCCCGGTAGACCCGGGCCTGCTGGAAAAATACCGGGAGGAGGACGCCGTTCCCCTGACGGTGGACCGGGAGCGCGTCGCCAGGCTGGGGCTGGAGCTGGTGGAACGGCCGGTGGCCTCGGAGAGGGGCAGCTATGCCCGCCACGACCCGGATAAGCTAGCTGAGGCTGTTTTAGAGATATACCGCCGCCGTGCGGTGCGCATTTTCCGGGGAGAGCGGCGGTACATTTTGGAGGAGTGACTATGTCCTTTTCGGCCGATGTGAAGACTGAGCTGTGCCGGACTGCCCTGAGCCGCAAGTGCTGCGCTCAGGCAGAGGCCTATGGCGTGCTGCTCTATTGCAATACGTTCCGTGGGGGAGAGGCCCGGATCGTTACGGAAAACAAGGCCTTTGCCCAGCGCCTGCCCGCTCTGTTTAAAAAGGCGTTCAGGCTTACCTTTGACCGCCTGCCCCAGGGGGGCGGAAAGCAGATCTTTTCTATTACAGAGCCGGCTAAGCTGGCTGACATCCACCAAACCTTTGGGGCCGACCCCCGCGGGCTGGCCCTCCACCTGAATTTTGCGGCGGTGGAGGAAAATTGCTGCCGTACCGCATTCCTGCGGGGGGCCTTTTTGGCCGGGGGATCGGTGACAGATCCCCGAAAGGGCTATCACCTGGAACTGGCCACCTCACACCAGAGCGTGAGTCGGGAGGTGCTGGTCCTGATGCGGGAGCTGGATCAGGAGGCGAAATCCGCCCTGCGGAAGGGGAATGCGGTGATCTATTTCAAGCAGAGCGACCAGATCGAGGATTTCCTCACCGGTATCGGCGCGCCCATAGCCGCTATGGAGGTGATGAACGCCAAGTTGGAGCGGGACATCCGGGGGAAGGTGAACCGCAGGGTGAACTGTGACGCCGCCAATCTGGACAAGGCAGTGGAGGCCGCCATGTCCCAGGTGGAGGCCATCCACCGCCTGGAGCGGGAGGGCGTGCTGACCGCCCTGCCGGACAAGCTCCGGGAGGTGGCCGCCCTCCGTCTGGCCCATCCGGAGGACACCCTGGCCCAGCTGGCCGAGCGGTGCGACCCGCCCATTACCAAATCCGCCCTCAATCACCGCCTGCGCAAGCTGGTGGAGCTGGGGAGGGAGGACTTATGACCTATGAATTGCAGCCCCTGCGGCTCCAGACAGGTTGGACAGTCCAGTGGAACGACTTTACCGAATACGACATGGCTGTCCACGGGCCGGGGGATGCATTTGAGCTTCATGAGGACTTGCTTCAGCTCTTCCACCAAAAAGCTGGCTTGACGATCGACCTGGGCTGGTATCCAAGTTATGATCCTGGCGGTCACTATCGATTGCTGCTGGTCCGAAACCACCAGTGGGACCGGCCGCTGGAACGGGTGGAGACAAAGCTAAAAGCTGAAGTCATTGCCTGCGTTGAAAAGTGGGTGGATCACGGCTTTTGGAGCAAGTATAAAATATGAAGGAGAGAAAATTATGCCAAACTGTACCTTCCGCCCCGCCGTGCCGGGGGACGAGGAACTGATTTTGAGCTTCATCCGCGCCCTGGCGGATTACGAGCACATGTCCGGCCAGGTGGTGGCCACTCCGGAAATTCTGCGGGAGTGGATTTTTGAGAAAAAGACGGCGGAGGTCATCTTTGCCGAGGTGGAGGGAAAAGCGGTGGGCTACGCCCTGTTTTTCCACAACTTCTCCACCTTCCTGGGCCGGGCGGGGGTCTATCTGGAGGACCTGTTCATCCTGCCCGAGGAGCGGGGGAAGGGCTATGGCAAGGCCCTTCTCAAGGAGCTGGCCCGCATCACCGTAGAGCGGGGCTGCGGCCGGCTGGAGTGGGCGTGTCTGGACTGGAACCGGCCCTCCATCGACTTCTACACCAAAAAGATGCACGCCGTCCCCATGGACGAGTGGACGGTGTACCGTTTGACAGGGGATACCCTGGAGGAGGCCGCAAGGCCGGAGTAGAAGCAAAAAAGGCTCCCTCTTTGAGGGAGCTGTCAGCCGAAGGCTGACTGAGGGAGTTTTTCATCACTCCCTCCGCCCCGGTGTGCGCACTGGGGCACCTCCCTCAGAGAGGGAGGCTTCCCTCTGCGGGGGGACGAAAGGAGGAGCTATCATGTCGTGGTATTTTATGGTTGACACCTATGTCGACGAGGAAAAGGGCCGGGGTGAGTATGACGAGTACATTCGTCAGGTCAAGCCCATTGTGGAGGCCCACGGCGGAAGGTATCTTGTCAGAACGGAACAGGTCAAACATTTAAGCGAAAAACGGACCCCGCAGAGGGTGATTGTCATTCGGTTTGATACCCGGGAACAGCTGGACAGCTGCTTTTCGTCGCCGGAGTACAGGGCTATCATGTCGAAACGTGCCGAAAGCGTAGACAGCTGGGCGATTATTGCGGAAGGCCTGGACTGAGATAGAGAGAAGGAGGGACGTCCCATGTCCTTTGTCCACTTACACTTACATACCGAATTTTCCCTGCTGGACGGCGCCTGCCGGATCAAGAAGCTGGTGGAGCGGGTAAAGGACCTGGGCCAGGAGGCGGTTGCCATCACCGACCACGGCTGTATGTATGGGGTGATCGACTTCTACCGGGCCTGTAAGGCGGCGGGGGTGAAGCCCATCATCGGCTGCGAGGTCTACGTGGCCCCCCGGGGCCGGACCCGCTTCCAGAAGGTCCACGAGTTCGACTCCCACTATAACCACCTGGTTCTGCTGTGCCGGAACGAGGAGGGCTACCGCAACCTGTCCTACATGGTGTCCAAGGGCTACCTGGAGGGCTTTTACATCAAGCCCCGGATCGACATGGAGTTGCTGCGTGAGCATACCGCCGGCCTGATCGCCTGTTCCGCCTGTATGTCCGGAGAGATATCCCGGCTGCTGCTGGCGGGAGAGTACGACAAGGCCAGAGAAGTGGTCATGGAGATGCGGGAGCTCTTTGGGGAGGACGGCTATTACCTGGAGCTTCAGGACCACGGCATTGCCGCCCAGAAGCAGGTGAACGCTCAAATCATCCGGCTGAGCGAGGAGACGGGTATTCCCCTCATTGCCACCAATGATGCCCACTACCTCCGCCGCGAGGATGCGGAGATGCAGGACATTCTCATGTGTATCCAGACAGGTAAGACACTGGACGACCCGGGCCGGATGCGGTTTGAGACCCGGGAGTTCTATGTGAAATCGGAGGGGGAGATGGCCGCCCTTTTCCCAGACCACCCAGAGGCCATTGAGAACACAGTGAAAATTGCGGAATTGTGCAATCTGGACTTTGAGTTCGGCAAGTACCACTTGCCGCTATTTCAGCTTCCCGAAGGGTGGACGGACGGAGACGCTTATTTTGAAAAGCTCTGTCTGGACGGCTTTGCCTGGCGCTACCCGGACCAGCCTCCGGAATATTTCAGACAGCTGCGCTATGAAATGGACATGATTCGCAAGATGGGCTTTGTGGACTACTTCCTCATTGTCTCCGACTTCATCGGTTATGCCAAGAAAAACGGCATCCCGGTGGGGCCAGGGCGAGGCTCGGCGGCGGGTTCTATGGTGGCCTACTGCCTGAATATCACCGACCTGGATCCCGTGAAGTACGGTCTGTATTTTGAACGTTTTCTCAACCCGGAGCGGGTGTCCATGCCCGATATCGACATCGACTTCTGCATCCGCCGGCGGCAGGAGGTTATTGATTATGTCAATCGGAAGTACGGGGCCGACCATGTGGCCCAGATTGTCACCTTTGGCACCATGGCCGCCCGGGCGGCTGTCCGGGACGTTGGCCGGGTTCTGGGCGTGCCCTACGGCGAGGTGGATGCCTTGGCCAAGACAATCCCCAGCGGCCCGAATAACCAGCATATCAGTCTGGAGGATGCCCTGAAGCTGTCCAAACAGCTGAAGGACGCCTACGACGGAAGCGCGGATACCAAAAAGTTGATTGATACCGCTATGGCCATTGAGGGAATGCCCCGGAATACCTCTACCCATGCGGCAGGGGTGGTCATTACCCGCCGCCCGGTGGTGGACTACGTTCCTTTGGCCGCCAACGACGGCCTTCCTGTCACCCAGTATGTCATGACCACGCTGGAGGAGCTGGGTCTGCTGAAAATGGACTTTTTAGGTCTGCGCAACCTGACTATTTTGGACGACGCCGTAAGGATGGTCCGGGCCCGGGACCCCGGCTTTTCCCTCAAGGACATTCCAGACAACGACCCGGATACCATGGCCATGCTGTCTGAGGGACAGACGGCGGGTGTGTTCCAGATGGAATCCGCCGGCATGACCAGTGTGTGCGTGGGGCTGAAACCAAAGGACATCGAGGATATCACCGCTATTATCGCCCTTTACCGCCCCGGACCCATGTCCTCCATCCCCAAATTTATCGAGAGCAAGCACAATCCCCAAAAGGTTACATACCGCCACCCCTCTCTGGAGCCGATTTTGTCCACCACCTACGGATGTATTGTCTACCAGGAGCAGGTCATCCAGATTTTCCAGGATCTGGCGGGTTATTCTCTGGGGCAGGCGGACATGGTCCGCCGGGCGATGTCCAAGAAAAAGGCCAAGGACATCCAGAGGGAGCGGCAGGCCTTTCTTCATGGGGACCCGTCCCGAGGCATTGCCGGCTGTGAGGCCAACGGTGTGCCGGTGGATATCGCACAGTCCATCTATGACGATATTTCCGATTTTGCTGAGTATGCCTTTAACAAAGCCCATGCGGTCTGTTATGCCGTGGTGGCCTATCAGACAGCGTGGTTTAAGAGAAACCACCCCAAGGAGTACATGGCAGCTCTGCTTACCTCAGTGCTGGACTACACGGAGAAGGTGGCTGAATATATTTCCGAGTGCCGGGATATGGGCATCCCGCTCCTGCCGCCGGATGTGAACCAGTCCGGGGCTGACTTCACTGTTGTGGACGAGGGAATCCGTTTTGGAATGGTAGCCCTGAAAGGGGTGGGCCGGTCATTTGTCAACAGCCTGTTGGCTGAGCGGGAGAAAAATGGCCCATTCCAGGACTTTATGGACTTCTGCGGCCGGCTTTTTGACCAGGATATGAACCGGAGAATGATGGAGAGCCTGATCAAGAGCGGCGCCTTTGACGCCATGGGCTACCGCCGTTCTCAGCTGATGAAGGTCTATGGACAGGTGCTGGACGGCATTGCCGCTGCCCGGAAGCGAAATGTGGAGGGCCAGATGGATCTCTTTGGCCTGGGGGGAGGAGAGGAAGCGGCTGCCCCCGCGCCCGCTCTGGTGCTTCCTGATCTGCCTGAATACACCCCTCAGGAGCTGATGAACATGGAAAAGGAGACCACCGGCCTCTATTTGTCCGGGCACCCCATGGATCAGTATCGGGAGCTGGCCAAGGAATTCGGGGCGGTGACCATCGGCTCTATTCTCAGTGATTTTCAGCGGGAAGACGGCCCCAAGGAGTATCGGGATGAACAGCGGGTGTCCATCGCCGGAGTAATCTCCACATACCGGACCCGGACCACCCGGAACAACACCTTGATGGCCTATGTGAAGCTGGAGGATGACACCGCTGCCATGGAGCTGCTGTGTTTCTCCCGGACACTCAACGACAGCGGCAGCTACATTCGGGAGAACAGCGCGATTCTGGCTACAGGAAAGATATCCGTTCGAGAGGACAAGGAGCCTCAGCTGATGGTGGATTCCATCACACCTCTCTCAGACCTGGAGCAGAATGAGGCGGGCACGCGGCAGACCCTGTATCTGCGGCTGCCCAGCAGGGAGGATTCCCGGCTGCGGAAGGTGCGGCTGGCCCTGTCCTTCTTCCCGGGGACGAGCCAAGTGGTGCTGTATTTTGAGGACTGCAAAAAACGAGTGGGGTCCCGTTGCGAGATACACCCCGCTCTGGTAAAGGACCTGACAGATCGGCTGGGCCAGGAGAACGTGGTGATTCAGTAGCCGTATGAGACAAAGGGAGATTACATGGATTTTTTCAGCTATTTGAGAGAATTTAATATGCCCTCTGTCCTTCTGCGGTTGACCTTAGCGGTCGTATTCGGCGGAATCATCGGCAGCAACCGGGAGCATAAGCGGCAGCCGGCGGGCTTCCGCACTTATATGATGGTCTGCCTGGGAGCGGCGCTGACTATGGTTCTGGGGCAGTATCAATATAAAATGCTGGAGACAGTTTGGCAGGAGGCTCAGCGGCAGGTGGGCATGATTGCTGACGTCACCCGCCTCGGGGCTCAGGTAATCAACGGAATCGGTTTTCTGGGGACTGGCACCATTCTGGTGACTGAGCAGAGGGAGGTGAAAGGGCTGACGACGGCGGCTGGTCTGTGGGCCTCAGCCTGTGTGGGACTGGCTGTCGGGGCCGGCTTTTATGAAGGAGTGCTGCTGGGCTTTCTGTCGATCTTCCTCTGCATCGAGGTATTCCCCTATATTGAAGAGTTTGTTCTGGCTCGTTCCCGAAATATGAACCTCTATGTGGAGCTGGGATCCATGGAGCGGATGCAAGATTTTATTGCTCTGATGAAGGCGATGGGAATCCAAATTTACGATGTGGAGTTAGACCGCAGAGGGAGCGGCAAGGATCGGGGACAGGTCAGTATCTTGTTCTACCTGCATCTTCCCAAAAGTCAGTCCCACACAAAGCTGCTGACCCAGCTGTCTTACAGCCCTGATGTGCGTGCGATTGACGAGGTCTGAGGAGGTGGAACCGTGCTGAACAGTCTGAATTTTCTGCGGGAGCCCAATCTGCTTGGCATGAGCGTCCGGGTGGTGCTGGCCCTGCTGTGCGGCGGCCTGATTGGAATTGAGCGGGAGGGAAAACGCCGTCCGGCGGGCTTCCGGACCCATATTCTGATCTGCCTGGGAGCGGCCATGACCACCGCCACCAGTCAGTACATGTATGTTGTCATGCACTACCCCATCAGCATGAGCAGAATGGGAGCGCAGGTCATTGCCGGCGTCAGCTTTATCGGAGCGGGAGCCATCATCATGACCAAATGGCGGCGTGTGCGCGGACTTACCACCGCAGCCGGGCTCTGGGTGGCGGCCATTGTGGGGCTGTGCTGCGGCGCGGGATATTATGAGGGAGCTGTGTATACCACTTTTTTGGTGCTGGTGGCTGAGGTGTTCTTCTCGAAATTGGAATTTCGTGTTCTCCGGGGTGTTCGGGAGATTACTGTGTACACGGAGTATGAGAGGCCATCGAGTCTGGAGGAAATCGTGACTCGATGTCATATGCTGGGCGTTAAAATTGTGGATATGGAAATCACCCGAAAGGAGGAGGAAAACGACAGCTCCTGTGCTGTTCTGGCGCTCCAGTCCCGCAGAGGAGCCGGCCGGGAGGAGATTCTCCGGGAATTGGCCGGGATAGATGGCGTTCTGACGTTGGTGGAGACATAATTGACGGGACTTCTTGGTTGACTTATAGCGGCGTTGCTGATATACTCATTTGGCAGAGATAAAAACACAGGACGGTTGGTAGTCCGTCCGCGGGACGCGCTCCCGTCAGTAGCCTTCCCTCCCAGGTCGTCCGTTCTCTGACGCAGATATCAGGGAGGAAATTGAATATGGACCGGAATTATTGCAGCTTTACCGTGATGTTTCAGCCGCCATTTTGGGTGGGGATCGCGGAGCGGTGGGACGGGGGCTGGTACTCGGCAGTCAGAGTGGTCTTTGGTGCCGAGCCCACCGACGCACAGCTCTATGAGTGGTTGGAGCGAGAGTGGCACAGGCTGAATTTCAGTCCGGCGGTGGAGGGGGAGCGACTGGCTGTTCATCGCAAAAACCCCAAACGGGCGATGCGGGAGGCCAGAGAGGCCACACGAACCAAAGGGATCAGCACCAAAGCACAGGAGGTCCTCAGCCGCCAAAGAGAGCAGGAGGGGCTTGCCCGGAGACGGGAGGTCAAGCGTTGCGTGGAACAGGCGCGGCAGGAAAAATATTTCCTGCGACAACAGAAAAAGCGCAACAAAAACCGGGGCAGATGACTGCCCCGGTTTTCTCTTTTAAAACTACACCTTTCCGATGTCGGTGCGGAAGTGCATGTCCTGGAAGGAGATAGGCTTCGCAGCGGCATAGGCTTTTTCGATGGCTTCCTCCAGAGAGGATGCGGTGGCGGTGATGCCCAGCACCCGCCCTCCGGCGGTGAGGATTTGGCCGTTGTCCGCCTTAGTCCCGGCGTGAAAGACAGTGACTCCCTGGGCCTCCGCCTCCGCCAGCCCGGAGATGGGGTAGCCGCTCTGGTAGCTGACAGGGTAGCCCCCGGAGGCCAGCACCAGACAGCAGGCCGCGCCGGACTTCCACTTGATCTCAACCTTGTCCAGCGTGCCGTCCACGCAGGCCTGGAAGATGTCCATCAGGTCGGTGTCCAGCATGGACAGGATGGGCTGGGTCTCCGGGTCACCGAAGCGGGCGTTGTACTCCACCACCCTGGGGCCGTCCTTGGTTAACATAAGTCCGAAGTAGATGACCCCCTTGAAGGGCCTCCCCTCCGCCTTGAGGGCGGCGACCGTAGGCAGGAAGATCTCGTTCATGCAGCGCTCGGCGATATCCGGGGTGTACTTGGGAGAGGGGCAGAAGGCCCCCATACCGCCGGTGTTGGGACCCTGGTTGCCGTCATAGGCCCGCTTGTGGTCCTGGCTGGACAGCATGGGGACCAGGTGCTCCCCGTCGCAGAAGGCCAGCACCGTCACCTCGGGGCCAACCATGCACTCCTCAATGACCACGGTGGAGCCGCTCTCGCCGAATTTTTTGTCCTCCATCATCTCCCGGACGGCGGTCTCGGCCTCGGCTACCGTGGAGGCCACCACCACCCCCTTGCCCAGGGCCAGGCCGTCCGCCTTGACCACGATGGGCGCGCCCTGCTCCCGGATGTAGGCCAGGGCCCGGTCCAGGTCGGTGAAGGTCTCATACCTGGCGGTGGGGATGCGGTACTTTTTCATCAGCTCCTTGGAAAAGGCCTTGCTGGCCTCAATGATAGCGGCGTTGGCCCGGGGGCCGAAGGCGGGGATGCCCGCCGCCTCCAGGGCGTCCACCATGCCCAGGGCCAGAGGGTCGTCCGGGGCCACCATGACAAAGTCCATAGCGTTTTCCCTGGCCCACCGCACCATCCCGTCCACGTCGGTGGCCTTGATGGGCACGCACTGGGCCACCTGGGCGATGCCCCCGTTGCCCGGGGCGCAGTACAGCTTTGTCACCTTGGGCGACTGGGCCAGCTTCCAGCAGATGGCGTGCTCCCGCCCTCCGCCGCCTACTACCAGAACTTTCATAAGCGGATCCTCCTTTTACTCTCGTTCAACATAATCAATGTGTTGGCCAATGCCTTCGGCCAGCTTTTGCAGGCCGGCAAACCGAGCGGATGAGACGGGGAAGAGCACATAGCTGTCGCTGTCGATGTCGATTGCGGCCATACGCACCCCTTGCGCGGACCACTTTTCCGTCAGGATGCCGCACCAGGCGGGGATATCCTCGTCCTCGTCAAGCCAGTCCGGGTCCAGCTCCAGCCCCAGCTTTTGGAAGCCGTGGAGGTTTTGGACAAAATAGGAAAAATCCTCCAGCTCGTCCTTCCAGTCCCGCTCGCAGACCCAGCCGTGCTCCTCCAGGATGTCCACCAGCCCCAGCCACTGGATCAATTCTACATCACTGTCGGAATCCACGCTCCGCTCCTCATAGCGGTCCTGATGGGCCTCAAACCAAGCCAGCGGATCTTCTGTACAGGCGGAGATATCCTTTAAGACCGCCGCATCCCCGCCGGAGATCGCCTGCGCAATCTCAACCAGTGTGGCTCCAAAGGGCTTGCGTTCCGCCGCTGGGGCGGTCGCTTCTGGAGCCGCATCCTTTTTCTTAAAACGGTCAAGCATTCCCATTGTATACACCTCATTCTGGAATTTCAATATGCTCCGCCGCCATGAACTGGCGCAGTTCTGGATAGTTCGTAGCCAGCGGAGCCAGTTTCTTTTTTTGACTTCGGATATATTTGATAAATTCCGCCCGCCTGTCCTCCGGGAAGGTCTCGCCCTCCACCGTCCGGCGGACGAAGTTGACCGCCGCCGCCCGCTTGCAGAGGCTGTCGGGCAGGCCGGCCAGGGGAACCCCGTCAGCCTGAAGGTCGGCAAGGGCCTCACACCGCAGGAGCAGGTGCTCGGGCAGCTGGGTCAGATGGGAGGGCAGGCGGACCCGCTCCAGGGCGGCGCACTCGTTAAAAAGTTCGTGTTCCAACTGGGCCACCCCCTCCGGGACCGTGATCTCCCGCAGGGCCTTGCAGTGGCCAAAAGCCCCCAGCCCCAGCTTTTTCAGCCCCTCCGGGAGGGTGATACGGGCGAGGCGGATACAGTTGGAGAAAGCGACGGGGCCAATCTCCTCCAGCTCCTCCGGGAGGAAGATCTCCGTCAGGTTGGAGCAGCCGCCAAAGGCCTCCATGCCGATTTTTTTCAGGCCCTTGGGGAGGGTGACGCCAATCAGGCCATGACAGCTGCTGAAAAGTCCGGTGCTCAGCTCAGTGATACCCTCCGGTATGGAGATATGGGACAGGTCGCCGCAGCCGGTGAAGGCGTTCTGTCCGATAGCGGCCAGCCCGGCGGGGAGATTAATGCCGGTCAGCCGCTGGCACTGGGCGAAGGCGAAGGGACCGATTCTTGTTATGCCCTCCGGAAGGGTGACCCGGGTCAGCGCCGAGCAGCCGGAGAAGAGGTGCTGGCTGACGGAGGTCAGGCCATCCAGAATGGCGATTTCCGTCAGAGAGGCGCAGTCGGAAAAGGCCCCTATGTCCAGCCGCTTCAGCCCGGTGGGCAGGTTGACACGGCGGAGGCCGGAGCATCCGGCAAAGGCCTGGTAGCCAATCTCGGTAACGCTCTCCGGCAGGGTCACCCGCTCCAGGCCCGCGCAGCCGCTGAAAGCCTCCCTGCCGATCTTCGTCACCCCCTCCGGAACCTCTACAAGGCCGCCGTAGCCCTTGTAGACGGCCAGAACCCCGTTCCGGATCAGAAAATCTTCCGATGAGGTCATGGCCGCGTGCTCAGTGGTGGAACAATCTCATTCCAGTAAAGGCCATGACCATGCCGAATTTGTCCGCCGTCTCAATGACCTGATTGTCCCGGATGGAGCCGCCGGGCTGGGCGATATACTGCACGCCGGACTGGTGGGCCCGCTCCACGTTGTCGCCGAAGGGGAAGAAGGCGTCGGAGCCCAGGGTGACGCCGGTGAGGCACTGGGCAATCCATTCCTCTTTGACAGCGGGAGTCAGGTCCTTGGGGCAGGTTTTGAAAAGCTGCTTCCAGACCCCCCCTCGGGTGAGGGCTGTAAAGTCTGCGATATACTGGTCGATGGCGTTGTCCCGCTCCGGACGGCGGATCTCCTCCAAAAAGTCCAGCTCCAGGACCCAGGGATGCTGGCGCAGCCACCAGATATCCGCCTTGCTGCCCGCCAGACGGGTGCAGTGGATGCGGCTCTGCTGGCCGGCCCCCACGCCGATGGTCATGCCGTCCTTGACATAGCAGACGGAGTTGGACTGGGTGTACTTCAGGGTGATGAGGGCCAGCAGCATGTCGTTTTTAGCGCTCTGGGGCAGGTCCTTGTTTTTCGTGACAATATTTTTCAGCATTTCCTCGTCAATGGCCAGGTCGTTGTACCCCTGCTCAAAGGTGATGCCGAAGATGTTCCGCCGCTCGATGGGGGCGGGGGTGTAGCTGGGGTCAATTTTAACCACATTGTACCCGCCCTTGCGCTTGGTTTTCAAAATTTCCAGGGCCTCCGGGGTGTAGTCCGGGGCGATGACGCCGTCGGACACCTCCAGGGCCAGGAAGCGGGCGGCGTCTTCGTCACAGGTGTCAGACAGAGCCGCCCAGTCCCCGAAGGAGCACAGCCGGTCCGCCCCCCGGGCGCGGATGTAGGCGCAGGCGATGGGGGACAACTCCCCCTGGGGGGCAAAGTATATCTGCCGCTCCACGTCGCTCAGGGGCAGGCCCAGGGCCGCCCCGGCGGGGGAGACATGCTTGAAGGAGGCGGCGGCGGGCAGGCCGGTGGCCTGATTCAGGGCTTTCACCAGCTGCCAGGAGTTGAGGGCGTCCATAAAGTTGATGTACCCCGGTCGGCCGTTGAGCACCTCCAGGGGCAGCTCGCCGTCCTCCATGTAGATGCGGGCCGGCTTCTGGTTGGGGTTGCAGCCGTATTTCAGTTCCAGCTCGGTCATTGCTTGCACTCCTTTCGGGTTTTTGTTTCTTTTCTTTTCAAAGAAAAGAAACCGAAAAGAAACTTTGAGAAAACTTTGTTTTTCCTTTTATTCTTCCACAGAATCCTCGTCGATGAAGTCGTACTCATTATCTATAAGCATTTGCAGATACTCGTCGAAGCTGTCCGCCACAATGACCATCTCGTCCGGGTCGTGGAGGAAACGCAGGACCTGTCCCTTCTTGCCCTTGGCGGAGGGGGAGAAGTCGAGGAACAGCTGGGAGGTGCCGCCGTTGTTGCAGCAGTCGGAGAAGTGGAGAAAGTTCAGCTTGTTCATGTCGTCACAGACCCCCTCGTCCACCGGGATGTCGTCATACTCCCGGTTGATGAGGTAGTCCCCCCACTGGCGAAACTGGTTTTTTGTGTCCACCATCTGTCGGGCGGACAGGAGATAGTAGGGGAAGCCCTCGTAGTCGGAGCCCAGGAAATAGAGGAGCACCTTTTCCCCAAAATACTCCCGGTAGTAGGTGCCGTCCACCAGCTTTAAGAGCTCGATCAGGCTTTCGGGAGCGTCTGGGTAGAATTTCAGCAGCCAGTTGATGTCCTCCTGGCTGGCCCCGCGGACAGCAGACTCGAAGCGGTCCCACACCTCCTGGCCGTCATAGCTGTAGTAGGCCTCCTTCAGGCCGTCGTAGTAGGCTTGCGCCAATGCTTTCGCGGTTGACATCACATCAATCCTCCGATGGCGTGTATTGCTCCGCGTGGAATTTTCCGTCCGCGCCCCGGGCGTAGGCGGTGCCCACGGGGGCGGTGAGCAGAGGCAGGATATCCGGGTCGTAGTTGCAGATGGTGTTCAGGTCGTAGACGTCGGTGTGGTCAATGTCGTTGACATAGTCGTTATCCTCCTCGCCGGAGAAGAACCGCCAGCCGCTGTCGGGGCGGCCCTCGCTGGGCTGTTCCCGGTAGCACCAGCCCACCTTCTTGCCCAGGACAGTGATATGGTCGGTGGCGAAGCAGCCGCTGGGGCCCTCCCAGCCGGGGAGGTAGAGCTTGAACTCCGGGGCCCACAGCTTGTACTCCTTCTCTCGGGGAGGGACGTACCACAGGCCGCTGGCCCAGGCGGCGCCGTCGTTCAGGAGGGTAGTGACCAGTCTGGACCACAGGTCCAGGCCCTTGTTCAGCTCGGGCAGCTTAGAGCCGCCCCGGAAGTCCCAGTACAGTTCGCCGCACACCAGACTGACGGCGAAGTCGGTCCAGTCCTCAAAAATCTGGGCCTGGACGATCCAGTACTCCGCCAGTGAGTCGAACTCCTCCCGGGACAGCAGGCCGCAGGCGTACCCCGCCCGGAGATGGCCCACGCACTCGCTGATGTCCCAGGCCAAGTAGCCCTTGTGGCCCACGATGGGGTAGAACTGGGCGGAGAAGTCCCGGGCCACCTGGAAAAATTCCAGGGCATCTTTGTTCTTCTGGCCCAGCTCCTCCAGGGAGAAGGGCGGACGGCCCTCCCAGAAGCCTTCGAAGTCCAGATAGTTGTTGTGGCAGCGCAGCTCCCGGTTGCAGAACTCCAGCATGGACACATTGTCCGTGATGCCGAAGACCCCTTCCAGGTGGGCCTGGCACGCCAATTCCGCCGGGCGGTCAGCGCATTTAGGCAGGGTGATAAAATAGTTGGGGCCCGACTCGCCGGGACCGGGGATGCCGGGGGTCTTGCGCAGGGCGGAGATGCCCGCCAGCAGGGCGATAAAAGCGTCCCGGTTACAGGGGCAGCGGCTGTTGGTGTTCAGCTTCCGGAGATCCGCCTCCAGCGCCCGGACGGCCTCGGGCAGTCCGGTGTCGTAGGGGTGGAAGTCAATCAGTCCGGACTCCGGAGCGGGAGCGGCCTTGGGCTCCGGTTCAGGCTCAGGGGACTTCTCCTGTTTCTTGAAGCGGTCAAAAATGCCCATTGCAGCGTCCTCCTAGCTGTGTTTGTTGATGATATAGCTGTCCGGTCCGCCGCCGTTCAGGTCGATGAGCCGGACATAGAGAGACACCTTGTTGTCCTCGTTCAGGCTGTCCCACAGGGGCTCGGCCAGCTCGTGGGCCTCGGTCAGCGCACCCAGTTCCACCGTCCGGGGCTCGCCCTGGAAGGAGGGCAGGGGATCGCCGTCGCTCTGGTAGGTGTGGATGAAGTGGCCCACGCCGGGGACAGGGTTGTCGTACTCGAAGAAGTACCGGCAGCAGCAGTCCGGGTCGCCGTCCTGGCTTTTGAGGATGGACAGATTATAGCTCCCGTCCGGCTTCATCACCCCGGAGATGCGGGGGGTCCAGTTGGGGCCGTCGGGCTCAAATTTCCGGGTATTTAGGGCGTGACGGTAGCAGTGGCCCTGGGCGATGTGCTCGGCGATGGTGTCGGTCTGGTCGCCGTTGGTCACCACCAGCAGGCCGTTGGGCAGCAGCCGGACAGGGTGGTAGATAATCAAAGAGGGGTCGGTCATCTTGCTCTCGTCAAAGGCCTTGGTGCGGATGCCGTCCTCGGTGTACTCAAAAATCCGGTTGCGGCTGTTCTCGCTGCGGCCCATGATGAAGTAGGCGATGACAGCCTTTTTGCCATCGGCGCTTCGGCCCGCAAGAATGCCCCGGCCGGGGTAGGGGCTTTCCGAAAGATATTTATTTAGGTCGATCATACGGTAACACGTCCTCCAATGATTTTTACAGTGCGTCCCTCTACTTTCAGGTTGTCCCGGCACAGCAGGTCTACCGCCTTAGGCAGCAGCTTCCACTCGCACTCCTCCATTACCCGGCGCTGGAGGCTCTCCGGAGTATCCCAGGGCAGGACGTCGATGGCCTTTTGCAGCACGATGGGCCCGCCGTCCGGTTCAACGGTGACCAGGTGGACGGTGGCCCCAGTGACCTTCACGCCGTAGGCCAGGGCCTGCTCGTGAACGTGGAGGCCATAGGCCCCCTTGCCGCAGAAGGAGGGAATCAGGGCGGGATGGACATTGAGGATTTTGTTGGGGTAGGCCTCCACAATCTCCTCCGTGAGGAGGACCATAAAGCCGGCCAGTACCACGATGTCCGCCCTCATCTCCCGAAGAAGGTTTACCAGGGCCTTGGTGTAGGCCTGATTGGACTTCCAGCCCTTTCTGGGCAGGACATAGCCCGGGATATTGGCCTGTTTGGCTCGCTCCAGGGCGTAGGCCTCCGGGCTGGAGGAGACCACCATGCTGATCTCCCCGCCGTTGATCTCCCTCCGGGCCTGTGCGTCGATGAGGGCCTGTAAATTGGTCCCGCCCCCGGACACTAACACAGCGATTTTTTTCATTCGATTGTACCTATATTAGCTCCGATTACTACGCCGTGGCGGCCCTTGCCCACCACGCCGATGGTATTGGCGTCCTCTCCGGCGGCGCGGAGGATGTCCAGCGCCTTTTGCTCCTGGTCCTCAGGGACGGCCAGCACCATGCCCAGACCCATGTTGAAGGTGTTGTACATGTCCCGTTCGGGGATATCTCCTCGACTTTGGATCAACTCAAAGATGGGCAGATGGGGCAGCTTGTCCCCCATCAGGAAGGCGGACAGCCCTTCGGGCAGCATCCGGGGGACGTTCTCATAGAAGCCGCCGCCGGTGATGTGGCTGGCGCCGTGGAGGTCCACCCCGCCGTCGATGAGGGCCAGGACGGGCTTTACATAGAGTTTGGTGGGGGCCAGCAGGGCCTCGCCCAGGGATTTGCCCTCCAGTTCGTCCATGGGGGTATTCAGGTCTGCGTGCTCGATGTCAAAGACCTTGCGCACCAGAGAGAAGCCGTTGGAGTGGACCCCGGAGGAGGTGAGACCGATGAGGGTGTCGCCCTCGCTGACCCTGGAGCCGTCGACGATCTTCTCATGGTCCACCACGCCCACGGCGAAGCCGGCCAGGTCATAGTCCTCGGGGGCCATCAGGCCGGGGTGTTCGGCGGTCTCGCCGCCGATAAGGGCGCAGCCCGACTGGACGCAGCCCTCAGCCACGCCGGAGACAATCGACGCCACCTTCTCCGGCTCGTTCTTTCCGATGGCGATGTAGTCCAGGAAGAACAGGGGCCGTGCGCCGCAGCAGATGATGTCGTTGACACACATGGCCACGCAGTCGATGCCGATGGTGTCGTGTCTGTCCAGCAGCTGGGCCAGACGGATTTTGGTGCCCACGCCGTCGGTGCCCGAGACCAGGACGGGCTCCTTCATCCCGGTCAGATCGGGGGCGAAGAGGCCGCCGAAGCCGCCGATGCCGCTGACCACGCCGGGAATCATGGTTCGGGCCACATGTTTTTTCATCAACTGGACGCCCTTGTAGCCGGCCTCAATGTCCACGCCGGCGGCGGCGTAGGAGGCGGAATGAGAGTTTTCCATAGGGAATACCTCCAAATTTGTGGTGTAGGGGCGGATATCATCCGCCCGTCTCTATCGTAATCTGACAGGCATCGTGCGGGCGGATAATATCCGCCCCTACAGAGGGGGCCTATTCCTTCCCCGACCAGCAGTAGGTACACACCTTGTCCTTGTCGATGCCGATGGCCTCCAGCAGGCCATCCAGGGATTGGTAGCCCAAGGAGTCGAAGCCGAATTTCTCACAGATGGCTTTCAGCATACAGCCGCCCCGTTCGGTGGAGGCGTCAGCATACTCCGCCACGTGCTTCTGACCCTCGTCCCCCTCCAGTTCCTGGATGGTGCGCCGGGCGAGGAGGTCCATGTCGGAGTTGCCCCGGGAGAAGTTCAGATACTTACAGCTATACATGATGGGGGGGCAGGCGGAGCGCATATGGACCTCCTTCGCGCCGGATTCATAGAGAAACTCTACTGTCTCCCGCAGTTGGGTGCCCCGGACAATGGAATCATCTACAAAGAGCAGCCGCTGGCCCTGAATCAGCTCCGGAACAGGAATCTGCTTCATCTTGGCCACCTGATTGCGCACGTCCTGATTAGCGGGCATAAAGGACCGGGGCCAGGTGGGAGTATATTTCACAAAGGGGCGGGCAAAGTGAGACTGACTTTCATTGGCGTAGCCAATGGCGTGGGGGATGCCGGAGTCGGGGACGCCGGCCACATAGTCCACCTGGGGCAGAGAACCCCGTTTTTTCTCATCTCGGGCCATGATAGCGCCATTGCGGTACCGCATAACCTCCACGTTAATTCCCTCATAGTTGGAGTTGGGATATCCGTAATAGCTCCAGAGGAAGGCGCAGATTTTCATCTCCTCCCCGGCGGGGGAAAGGATGTCATAGCCGTCGGCCCGGAGGCGGACGATTTCCCGGGGGCCAAGCTCATAGGTGTCCTCATAGCCCAGCTTGTGGTAGGCAAAGGATTCAAAGGAGACGCAGTGGCCTTGTTCACTCCTGCCCACGAGAACGGGCAGACGGCCTACACGGTCCCGGGCGGCGATGATCTCCCCCCGATCTGTGAGAATGAGAAGGGTGAGAGAGCCTTGAATGGCGTTCTGAGCGTGGAGGATGCCGTCAACCAGATTGTCCTTCTGATTGATCAGGGCCGCGGCCAGCTCGGTGGAGTTGACTTTGCCCGAGCTCATGGCCATAAACTGGTGGCCATGGTCGGAAAAATACTGGTCCACCAGCTCCTCGGCGTTGTTGATGATGCCCACCGTGGTGATGGCGTACAGCCCCAGGTGAGAGCGGACCAGCAGAGGCTGAGGGTCGGTGTCGCTGATGCAGCCAATGCCGGAACAGCCGTGGAATTTTGCAAGGTCCTTTTCAAACTTGGTGCGGAAGGGGGTGTTTTCGATGGAGTGGATCTGCCGCTGGAAGCCGTCCTTGGCGTCATGGATGATCATGCCGCCCCGGCGGGTGCCTAAGTGGGAGTGGTAATCCACGCCGAAAAAGATGTCAAGGGAGACGTCCTTTGTGGAGACGGCTCCGAAAAAGCCACCCATGTGTCCTTGTCCTCCTTAAAATTAAGCGAAAAACAGCTTGGACAGGGTCATGGGGTCGATATACTGCCCATCCTTATACACCCGCATGTTGCCGGAGGCGATCTCGTCGATGAGCATCACCTTGCCGTCGGGGTCGTAGCCGTACTCAAACTTGATGTCGTAGAGGACCAGACCCTTCTCCTTCAGGTCGTCGGCCACAATCTGAGTGATCTTCTGGGTCATGTCCCTGATGTCGTCGTACTGTTCCCCGGTCATCACGCCCAGGGCCACCAGGGCGTCCTTGGTCACCAGGGGGTCGCCCTTGTCGTCGTTTTTGAAGGTAGTTTCCACGTAGGCGGGCAGGTCGGCGCCCTCCTCGATATACTCGCCGTACCGGCGGATGAAGGAGCCCACCGCCTTGTGGCGGCAGATGACTTCCAGGCCGTGGCCAAAGACCTTGGCGGGCAGCACCTCCATGGTGGTGTTCTCCAGATCGGCGGAGACAAAGTGGGTGCGGATACCAGCGGCGTTGATCTTCTCAAAGAAGTAGATAGACATGCGCAGGTTCACGTCGCCCACTCCGTCGATAGTCAGGCCCACAGAGTTCTCGCCGGGATCGAAGACGCCGTCCTTGCCGGTACAGTCGTCCTTAAACTTGAGCAGATAGTTGCCGTTGTCCAGGGCGTAGACATTCTTGGTCTTGCCGGTGTAAACGAGATTCTTTTCCATGATAAATTCCTCCTAAAATAAAATCATTGTTATTGTTTGCTGTCAGACAATCTTGAGGGCCATATCCACGATCTCGTCCACGGTGGGCTCCCGATCCTTCGGGAAGCCCTTGACGAGCTGGGGATAGTAGATCAGGTCGCTCCCGCCGGGATGGGGGATGCCTTTCGCGAATTTGACCACCAGCGCGGTGTGTTCCGCCTCAGTCAGCGTCCGCCCGGTTTTTGGATCCCGGACGGTCTGGATGGCCTTCACCAACTCGGCCAGTTCCTCTCTGGACATTGGCAAACCCTCCTCAGCAGCCCAACTCCACCTGGAGCTTGGCCTCCTTTTCGGCAATCTGCTCCGCCATTTTTTCCCGGGCGGCGTCCAGCCTGGCGGCCAGTTCATCGTCGGAGACGGCCAGGATTTGGGCGGCCAGCACAGCGGCGTTCTTGGCCCCGTTGATGGCCACGGTGGCCACGGGGATGCCGCTGGGCATCTGGACGGTGGCCAGCAGGGCGTCCAGCCCGTCCACAGCGCCTCCTTTCATGGGAATACCGATCACCGGCAAGGTGGAGTTGCCGGCGAAGGCTCCGGCCAGATGGGCGGCCATGCCGGCGGCACAGATGAGCACGCCGAAGCCGTTGGAGCGGGCGCTTTTGGCAAATTCCGCGGCGGCGGCGGGAGTGCGGTGGGCGCTGAGGATATGGGCTTCATAGGGGATACTGAACTCGTCCAGCTGCTGACAGGCCCCCTTGACCACGGGCCAGTCACTGTCAGAGCCCATGATGACGGCAACTTTTCTCAAAATTAACACTCCTTCTTTCAAAAAGCGCAGGCTATCTGGAGATACAGATAGCCTGAACATATATTATAGGGCATATTTGGACGGAATGGGGCCATAAAAATGACGAAACTGGAAAAAGCACTGCACATCAGGTCACCCTCTCTGTCTTAGGATACCATTTTATAGGAAAGTGGGTCGTTTGGCAAGAGGAAGCAGGAATTTCGTAGGCTTGTACAAGAAAGAGTGGCTACAGCAGTCCCGCAGTGGTGAGGATGCGTTCTACTTCGTCGGCGCGGATGGACCATGCAGCCTCCGCCGCCCGGTCCATCCGCCGCTGGACCGCAAAGCCTGGAGCCTCTTCCAAGGCGTGGGCGCACAGAGTGACGAATTCCTCCGGGTCATGGGCGTTGTACACAACATCGGGAAACAGCTCCACCTGACCGGGCCAGAGCATGGACACAACCGGCTTTCCGGTCGCCAGGTATTCATAGATGCGGGGGGAGACCACGTCGTCATAGGGCCGGTCCTCTCGGAGCAGGTTCAGGAGAACGTGACAGCGGTAGAGCCAATCTGGAACCTCAGAGGCGGGCCGGGGGCCTGGGAGGAAGACATTGGACAGTTTGTTCAGCCGATACAGGTATGGGTTTTCCTTTTCAACGGCACCCAGCAGGAGGAAACCCCAGTCAGGCCGGGCTTGGGCGGCATAGAGTATCGGGGACAGGTCCAACTCGGCCCAGACGGTTCCGCTCCAGCCGAAAATAGGGGCTGTCACCCCGGGAAGTGGATCGGAGTGCGGCGTATTGGGGTCGAAGAGGGGCAGGTTGATACCGTTGGGAAGCAGAGCGATGTTGGCGCTGCAAGGGGACAGCCGGTCTGCAAGCTGGGGAGAAGCGGCAAAGACCACATCTGAGGTCTGGGCCAGACTTCCCTCCCAGTGGGGAGGCAGGCCGGTCCAGTCCCGGTCACAGTCGTAGACCAGCGCGCCATATTCCAGCCTGTCCAGAAGATGGATGTGCCGTGGGTGGGTGGTCCAGAGGAGCGGCTCGATAAAACGCCGTCGGGTGGAAGCGTTCTGAATGAAGAGACTGATTTTCTTCCAGGCCATTTGGAAAAAGAATTGATTCCGCTCTGGAATGGGGAAGGGAATGGCGGGCAGGGTGTAGGCTATCACATTGGGCCGGACCTGTCGCCCCTTTTTGAGAGAAGACCTGTCCCGGGAGGACTGGGCTGGGGAGAAGTATAGAATCTGCGCGTCTCGCAGTCGGGACACCAGCTGTTGCGTCCGGCCGGGCAGGATGTTTGACCAGGGCTCGCCGGCCAGGCAGAGAATTTGTTTCAAAGAGGGAACCTCCCAATCGTGGAAATCAAGGTTGACTTGGAACCGCTTTTCTTCTATTATAGTCATGGAACGACAATACGTCAAGACGGATAGTTTACATAATAAAAGGGGCGCGTGAAATGTTAGATGGATTACTTCAGTTGGACGGACATCTGTTACTGGCCATCCAAAATCTGCACCAGCCTTGGCTGGACCCCATAATCTCTCTGTTCACAAAGCTGGGGGATGCGGGTATTTTATGGATTGCGCTGTCTCTGGCAATGCTGTTGTATAAACCGACCCGAAGGGCCGGTACGCTGGCCCTGTGCGCAATGATATTAGGACTTCTAATTACCAACGTTACCATCAAGCCCTTGGTGGAGCGGGCGCGGCCTTGGCTGGCGCTGCCGCTCACCCCGCTGGTGACGGAAAAAGATCCCAATTCTTTTCCCTCCGGCCACACCTGTGCCGCCTTCGCGGCGGGACTGGTCTGGATGCGGACGCTGCCCTGGGGGTGGGGACGGGCCGCCGCTGTGGTGCTTGCTGTTTTGATGGGGCTGTCCCGCCTGTATGTGGGAGTCCATTATCCCACCGATGTGCTGGCGGGGGCATTGATCGGCTCACTGTGCGCATGGGCAGTGTGGAAGAGATATCAGCGCTTTGAGGAGAGACGAAACAGCGTATATTAACAACACAGGGAGGAGAAATGTGTTATGTGGAAAAATGTTGGGTACTATAACGGAGAACTAGGTCCGCTGGAGGAGATGCAGGTGCCAATGGGGGACCGGGCCCTGTATTTTGGGGACGGCATTTATGAGGCTACCTGTGTGGCCAACCGTGTGCCCTTTGCGCTTGAGGACCATCTGGACCGGATGTATAACAGCCTGCGCCTGCTGGAGATTCCCTTCCAAATGGAGCGGGAGAAAATAAAGGCGGAGCTTCAGAGGGTCATCGACGCGGCGGCGGAGTCCCCGGTCCACTTCCTCTATTGGCAGATCACCCGGGGCAACAGCCCTCGGAATCACGTTTTCCCTAAGGGGGTGGAGCCCTCGCTGATGATTTTTGTCAAGCCGCACGTCATGAAGTCTATGGATATCCCCTATAAACTGATCTCGCTGGAGGACATCCGCTTCAAGCTGTGCAATATCAAGACGCTGAACCTGATTCCCAGCGTTCTGGCCAATCAGAGAGCGCTGGAGGCGGGCTGTGACGAGGCGGTGCTCCACCGGGGCAGCCGAGTCACCGAGTGCGCCCACAGTAACATCTCTATCCTGAAGGACGGCGTGCTGCGCACCGCTCCCGCCGATGAGTTGATTCTGCCCGGTATTACCCGAAAGCATCTGCTAGCTCTGGCCAGAGAACATGGTATTCCCACGGTGGAGGAGCCCTTCTCCATGGTGGAGCTGATGAATGCGGATGAGGCCATTGTCACCAGCTCCAGCGCCCTGTGCATGCGGGTGGAATCCATTGACTGGATACCAGTTGGCGGAAAGGACCCCCAGCGGCTGAAGCTGCTCCAGGACGCCTATCTGGAAAAATTCCGGAGGGAGACGTCGAGATAATTTTATTTGGAAAAATGGTCCGTCCCCCACTCAGAGAAGGCTGAGTGGGGGACGGATTTGGTTTAATAAGAGCGGGTCATGCCGCCGTCCAGCAGGATGGTTTGACCGGAGATATAGGTGTTGGCCGCTGAGCAGAGGAAAACGGCCAGCCGTCCATACTCCTCCACAGTGCCGTAGCGCCCCAGAGGAAAGGATTTCAGATCCTCCTTTTCGTAGTCGGCTACCGAAATGCCGGCTTTCTCCGCCCGTATAGCGTTCAGGCTGGCAATTCGGTCGGTACTGATACGGCCGGGACCGATGACATTAATCAGGATGTTTTCTCCGCCCAACTCGGAGGACAGGGTTTTACTCATGCCCACCACGCCCAAGCGCATGGAGTTGGACAGAATCAGATTGTCCAGACATTCCTTGACAGAGGAACTGGTGGAGTTGAGAATCCGGCCCCCACCCAGCCGGCGCATGGATGGCAGTACGGCGCGGATGGTGCGGACATAGGACAGCAGGCATGCTTGAAAGGCATTTTCCCAGTCGGTATCGGCAAGGGAATCGAAGGGGCCGGGTTTGGGACCGGGGCCCATATTCACCAGCGCCCAGATGTCTCCCAGCGTCTCGGTGGTGCGGTCCACCAGGGCTTGAATATCCTCGGCCTTGTTCACATCACACAGGCAAATCTCAGGCCGGCGGCCAGTCTCGCTCTCGATATCTGCCTGGGCCGCCTGGAGTCTGTCCAGGTTGTGGCCGCTGATCATAACTCGGGCTCCCTCGCGGACTAGTTCCGCGGCAATTCCCTTCCCCAGACCGGCGGCGGAGGCCATACATAAGACCACTTTATCCTGCAAACCGAGGTTCATCATAGATTCCCCCTAAACGGATTTTTCACAAGAGCGTGCCAACGATACGCGGCTGAATTTACCTTTCGATCCCTTTTTTCTTCATCCAGTCAGGGAGCTGGTCGGGCTGCAAGCCATTGTAGCGGCAGCCGGGGTAGCGGCAGTTGGAGCAGTTGCCCTTGTTTCCCTTGACCGGGGGCTCGCCTTTGATATTTTTTTCCAGAAAGTCCACCAGAGCCTTGATGTTGGCCTCCTCGCCATCCACGGCCCAGTAGTGAGCGCCCTCGTTGCCGCCGATACCGCCGGCGCATACCACTTTGGCGTCACAGTGGAACATCATTTGGATAGCCTCCACCTCAGTGACGATATCGGCGCTGGACAGGCAATACAAGCCGGGATCGGCGCCCATGGAGATGTCAATATGATTGGCTCCGCCCAAGGCGCGGCTGGCGGCGGGAACGCTGGGAACCATTTTTTCATAGCCCACAGGGCAGATGTATTTCAGCCCCTTGCTGGTCATGTAGCCGATGAAGTTGGGAACGGTGCCGCCGTTAAAACCGGAGGTGATGACGCCCACATGGCCGTCTAGGTCAAAAGCGTTGGCGCCCTTGATGATAACGGTGTCAGCGTGGTAGTCCTGGAGGGCCTCGTCGATCTTCTTGTCCACGGGCTGGCCCTTATAGAAAACATTGGGGAAGCTCTTGCGGCTGGAGGGCTCGGTGACGCACAGCAGGCCGTCGGTGCTGCTGCCTACGGTGCACAGGCCGGGCTCCACATGATAGCCCAGCTCCTGGGCGATGAAGGCGTTGGTGGTGCCGCCGGCCAGAAGGACATAGGCATCCTTCCAGGCCTTCTGGAACTCGGGCATCTGGATGACCGCTTTGGCGATTAGGCGGCGGGCTTCAGCGGGAGTCAGAACGAAAGTAGCTTTCATTATTATCTCTCCAATCTTTTTATTCCTTCTCAGGATGTTTTTTCAGGTCTACCACCGGGTTTACCAGGGGAGCCATCTCGAAGCCGTCGGGACCGACGATGCGGCACTCGGCCACGTCACCGTCCTGGATGTGGAAGGCCCGGGGGGTGCCGGTGGACAAGATGTCGCCGGCGTACCAGCCCTGGATGCTGCTGTGGAGGGAAACCAGCCGGGCGGGACGGTGGGTCATGTTGGCCACCACGTTTTGGGCATAGACCTGTCCGTTGTGAACCGACTGGACCTCCAGCTTCAGCACGTCGGGCACCTCATCAGGGGTGACCAGTTGGGGACCGAAGGAGAAGAAGGTGGGGAAGTTCTTCACAATGCACAGATAGCGGGGGTTGCCGCTGACATAGTCGTTGCCCTTGAGAATGGATTCCTCAGTCATGTCCAGGATGGTGGTGTAGCCCACAATGGCATCCTGCCAGTTCTCTTCGGACACATCCCGGCAGTCTTTGCCCATAATGATGCCCAGCTCCGCCTCAGCGGTGGTTTTTTGGGCCTCTTTCAGCGTGGGGAGCTTGATTTCGTCGTTGGGGCCGATAAGGGTGTCCGCCATCTTGAAGAAGCTGCCGGGGAAGCCGGTGGGGGCGGCGGAGCCGATGTCCCCGGCGTGGTCCACGTAGTTCAGGCCGATGCCGAAGATACGTTTGGGATTGCGGTACAGAGGAGCATAGACCACCTGGTCATGGGGGACAAGGCCGGGCAGGCCGTCCAGCTCATCCCTGCCGCCGGCATTGTACCACTCCGTCAGAGCGGGAATTTCACCGGCCTGGATCAGGGACATCATGTCGGTGCTCCAGCTGCTGCCCTTGGCCTGATTCAGGGCCGTGATGGGCAGAATTCCTTTTGCTGTGACAATACCGGCGATTTCAGCACCGTTATGATTTATAGTTGCGAGACGCATTTATAAATTCCTCCAATCACTTTTTGAGCTGTTCGACTGCCTGCCGGAGGTGCTCACACCCCTCCACAACATTTTCATAGCTGTTGGCAAAAGACATCCGCAGATAGCCCTCGCCGCCGGGACCGAACACGTCGCCGGGCACCAGTGCGATCTTGGCGTTTTCCAGAAGATATGCGGACAGATCAGAGGACGTCATTCCCAAGGATTTGCAGTTGATGAAGATATAGAACGCGCCCTTGGGGCACTGGCAGCTCAGTCCGGGGATGGCGTTGATAGCCTGTACAGCGTAATCCCGGCGGCGCTGATATTCCTTGACCATCTCTCTGACCTCGTCTCCCTCTTGGGTGAGGGCGGCGATGGCGGCCACCTGGACGAAGTTGGGCGCGCAGGTAGTGTTGTGCTGATGGAATTTGTTCATCGCCAGGATATACTCCTCGGGGGCGGCCACATAGCCCAGCCGCCAGCCGTCCATGGCGTAAGCTTTAGACATGCCGTTCATGGTGAAGGTGCGTTCCTTCATCCCGGGCAGAGAGGCAATGCTGATATGCCTGGCGCCATCATAGACCAGCCGCTCGTATACCTCATCGGAGATGACCATCAGGTCGTTGGAAACAGCGATTTCAGCTAGATCCTTCAGCATATCCTCGGCCAGGACGCCGCCGGTGGGATTGTTGGGGGTGACGATGACCACCGCCCGGGTTTTGGGGGTGATTTTGGCCCGGAGCTCCTCCAGGTCCAGCTGGAAGCCGGTCTCTTCCTTCAAACCGTAGGTGACAGCCGTGGCCCCGAGGAGATTGGGCACGTTGATGTAGTTGAGCCATACCGGGTCTGGAACCAGAATCTCGTCTCCCTCCTCCAGGATGGTGGCCAGCACAGCGAAGACCGCCTCAGAGAGACCGACTGTTACCAGAACCTCAGAGGCCTTGTAGTCAACGCCGTTTTCCCGGTTCAACTTATCGGCGATGGCCTGACGCAGCTCCATCAGGCCAAAGTTGGAGGTGTAGTGTACTTTACCCTCAGCCAGGGCCTGACAGGCCGCCTTTTTGATGTAATCCGGAGTATCGAAATCAGGCCGTCCGATTTCAAAGTGCAGGACTTTTTCTCCGGCCCGCTCCATTGCCAGTGCTTTCTCATTGACCTTGCGGATGCCGGAAGGTGCCATCCGGTCCATCCGCGCGGCGATTTTTACCGCCATAGATTTGCCTCCTTCAATTTGATTTGTTGACAGAATCTTGCGAACTGCCTTGCGTTGGATTTTGTTTTCTGATATTATTTAGCCATAAAAACAGCAAAAAGTAAAATACGCAAAACTTAAAGACGTTATATGGTTTTTCTTATGAGGGGGAGGGCGCAGTGACAAACTATAAAGAGTATATCTATGCGGTCTATCAGGAAAAAAGTTTTTCAAAAGCGGCACAAAGGCTGTATGTATCCCAGCCCTGGCTGAGTGCCACAGTGAAAAAGGTGGAACAGGAGCTGGGTCTGTCTCTGTTTGACCGCAGTACCAAGCCAATTTCTCTGACGGAGGCTGGACTGTATTATATTGAGCAGGTAGAGCGGATCATGGCGATTGAGGAGGAGCTGCAGGCGCATTTCCGAAGCTTAAAGAATACAGGACAAGTCAAACTTCACATTGGAAGCTCCATGTTTTTCTGTACCTATGTGCTGCCGGTCCTGATGGAGGATTTCCGTTTACAGTGTCCCCAGGTGACCCTGACCTTTACGGAGGGGGACAATAAGACCTTGCTGGAAAAGCTTCTGAACGGACGCCTGGACTTTCTTCTGGAAGCTGAATGTCCGGAAGATCCCAAGGTCCAGACCATCCCTTGGGCTTCTGAGGAATTGGTACTGGCCGTTCCATCCCATTACCGGATCAATCAGACCTTATCAAAATATTGCTATTCCTTCGAGGAATTTCTGCGGCGTGGACATCCGGACCACAAAAGGCCGGCGATTCCCCTGAAAGCCTTCCAGGGTGAGTCCTTTATTCTTCTGAAGGAGGGGACAGACAGCCATAACCGCAGCTTTCAATTTTGTGAGAACGCGGGCTTCACCCCTGAAGTCTCTATGTATTGCGCACAGATGATGACCGCCTATTATCTGGTCTGTGAAGGCAGGGGAATTACCTTCTTGCGCTCTACAATTCCGGAGTATGTGTCGCCAACGGACCGAGTTGTGTTCTATCAGCCGGATGACCCGTTGACGGTCCGGAATATTTATCTCTCCTATCTGAAAAAAAAGTCAGGTTCCGTTCAGCGCAAACTGATTAACTTTATTCTGGAACAGGGCAGTTTAGCTAAGAGCATCGGAAATTAAGCTGCTGTGTGCGGCACTGTTTTAAAGCCGTTTATTTCGAAAGAATTGTACTTCTACACAAATTCAAAAAACATTCAGGAATGGGTGGTTGAAAAAAATGGTCGCAGGGTGTAAAATATGTTAACTATGTCTTTTGAAAGGGGTGAGCGCTCTGGAGGAGCGGCAGAGCAGCGCAGCCAGGACCGTCGGCCTTGTGATGGCGGTTACCCTGATCGGCAAGGTGCTGGGGCTGTACCGGGACCGCCTGTTAGCCATCCACTACAGTACAGGTCCCGCGGCCAGCGCCTTTTTCACCGCAAGCCGGATTCCTCGGGTGTTTTTCGACGCGGTATTCGCTTCGGCCATCGCCGCCTGCTTCATCCCGGTGTTCAGTGAGTATCTGGAGCGACGGGAGAAGAGGGAGGCCTTCCAATTTGCCGGTGGATTTATCACTGCGGCGGCCCTGCTGACCGGGGCGTTTGCCTTGGTGGGAATGGTTTTCCCACAGCCCTTTGTGTCTGTTTTCGCCGACTATTCCGACCCACAGACCACCACTTTGGCGGTCTCCCTGACCCGGGTGATGTTCCCCACGGTGTTTTTCTCCGGAATTGCTTTCTCCCTGGTGGGGGTGCTTCAGGCCCAGGACCATTTTACCACCCCCGCCCTTATGTCGGCGGTGTCAAATCTGGTTATCATTGTCTACTTCTTCTCGCTGGACGGGGAACTGGGCATCTATGGTCTGGCCGGTGCCTATTTGCTGGGCTGGCTGCTCCAGGGGGTGATTCAGCTTCCGCCCCTGGCCCGGCTGGGATTCCGTTACCGGCCCTGCCTGAAATTTGGTTCCATGGGCATGAGGAAAGTCTTTGCTCTCATGGGTCCGGTGATGGTGTCCACCTGGGTGCAGCCGGTCAATCAGGCCATCAACGCCCGGTTCGGCTCCCGGCTGTACGAGGGAGCCGGGGTCTCGGCCCTGGAGTACTCCTCCAACCTGTACCTGGTCATTGCGGGCACTTTTATTCTGTCCATTACCAATGTCATTTTCCCCAAGCTGTCCCGGCTCACCGCCGGGGGCAGAGAGGGTGAATTTCAGGACACCGTCCGGCAGACCCTGAACATCAGTCTGTTTTTTGTCCTGCCGATGTCGGCGGGACTGACGGCGGTGGCCCGGCCGCTGATCTCCCTGATCTACGGCGGCGGCCGGTTTGACTCCTTCGCCGTGGACATCACTGCCTCCGCTTTGGGCTGGATGTCCCTAGGCATGGCGGGCTATGCCCTTCAGAACATCCTCAGCCGGGCCTACTTTGCCAAACAGCAGGGGAGGGTTCCGCTTATTGCGGGAGGAGCGTCCATTTTGGTGAATATCGCTTTGTGCGCCCTTTTGGCGGACAGGCTGTCAGTGGCAGGACTTGCCCTGGCCAGCGCTATCTCATCCACGGTGTACGCTCTGTTCCTCTTTCTGCCTCTCCAGCGCCGGGGGCAGGGTGTGCTGGAGGGTGGCGCGGTCCGAAACCTGGCAAAGATGGCTCTGGCCGCCCTGGTGATGGGCCTGTGTGTCTGGAGCGGCCTGGGGGCGCTGTCCCGGGCGGTTCCTGAGGGCAAGCTGGGGGAGATTCTCTGCCTGGGCCTGTGCGCCTTGGGCGGTGCGGCGCTCTACTTCCTTCTGACCCTGGCCCTCCGGGTGAAGGAGGCCGGACTGTGCCTGTCCCTGATGAAAAAGACGTTAAAGCGAGGTTGAGACATGGAACGAGTGATGAATGTATTGTATGCCAGCCTGCTCTGGCGGGGGCTGATGGCCATAAGCCGGTGGTTTGGGGAGCAGTGGAGATCCAGCGGGGTGGTCCACTGGTTTCTCCACCCGTCCGGATGGACCAGCGCCCTGTCGGAGCACAGCGTCTTCTACCGGCTTTGGAGTCTGGTCCGGAGCGGGCTGTGCTGGCTGTATGAGAAGCTGAGGCTGGAGCGGCTGTTCAACGGAAGCGTTTTCAGCAACACCTGGTTCTGGTGCCTGATGCCTACCGCCCTGGCCCCTCTGATGCCCACCATGGCGGTGCTGGGGATGGCGGCCATAGGCTTCTGCGCCCTGCTGCTGGCGCTGGTGCGCAGCCGGGAGCGGCAGCTGTCCTGGTCCCCCATCAACCGGTATATTATCCTGTACGCCGCCGTCTATCTGGCGGGGACGATCTTTTCGGTCAATCCACAGGCCAGCCGGAATCCCGGCCTGCTCACGGTGGCCTTTATCCTCTCCTCGGTGGTGCTGTATCAATCGGTGGAGAACCGCAGTCAGCTGGATGTGCTGCTGGGGGCGGTGGTGCTGGTGGGGACTCTGGTGTCGGCCTACGGTATTTTTCAGTATATTTTCCGCTGGGGCTATCAGTCCGCCGCATGGGTGGACAGCGATATGTTCTCCTCCATTGAATTCCGGGTGCCCTCCACCCTGGACAACCCCAACATGCTGGGGCAGTATCTGATTTTGGCCATCCCCATCGGCGGGGCCAAGCTGCTGTCCCAAAAGGAGTGGGCGGGAAGGATTTATTATCTCGTGTGCTGTGCCCTGATGTGCCTGTGCATGATCCTCACCTTCTCCCGGGGGGCCTGGCTGGGCCTGCTCTTTGCCGGGGCGGTGTTCTTCGTCCTGCTCAACCCCCGGCTGATGCTGCTCATCCCGCCGGCCTTGGCGGTGATGTGGTTCCTCCTGCCGGAGACGGTCACTGCCCGCTTTGCCAGCATCGGCAACCTGGCCGACGCCTCCACCGCCTACCGGGTTCACATCTGGATGGGCACCGTGGCTATGCTGAAGGACTACTGGCTGTGCGGCATCGGTCCGGGAACGGAGGCCTTCAATATGGTCTACCCCGCCTACCGCCTCAACGGGATCGACGCCCCCCATTCCCACAACCTGTTTTTGCAGATCGTGTGCGACGCGGGAGTGGCCGCCCTGGCCGTTTTCCTGGTCCTGCTGTTCGTCTTCTTCCGCATGATGTGTACGGCGGTCAGCCGGGAGAAGGACTGGACCTCCCGGCTTCACCAGCTGGCCTTCACCGGGGGTGCGGCCGGCTTCCTGGTCCAGGCCATGACGGACTATTCCTTTTACAATTACCGGGTGCTCTTTCTCTTCTGGGCCTATTTGGCCATGGGCGCGCTGTGCGCCAAGCGGAGCAAGCTGCCGGAGGGGAGGCTGCTGGCGATATGACCCGTGTGATGAACATCATCAGCGACACCAATTTCGGCGGCGCGGGCCGGGTGATTTTGAATTATCTGCGTTACGCTGACCGGGAGCAATTTGAGCCGCTGGCCGCGCTGCCCCGGGGCAGCGCCCTGAAGGGGCCGCTGGAGGAGGCCGGGGCCCGGGTCTATGAGGTAGACGGCATCGCCGACCGCTCCTGGAGCCGGGCGGACGTGAAGGCGCTGAGGGCGCTGCTCCAGGAGGTAAAGCCCGACCTGGTCCACACCCATGGCTGTCTCTCCGGCAGGGTGGCGGCCAGGAGTTGCCGCATCCCTGTCGTATACAGCCGGCACTCCACCTTCCCCGTCTCCCCCCTGCTGCGCTATCCCCCCGGCCGGTGGGTCAACAAGCTGGTCAACGAGCTATTCGCCGACCGGATCATCGCTGTCAGCCCCGCGTCCCGGGATAATCTGGTCCAGGCGGGCGTTTCCCCCAGAAAGATCACGGTGGTGATGAACGGCACCGCTCCCGTCCCCCGGACCCCGGAGGAGGAGCGGGCGGCCCTGCGGGAGGAGCTGGACATTCCAGCGGGTGCGGTGGTTTTCGGCATTCTGGCCCGTCTGGAGGACTACAAGGGCCACCTGTATCTGCTGGAGGCCGCCAAGCTTCTGCGGGACCGGGGGCGGACCGGCTTTGTGGTTCTTGCGGCGGGGGAGGGCCCCTTCGAGGAGGAGCTGGACCGTGCGCTGGTGGAGACCGGGACGGAGGATCAGGTGCGGCTACTGGGCTTCCGCTCCGACGTGCCCCAGCTGCTGAACATCCTGGACGTACAGCTGAACTGCTCCTACGGCACGGAGGCCACCTCCATGGCCCTGCTGGAGGGGATGAGCCTGGGCCTGCCCACCATCGCCAGCGGCTACGGCGGAAACCCCTGGGTGGTGAAGGACGGTGAGACCGGCCTGATCTTCCCCAGTCAGGACCCGGAGGCCCTGTCAGCCGCCATGGAGCGGCTGATGGACCACCCGGAGGAACGGGAAGCCATGGGCCGGAAGGCCCGTGCCCTCTACGAGAGCACCTTTACCGGCGAGGCATTCGCCCGAAATACTGAGAATATCTACCTGGATATCCTGAAAGGAGCCAAATCATGGAACAGAAAAAATTCCGCCTGCGACTGAATATCTTCGACGGCATCGTCCTGCTGGCCGCCCTGGCGGTGGGGGCCTTTCTGCTGTGGAACGCTATGAAGCCAGAGGTCCCCCAGGAGACCGTCCCCACAAACAACTCCACCGTCCGTTTTACCGTCCGGGTGATGCACTGGAGCGAGGGGACCAGCGCCCTGATCCAGAAGGGGGATCAGATCGCGGACAATATTAAGAATTACGTGCTGGGAGAAGTGGTGGACGTCCAGGCGGTGCCCTGCCGGCAGCGGGTGCCGGACCGGGAGAGCCTGCGGTACGTCTGGACGGAGGTAGAGGGCTTTGAGGACGTGCTCGTCACCCTGGAGAGCCCCTGCAATGTGACGGAGCGGACCACCATGGTGGACGGCGCCTATGAGCTGCGGGTGGGCGATATGGCCTATCTGAGAGGCGTGGGCTACATGGGCAGCGGGCCCGTGGTGGCGATTGAGGTTGAGGAGGCGCAGGGATGAAGATTATTGATAGAGAGGGACGCCTGTTCGGCAAAATCAGCGTGATTGATCTGCTGGTGGTAGTGGTAGTGGCCGTTATGGCGGTGGCGCTGCGGGTCAAGAATACCCAGACGCCCACCGGCTCCAATGTGGAGACGCAGCCCATCGCCTTCCAGATCAGGGTCGTTGGCGCGGAGACCTATCTGGCCGATGCCATCCAGGTGGGAGACAGCGTCTATGACACCAGCTATGCCAGCGGCAACGGGCCGGTGGGGAAGATCACCCAGGTCGAGGTGCTGAACGACCCGGGAATTATCATGTCCGACTGCTTTCAGAACGGGACTCTCGTCCCGATGGAGGTGGAGGGAACGGTGGACCTGATCGTTACCATAGAGGGCTCCGGCGTGGTCACCGACCGGACCTATTCCATTAACCGGGTGTATGAGCTGGGGATGAACGCCTCACGGACCTACCGATCCAACAAGGTGACCTTTGCGGGAGCTGTGATTAACATTATGACTTGACGCTCAGCCGGGGAGCAGAGAAGAGAGGGCGGTCTATGAAGATACTGATGGCCACTATGGGCCTGGATATCGGGGGAGCGGAGACCCACATCGTGGAGTTGGCTAAGGAGCTGAAAAGCGAGGGGCACGATGTAGTCATTGTCTCCAACGGGGGCGTCTACGTCCCTGAGATCGCTGCTGCCGGTATCCGCCACTACCAGGCCCCCCTCCATCGGCGCAGCCTGAGCGACATGTGCCGGGCCAAGGCGATCCTTGGCCGGGTGCTCCGAGAGGAGCGGCCCGACGTGGTCCACGCCCACGCCCGGATCCCCGCCTTTCTGTGCGGCTCCCTGTGCCGGCGGATGAAGCTCCCCTTTGTCACCACCGCCCACTGGGTCTTTAACACCAAGGGCGCTCTGCGCTACCTCACCGACTGGGGGGAGCGCACCGTGGCGGTGTCGGACGATATCAAGGCCTATCTGATCCGGGAGTACGGCCTGCCCGCCGAGCATATCTCGGTGACGATCAACGGTATTGACACCAATAAATTTTCCCCGGAGATCTCCGGGGAGAGGGTGATTCGGGAGTTCGGTCTGGACCGGTCCCGGCCCATCCTCTCCTACGTCAGCCGGATGGACGAGGATCGGGCCCTTGTGGCGGGACAGCTCGTTGAGATTGCCCCGGAGCTGGACCGGATGGTTCCAGGAGTTCAGCTGCTGATTGCCGGAGGAGGCAACGTCTTTGAGAAGCTGAAGGCCCGGGCGGAGGAGATCAACGCCCGGATGGGTCGCCCCTGTGTCACCATGACCGGACCCCGCACCGATATTAATGAGATTGTGGCGGTAGGAGACCTGTTTGTAGGGGTGTCCCGGGCGGCTCTGGAGGCGATGGCCGCGGGAAAGGCGGTCATCGTGGCGGGCAACGAGGGCTATCATGGTCTGTTCGGACCGGACAAGCTGGCCGAGGCCCAGGCGGGCAACTTTTGCTGCCGGGGACTGCCCCTGTCCGCGCCACAGGTCTTGCTGTCCGATATCGCCGCCGCCTTCGACCTGCCCAGGAAGGAGCGGGAGCGCCTGGGGGCCTATGGCCGACAGATCATCTTCGACTGCTACTCGGTGCGCAGGATGGCGGCCGACTGCCTGGCCATGTATGGCCAGGTGCGGAGAAGAAAATATCATGTGGTTATGAGCGGCTACTACGGCTTTGGCAACGCCGGGGACGACGCAATTCTGGAATCCATCCACCAGGCGATCCGTTCTGTCAGCGATGAGGTGTCTGTGACCGTACTGTCCAACGACCCGGACCAGACCCGGCGGCAGTATGGGGTGGAGGCCGTCCCCCGATTCCGGGTGTGGCGGGTGTTCCAGGCCCTGCGCCGGTGTGACGCCCTGCTGTCCGGGGGCGGCAGCCTGCTCCAGGACGCCACTTCCACTCGCTCTTTGGTCTACTATCTGTCGGTGATTCGCTGCGCCCAGCTGTTGCGCAAGCCGGTCATGCTCTATGCCAACGGCATTGGCCCGGTGCGCAGGCCGGCCAACCGCCGCCGGGTGAAGCGGGTGGTGGAGGGCGCCTCCCTGGTCACCCTCCGGGACCACGCCTCCGCCCGGGAGCTGGAGGAGATGGGGGTTGCCCGTTCCGTCCAGGTCACCGCTGACCCAGTGTTCCATCTGGAGCCGGCGGGGGAGGAGCGGACGGCCCAACTGCTGGCCGGGGCCGGACTGGAGGGTACAGAGTCCTTTGTGGTGGTCTCAGTGCGGGAGTGGCGAGACGTGGGGGACTTCTGGATCCAGCTGGCCCGGTTGTGCGACCATTTGAGCCGCGTCCATGGACTGAAGATTCTCTTTCTGCTGATGCAGCCCGAGCGGGACCGGGAGGTTACCGCCCGGGTCCGGGAGCGGATGGAGGAGCCCGCCTGCGTGCTGGACGAGCCCTGCACCCCCCGGGAGCTGATGGGGGTCCTGGGCCGGTCACGGCTGTGCGTGGCCATGCGGCTGCACACCCTGATTTTCGCCGCCCGAATGGCGGTGCCCGCACTGGGGCTGGTCTACGACCCCAAGGTGGACAGCTATCTGGAGGAGTTGGGGCTGCCCGCCGCCGGCGATGTGGAGCGCTTCGACGGTCAGGAGGCCATCCGCCGGGCCAACGCACTCATGGCCGATTATGACAACGTGCTGGCCCGCCTGCGGGAGAAGTCCGCCCAGCTCTCCCAGGCGGCAGAGGAGAACGAGCAGCTTCTGCTGGAATTGCTGGAGCGGACGAAAAACCGCCCTTAAAATCCCACTCGACTGTTGGTCGAGTGGGAAAATGGAGCGGATTTCTTGACAAAATCCCCTCTCCAGGCTAGATTGGAGACAGGCCGCTCCCGCTGGGGGCGGCTGATTCCAACCTTTGAGGAGGTATTCTGATGGAAGAAAAAGCATCCTTTGGCGCCTACATCCGGAGGAAGCGGCTGGAGGTGGGGCTGACCCAAAAGGAGCTGGCCGGGCGGCTGTTCGTCACTGAGTCCAGCGTGAGCAAATGGGAGCGGAACCTGTCCTATCCAGACGTCTCACTGATCACGGCCATCTGCCGGGAGCTGGGCATCTCCGAACATGAGTTTTTCACCGCCTGTGACGACGGCCAGGCCCATGCTCAGGAACGGCAGGCCGCCATCTGGCGGAGGGTCAGACTGTGGTTCCGCCGGTGCTGCCTGGCGGGCTACGCACTGGCCCTTGTGGTATGCCCCATCTGTGATCTGGCCGTCAACCACACCCTGAGCTGGTTTTGGATTGTCCTGCCCGCACTGGCGTTGTCCTTCTGCGTTACCAATCTGCCCTGGCTGGTGGAGCGGAACCGGCTGGCTGTCTGCCTGGGGGCGGGGACGGCATGCCTGCTCCAGCTTCTCCTGGCCTGCTGGTTCTACGCGGGGGGACGCTGGCTCCTGGGCGGGCTGGTCATCACGGCGGTGAGTCTGGCCCTGCCCTGGGGCTGGTGGGCCATCTGGCGGTTTTATGGGGAGCATGTCCTGCCGCTGTGCGTCACGCTGACCTCGGTGTGGGTGTTCCCTCTGCTGGCGGTGATTCACCTCTTTGCCGGCGGGGACTGGCTGTTTCGGGCGGCCTATCCTCTGGCGGCGGTGGGGGTCGTCTTTTTGTGGGCATACTTTATCTGTCTGCGGTATCTGCCCCTGAATCCCTGGCTGAAGGCCGGGGTGTTTACCCTGATTACCGCCGCGGCGTCCCCGGTGTTCAACGCCCTGTGCCGGCGTCTGATTCTCGGGACTGGAGGGCCCCGGGCGCTGGATCATGTTACACTGACCGTCCTGTTGGCGGTGTCCTTCCTTCTGCTGGTCATCGGGGGAATGAAGGCGGTTCGGCGTCGGGAGCTGTAAAGGCCCCTGGAGCTGTCTGGACACAAGCGAGAAACAGCAATCAGCTAAAGATCATGCCCGCCTCCCCGGAGGCGGGATGTTTTAACAAAATAAAAAATAAAATAAAAGCTTGACTTTAATAAAATTAAAGCGTATACTACAGTTATCCCCCGTCCAAGGGACGGGGCGCGGCCGTGAGGAAAAGAAAGGAGGACAGCCTGTGTCGATAGAACTGCTGCCCGAGTGGATGGCCGGGCTGGAGGAGGAGGACGTGGCCTTCATCAAAAAATTCGTCCTGGCGTCCGGGTCGCTGAAGGAGGTAGCAGGGCAGTACGGGGTGACCTACCCCACGGTGCGCCTGCGGCTGGACCGGCTGATTCAGAAGATCCGCCTCAGCGAGGATGTGGCCGCCGACCCCTACATCGCCACCATCAAGCGACTGGCGGTGAACGAGAAGCTGGACCTGGACACCGCGAAGCTGCTCATCGCGGAGTATAAGAAAACGAAAAATAAGGAGGAATTGTAATGAGCTTTGATTTTGGATTCATCATCGTTATGATACCCGTTGTACTGTTCATGTTTTTTCTGCCCATCGCCCTGTTGGTGGCACTCCAGGCCTGGCTGTGCAAAAAGAGCCTGAAGCTGGGGCTGATCCTGCCGGGGCTCTCCCTGGCCCTGTCCCTGATGATGGTGTTCAGCATGGGGGCGTTCGCCACCATGCACGGCGGCGTCATCGAAGGCGGGGCCAACCAGGTGGTCCCGGCCCAGGAGGAGAACTATACCAATGTCCCCGCCCAGGAGGGCGTCCCCAGGGGGGAGACGGAGAAAACCGAGCTCCCCGTCAAAGCCCTCCTCACCCTTGGCGCAGTCTTTCTGGTGACCAACATCCCCACGGCGGTATTCGGCGGCATCTGGCTGCACTACAAGGGCCGCCGGGATACGGTGGAGGACCTGAAACGGATGAAAATTGAGGACCTGGGGTAAAATTCAGGCTGGGTCATGCAGGGCAGGGGTTCTACCCCTGCCCTACTTTACAAATGGAAAAAATTGAGTTATACTGTAGCAATCCCAAAAAAAGCAGCGAGGAAACCAATGAAAAAAATAATTTCTGCCGCCCTGCTGGCGGCACTGTTTCTCCTTCCCGGCTGTGCCCCCGCCTCCGGGGAGGAGGCCCGGCTCACCGTGGTCTGCACCACCTACCCCATCTACCTCTTCGCCTCCGCACTGTCGGAGGGGGTGGAGGGCGTGGCGGTGGAGCGGCTGGACACAGGCAGCGTGAGCTGCCTCCACGATTACACCCTGTCCATGGCGGACATGAAGAAACTGGAGCGGGCTGACGTCATCGCCGTCAACGGCGCGGGGCTGGAGGACTTTCTGGAGGACGCCTTAAAGACCTCCGACGCGGCGGTCATCGACTGCTCAGCGGGGGTGGAGCTGCTGGAGAGCCTGTCCCACGACCACGACGAGGACGACCACAGCCACGACGGCCACGACCACGGCCACTGGGACCCCCACTACTGGATGGATCCGGCGAACGCCCGGATCATGATGGCCGATTTGCGCAATTATCTGGTCCGCCTGGACCCGGACCACGCCGCCGAATATGAGGAAAACGCCGTGAAAACGGAGGAAATTCTCCTCCGGGTGGAGGAGGACGCCCGGGAGCTGCTGGAGCAACATCTGCCTCAGGGGGTTCCCGGCCTGATCACCTTCCACGACGGCTTCCAGTATTTCGCTAACGCCTTTGGTCTGCCCCTGTTGGCCTCCATCGAGGAAGAGGCGGGCAGCGAGGCCAGCGCCCACGAGATTGTAGAGATCACTGAACTGGTCAAAGAACACAACATTCCGGTGATTTTTACAGAAGAAAACGGCTCCGAGGCAACCGCCAGGGCCATCAGCCGGGAGACCGGGTGCCGGGTGGCCCGGCTCACCATGCTTATGGACGGCCTCGGTGCCTCCGACCCGGAATTTGGCGGGGCAGAGCATTACTTCCGGCTGTGTTGGAACATTCGCAGTATTATCAACGGCTTTTGCGGAGAAGGGACGGTGCCCAACGGATGAGAAAGATCAAACACGGCAGGCTGGCCGCCGGATGCGCCGACAGTTGCTGCCTGAAATTAGAGGGACTGTCCGTCAGGTTGGAGGGGGACTCCATTCTGGAGGATGTGTCTTTCCATCTCCACTGCGGGGAGATCGCGGCCCTCATCGGCCCCAACGGGGCGGGGAAATCCACCCTCTTCCGCAGCATCCTGGGACAGATGAGCTACAAGGGGAGAATCACCTTTTCCCCCGCCGGGGGACCGGCCATCCGGCTGGCCGACGGCGAGTTCACCGGCGGCACCCGGCCCCTGGTGGGATATGTCCCCCAGGCCCCCAGCTTCGACCGGGGAGACCCGGTGTCTGTCTTGGACTTCTTCACTGCCGCCACCGCACGGTGGCCGGTTTGGCTGCCCATCCCTCAAAAATATCGAAACCGTGCCGCCGCCTGTCTGGCCCGTGTCCATGGGGAGGACCTCCTGGACCGGCCCATGGGAGGGCTGTCCGGGGGCCAGCTCCAACGGGTGCTGCTGGCCCTGGCCCTGGAGCCGGTGCCCCACATCCTCATTCTGGACGAGCCTCTGTCCGGGGTGGACATCGAGGGGGAGCACCAGCTCCTGGAAATGCTGGACGAACTGCGCACCCAGTACGATCTGTCTATCTTCCTGTCCACCCACGATTTTGCCACCCTGGGCCAGTTCGCCGACAAGGTGATCCTGCTCAACCACCGGGTGCTGAAGTCCGGGGCGCCGGACGAGGTGCTCTCCTCTCCGGAATTTTACGAGACCTTCCACCTGCGGATGGGAAAGGGGGGCGGAGAATGAGTATCTGGTACGCGCTGGTGGACCTGCTGCCCTTTGAGTGGGCCCAGCCGGGGTCCATGTTCTTTATGAAAAACGCCCTGCTGGCGGTGCTGGTCATCACGCCCCTGTTCGGCATCCTGTCCACCATGGTGGTCCACAGCCGGATGTCTTTTTTCTCTGACGCCCTGGGGCACTCCGCCTTTACCGGTATGGCTATCGGGGCCCTGTGCGGCTTCCAAGAGCCCACCTGGGCGGCGGTAGTTTTCGCTATTTTGTTCGCCCTGCTGTTTAACCTGGTGAAGCGCCGTTCCGCCCTGGCCAGCGACACGGTGATAGGAGTGTTCTCCTCCACCGCCGTGGCCTTGGGCATCTTCCTGTCCACCCTGGGGGGGCGCTCCTTTACCCGGTTCAACAATCTGCTGATCGGGGATATTCTGTCGGTGGAGCCGTCCAAGATCGGCGTGCTGGCCCTGATTCTGTTGCTGGTGGTCCTGCTGTGGGCGGTGTCCTTCAATCAGCTTATGCTCTCTGCTGTCCACCCCGCCCTGGCCGACAGCCGGGGAATCCAGGTGTTCTGGCAGGAGACGGTGTTCTCTATGGCCATCGCCGTGGTGGTTACCCTGTCCATGACCTGGGTGGGGCTGCTGGTGATAAACTCCCTGCTGGTCCTTCCCGGGGCCGCCGCCCGGAACGCGGCCCGGAACATGGGGCAGTACCACCTGTTTTCCCTCCTGGGGGCCATCCTGGCCGGCGTGGCCGGCCTGATGACCTCCTACTATGTGGGCGGCTCCGCCGGCGCGGCCATCACCCTGTATCTGGCGGTGTGGTTCGCCCTCACCTTTCTGGTGCGAAAAAAATAAAAAGCCTCCCTTCGCAAAGGGAGGTGGCGTTTGTAAAGCAAATGACGGAGGGTTTTCTCTTGCTGCCTTGCGCTTGTTATGGAGCTCCCCAGTCAGCTTCGCTGACAGCCCCCTTCTAAAAGGGGGCCTTTTGTTGCGGCAGATCGGGATTCAATCCTCAATATCCACCAATATGTTGTCCGTTCCGTGCTCCTCAAACTCGGCGATGTAGGCGTCGATGCGGCTGGTGAGCTCAGCGTAGTTGTGCTCGTCGATGGGGGCGTCGTCCATGTCCCGCCGGGCCAGATCCTCGGCCAGGATCTCGAAAAAGACGTTGTTCTCATACTCCACGATGGCCTCGTGGATTCCCCCCTCCACAAAGGCCCGGGAGGGGACGATCTCCCCTTGATAGAGCTCCGCCAGCTGGGACATTCCCTCCAGGGCGGCCCGGCCAAAGAGCAGGCTCTCCACCTGGTCGTAGTCGGCGAAGCGGTCGTCCCCCCGGGTGGAGTTTAAAATCCAATTGCCGATATATACCAGATCCAACAGACGGCGGAACTGTTTTTTATTCAATTCCAGATTCATAAAGCTCCTCCTCTCCAGCGGGAGACGATGATACACTCCCGTCCAGAGGGGACGGGAGCACGCTGTCTACAGCTATTATAACGCCCAAATCAAATTTGTCAAATGGAGAAACACGGCAAAACACCTTGTTTTTTCAGGCAAAATGACATACAATAAAAGAGATACTTTACAGCCGCCCCCAAACTGTGTATAATACCTCAGACTGACGGGCCAAGGCCCGCCAAATCGGAATGATCACAGTGATGGGAGGTCCCCCAATGGACAAGGACGTGGTTATCTCCATCAAGGGGATGCAGAAATATGAGGGCGCGCTGCCCGATGTGGTGGAACTGGTCACCGCCGGCCGGCTGAGCCGGGAGGGGGAGAGCTATACCCTGTCTTACCAGGAGAGCGAGCTCACTGGCCTGGGAGGCACCCTGACCACCATCCTGGTGGACGGGGAGCAGGTCACCATCCTGCGGGTGGGGGAGTTCAATTCCCAGATGGTGTTCCAGGAGGGACGCCGGCATTTGTCCATGTACAATACACCCTATGGCGCTATGGCCATCGGCGTGCATACCCGCCACCTGCTGGCCGAGCTGAACGACCAGGGGGGCGACATCGAGGTGGATTACGCCATCGAGGTGGACCACGCCCTGGCCGGCCGCAGTGTGTTCCACATCAACGTGAAAGAGTCGGAGGGCGGCCTGGGCAGCTTGAAGCAATAACTGCAGAGGCGGATATCATCTGCCCGTTTGATGAAAAAGCTTCCCTCGGGGAAGGGAGCCTTGAGTGGCTTTATTATAAAGAAAAGGTGAAATAGAATGACAAACATGATACAGTCCGCTAAAGACCAGGTGGCCGCTCTGACCGAGGCCGCCTATGAGAGGGCCGCCGCCGCAGGGTCCCTGCCTGCCGGGGCGGAGGTGAGGGCCACCATCGAAATCCCCAAGGATACGAGCCATGGGGACTACGCCTCCTCCTTCGCAATGGCGGGGGCCAAGGCCCTCCGTATGGCCCCCAGAGCCATCGCCCAGACCATCGTGGACAACCTGGAGCTGGAGGGCAGCTATTTCAGCAGAGTGGAGATCGCCGGCCCGGGCTTCCTCAACTTTACCCTGGGCCCCAAGTGGTACGGCGACGTACTGGGCGCCGTTGAACAGGAGGGGGCCACTTACGGCTCCGGCAGCGGGGGCGCGGGGAAAAAGGTGATGGTGGAGTTTGTTTCCGCCAACCCCACCGGCCCCATGCACATGGGCAATGCCCGGGGAGGCGTGCTGGGTGACACCTTGGCCAACGTGCTGGCCCGGGACGGCTGGAACGTGTGGAAGGAGTTCTACGTCAACGACGCGGGCAACCAGATTAACAAGTTTGCCCGGTCCATCTATGCCCGGTGCATGCAGCTGGCGCTGGGAGAGGACAACTACCCCTTCCCCGAGGACGGCTACCATGGGGAGGATGTCAAAGAACTAGCACAAATGTTTTACGTGAAACATGCGTACGATTTTCCGGGTGAGACTTCAGAGGAAGACTGGTTCGCCGAGATGGCCCGATTCGGCCTGGAGCGGAACATTCCCAAGATGAAGGCCGACCTGAACAAATATGGTATCCAGTATGACCAGTGGTTTTTGGAGTCCTCCCTCCATGACAGCGGCTTCGTGGCCGATACCGTGCGGCTGCTCACCGAAAAGGGCTGGACCTATGAGAAAGACGGGGCCCTGTGGCTGAACACCACCGAGCTGCTGAAGAAAAAATACATGGCCGAGGGCAAGAGTCAGGAGCAGGTGGACAAGCTGGACTTGAAGGACGACGTGCTCCGCCGGGCCAACGGGTTCTATACCTACTTTGCCGCCGACATCGCCTACCACCGGAACAAATTCGAGGAGCGGAAGTTCGATCTGGTCATCAACATCTGGGGGGCCGACCACCACGGCCATGTGGCCCGGCTCCAGGCGGCTCTGGACGGTCTGGGTCTGGACGGCTCTCACCGGCTGGTCATTGTGCTGATGCAGCTGGTCAACCTGCTTCAGGACGGCAAGCCGGTGCGCATGTCCAAGCGGACGGGCAAGGCCATCGCCCTCCACGACCTCCTGGACGAGATCAGCGTGGATGCCGCCCGGTACTATTTCAACAACCGGGCTGCCACCAGCCCCCTGGACTTCGACTTGGACCTGGCCGTCCGCCAGGACAGCGAAAACCCGGTGTACTACGTCCAGTACGCCCACGCCCGCATCTGTTCGCTGATCGCCCGTCTGGCTGAGGAGGACGGGGCCGCGGTTCCTGCCGCCGGCAGTGTGGACGCCGGGGTGCTCACCGCGCCCGAGGAGCTGGCCCTGATGAAGTCCCTGGCCCAGTACCCCGAGGAGCTCCATCTCGCCGCCCGGGACTACGACCCCAGCCGCGTCAATCGCTACCTCACCGCCCTAGCCGGGGACTTCCACCGTTTCTACAATGCCTGCCGCCTGAAAGGGGAGGAATCCGCCGTCTTGTCCGCCCGACTCAAGCTGGCCGACACAGTGCGGTCCGTCCTGGCCAACGGCCTGAACCTGCTGGGTGTCACCGCACCGGAGAAGATGTAATATGTAGGCGGAGCGGCACGGAGGCTGTCCCCTAGAGGATGTGATCAGTATGAAGCCTGAACAACTGGAAGACCTTTTCCGCACCCGCTCCCCCGGCCTGATGGATGCCCGCCGCGTTTATGCGGTGCTGGTGCCGCTGGTGGAGCGGGATGGAGAACTGCACCTGCTCTACGAGGTCCGGGCGCGGACGTTGCGCCGCCAGCCGGGGGAGGTCTGCTTCCCTGGGGGGCTTATGGAACCGGGAGAAAACCCGGAGGAGTGCGCCCTGCGGGAGACCTGGGAGGAGCTGGCCATTCCCTCCGGTGGTATCAGGCTGCTGGGCCGGCTGGACTTCATCGCCCACCGGGCCAGTTTTCTCATGCAGCCCGTACTGGGGTTGGTGGGCGGAGAAGCGCTGGACCGGATGGTCCCAAGCCCCGCCGAAGTGGAGGAGGTCTTTTTTGTCCCCCTGTCCCATCTGATGAACACCGTCCCTATTGAATACCAGTACGAGCTGATCCCCACCCCGGTGGAAGATTTTCCCTATGAGGTCATCGGTATCCCCCGGAACTACAAATGGCAGCACGGGTGGGAGAACGTCCCCGTCTACCCTTGGCAGGGGCGGGCCATCTGGGGACTCACCGGGCGGATCACACGAAATCTGGTACAGATATGCAAGACCCCTTAGAATGGCTGATTTTTTCCTGCTGTGCAACCATGAACATTTCATCAAAATAGAGGTCACATGGGAGCCAAAGCAGAGATGCTGTTCCACGAGGCCATCGTTTTCAATTTGGACAGCGCCAGTATTGAAGACTGTCACCGGCAAGATACCGTCCAAATGTCCAGCGCACTACCTGAGCCTCTTCAGGAGTCACTGTTAGAACCTGTATTCATAAGCGTTTGAGCAAGGCATGGAAGTGAGAAATTTCGACCATAGCCTCAGCGGAAGAGACGGAAATCTCGTAATCTTTACTGAGCCGTCTGGAATAATTGAGTTAAGAGAGGGTGCGTTCACCCCCATCGCCAAGAAAGTTTTTCCCATTGATGGGGCTTGATTTTTCTGAAATATCAACATCAAGGTCAAGCTGTTCCTTCAAATCAGAAACAAACAGGCCTGGTATCCAGCGCCCGCACAGAACTTTTGAATAGACACAAACCGCTTATATGCTCGTTTCGCGGTAGATATTCCACCTTTTTTGTCATGAATATTGGCAGCATGAACCACAACAGACAACAAGCAGTCCAGCACATCCACTACAATGTGCCGCCTCCTATCTTTCCTTTTTCCCTCCGTCAATTCCCGTTTGCTCCACGTCCACGTACAGTTACGCATCCCACTATATAGGGGGGCGACCTCTTTCCACTGCTGATCAGTCAAGTCGCTGGGATACGACTCCCGTTTCTGTTTTTCCGTGCCATTATTTTACTACATTCTTTTGCCTTTGTGAATACAGGTTCTTACAACCGATTCAGATTGCAGAAGGACCGCTGTCGCTCATGTCATCCGGAGGTTAATGTCCCTTTTTCTCTCTTTGACTTCCTTTAGCTCTGCGTTTGGACACTCCCTGTTAAAATAGCCCTTGACAAATGGATCAGTTTCTGTTATCATTTGTAATGAAATTTGGTGTGAGTTAAATCGTTCGTTGCTTATAGGCAACTATATTAAGATTTCCGGGTGTGGCGAAGCTTGGTATCGCGCTTGGTTCGGGTCCAAGAGGCCGTGGGTTCAAATCCCGCCACTCGGACCAGAAAAAGAGGTCAAAAAAGATTTTTGGTGAAAAAACCGAGAGATTTCAAGACCTCAGAGGCCCTTGGATAGTGAAAATCCAAGGGCCTCAAAATTTAGATTTTTCCCCACCTCCTATTCACTCAGGCAGGACTTAAACCTGCGGCACAACAGTTTCAAATAGGGCGCTACGATTTTGAGCGCCTGTATTGAGCGTCGATCCGTCAGTTCTAAAGGAATTGACAGACCGGCGCTTTTTGTTTTTCCAGGAAAACACAATACTCCCAGCGCCTGTTTTCAAAACAGGCAAAATCAAAAAGGGCCCCAGACTTTTCAGCGAAAAAAGTTATCATTATATTAGAAAGCAAGGAGGATCAAAATGAACGCAGAAGAAAAAAACAGATACTTCCAAGAACTAACCCTGAACCTCCAGCACGAGGGCTTCGCCGTAAAACCGGAAACGGAGGAGGGCCTCCTGCCAATAGAGCTGGACGGACAGCGTCTCTGTCTCGCGCTGGATACCGGCTCGGTGAGGTACTGGCGGGAGGATACGGCGGATGATCACAGGAGCGCCGCTCTGGACAAAGCAATCTTTATCACCAAAACCACTGCCGAGTACATGCGCCAGATGGAGCAGCACCCCAACTGACAGCCAGCGGCCTGACGGGAGACTACAGGCTGCTGGCGGATTTCAACGATGTGGTTCTGGCGGGCCACCCCACCAGGTACGGCGTTCAGTTTGTTACCTGGGAACGTGTTCGGGAGCGCACTGGCCTGAACGCGGGGAACTCCCCGTTCCGATCTCCTCGCTCATTGACTTCGCCTGCGGCGCGGACTGCTGCTGCGTGGTGGAGGATGTGTCTCAACCCTTTTTGGGGAAATACAGCCTCTTTTCATGTTTAACAACATTTTGGAGGCTATATGAAAAAACGAATCGTTGCATTCATTATGTCAGTTATCACTATTTTCAGTTTGCTGCCCGACCCTGTGACCGCCTGCGCCGTTTATGAATACGTATATGCTGGTCCCGGCTCCAGCTACCATCCGACAAATGATGTGCAGGCCATCATGATCGGTGAACTGACTGTGACCCGTGAGCTGTATGACCTGATCATCAAAAAGGTAGACAGCACGGATTCCAACAGAGGCCTTGCCGGAGCGGTCATTAAGATCACTGGCGTGGACAACGACTTCACCGGAACCTAGGAGGCAAATGGGTTGACAAATTCCAAGTTTATATTACATTATATATAGATATCGAAAAGACGAAAGAAGATACACAGTGAGGAGGATGTGATATGAGATTTTTCAGGGAGGGCTCTGCGCTGCTGTGCCTGCATAGAGGGGAACGAATTTGTTTGGAACCGTGGGGCAAGGATTCTCTCCGGGTACGCGCGGGGATGCGGCCCAATTTTTCCGGGAACCTCTGGGCGCTGACAGAACCTATGGAACCGGTGGAAGCCCGGATCACGATTGAGGAGACGGAGCGTCCGGGAGACGACGGCTCTGTGAACAAACGGGAGTGCGCCTCCATTACCAACGGACGTATCAGGGCGGAGGTGAACCATGCGGGAGTAATATCCTTTTTTAAGGATGACAGGCTGATTCTGCGAGAGTATTTTCGGTCCTATGACGGCACCATCTCCCGGGAGAGCCGCTGCCTGAAAATTGTGAGCCGGGAGTGGAAGGGCGTGATTGGTGGTAGCGAGTACACTCTGAACGTCAGGTTTGAGAGCAATCCAAGGGAAAAAATCTTTGGCATGGGCCAGTATCAGCAGAGCTGCATGGATTTAAAGGGCTGCGTGCTGGAGCTGGCCCAACGCAATTCTCAGATTTCCATTCCCTTTGCGGTGTCCTCCCTGGGCTATGGCTTTTTGTGGAACAACCCGGCGGTGGGCCGGGTGACCTTCGGAAAAAATTATTATGAGTGGGTCGCTCAGTCTACCCGGGAGATGGATTACTGGATTACCGCGGCCGGCGCCCCCAAGGAGATTCTGAACAGCTATACTGCCGTCACCGGCAGGGCGGACCTGTTTCCTGAGGACCTGATAGGGCTGTGGCAGTGCAAGCTGCGCTACCGCACCCAGGAGGAGGTGCTGTCCGTGGCCCGGCGGTATCGGGAGGAGGGCATCCGTCTGGACCAGATTGTCATTGACTTCTTCCACTGGACTGTCCAGGGCGACTGGAAATTCGATCGGACCTATTGGCCCGATCCCAAGGCGATGGTGGACGAGCTCCACGCCATGGGGACAAGGGTGGCCGTGTCCGTGTGGCCCACGGTGGACCGCCGTTCGGAGAACTTCGGCCCCCTGCTGGACCGGGGACTGCTGATGCGCACCGAGCGAGGGGCCCTCCAGACCTATGACTATGAGGGGGACTGTGTGGAGATCGACGCCTTCAATCCGGAGGCGCGCCGGTATATTTGGGACGTGTGCAAAAAGAATTACTATGATCTGGGCATTGACGCCTTCTGGCTGGACAACACCGAGCCCGACCTGGGTGCCTATGACCAGGAGCACTACCGCTACTGCGAGGGACCCGCACTGTCCATCGGGAACCTGTATCCCCAGATGTTCAGCCGTGCCTTCTATGACGAGATGAGCGGGCTCCAGGACGCCCCGGTGGTGAACCTGCTGCGCTGCGGCTGGGCCGGGTCCCAAAAGTATGGCAATGTGATCTGGTCCGGGGATATCCCCAGCACCTTCGAGGCCTTTGCCGACCAGCTTCAGTGCGGCCTGAACATGGGGCTGGCGGGCATTCCCTGGTGGACCACCGATATCGGCGGCTTCATGACAGAGGACGCTGGAGACCCGGATTTCCGGCAGCTGTTGGTCCGCTGGTTCCAGTTTGCGGTCTATTCCCCTGTGCTGCGGATGCACGGCGACCGGGGGCCCCACAACATCCCGCCCCTGGACGGCCGGGACTGGGGCGGCGGCTATCTGCATACGGGCCACCCCAATGAGCTGTGGAGCTATGGGGAGGAAAACTACGCCATTATGCGGCGTTATTATGACATCCGCTTGGCTATGACGGACTATATCAAGACCCTGTTCGCCGAGGCCCACGAGAACGGCTCCCCGCTGCTGCGGGCCATGTTCTATGAGTTCCCGGAGGACGAGAAGTGCTGGGAGCTTCAGGACCAGTATATGTTTGGCGGGAAATATCTTGCGGCGCCCATCCTCCGCTTGAATCAGTTCCGCCGGGAGGTCTATCTGCCCCGGGGACGGTGGAAGCTCACCTCTACCGGAGAGGTGCTGGAAGGCCGGCGGACGGTGGCCGTGGATGCGCCGCTGGACTATATGCCAGTATTTGAGCGGTTGGAAGAGGAGCGGCCCGCCGGGGTTTGAGAGCAATGGACGACACCTCTTTTTTCGATTGTGATTGTGCGCAAACGGGATGATTCATGTCTTTACGGGCGGCCTCAATTATGATATAATTCAAGAGGGACAGCGGCCGGCTGGGCTGTCTGCCCCAATAAATTCCAGGGGGAGCTGGTTCTCTATGGTAAAAATGAACGAAAATTATATGAAGCTGCCCGGCAGCTATCTCTTTTCCGAGGTGGCCCGGCGTATTCGCGTCTATAGCGAGGCCCACCCGGATGCGCAGATCATCAAGCTGTCCATCGGCGATGTGACCCGGCCTCTGGTCCCCGCGGTGATTCAGGCGATGCACGCCGCGGTGGACGAGATGGGCACAGCGGAGGGCTTCCGCGGCTACGGCCCGGAGCAGGGCTATGAGTTCCTGCGGGAGGTCATCGCCCAGGGGGACTATGCCGTCCGGGGAGTGGATATCCAGCCCGGGGAGATCTTCGTCTCCGATGGGGCTAAGAGCGACTGCGGCAACATCGGCGACATTTTCGGTGTGGACAACATAGTGGCGGTGTGCGACCCGGTATATCCCGTCTATGTGGACACCAACGCCATGGCTGGCCGGGCCGGGGAGTATCAGGAGGAGCTGGGGCGGTGGAACCGGCTGATTTACATGCCCTGCGTGGATACCAACGGCTTTTCCCCCGAGCTCCCCGAGGAAATTCCCGACATCATCTACCTGTGCTCTCCCAACAACCCCACTGGCGCGGCGCTGACAAAGGACCAGCTGAAGGTCTGGGTGGACTACGCCAATGCCCACGGGGCTGTCATCCTCTACGATTCCGCCTATGAGGCCTTTATCACCAGCGAAAATGTGCCCCACACCATTTTTGAGATCGAGGGGGCCCGTTCCTGCGCTATTGAGTTCCGGTCCTTCTCCAAGACCGCCGGCTTTACCGGCAACCGCTGTGCTTACACCGTAGTGCCCATGGAGCTGGAGCGGGGAGGTGTGAAGCTGAACACTATGTGGAACCGCCGCCAGTGCACCAAGTTCAACGGGGTGCCCTATGTGGTCCAGCGGGGAGCCGCCGCTGTCTATACCCCCGAGGGCCGTTCCCAGATCATGGCCAATATCGACTACTACCGGGAAAATGCCCGGGTCATCCGGGAGGGCCTCGCCGCCGCCGGCCTGACCTGCTTCGGCGGGGTGGACGCCCCCTATATCTGGCTCAAGACCCCTGACGGTGTGAGCTCCTGGGACTTCTTCGACCAGGTACTGGCCCGTGCCAATGTGGCCACTACCCCCGGCGCCGGCTTCGGCCCCAGCGGGGAGGGGTATGTCCGCCTCACCGCCTTTGGCGGCGCTGAGGCCACCAGGACTGCTGTGGAGCGGGTCTGCGATATGTTCCAATAAAAGGAAGGGCCTGCGGCGGAGCAGCCGCAGAGCCTATGCCTGTAGAGGGAAAGGCTTCATAACATAGAAAGGACGCCCGATGGGCGGCCTTCTCTGATTCCTGATTCCTTGCTTCCGCTGGCAGGGGCGGCCTGTAGCCGAAAAATCTGCGGAAAAGGATATTTCCGGCTCCCGGGAATATAAAAAACCTCTCGTGGTATTCCACGGGAGATTTTTTATCAGCCATATTCCATTACACAGCGCGGGTGACCTTACCGGAACGGAGGCATCTGGTGCAGACGTAGACGTGAGTGGGGGTACCATTCACGATCGCCTTGACCCGCTTCACGTTGGGCTTCCAGGCGCGGTTGGAGCGGCGGTGGGAGTGAGAAACCTTAATGCCGAAGGTCACGCCCTTGTCGCAGAATTCGCATTTGGCCATGTTGCTTACCTCCTCGCTATGAGAATCGTAGAGACAGTCTGAAAAAAGCCTCGATTGATATAATAACAGATGCTCCGGTAAAATGCAAGTATTTTTTTCAAAAAGATAGCAGCCGGAAATCGGGGAAAATTTATGGAGAAAAGTTTACAAACTGAAAAAAAAGTGATACACTAAAACAGCATGACATCCCAAGGTATTCCCTGTCTGCCGGGGAAGCCACTGGCCCGTCCTGATATAACTGTTTTCTTATGGAGAATATAACTATTTTGACCATTGGTCAGATGGGGACAGGCCTGTAAAATAGAGCAGAAAACCCCAGCAAAATTAGGAAGAAAGTAGGGAACTTCTATGGCAAGAAAATTCAAAACCATGGACGGCAACAACGCGGCCGCGTATGTCAGCTACGCCTTTACCGAGGTAGCCGGCATTTACCCCATCACGCCGTCCAGCCCCATGGCCGACTATGTGGACCAATGGGCCGCTCAGGGTCAGAAGAACATCTTCGGCAATACCGTAAAGGTGATCGAGATGCAGTCTGAGGCCGGCGCGGCTGGCACCGTCCACGGCTCTCTCAACGCGGGTGCCCTGACCACCACCTACACCGCCTCTCAGGGCCTGCTGCTGATGATCCCCAACATGTACAAGATCGCCGGCGAGCTGCTGCCCGGCGTGTTCCACGTCTCCGCCCGTACTGTGGCCGCCCAGTCCCTGAACATCTTCGGCGACCACTCCGACGTGATGGCCTGCCGCCAGACCGGCTTCGCCATGCTGGCCGAGGGCAACGTGCAGGAGGTTATGGATCTGGCTCCCGTGGCCCACTTGGCCGCCATCAAGGGCCGCGTTCCCTTTATCAACTTCTTTGACGGCTTCCGCACCTCCCACGAGATCCAGAAGGTCGCCATCTGGGACTACAAGGACCTGGGTGAGATGGTGGACATGGACGCCGTGGCCGCCTTCCGCGCCCGTGCCCTGAACCCCGAGCATCCCACCATGCGGGGTTCCCACGAGAACGGCGACATCTTCTTCCAGCACCGTGAGGCCTCCAACAAGTACTATGAGGCCCTGCCCGAGATCGTTGAGGAGTATATGGGCAAGATCAACGCCAAGCTGGGCACCAACTATCAGCTGTTCAACTACTACGGCGCCCCCGACGCTGACCGGGTGATCATCGCTATGGGCTCCATCTGCGACGTGGCCGAAGAGGTCATCGACTATATGAACGCCCATGGCGAGAAGGTGGGCCTGATTAAGGTCCGTCTGTACCGCCCCTTCCGGGCTGACAAGCTGATTGCCGCCATCCCCGCCACCTGCAAGAAGATCGCCGTTCTGGACCGCACCAAGGAGCCCGGCTCCCTGGGCGAGCCCCTGTATCAGGACGTCATCACCGCCTTGGCCGAGGCAGGCATCACCGACAAGACCGTCATCGCCGGCCGGTACGGCCTGGGTTCAAAGGACACCCCGCCCCGCAGCGTGTTCGCCGTGTATGAGGAACTGGCCAAGGCCGACGCCAAGAAGAAGTTCACCATCGGCATCGTAGACGACGTGACCGGTCTGTCCCTGGAGGAGCACAAGGCCCCCAATACCGCCGCCGAGGGCACCATCGAGGTCAAGTTCTGGGGTCTGGGCGGCGACGGTACTGTGGGCGCCAACAAGAACTCCATCAAGATCATCGGCGACCACACCGACAAGTATGTTCAGGCGTACTTCCAGTACGACTCCAAGAAGACGGGTGGCGTGACGGTGAGCCATCTGCGCTTCGGAGACCAGCCCATCCGCGCCCCCTACTATATCAACAAGGCTGACTTCGTGGCATGCCACGTGCCCGCCTATATCATCAAGGGCTTCCCCATGGTCCGGGACGTGAAGCCCGGCGGCACCTTCCTCATCAACTGCCAGTGGAGCGACGAGGAGGTCGACAAGCACATGCCCGCTGTGGCCAAGCGGTATATCGCCGAGAACAACATCCAGGTCTACACCATCAACGCCATCGACCTGGCCCGGGAAATCGGCATGGGCAAGCGCACCAACACCATCCTCCAGTCCGCCTTCTTCGCCCTGGCCAAGGTGATGCCCGAGGCCGAGGCCATCGGCTATATGAAGGACGCCGCCACCCACTCCTACCTGAAGAAGGGCCAGGACGTGGTGGACATGAACCACAAGGCCATCGACGCCGGCGCTACCGCCTTCAAGAAGTTCGACGTGCCCGCCTCCTGGAAGGACGCTGTTGACGCCCCCGTGGAGAATAAGCACACCGGTCCCGTCAAGTTGGTGGATCTGGTGAACAATGTCCTTGATCCCGTGGACCGGATGGACGGCGACAGCCTGCCCGTCTCTGTCTTTGAGCCCTACGCCGACGGCACCTTCGAGCTGGGCGCCGCCGCCTATGAGAAGCGGGGCGTGGCCGTCTCCGTGCCTACCTGGGATTCCTCCAAGTGTATCCAGTGCAACCAGTGCTCCTACGTCTGCCCCCACGCCACTATCCGTCCCTTCGCCCTCACCGAGGACGAGGCCGCCAAGGCTCCCAAGGCCGCCAAGATTGTGGACGTGAAGGCCGGCAAGGGCAAGGGCCAGCACAAGTTCTCCATCGCCATCAGCCCCCTGGACTGCATGGGCTGCTCCGTTTGCGTGAAGACCTGCCCGGTGGATGCCCTGGCCATGGTGGGCCAGGAGCAGGAGGCCGCCCAGCAGGACGTGTTCAACTATATGGTAGCCAACGTCGCCACCAAGGAGGACATGGCCGACCTGTCCGTCAAGGGCAGCCAGTTCAAGAAGCCTCTGCTGGAGTTCTCCGGCTCCTGCGCCGGCTGCGCCGAGACTGCCTATGCCCGGCTCATCACCCAGCTCTTCGGCGAGCGGATGTATATCTCCAACGCCACTGGCTGTTCCTCCATCTGGGGCGGTCCCGCCGCCACCTCCCCCTACGCCACCACGGCAGAGGGCAAGGGTCCCGCCTGGGCCAACTCCCTGTTTGAGGACAACGCCGAGCACGGCCTGGGCATGTATCTGGGTCAGAAGGCCGTCCGCGAGCGCCTGAAGGCCAAGACCGAGGCCCTCATCGCCGTGCCCCACACCTATGGTCCCCTGAAGGAGGCCGCTCAGAAGTGGCTGGATACCATGGAGGACGGCAAGGCCAACGCTGAGGCTACCAAGGAGTATGTCAAGCTGTTGGAAGAGAGCATCATGACCGTTGACGACATCGTTGCCTTCACCTCCAGCCCCGAGGCAGGCAAAGTGTTTGGCGACCAGCTGCCCCAGTTCCAGGCCCATGCCAAGGAGCTGAAGGAGTCCGGCGCGAAGTACTGTGACTGCGACGCCTGTAAGCTGGTTGCCGACATCCTGGCCGAGAAGGATTACCTGTCCAAGAAGTCCGTGTGGATCTTCGGCGGTGACGGCTGGGCCTATGACATCGGCTACGGCGGCGTGGACCACGTGCTGGCCTCCGGTGAGGATGTGAACATCTTCGTTTTCGACACCGAGGTGTACTCCAACACCGGCGGACAGGCCTCCAAGGCCTCCAACATCGGCCAGGTGGCTCAGTTCGCCGCCGCCGGCAAGGTGATGCCCAAGAAGTCTCTGGCCGAGATCGCCATGAGCTATGGCTATATCTATGTGGCCCAGGTGGCCATGGGCGCCAACCCCAACCAGACCCTGAAGGCCATCGCCGAGGCCGAGGCCTATCCCGGCCCCTCCCTCATCATCGGCTACGCCCCCTGTGAGATGCACTCCATCAAGGGCGGTATGGCCAACTGCCAGGCCGAGATGAAGAAGGCCGTGGAGTGCGGCTACTGGAACCTGTTCCGCTTCAACCCCGCTGCTGAGGGCGCCAAGCTGACCCTGGATTCCAAGGCCCCCGCCGGTGGCTATCAGGAGTTCCTCCTCAACGAGGCCCGCTACTCCTCTCTGACCCGCTCCTTCCCCGAGCGCGCCGAGGAGCTGTTCGCCAAGTCCGAGGAGGCCGCCAAGGCCCGCTACGAGAAGCTTCTCCGTCTCCAGAAGATGTACGAGGATTAATCTCTCCAAATCGAAGCCCCTGGGAACATAGTTCCCGGGGGCTTCTTGTCTGACAAAAAAGCGGGGCAGGTAAACACCTGTCCCGCTTTTGGTTAAGGGAGGACTGCTGAAATTTATTTGCCGGCGCCGTGGAGGATAGGGGAGAGGGGCTTGTAGACCAGGAAACACAGGGCGGCAGTGAGCAGCCCTTTCAGCAGGGTGAAGGGGGCGTTGAAGATGATAAGACACTCCATCAGTCCGTTGACGCCGGGGCGGATGGACTGATACATGGCGATGATCTTGTCAATGGCCATGAATTTGGTGTAAACGGGGTAAGAGATGTAGTAGTTGCAGGGGATGGAGAGCAGGGCCATGACCACAGCGCCGGCCAGCGCGCCGATGAGGGCGGTCTTACGGGACTTTTTGTAGTGGTAGATCACGCCGGCGGTGAAGGAGAAGGCGGCGCCCAGAATGAAGTTGCACAGTTCTCCAGCGTAGGCGGTAGAGGTGCCCTTGATGACCACCTTGAGCAGGTTCTTCAGGAAGGTGACGACCACGCCGTACCAGGGCCCCAGGGAAAAGGCGGCCAGCAGCTCAGGCAGATCGGAGATGTCCATTTTGACGAAGGTGGGGATCAGGAAGGGGATGGGGAAGTCGAACATGTTGAGCACGCAGGCCACCGCCGAGAGCATGGCGGTGACGGTAAGAGCCCGGGCAGAGATGGAACGTTTTGCTTTGGCGATGGCGGCGGGATTGGACATAAAAAACACTCCTTTTTTGTATTTGACCGCTGGAAGAGCGCTGTCTTCCAGGTGTCAAAACAAACAAGGAGGCGTGCTTTCGCGCGCCAAAATGGCGCGTGTATTGTTTTACACACATCTTCTTCCATCCGGACTGTAACCGTTGGTCCCGGAGTTTCACCGGGTCAGCGGACACGTGTTAAGTGCCCGGTCGCGGACTTTACCGCCAGTGGGGAATTTCACCCCGCCCTGAAGACATCGTATCCAGTTGTCTGAAAGCATTATACGACAGACCCGCGGAAAATGCAACCCCCAATTTCAGGGGATGGGCAAATTGTGGACAATTTGAAAAACTTTGACTTACCCTCTATGCAAACGGTAAAAAATATATTAAAATAGGGTCAAGAAAAAGAACAGGAGTGGTTCCGATGGAGCAGCCAAGATATAAACGGGTATTATTGAAAATCAGCGGCGAGGCCCTGGCGGGAGAGGCATCCCGGGGGCTGGACTTCCATGTGATCGGCAAGGTGTGCGATGTGGTCAAGCGCTGTGTGGAGTTGGGGGTCCAGGTGGGTGTCGTGGTAGGAGGCGGAAACTTCTGGCGGGGCCTGAAGGACGGTGGAGATGCCATGGAGCGGGTTCGGGCCGACCACATGGGCATGCTGGCCACCGCCATCAACGCCTTGGCTGTGGCAGATGTGCTGGAGCAGAAAGGGGTGGAGGTCCGGGTGCAGACCGCCATTGCCATGCAGGCCGTGGCAGAGCCCTACATCCGCTCCAAGGCGATCCGCCATCTGGAGAAGGGCCGGGTGGTCATTTTCGGCTGCGGAACGGGAAACCCCTTCTTCTCTACCGACACCGCCGCTGTCCTCCGGGCCGCCGAGATCGACGCGGACGTCATCCTGCTGGCCAAGAACATCGACGGCGTCTACTCCGCCGACCCCAAGAAGGACCCCAGCGCCAAGAAGTATGACAAGATCAGCTACGACGAGGTGCTGGCACAGCACCTTGCCGTGATGGACACCACCGCCACCTCTTTGTCCATGGACAACAGGATTCCCGTCCTCCTCTTTGCCCTCAAGGATCCGGAGAATATCATCCGGGCCGTGATGGGGGAGGAAGTGGGCACCATCGTGGACTGCTGAGCGGTCTCGCCCTGCGGGGCGGAGGCCCTGCCCCTGCCCAACGTGCGCAAACATGAAAAATTATAGACGTGAGGAAAGGAAGTACCAACCATGAGCCCTGAGATTATAAACTATGACGAGAGGATGTCAAAGACCATCGAGGTAGTCAAGGCCAATTTTGCCGCTGTCCGGGCGGGCCGGGCCAATGCCGGCGTGCTGGACAGGATCACGGTGGAGTACTACGGCACCCCCACCCCCCTGAACCAGGTGGCCAATATCGGTTCCCCGGATCCCCGCACCCTGACCATCCAGCCCTATGACATGTCCCTGATGAAGGCCATTGAGAAGGCGATCCAGACCTCTGACCTGGGGATCAACCCCCAGAACGACGGCCGGGTCATCCGGCTCGCCTTCCCTCAGCTCACCGAGGAGCGGCGCAAGGAGCTGACCAAGCAGGTGCGCAAGTACGGCGAGGAGGGCAAGGTGGCCCTGCGCAATATCCGCCGGGACGCCATGGACGATATCAAGAAAAAGACCAAGAAGTCTGAGCTCACCGAGGACGACCAGAAGAAGCTGGAGAAGGAGCTCCAGGACCTGACTGACAAGCGGTGCAAGGACATCGACGACCTGACCGCCAAGAAGGAAAAGGAGCTTATGGCGGTGTAATGCGCCAATATGCGGGCCGGTGAGGACACCGGCCCGTTTCCCGGTATAGAAACGCAAAAAGGAGCGACCGCGATGGCCCTCTTTACGAAAAAAAATGGACCGGCCCAGGTGGACTTTACCCACCTTCCCAGGCATATAGCTATTATTATGGATGGCAACGGCCGCTGGGCAAGAAAGCGCGGCCTGCCCCGCCCCGCCGGCCACGCCGCCGGGGCGGAGACCTTCCGCACCATCGCCACCTACTGCAAGGACATCGGGCTGGATTACCTCACCGTCTACGCCTTCTCCTCGGAAAACTGGAGGCGGCCGGCGGAGGAGGTGGGGGCCATTATGGGACTTTTGAAAAAGTACCTGCTGGAGGCCATCGGACAGATGGAGCGAGACCGGGTGAAAATGGAGTTTTTCGGCGATCTGTCCCCCTTGACCCCTGAGCTGCGGGAGCTGTGTGAGCGCACCCGGGAGATTTCCCGGCACTATGAGGGCTGCCAGGTGAACATCTGCCTGAACTATGGGGGCCGGGACGAGCTGGTTCAGGCGGCGAAGGCCTTTGCCATGGACTGTATCGGCGGCAGGGCTGACCCCAATCACCTGGATGCGGAACAGTTCGGCGGTTACCTCTACTCCAGGGGGGTTCCCGACCCCGATCTGGTCATCCGCACCAGCGGGGAGCTGCGGCTGTCCAACTTCCTGCTGTGGCAGGCGGCTTACTCGGAGTTCTATATTACGGATGTGCTCTGGCCCGACTTCTCCAAGGAGGAGCTGCACCGGGCCATCGCTTCCTATCAGGGCCGGGACCGCCGGTTCGGAGGTGTGTAAATGGTAACACGGATTGTCGTGGGCCTGTTGCTGGGACCGGCCTTTCTGGCGGCGCTGTTCTTTCTGTGTCCCGCCGCGCTGGCGGTCATTGTGGCCTTTATCGCGGGGATGGCTTCCTTCGAGCTGCTGCGGGCCGCCAAGATAGCCCATCACAATGGAATGTATGCCTGCACCGCGCTGGCCGCCGCTCTGATTCCGCTGGGACATGGGGCGGGCTATGGGAGCTGGACTGCCCGGGCGGTAGCCATTCTGCTGATGGCTGCGCTGTTCCTCCCCGCTCTGGGCCGCTACGGCACCGGGCGTGAGATTCGGTTTGAACATATCATTGTCTGCCTCTTCGGCGGGGTGGGTGTCCCCCTGTTTCTCTCCGCTCTGGTACAGCTCAGATGGTTTGACAATGGGCAGTTTTATGTGCTTCTTCCAGTGATCTGCGCCTTTACTACCGATATCGGGGCCTATTTCTTCGGTGTCTTCCTGGGAAAACATCGGGGGATTACCCAGGTCAGCCCCAACAAATCCCTGGAGGGCTACATCGGCGGCATTGTCATCGGCTGTCTGTGCATGCTGCTCTACGGCTGGCTGGTGGAGTATTTCAGCGGGATCGCGGTCAGGCTGCCGGTCATGGCCCTGTATGGTCTGCTGGGCAGCGTCATTACCGAGATCGGCGACCTGTCTTTCTCCCTGATTAAGCGCCAGTGCGGCGTGAAGGACTACGGTACCCTTCTCCCCGGCCACGGGGGCATGATGGACCGCTTCGATTCCACCACTTTCGCCGCGCCCGCGCTTCTGCTGCTGGTGGAGATTCTGCCCGCGTTTTAGGACGCCAAGGCGGAAAGTACCTCTTGACGCAGGCCCAGTCCAAAGAGATAATAGGCGTGGGCATATCGGGCGATATGCCAGTTGAGGGTTTCCTCAAAGGCTTCGAACTCCGCATAGCCCAGCCGCGCCCGCAGCTTCGAGGCGGCGGCTTCGTAGTCCTGCTCGGCCTCGCAAAATTCCGGGAGCTGACTGCAAAAGGCATAGACCTGCTTGGGGATGTAGGGGTTGTCAAGGAACAATGCGGTGAGAATGTCAGTCATAGGAAACAGCTCCTTTATATGAGTTTATTACTCGCTTATTATAAACGAGTTTATTACTCGTGTCAAGGGGCCGGAGGTGTCTATGGAGAAATTTTCTGAGCGGCTTCGAGAGCTGCGGAAGGAGCGCGGCCTGAAGCAGAAGGAAATGGCGGAAATCTGCGGGCTGAAAATAAGAAGCTATCAGCAATACGAGTACGCTGAAAATTACCCTACCGTTCCCGGCTTGGTTTTTCTGGCCGACTATTTCAACGTCAGCCTGGATTACCTGATGGGCCGGAAGGACGAGCGGACTTAAGGCAGCGGTTGACCTCCCCCTTTGGGGGAGGTGGCACGGCGGAGCCGTGACGGAGAGGGCCCTCTCAGTCAGCCTGCGGCTGACAGCTCCCCCAGAGGGGGAGCTTAGGGGGGCGGAAAGGAACACCACTATGAGCAAAAAGGTTACAGTGTTAGGGTCAACCGGCTCTATTGGGCGGCAGTCGCTGGAGGTGATTGCCGCCTGCGGCATGGAGGCGGTTGCTTTAGCGGCCAACTCCAGCGTCAGCCGGATGGAGGAACAAGCCCGGCAGTACCGGCCCAGGATTGCCGCCCTGGCGGACGAGAAGGCCGCCGCCGACCTGCGGGTCCGTCTGGCGGACACCAACGTCCATGTCCTCGGTGGGCTGGAGGGGGTGCTGGAGGCGGCGACTATCTCCAGCGCCGACACGGCCATTGCCGCCCTGGTGGGTATGGCGGGCCTGCGGCCCACGCTGGCCTCCATCCGGGAGGGCAAGCGGGTCTGTTTGGCCAACAAGGAGACCCTGGTGTGCGCCGGCCCCCTTGTCCTGGAGGAGGCAAAGGACTACGGTGCCAAGATCTACCCCGTGGATTCGGAGCACTCCGCTATCTTCCAGTGTCTGGAGGGGAACCGGGACAGGGGGGAGGTGCGTCGGCTCATCCTCACCTGTTCCGGCGGGCCTTTCTACGGCAGAACCCGGGAGGAGCTGGCCAGCGTGACGGTGGAGGACGCCCTGCGCCACCCCAACTGGTCCATGGGGGCCAAGATCACCGTGGACTCCGCTACCCTGATGAACAAGGGGCTGGAGGTCATGGAGGCCATGCACCTGTACAGGATGCCGGCGGAAAAAATTTCCGTAGTGATCCACCGGGAGAGTATCGTCCACTCCCTGGTGGAATACTGTGATTATGCCATGATCGCCCAGATGGGGGCCCCGGACATGCGCCTGCCCATCCAGTATGCCCTGACCTACCCCAAGCGGGTGGCTGGGCCGTCCGCACCCCTGGACCTGTGGAATTGCGGGCCCTTGACTTTTGGCACACCGGACCTGGAGGCATTCCCCTGTCTGGCCCTGGCCCTGGAGGCGGCAAAGACCGGCGGCACCGCCGGGGCCGTCCTCAACGGGGCCAACGAGGTGGCGGTGGGACAGTTTCTGGCTGGGAAAATCGGCTTTTTGGACATTGCCGGCAAGGTGGAAAAGGCTATGGCCCAGGTCAAAGCCGTCCAAAACCCCACCATGCAGGATATCCTGGATGCAGACAAAGCTGCACGGGAGGCTGTGCTGTAGGGGCGGATAATATCCGCTCCTACAAGGACGTATCCCCACGTATTTTCTTTTGGAGGCGCTCTATGCTCTATATCATCATTGCGGTCCTGATTTTTGGAATTCTGGTAGCCACCCACGAGCTGGGTCACTTCGCTTCGGCCAAGGCGCTGGGGGTGAAGGTGAACGAGTTCGCCGTGGGCATGGGTCCTGCCCTGCTTAAATGGGGAAAGGGGGAGACGCTGTACAGCCTGCGGCTGCTCCCCATTGGAGGCTTCTGCGCCATGGAGGGGGAGGACGACGATTCCGCAGACCCCCGGTCCTTCGGTCGGGCGGCTTGGTGGAAGAAGATCATTATTCTGTGCGCCGGGGCCTTTATGAACTTCCTCACCGGCCTGGTGATTTTGGTGGTCTTTTACGCCTCCTGGCAGGTCGTGCCCGTGGAGCTCTACGGCGGACCCATTGAGGGCTATGGCACCGAGAACTGCGGCTTGATGGCGGGGGACCGCTTCCTGTCCGTGGACGGCCACAGGGTGATGGTCTACGGCAACGCCCGCTTCTACCTGGACCGGGCGGGGGAGACCATCGACTTCGTGGTGGAGCGGGACGGACAGCGCTTGGAGCTGAAGGATGTCCACCTGCCCTATCAGGAGCGCACCGACGAGGAGGGCAGCTACACCCGCCTGCGGGGGCTGACCATGGGGGCCGAGGTGAAGCCGGTGGGCCTCTGGGGCAAGCTGGGATATGCCTGGAACACCTGCATCGACTTTGTCCGTGTGGTGTGGATCAGCCTGGGAGACCTGGTCACCGGGGCGGTGGGCCTGCGGGATTTGTCCGGGCCGGTGGGCATTGTGGATATGATGGGCGAGGTGGGCAGCCAGTCCCCCACGTTCTACGAGGCTGCATTGAATCTGGGGTATCTGGCGGCGCTGATCGCCGTCAACCTGGCGGTGATGAACCTGCTGCCCCTCCCCGCCCTGGACGGGGGCCGGGTCTTCTTCCTGGCGCTGAACGGTCTGCTCTATGGGCTGTTTCGGAAGAAGATCGACCCCAAATATGAGGGATACGTCCATCTGGCCGGGCTGGCGGCCCTCATGTGCCTGATGCTGGCCGTCACCCTCAGCGACGTGGGCAAGCTGTTCGGACATTGAGCTGAAATTCTCTCTCTCCGCCGCCGCGCCCCCTGCGGCACTGTTACAATGACAGTAGCAATGTCTATCTCAATTACTATTTCTATGTGTCTGCCATAGTTGCACAAAAACGTACAACTAAGGAACCAAATATTGGAAGGGAATCCGCCATGACGAAACAAATCAACGTGGGCGGCGTCCCCATCGGCGGGGGTGCGCCTGTTACCATTCAGTCCATGACCAACACCCCCACCCAGGATGTGGAGGCTACCCTGAGACAAATCAGGGAGCTGGCCGCCGCCGGGTGCGAGGTTGTCCGGGTAGCGGTGCCAGACATGGAGGCCGCCCGGGCGGTGGGGAAAATCAAAGAGGACAGTTCCATCCCCGTGGTGGTTGACATCCACTTTGACTACAAGCTAGCCCTGGAGGCCATCGCCGCCGGGGCGGACAAGGTGCGCATCAACCCGGGCAACATCGGCGGGGAGTACCGGGTCAAAGCGGTGGCGGACGCCTGCCGTTTACATAATATCCCCGTCCGCATTGGGGTCAACGGCGGCTCGCTGGAAAAGTCCATCCTGGCCAAGTATGGCAAAATCTGTCCCGAGGCCATGGTGGAGTCCGCCTTTGGGCACATCCGCCTGCTGAATAAATTCGACTTTGACGATATCTGTGTCTCATTAAAATCCTCCAGCGTGCCTGTCACCATGCGGGCCTATCAGCTGATGGCGGAGCGCAGCAGCTACCCCCTACATATCGGCGTCACCGAGGCAGGGACGGTGCGGATGGGAACCCTGAAATCCGCTGTGGGTATCGGGGGCCTGCTGGCCCTGGGAGTGGGAGACACCATGCGGGTGTCCCTGTCCGCCGGCCCGGTGGAGGAGGTCTACGCCGCCAGAGAGATTTTGAAAGCGGCGGGAGTTCGAAGGGAGGGGCCGGAGCTGGTGAGCTGTCCCACCTGCGGCCGAACGAAAATCGACCTGATCAGCCTGGCCAATGAGGTGGAGGAGCGGCTGAAAGCGGTGGACAAGCCCATCACCGTGGCCGTCATGGGCTGCGCCGTCAATGGCCCCGGGGAGGCCGCCGCCGCCGACTGCGGCATTGCCGGGGGCGTGGGTGAGGGCCTGCTGTTCCAAAAAGGGGAGATTGTGAAGAAGGTCCCCCAGGACCGGCTGGTGGACGAGCTGTTCCAGCTGATTGAGACGCTGTGATGGACAAAGAGCAGTTTGCCCGAAAGCTGGCGGAGGAATTTCCTGAGTTTCGGGAGACTTATAAGAAGCACCTGGAGGATTACGGGGAGCTGCTGGGCCATGTCTTCTTTGGAGGCGAGACGCTGCTGGGTGTACTGAAATCCCTGCTGAAAACCAACGGGGATAAGGAGAAAATCCGCCGGTATATCGACTTTGTTGAGGAGATGTATGCCAGCGGGGACGGCGATGTACGGAACATTGTGGAGGTCACCATTTTAGAGTGCCTGGGGGACGACGAAACAGTGTTACGCAGCGCCTTTACCTACTTTTCCGAGGAGCTGATGCTGGCCTCCCAGTCCATTGAGAGTGGCTGGGGCCGGCGGGAGATCAAAATCTGGCACAGAGGGGGCCGGCCCCTGTACGACTGGGATTGGCCGCCGAAGAAATGAGGGAAAACCATGTTAGCCTACGGTTACGAGTGGGACAGTGAAGGCCAGCTGCCCGAGACCCTGCGGGAGGTGAGCCTGGACTGCTCCCGGGAGGAGCTGGACCAGCTCATTGAGTTTCTACAGACCGTCCGGGAGGAGGCGGAGGGGGTCCAGCTGGACAGCCTGTCCCACTGGCACTTTCGGGACTGGAATCCTGCCTGGACCAAGCAACACTCCGATTTTATTATTTTGCTGTCTGACCACCATGTTTGGACAAAGGAGACCGACTGAATGTCCCAAAAGATACCATTTTTACAGATGTTTGCCGCCCTGCGCCAGTGGACCGAGCTGTCCAACGGAGTGGAGGGCTGGCTGATTGCGTCCGCCGCCATCGACAAGGCCAGCCGCAGCGCCAAGATCGCCGTGGAGGGGGCCGCGGGAGCAGGCCCCAACCTTATCGCTCAGGCGGAGGAGGCGGTCTGCCGGGCCTATGGCCTGAACAGCGTGAGGATCCAGGTGGAGGAGCAGAAAGTAAACCAGAAACAAAGAGAGGTTGATAAACCGACCCCGGAAGAGCCCAAGTCCTTGGAGGACAGGGATTCTCAAAACGTAGACCGAGATAAAAATAAGGTAGACGATGCCTTTGCCCGCACCGAGGCCCTCCGCAAGGCGGCCCTGAAAAACGCCGCCCGGCCTGCTGCCCCTGCCAAAGGGGAGAAAAAGTCCCAGGGCAAATCCATCTTCGGCAAGGCAATTTCCAAGGCCCCCACTCCCATCGGGGAGTTGGAGCTGGACATGGGCATGGTGGTGGTGGAGGGCGATGTCTTCGCCATCGACAACCGGGAGCTGAAAAAGCGGGGGGCCTGGGTGGTGGCCTTCGACATGACCGACTACACCGGCTCCATCCGGGTGAACAAGTTCTTCCCCGGCGACGAGGGCAAGCCTCTGGTGGACGGCATCAAGAAGGGAATGCACATCAAGGTTCAGGGCCGCCTCAATATGGACCGGTTCTACGGCGACATGGTGCTGGAGCCGGTGGCCGTCACGGCGGCGGACAAGAAAATGAAGGAGGACACCGCTGAGGAAAAGCGGGTGGAGCTCCATCTGCACACCACCATGTCCTCCATGGACGCCCTCACCAGCGTGGGCCCCAAGCTGGGCCCGGACCGGAACGTGGTCAAGCGGGCGGAGGCCTGGGGACACCAGGCCATTGCCATCACCGACCACGGGGTGGCCCAGTCCTTCCCCGACGCCTGGCATTCCGCCAAGAAAATCAAGCTTCTCTACGGCGTGGAGGCCTACTTTGTCAACGATGTGGACGACCGGGTTGCCATTCACGGGGAGACCGGCGCCCCCTTTGACAGCGAGATCGTCTGCTTTGACATTGAGACCACCGGCCTGAACCGGAAGCATGAGGTCATCATCGAGATCGGCGCGGTGGTGCTGAAAAACGGAGAGATCACCGACACCTTTAACACCTTTGCCTCTCCAGGCCGTATCCTGTCCCCGGAGATCATCCGCCTCACCGGCATTACAGACGAGATGCTGGTGGGGGCTCCCTCTCAGGAGGAGGCCATCCGCGCCTTTCTGGCCTTCGCCGGGGACCGGCCCCTGGCCGCCCACAATGCCGACTTCGACATGGGCTTTATCGCCGCCGGCTGCCGGAGGTACAAAATTCCCTTTCACAACCCCTCCATCGACAGCCTGATTCTGGCTCAGAACCTGCTGCCTGAGCTGGGCAAGTACAAGCTGGATATTGTGGCGGAGCACCTGCATCTGCCCGCCTTCAACCACCACCGGGCCAGCGACGACGCCGCCACGGTGGCCTATATGCTGCCCCACTTTTTCAAAAAGCTGGAGGCGGCTGGTTACCATAACCTGTCCGAAATCAACCCCTACATGACCACTCTCCGGGGGAAGGGGAAGGCCAAGCGCCAGCCCAAGCACCTCATCGTGCTGGCCAAAAACCAGACCGGCCTGCGGAATCTGTACAAGCTGGTGTCCCTGGCCCATCTGGAGCACTTCAAACGCTATCCCATCATGCCCAAGTCCCTGATCAACGAGAACCGGGAGGGGCTTATCATCGGCTCCGCCTGCGAGGCGGGGGAGCTGTTCCGGGCCCTCACCGACGGCAAGGACTGGGAGGAGCTGAAACGTATCGCCTCCTGGTACGACTACCTGGAGATCCAGCCCATCTGCAACAATATGTTCATGCTCCGCAAGGGGATGGTCCGTTCGGAGGAGGAGCTGAGAGACTTCAACTGGGAGATCGTCCGCCTGGGGGAGGAGCTGGGCAAGCCGGTGTGCGCCACCGGGGACGTCCACTTCCTGGACCCGGAGGATGAGATTTACCGCCATATCCTGCTGGCCTCTAAGGGCTTTGAGGACGCCGACGAGGACTTGCCCATCTACTTCAAGACCACCGACGAGATGCTGAAGGAGTTTGCCTACCTGGGCAAGGAGAAGGCCCATGAGGTTGTGGTAAAAAATACCAACCTCATCGCCAGCTGGTGCGACCCCATCGAGCCCCTGCCTCAGGGCCTGTTCGCCCCCAAGCTGGAGGATTCCGACGGGGAGCTGAAGCGGCTGGTGTGGGGCAAGGCCCATGAGCTCTATGGGGAAAATCCGCCCCAGATTGTGGTGGACCGCATCGAGGCGGAGCTGGGGGACATCATCCGGTGCAAGTACGACGTGATTTACATGTCCGCTCAAAAATTAGTGCAGAACTCCCTGGAGCACGGCTATCTGGTGGGCTCCCGGGGGTCGGTGGGGTCGTCGCTGGTGGCGTTTATGTCGGGTATCACCGAGGTGAACTCCCTGCCCGCCCACTACCGCTGCCCCAACTGCAAGCACACCGACTTCGACTACGCCCAGGACCCGGAGCACCCCTACGGCTGCGGGGCGGACATGCCCGACGCGGTCTGTCCCGTCTGCGGGGCCAAGTATGTGAAGGACGGCTTCAATATCCCCTTCGAGACGTTCCTGGGTTTCGGCGGCGACAAGGTCCCGGATATCGACTTGAACTTCTCCGGTGAGTACCAGTCCAGTGCCCACAAGTACACCTTTGAGCTCTTTGGACAGACCCACGTCTTCCGGGCAGGGACCATCGGTACAGTGGCGGAAAAAACCGCCTTCGGCTATGTGAAAAAGTACCTGGAGGAGAAGGGCAAAACCGCCTCCAAGGCGGAGGAGAACCGGCTTGCCATCGGCTGCACCGGGGTGAAGCGCACTACCGGCCAGCACCCCGGGGGCATGGTGGTCATTCCGCAGGACAAGGAAATCTATGACTTCTGCCCCGTCCAGCACCCCGCCGACGACCCCAACAGCGACATCATCACCACCCACTTTGAATACCACTCCATGGAGTCCAACCTCCTTAAGCTGGACATGCTGGGCCACGATGACCCCACCATGATCCGCATGCTGGAGGACCTGACCGGGGTGAACGCCCGGGAAATACCCCTGGACGACCCGGACACCATGTCCCTGTTCTCCTCCTCCAAGGCGCTGGGCTATGAGAACGACAAGATTCTGGGCCCCACTGGAGGCACCGCCATCCCGGAGTTCGGCACCTCCTTTGTCCGGGGGATGCTGGAGGAGACCCAGCCCAACCAGTTCGATATCCTGGTGCGGCTGTCCGGCTTCTCCCACGGTACCGACGTGTGGCTGGGCAACGCCCGGGACCTGATTATTCAGCAGGGCATTCCAGTCGGGCAGGCCATCGGCTGCCGGGACGACATCATGCTCTTCCTTATCTCCAAGGGAATGCCCCCCAAACGGTCCTTCAAGATTATGGAGGCGGTCCGGAAGGGCCGGGGCCTGCCCGACGGGGCGGAGGAGGAGATGAAGGCCGCCGGCGTGCCCGACTGGTACATCGGCTCCTGCAAGAAGATCGCCTATCTGTTCCCCAAGGCCCACGCCGTGGCCTATGTGATGATGGCCTTCCGCATCGCATGGTTCAAGGTCCACCGCCCCCTGGCCTTCTACGCCGCCTATTTCTCCATCCGGGCGAAGGCCTTTGACGAGGCATTCATGTGCAGGGGGATGGATGTGTGCCAGAAGAAGATGCGGGAGATCGTGGCCAAGGACAAGGAGGCCACCGCCGTGGAGCAGGACATGCTCACTACCCTGGAGGTGTGCTATGAGTTCTATCTCCGGGGCTTCCAGTTTGACCGGATGGATGTCTACCAGTCGGAGGCCATCCGCTTTACTATGGATGAGGAGAAGGGCACTCTGCGGCCCCCCTTCGTGTCGGTGGCCGGGCTGGGGGAGACGGCTGCCATCTCTCTGGCCGAGCAGCGGGAGGGACGGGAGTTTATCTCCATTGAGGAGGTGTCCGCCGCCTGCCCCAAGGTGTCCAAGACCCATATCCAGCTGCTGAAAGAGGCCGGGGCCTTCGGTGACCTGCCCGAGACCAGCCAGATGGACCTGTTCTCCATGTTTGGATAAAAACAGCCGCCGCCACATTTCTGTGACGGCGGCTTAAAGTTTACTGTTTCGCCTTTTTAACCTCTTCCAGGAATTTCAGAAAGGCTTTTTCCTCCTTGGAACCGCCTGACTGTACTTGAGGTGCGGCGGCGGCCAGGGCCTCGCAGCACCGCTTGGCCTCGCTCTTGCGGGCGAAGGTAGGGAAGGCGATCAGCCGGGTGGAGTCGTAGATGTTGACATCGTAGGAGGTGGCGACCACCTTGCTGGTGGTATGGACCCTTTTGATCCAAAAAACACCCTGGAGACTGCACAGCAGAATGGCCTGATCCCCGATCAAAACCCAGGTGCGTCCTAGATCAACATTGCCGAAAGTCTGGCCTCCCGCTAAATCTTTGTCCACCAGGGCGAATAGCTCTGGGACAGGAAGGCTGGACTGGTCCGTTGGGACCTGGGCACGGATGGACTGGATCAGGTTGCTGTTTTCTACGTCGGTGCCGATGGCCAGGCGTTTTTTGCGGTGGATACGGGCGCCCCAGACAAAGCAGATTCCGATGAAGAGGAAGGCCGCACCGAAAAACAGCGATATTATTATGCCGCCAACTCCAAAGGATGCCCACTCAAAGATCGACATATATCCCAGCATACACAGAAAGATTACGCCGACCAGTGCGAAGGGGACGGCGCATATATACATAATAATTTCTGATACCGTACCGCCCTTTTCTTTTTTCAGATGTTTTTCACAGTAGCCCATTTGGTTCAATCCCTTCTTTATTTTACCGCAGCCCTGGGGACATTGGCCGTCCCCGAGAGTTGGGGAAACAAAAACGCCGTGCAGGTGCAAAGCCTACACAGCAAAGAAGATCTTCGGCAACACGGACATATGAATACCACAACAAACCAGACCCTTTACAAAAAGGACCGTCCGTCGTATAATATCCATGCGGTGCGGCCGATGGCCGTTGTGTAGGTGATGAGTCCACCTATGCAGGCTTTGCGGGTGCTGGTAACACCCATAAAGCTGCCGCATTTTTGTTTTCATTGGCATTATAGCAGAACATGACAGGCTTTGCAAGGGTAAATGCGAAGAAGTGGACAAAAGAATATAGAACAGAACTTGATATAGTTTTCTGCCATGCGTATCACCATAGGTCCAATTAAATAGTATAAAACCGGCGGCACACAGGATAAACTGTACGCCGCCGGTTGGTTTTACATTGCCAGAAGCTCCAGCTTCTCTCCGTTGGAGACAGCCTTGAGTTGGGACACCGGCTCCTGCCAGCCCTCAATGAGCCGGACGGCGATGGCATCCTCCAGTTCCTTCTGAATGAGGCGGCGCAGATTCCGGGCGCCGTAGGTGGCGGAATAGGATTTCTTCACCAAGTAATTGAGGAGGGTCTCGTCCCAAGTGAAATTGATTTCCTTTTCCTTCAGGGTGCCTACCAGTTCTTTAAGCATAAGCACGGCGATGCCCTTGAAATTGTCCTCAGACAGCTGGTTGAAGTAAACGATCTCGTCCACCCGGTTGATAAACTCGGGGCGGAGGAAGTCGTTGAGAGCTTTCATAGCCCGGTCCTTGCCCTGCTCGTTGACGGTGCGGCCGAAGCCCACAGAGCCGCCCCCCTTGGTACTGCTCCCAGCGTTGGTGGTCATAACAACGACGGTGTTCTCAAAGTTTACAGTCCGACCGTGTGCATCGGTGATACGACCGTCGTCCAGAACCTGAAGGAGGATGTTAAGCACGTCGGGATGGGCCTTTTCGATCTCGTCGAAGAGGACAACGGAGTAGGGCTTGCGCCTGATTTTCTCGGTGAGCTGGCCCGCCTCATCATAGCCCACGTACCCCGGAGGGGAACCGATGATTCGGGAGACGGCGTGCTTCTCCATAAATTCGGACATATCCAGCCGGATCAAGGATTCTGGGGTGTCGAAGAGGTCGGCGGCCAGTTGCTTCACCAGCTCGGTCTTGCCCACGCCGGTGGAGCCCACGAAGATAAAGGAGACAGGCTTGCGCTTGGGGGAGATGCCCACCCGGCCCCGGCGGATGGCGGCGGAGACAGCCTTCACAGCCTCCTTTTGGCCGATGACATGCTCCTCCAGCCGCTCCTCCAGCTTGGCCAGACGCTGGAACTCCTGTTCCTGGATACGGCTGGCGGGTATATTGGTCCACAGCTCGATGACGTTGGCCAGGTGCTCCTGGGTGAGGGCGGGGTGGGCCTCGCTCTCCAGCCCCGTTTTCTCCTCCTCCAGCCGCAGCTCCATGCTCTTGATGGCGGCCAGCCGCTCATAGGATTCCTCGGTGCCGGCGGCCATCATGACCTCCTTCTCCTTGTTCAGATCGGCCAGTTCCTTGTCCACCTCATTGAGGCGGGCCAGAGCCTTGTTGTGGAGGTTTACGTTGGAGCAGGCCTCGTCAATGAGGTCGATGGCCTTGTCGGGCAGGTAGCGGTCGGTGATGTACCGCTCGCTCATAGTGACAGCCAGCCGGCACATGGCGGGGGAGACGGCCACCTGGTGGAATTTTTCATAGTATGGGACGATGCCCTCAATGACCTTCACGCTGTCCTCAATGGAGGGCTCCTCCACGATGACAGGCTGGAAGCGCCGCTCCAGAGCGGTGTCCTTCTCGATATGTTTCCGGTACTCGTTGAGGGTGGTGGCGCCGATGACCTGGACCTCGCCACGGCTGAGGGCAGGCTTGAGGATGTTGGCGGCGTTCATGGAGCCCTCGGCGTCGCCGGCCCCCACGATGGTGTGGACCTCGTCGATGACCAGGATAATGTTGCCAAGCTTGCGAATTTCCTCGATGAGGCCCTTCATCCGGCTCTCAAACTGGCCTCGGAACTGGGTTCCCGCCACCAGAGCGGTGAGGTCCAGCAGATAGACCTCCTTGTCCAGCAACTTGTAGGGCACGTCCTTGTTGGCGATCCGCTGGGCCAGTCCCTCGGCGATGGCCGTCTTGCCCACGCCGGGCTCGCCGATGAGGCAGGGATTGTTCTTCTGGCGGCGGTTGAGGATCTGCACCACCCGCTCCAGCTCCCGCTCCCGGCCAATGAGCTTATCCAGCTTGCCCTCCTGGGCCCGCTGGGTCAGGGAGATACAGTAGCTGTCCAGGAATTTCCGCTTGGCGGGTTTGGCGTTTCCGTTTTTTTCGCTTCGGGGAGGAGGAGTGGAGCCCTCGCCAGAGGGCTGGGCGGGGGTGGAACTGCTTCCGCCACCGAAGAGCTGGTTAAGGAAGGGGAAGGTGGCGGTGCGGCCGTCGTCCTCGTCGTCGTCCTCATCCTTGGCGGGGGACATCATGCCCTCGAGGCCCTCGGCGCCGCCGAAGGCGGACATCATCTCAGTAGTCAGACTGTCCAGATCCTCGTCGCTGATGCCCATTTTCTTCATCATGTCGTCAATAGGCTTGATGCCCATCTCACGGGCGCACTTGAGACAAAGCCCCTCGTTTTTGGAGGTTCCGGCCTCTAATTTTGTGATAAAGATGACCGCCACATTTTTGCCGCAGCGGCTGCACATGGTAGGCTGCATGGTAAATACGCTCCTTTTTAGGAAAGTTCATGTTTGGGGAGATGGTACACCTAAATTATGAACTGGGTATGAATTTTTCTCTGAGAAATACAGGGTTTACAGGAAAAATGACAGAGGGCTGACGGTGGCGAAGAATTTCAGAAGCCAGGTCTGCCCCACCGCCTCGGGAGGGATGTAGCTGCCCCGGAGCAGCCAGACGGCGATAAACACGATCAGCGCGCCTTTGAACAGGCCAACCGCCCCGCCGCCCCAGGCGTTGACCGTGCTGAGCACGGGCAGCTTCGCCACCAGGTCCAGGGCGTGACTGATAAAGAACCAGGCGATGAGCACCGCCACAAAGGCTATGGCGAAAATCACAATCCGGGCGATCTGTACCGCCGCGAAATGGGCCAGGGATTGGGCGGCGTTGGCGGCAATCTCAGCGGTACCGTCATTCACCGCCTTGTGAAAGGCCTCGGCAAAGCCCTGATACAGCTTGGATTCCTTCAGCTGATCAATGACTGCGTTCAGGGGGAGGTCCTCCGGCGTTTCGGCGACGCTGCCGTCAACAGCGATAAACTCAGTGTGGCTGATAGCTTCGGTGAGAGCCTCCTGAATGCGCTGTTGGACGATAGGCTCCACCGCCTTCGCCGCCGGCTCAGCCAGTGCGTTGGAGAGGATGGAGGCCCCGATGAGGGCCACAAAGACGGCCAGCAGGGAGCACAGGGTCAGCACGAGACCCTTTCGACAACCCAGCCATAGGAAGAAGAGCAGGACAGCGGCGATCATGATGTCGTAGATAATGTAATTCATAGTTCGTTTCTCCAAAGCATCAGGATTGGGGGATATACAGCCAGGCTTGCTGGTCGTTGGCCAGCAGAGCTGAGCCGTTGGGCGCCAGATCCAGCCTGCGGGCGGCCTGGGGGTTGTCAAGGGTAGTGTATGGGTTCAGCTCCTGGTCGTAGAGTGTCAGGCGGCTGCCTGACAGCAGAGCACAGTGTTTCCCTGCGGCAGCATAGTCCAGTATCTGCCCGTTCAGAGAAACTGAATGTGTGGCCTGAGCGGAGCTGTTGATGATCAGAGCCTGGGTGGCTCCGCCGGCACGGGAGGGGCCTACCAGCAACAGGGCAAAGCCGTCGCCGTCCAGGGAACAGCCCTTCAGGTAGCTGGAGGAAAGAAGATAGGTCTGAAATGTTCCGCTGTCCGGGTCGATTGTGAGGAGCTGGTCCTCACCAAGCACCCAGAGCAGATTGTCCTCATAGTCCATATCCAAAACAGTGAGGCTGCCCAGATCCACCTGCATGGAGGGCTCCTGCTGGTTCACGGGGTAGAGGAGGAGACGGCTGTAAAAGCTGCCAGCCTCCTGTCCGATGGTGACCACCGCCACCGTCTGACCGTCGGGGGAGACGGCGGCGTCCACCGCGAAGACGGAGGACAGGCCGATGGTGATGACCTCGGATCCCCGGCTGTTGTAGACGGTGACCGCCCCCTTGAAGCCGCTCTGCTGGGCGGTGACGGCCAGCCAGCCGCTGTCGTTGACACGGGCGGAGAGAAGATCGTCGCTCCCTGTCAGGGAGAGGCGGAAGCTCTCTTCACCGTTGCGGAAAACAAAGAGGGACTGATTGCCCGCGTCATACACCACCGCTGTCGTTCGAGAGGCGGAGAGCACCGGGTTCTCCATAGACAGTACCGCCTCCGCCAGTTGCCCGCCGTCCAGACTGTAATAATGTGCCCCAGCGGTGGAGGAGGTAACCACGCCGCTGTTTAGATAAGCAAGATCCAGCTTGTCGCCTCCGGCATGGGAGAAGGGGGCGGATTCGCCGGTTTCGCTGGTGACCATGCTGCGGTAGGCTATCCAGCGCTTGAGTGCGTCCGGATTGATGGTGTCCCGGTAGACCACCAAAGCCAATGCGCCCAGCACCAGAGCCGCCGTTGCACTTAAAGCCAGCAGACGGACAAAAATATTCGGTTTTTTTACCCGCTTTGGGGGAGTCGCTTTCTCACTCATACTTTACTTATAAAACATCCTCTTCATACCACAATTTTGTCATGTACAGCCCGCCTGGGGGGACGGTAGGCCCGGCCAGGGTTCGGTTGCCCGATTCCAGGATAGCGGGGATGTCCTCCGGGGCCAGCTTGCCTTCGGCGGCGTAGACGATGGTGCCCACCATGGCCCGCACCATGTTGTATAAAAAGCCGTTGGCGCACACCCGACAGGAGATCAGGTCGCCGTCACGCTCCACGTCAAACCAGTACACCGTGCGCACGGTGGTTTTGGTCTCGGTGCCCACCGAGCGCACCGCCCGGAAGTCGTGGGTGCCCACAAACTGGGCCGCCGCCCGGGCCATAACGGTCTCGTCAAGGCGCTTGGGGTAGAACCAGGCTCGGTTGACGTAAAACGGATTGCCCAGCCGAGAGTTGTAGATACGGTAGGTATACTCCTTCCGCTGACAGGACCCGATGGCGTTGAATCCCTCCGGGACGTGGGTGGCCTTGACCACCACAATGTCCTCCGGGAGGCGGGTGTTTACCGCCAGAGGCAGCTTATCCAGAGGAATCCGGGAGGCGGTACAGAAGTTTGCGATATAGGTCTCCGCATGGACCCCGGCGTCCGTCCGGCCAGCCCCGGTACACTTGACAGGGTGGCCCACCGTGGCCGCCAGCGCCTTTTCCAGGGTCTCCGCCACGGTCACAGCGTTTTTCTGCACCTGCCACCCGTGGTAGGCCGTGCCGTTGTACATTAACTTTAAGGCAATGTTTCGTTCCATGCGACCACCATTCTAGTTTTTCCGCCTTACCTCCCCTTTTGGGAGAGGTGGCACCGACAAAGGCAGTGACGGAGAGGGCCCTCTCAGTCTCGCTTCGCTCGACAGCTCCCCCAAGGGGGAGCTAAAGGCGCTATCTGTTGACTTTCCGTTGATCCGTCAGTCCCAGCAGGTAGTCGGTGCTGACATCGAAGAACTTGGCGATTTGAATCAGGCCGGGGACTTCGGGATAGTGCCTTCCGTACTCATAGCCCTGATAACTGCGCAGCTTAATTCCGCAGATTTCGGCCATTTCCCGCTGTTTCAGGCTGCGTTCTTTTCGGAGTTCTCTCATTCGTTCAGAAAAAATTTGCATATTTCCCCCTGAGCTATTGACACACAACTATATGGCCCGCACTACGGACCTCTATTATCTCTTCGGATTGGGGTTACGTCAAGAGATAATATTCGCCTTACAGCCCAAGGTGTCCTAACACGCCCACGCCCACGGTGACGGTGAGGAAGAGGAACAGGGTCACATAGTCGGCGGTTTTGTACTTCAGCTGGCGCAGGCGGGTGCGGCCCTCGCCGCCGTGGTAGCAGCGGCACTCCATAGCGGTGGCCAGCTCGTCGGCCCGGCGGAAGGCGGAGATGAACAGGGGCACCAGCAGGGGCAGCAGGGCCTTGGCCCGCTGAATCAGGTTTCCACTCTCAAAGTCGGCTCCCCGGGCCCGCTGGGCGGACATGATCTTGTCAGTCTCCTCGATGAGGGTGGGGATGAACCGCAGGGCAATGGACATCATCATAGCCAGCTCGTGGACAGGCACTTTTACCTTTTTCAGCGGTCCCATCAGCGACTCCAGCCCGTCGGTGAGCAGGATGGGGGAGGTGGTGTAGGTGAGCAGGAAGGTCCCCGCGATCAGCATCATGATGCGGACCACCATAAAGAGCGCCCGCCATACCCCTTCCAGGGTGATGGTGAAGATCCAGAAATGGGCCAGCACTGTGTTCCCCGGGGTGTAAAAAATGTTGAGTACTGCGGTGAACACCACAATGAACAGTACCGGTTTCAGTCCACGGAGGATGGATTTGGGGGGCACTTTGGAGATGGCGATGGACCCGGCCAGCACAGCCAGCATGACGGCGTAGGTGATGAACCAGTTCGCCAGGAACAGGGCAACGATATAGAGGACCACGCAGATTAGCTTGGTCCGGGGGTCCAGGCGATGGACCGGGGAATTGCCGGGGAAATACTGGCCCAATGTGATATCTTTCAAAGCCATTCAGCCCACCCCCTTTTTCAGCTTGTCCAGGATGGCGGCTTTGGCCTGGTCCAGGGTGTACACCGAGGGGTCAATGTCAACCCCCATCGCCTTCAAGCGGTGGAACACCCGGGTGAGCTGGGGCACGCCCAGTCCCATCTTCTCCAACTCGTCCCCGTGCTGGAAGACCTCCCGGGGGGCGCCCTGGAAGGGGATTTTTCCGTCGTTGACGGCGACCAGCCGGTCCACTGACCGGGCTACCTCCTCCATGGAGTGGGAGACCAGGATGATGGTGGCGTTGTGAGCCTGATGATACTCCCGGATATTGCCCAGGATGGACTCTACTCCCTCCGGGTCCAGACCGGCGGTGGGCTCGTCCAAAATCAGTACCTTGGGCTCCATGGCGATTACCCCCGCGATAGCCACCCGGCGCTTCTGGCCGCCGGACAGCTCAAAGGGGGATTTTTCCAGCTGATCGTCCCGCAGGCCTACAAAGTAGGCTGCCGACCGCACCCGGCGGTCGATTTCCTTCTCGTCCAGCCCCATGTTTTTGGGGCCGAAGGAGATGTCCTTGTACACTGTCTCCTCAAAAAGCTGGTACTCCGGGTACTGGAACACCAGCCCCACCTGAAAGCGGGTTCTTCTGGTGATTTGTGGGTCGGCCCAGATGTCGGTGTCCTGAAAGAGTACCGTTCCAGCGGTGGGCTTGAGCAGGGCGTTGAGGTGCTGGATCAGGGTGGACTTGCCCGAGCCGGTGTGGCCGATGATGCCCAGGTACTCCCCAGGGTAGGCGCAGAAATCCACGCTGTCCAGGGCCGTGTGCTCAAAGGGAGTCCCGGCGGAATAGGTGTGGGTGAGGTTTTTGGTTTCAATAATAGGCTGCATAGAGATACATCCTTATTTGTAGTGGTACACGCCTATTGAATAGGTCGCGTCCGTAGGGGCGGCCTGTGGCCGCCCGAAACATCAAACGGGAATTGGGACGGGCGGATGATATCCGCCCCTACACAGTTTGCAGAAGCTGATACAGCGCCTGAGCGCACTCCTCGTCGGAGAGAGCGTCCAGGGGGACGTCATACCCCGCCTGACGCAGTTCCCAGAGCAGCGCGGTCGTCTGGGGGACAGTGAGGCCCACCTGAAGCAGTTCCTCCACCTGGGAGAAAACGGTTTTTGGCGCGCCGTCGGCCACGACCTTGCCTTTAGCCATAACGATCAGCCGGTCCGCCTGGGCAGCCTCGTCCATGTGATGGGTGATGAGGACCACCGTGACCCCCCGCTCCCGATTCAGCGCTTTAACGGTGTTCAGCACGTCCCGACGGCCAATGGGGTCTAGCATGGCAGTGGGCTCGTCCAGCACAATACACTGGGGCCGCATGGCAATCACGCCTGCGATGGCCACCCGTTGTTTCTGTCCGCCGGAGAGGAGGTGGGGTGCGTGTTCCCGGTAATCGTACATATTCACGGCCCGCAGGGCGTCGTCCACCCGCTGTCGAATTTCCGCCGGAGGAACTCCCAGATTCTCCGGGGCGAAGGCCACGTCCTCCTCCACCACGTTTGCCACAATCTGGTTGTCCGGGTTCTGAAAGACCATACCCACAGCGCGGCGGATGTCCAAGAGCTTATCCTCGTTGCTGGTGTCGATGCCGTCCACATAGACGGCTCCTCCAGAGGGCAGGAGAATGGCGTTCATGTGCTTGGCAAGGGTGGACTTTCCGGAGCCGTTGTGGCCCAAAACGGCCACGAAGGAGCCCTTCTCGATTGCGACGCTTACCCCGTCCAGCACGATCGGCGTGACCCCCTCGGCGGCGGGGTAAGAGAACCGAAGGTCTTCAGTTTTGATAATTGCTGCCATAGTTTCACCTTTTCTTATTCCTGGGGTTCGATGTGGATGAGGATGGCGTTTTGCAGGTCCCTGCGGCTCCGGGCGCACTCCAGCGTGGCGTGGAGGGAATCGGTATACAGAAAGACCTTTCGCGCGCCGCACTGGATGGCGGCCTCAGCCAGGGCCTGTTCCTCCACCTGGGTGGTGTGCTTCTGGATGCGGACGCACATGACGGGTTTGGGAATCAACAGCTTTGGGCCAATCCGGCCAAGCAGGGACTTGATCAGCAGTGCCGCCGCGGGAAACTGGACGATCTGCCCCCGGCGGAAGGGGGAGAATACCACAAAATCCGGGTTGTCTTGATATTGCAGTGCTTCCCGGCCCATAGCGGCCAGCTTGTCCGTCTGGGAGCGGGCCACGGCGATCAGGGACAGGTCCTGCGCCTGCCGCCCGGTTTTGAGGCTGTATATGGTAATTTGAGCGGGAGGAAACTCCAGATACCAGTCCTCCGGAGCAATTTGCCTGGAATATTCGTCAAATTGCTTCAGCATGATGGTCTCCTTTCTCAGTTCTGGGTCCACCGCCCGGCGGCCCCGCAGGGGAGGGCCAGGCCGGTCTGGGTAACGGGCAGGCCCAGCTCGTCGGAGACGGTGTGTCCGCCGAAGCGTTTGGAGATCAGCGTCTCCAAAATATAGGTGACCACGCTGGGGGCCAGACCGGTGGTATAGGAGTTCAAAATGACGAACAGCGGCTCGGCGGACAGCACGCCGGAGACCAGCTCTACAAAGGGGAACAGGTTCTCCTCCAGTTTCCACACCTCGCCGGTGGGACCCCGGCCGTAGGAGGGAGGGTCCATGATGATGGCGTCGTACCGCCGGCCCCGGCGGATCTCCCGCTCCACAAACTTGGCGCAGTCGTCCACAATCCAGCGGATGGGGGCCTGTTCCAGGCCGGAGGATTTGGCGTTCTCCCGGGCCCACTGGACCATCCCCCTGGCGGCGTCCACGTGGCAGACGCTGGCTCCGGCGGCGGCGCAGGCCACAGTGGCCCCGCCGGTGTAAGCGAACAGGTTGAGCACGCTTACCGGCCGGCCCGCGCTCCTGATTTGCTCCGCGGCGAAGTCCCAGTTGGCGGCCTGCTCGGGGAAGAGGCCGGTGTGCTTGAAGTTCATGGGCTTGACGTTGAAAGTCAGTCCGCCATAGGATACCGTCCACCGCTCGGGCATGGATTTGTTCTGCCACTGACCGCCTCCGGTGGAGGAGCGGGTGTACCGCCCAGCGTTTTTTTTCCAGCCGGGATGGACACGGGGCGTGGTCCAGATGGCCTGAGGGTCGGGACGGACCAGCAGCTGGTTTCCCCAGCGCTCCAGCTTTTCCCCTTGGCCGCAGTCAATCAGTTCATAGTCGTTCCATTTGTCGGACAGCCACATAGCTTCCTGTCTCCCTTGGTAAAATATGCTTTAAAACTAAGACAGTATATCATTTCAAGGCCGTCCCGTCAATGAAATACAAGGGATTTTGCGTGAATAACAGAGAAGTGATTGTATTTTACGGCGGACTGTGATAAAATACCTCAAACAGTGACAGGATTACCGGCCCGACCGGCCGTTTGAGAGAGGTAGAAATTATGGATCATCCGTTCCGTTCCGCTGCGGTAGGCGGCTTCAATAAGCAGGATGTACTCACTTTTTTAGAGGAGCAGTCCAAGCAGGCCGCTCAGGTCCAGCAGCAGCTCAGCGGCCAGCTGGAGGAGGCCGGCCGTCAGATTGAGACGCTCCGTCAGGAGAGGGAGGACCTCCGCCGCCAGTTGGAGGAGGCCCAGCGGGAGTTGGAGACTGCCCGGCAGGGGCGGGACAGTTTGAACGCTCAGCTTGAACAGACTGACCGGGAGCTGTCAGCCAGTCAGAAGGAGACCGTCCAGGCCCGTCAGGAGCTGGAACAGGTGCGCCGGGAATGGGAGACGGTCTGCGGGGAGCGGGACAAGCTTCAGGCCAAGCTGGACGGCGTGCTGCCCGATGCCCGGGCGTATGTCCAGATCAAAGACCGCACCGCAGGGGTTGAGCTGGACGCCCACCGGCGGGCGCAGTCCATCCAGGAGAAAGCGGAGCGGGACGCCCAGCGGGTCCGCCGTCAGTTGGAGCAGTGGCTGGAGCGGATGGAAAAGGAATACAGCGCTATGCGGGGAGAGGTGGAGATTACCGTCTCCCATGCGGCCAGCGAGCTGGACCGGGTACGGGCCGGACTGAACAGGATCACCCAGCTGGTGGACACCCAGGAGGGGGCTCTGGAGGGGATTGCCAAGACCTACGGCGAGACTGCCGGACCCAAGGTAGAGGCCCCCATGCCTATCCCCGAGGAGTAACGCCGCAGCCCGCCGAAACCGGCGGGCTGCTTTTCACTGTCGGAGGTGAAAATTAAGCCGTAAAAATGCACTGATTTTAGACTGGGTCTTATGCCAATGGATATGCTTTACTCACTTGATACTGTGGAGGGAAGCATATGGTGGACAAGACCCATCTGAGCATCCGCATGGACAGCAGGCTGCATGACAGGTTCCGGTATGTGGCGGGCGCGGAGGGCCGGACGATGAGCGGACAGATCATGTATCTGATTCAGAAATGCGTCCGGGACTATGAGAAGGAGCACGGTCCCATCCCGGAGGATGAGCTGAAATGAGGATTCGGGAGAATGTGCTGGATTTGCTTTTCCCGCCCAAATGTCCTTACTGTGAAAAGATTTTGGATAATCCCAGGGTGCCGGCTTGCCCAAAATGTGAGGCCGGCCTGCCGTGGCTGGAGGGGAAGGCGGGGGAACGGCGGATTGATTTCGCGGATAGGTGCTGGTCGCCTCTGGCCTATGACGAAGTGGTCCGTAAAGCTGTTCACCGGTATAAATTTGGTCGGGTGCGGGCTCTGGGCAGGCCCTTTGGGGTTGTGATGGCCCAGTGTCTGACCGACCATCTCGCAGAGGGAGCCGACCTGATCTGCTGGGCTCCCCTGTCCAAACAGCGGTTCCGGCAGAGGGGATTCAATCAGGCGGAGCTGATGGCCCGGGAGATGGGGCGGCTGCTATCCGTCCCGGCAGAGCCTGTCCTGATGAAGGTGAAGGATACCGGCCCCCAGTCCGACCTGGCGGAGGAGAGTGCACGCCGGGCCAACGCCCGAGGGGCCTATGCCCTGTTGCCCGGAGTGGGCCTGACGGGGAAACGGGTGGTGCTGGTGGACGATGTGGTCACCTCTGGCGCCACCCTCGGTGAGTGCGCCACCCTGCTGCGGCAGGGCGGTGCGGAACAGGTGTTCTGTCTTACCCTGGCCCGGGCAAGAGGAAACGGGAATGCTTCGGAAAAAAAGGCGAAAATTGTTGGAAAAAACGGTTGAAAAGCGCTTGACCACAGGTTATAATACAAATTGGTATTTTAGAGCCGCCCTGATCGAGACGGATGAAAAATAAACAAAATTATAGTTAAGGTGGAACAGAACATGGGTTTCTTCAGTAAAGATATCGGTATTGATTTAGGCACCGCTTCGGTTTTAGTATATATCCGCAACAAAGGGGTGGTCCTGCGGGAGCCCTCCGTGGTCGCAATGGACAAAAATACAGGCAAGCTCCTCAAGGTGGGGACCGAGGCCCAAGCTATGCTGGGCAGAACTCCCGGCAATATTGTGGCCATGCGTCCCCTGCGGGAGGGTGTTATCTCTGATTATGACATGACCGAACGGATGCTCAAGGAGTTCATGAAGAAGGTGACCTCCTTCTCCCTGTTCAAGCCCCGCCTGCTGATCTGCGTCCCCTCCGGCATTACCGAGGTGGAGGAACGCGCTGTGGTAGACGCTGGGATTCAGGCCGGCGCGCGCCGGGCCTACCTCATCGAGGAGCCGGTGGCGGCGGCCATTGGCGCCGGCATTGACATCACCAAGCCCGACGGGCATATGGTGGTGGACATCGGAGGCGGCACCGCTGATATTGCAGTGATCTCCCTGGGCGGCGTGGTGGAGTCCGCCTCCATCAAGGTGGCTGGCGACAAGTTTGACGAGGCGGTGGTGAAATATATCCGCCGCAAGCACAATGTCCTGATTGGCGACCGTACCGCCGAGGAGCTGAAAATCAACATCGGCTGTGTCTTCCCCCGTCCGGAGGAGGTCACAATGGAAATTAAGGGCCGCTGCCTGATGACCGGCCTGCCCCGGGTATTTAATGTCACCTCCAGTGAGATGATCGAGGCCTTTGAGGAGACCTCCAACAGTATTCTTGAGGCCATTCACGGGGTTCTGGAGCGCACGCCTCCTGAACTGGTGGCCGATATCTCCACCAACGGAATTATTATGACCGGCGGCGGCTCCCTGCTGTGGGGCTTTGACAAGCTGGTTCAGTCCCACACGGGCATTGAGACCCATGTGGCGGACGATGCTATCTCCTGTGTGGCCTATGGCACCGGAAAGAGCCTGGAGAGCCTGGATCAGATGCAGGACGGCACCATGAACCTGTCCCGCCGCAAGCAGATGAACTATTAACGATCAGACAGCCGGCCTCTTGGCCGGCTGTCTTCCTGAGGAGGAGATGTCAATGGAAGCTTTGGAGGAGATCATCCAGACGATGGGAAACACCGTCGGGGTGAAGGACCTGACCCTGGGCGGGCTGCTTCGGGTGGTCATACTTGTGCTGGTGGGCTGGCTCGTCATTCGGGTGCTGATGCGTATGGTAGACCGGCTGCTGGACAGGGGCAAATCGGTGGCGTCTATCAAGATGTATATCCACACCGCGGTAAAGATCTTTCTCTGGTTCCTTCTGGCGCTGATGCTGGCTGGTACCCTGGGGGTGGAGACCACCTCCATCATCGCTATGCTCAGTGTGGCGGGATTGGCGGTGTCCATGGCGCTGCAAAACACCCTTGCCAATCTGGCCGGAGGACTGGTGCTGCTGGTGACCAAGCCCTTCGGGGTGGGGGATTATGTGGAGGCGGACGGCGTCAGCGGTACTATCTCCAATCTGACCTTGGCCTATACCACCTTTATCACGCCGGACAACAAGGAGATTTTTGTCCCCAACAGTCAGCTCTCCGCCGCAAAAATTATCAATTACAACGTCTTGGGCAAGCGGCGGATGGACCTGAAGCTCACAGCCTCCTATGACGCTCCCACTGCCCGGGTGCGAACGGCCATTCAAGAGACGGTGGCTGCCATTCCCGGCATTCTGGACGATCCCGCCCCGGCGGTCTTTCTGTCAGAATACCAGTCCAGCAGCATTGAATATCTGGTCCGTTTGTGGACCCTCTCCAGAGATTACTGGGATGTGTACTATGCCCTTTTGGAGGGTGTTCGGGAATCTTTCGCTCGCCATGGGGTGGAGATGACCTATGAACATCTGAATATACATATTGTGGAAAAGTAATCACGGCATAGACAGCCCGTGGAGAAAACCGTCCAGCTGAGGAGATAGGACCTCGCCGCCTACCACAGTATTTTTGCGGATCAGCAGATTAACCTGCACTTCTGCTTCACCTGTGGGATAGTTCAGTATCTCATAGGTGTAGCGTTTGACCCGTTTGCCTGCGTATTTTTGCAAATCAAAGCCCTGTTGGCTCTGAAGGGCCAAATAATCGTCGTAGCTCTCGTCCATTTCCTCCGGGATGAGTAGCTCTTGGGTTGCGATTGGCTCTTCCTCCACCTGCCATCCATAGGCGGACAGATAGTCGATTCGATCCTGATTGGATTTTATTCCTTTTGGACTGGGGATGGCGGAGGCGGAGGCCTCCCGGGTGAGGGCCTGACCGAAATTCAGGGCGATGGCACAGCAGCAGAGCAGGGCTGCTGCGGCCACCCCCAGGGTCAGCTTCCGTTTGGGCAGCTTGGCGGTCATAATCAGCACAGCACATTTCTCCTTCCATAGCTTGTTTTCCCTAGAGAATATGCCTGGACGCCCGGGGTTATGATTGAAAACAGATGAGAGAGGAGAGAATGCTGTGGAACGTATTGACAAGCTCTTGTGCTCCACAGGGAGGTGGAGCCGCAGGGAGATTAAAGACCTGATCCGGCAGGGGCGGGTGCTGGCGAACGGTGTGCTTATGAGAAAAGGGGAGGAGAAAGTGGACCCGGCATCCGTAATTTTGTCGGTGGATGGTCAGCGGATGGACTGTGCTCCCTATATCTATGTGATGCTCCACAAGCCGGCGGGGCTGCTTTCTGCCACTGAGGACAGGAGGCAGGCCACTGTGCTGGATCTGTTGCCGACGGAGCTTCGCCGTCGGGGACTGTTTCCGGTAGGACGGCTGGATAAGGACACAACGGGACTGCTGCTTCTCACTGACGACGGGGATCTGACCCACCGGATTCTCTCGCCCCGGAAGCATGTGGACAAAGTATATCTGGCCCAAGTGGAGGGCCGGGTGGACACGGAAGACGTCCAGGCGCTGGCCGCCGGAATTGTGCTGGAAGACGGTCTGTGCTGTCTTCCTGCCGGGCTGGAGCCGCTGGGAGATGGGAGCCGTTGTATGGTTACACTGCGGGAGGGGAAGTACCATCAGGTGAAGCGGATGCTGGCTGCTCGGGGCAAGCCGGTGCTGTCGCTTCACCGGGTTGCTATGGGGCCGCTGACCCTGGACGAGGGGCTGGAGGCCGGAACATGGCGGTTTTTGACAGGCAGTGAGACAGCTCGATTGAAGGATTTTGAGGCGGCTCTATAGAAATTGGGCAAACTGAACAAAAAATCAAAAAAAACCCTTGCCAAACCGGGGGGAGAACCGTTATAATAAAGGTGATCACAAAAGAGAATGTAGGAGGGATCACTGTGTCAAGCAGGATGTTCCAGGGTGTTGTACTCCAGATGAAGGACAATATCAGCCGCACGGTGGGTGTGGTAGACTCGGAGGGAATCGTGGTCGCCTGCAGTGAATTAACCTGCATTGGCGAGCATTGGTCCGGAGCGGTAGCCGCCATCAACGGTGCGGAAAACGGAGTGGCCCGATTCGAGGGAAGGACCTTCAAGCCCCTGGCGGGCTGGGGGGCTCAGTTTGATTATGCCGCTTTTGTTAAGGGCGAGGACGAGCTGGCCGCCTCTCTGTGTGCCATGGCGGTTGTGGCCTTTAATGGAGCGAAGACCTACTATGAGGAAAAGCATGATAAAGCTACATTTGTAAAAAATATCATCTCAGACAATATTCTTTTAGGTGATATTTATACGCAGGCCAAGGAGCTTCACTTTGTCTCCGAGGTGCCTCGGGCCGCTTTTCTGGTGCGCCAGCTGGGCCCGACTGACGTCTCGGCCATCGACATTGTTCAGAGTCTGTTCCCGGATAAGCAGACAGATTTTGTCATCTCCATCAACGAGACCGACGTGGCGCTGATCAAGCAGCTGCATGAGGGGGCAGACGCCAAGGAACTGGGTAAGATCGCCAAGCAGATTGTCACTGCGGTCAGCCAGGAGCTGGGCGTAAAGGTGGTGGTTGGCATTGGCACTGTCGTCCCCCATATCCGTGATTTGGCTCGGGCCTATAAGGAGGCGGGGGTGGCTATTGACGTGGGGAAGGTCTTTGATACGGAAAAGACCGTTATCAACTATGAGAACTTGGGTATTGGCCGCCTGATCTATCAGCTGCCCACCATTTTGTGTCAGATGTTCCTGCAGGAGGTCTTTAAAAAGAGTCCCATCGATGCTTTGGATCAGGAGACGCTGCTCACAATTAACAAGTTCTTTGAAAATAATCTGAATGTCTCTGAAACTGCCCGGAAGCTCTTTGTGCATCGAAACACCTTGGTTTACCGGCTGGAGAAGATCAAAAAGCTCACCGGACTGGATTTGCGTGAGTTCGATGACGCAATCACCTTTAAGGTGGCTCTGATGGTCAAGAAATATTTGATTTCCCGCGGAATTGAATCCTAGAATAAACCAGCGCCGTCGGTAGAGACGGCGCTGGATTTTATCTAAGAAGGATTTTTCAGGGTTGTGATAGCGGCCTGGGCCGCCATCTGCTCAGCTTCTTTTTTGCTGTGGCCGGAACCGGAGCCGATGGAGCGGCCGTTGAGGGTAACCTCCACAAAAAAACGCTTGTTATGGTCTGGACCCTCTTCGCCCACCAGACGATATTGGAGAACCTGTCCGCTCTCCCGCTGAACCAATTCCTGAAGGGCTGTCTTGTGGTCGCGGGGCTTGGAAAGGCTGGTAATCTCGCGGCTGAGGATAAATCTTTGAATGAATTTCCGGGCTGAACCAATGCCGCCGTCCAGATAGATGGCGGCCAGAACAGCCTCCACTGCGTCCGCCTGGATGGAGGGACGCTCACGGCCTCCGCCGGAATTTTCCCCCTTGCCAAGTCTCAAATGCTCCCCCAGCCCCAATTCCTGAGCCGCCTCTACCAAGCTCTCTTCACAGACAAGCGCCGCCCGGGTACGGGTCAGGTCTCCCTCGGGCAGATCAGGATGACTGCGGTACAGATGATCAGCAACCACCATTCCAAGGACGGAATCCCCAAGAAATTCCAGTCTTTCGTTGCTGGACAGCTTGCCCCGGCTCTCGTTGGCCCGGGAACTGTGAGTCAGTGCGTTTTCCAGCAGAGAGGGGTCTTGAAAGGTGTAGCCCAGCTTTTCTTCCAGTGTAGTCATGATAAACTCCTTAAACCCGCCTGATTTTGTCTGTCGGCTGGTTTTAAATGGTGGAACTCCGCCTTCAAGCGGAGTTCCGTCAGTTTTTTGTGGATTGGGATCAATCAATTTTATTCTGGAGGAAACGTACCAGGTCGCCTACCGTGGTGATAGAGGAGGCCTCCTCCTCGCCCAACTCCTCGATACCGAATTCTTCTTCCAGCGCCATGGACAAGTCCACAATGTCCACAGAATCAGCGTTTAAATCGTCGGTGAAAGAGGTTTCCATGGTGATAGTGTCTGCATCGACATTGAATTGCTCGGCAATCAGGGCAGCCAGCTTTTCAAAGATCATAATGTGTCGCTCCTTCTATTTTTTGCCTGTGCGTGTACCTGTCCTTATGATAGGCATATTTGCCCAAACTGTCAATAGGGTTTTTATAATTTCTTCGCTTTGCCGGAGGTTTTCTTTCCGCCGGTCCGGACGCTCCAGCGGCGCAGATCTCCAAGTGCCTGGGGCGCAAGAATTAGCAGCGCCGCCAGGTTTGGCAGAGCCATCAGGGCATTGCAGAGATCCACCAGCTGCCAAATGACCTGAGGGCTCCAGAGGGCTCCAGTCAGTGTACACAGCAGGAAGACAGCGCGGTAAAGGGGAACCAGCCTGACGCCGGACAGAAAGTCCAGACAGACCTCACCGTAGTAGCTCCAGCCTAGAATGGAGGAGAAGGCGAACAGGAGCAGAGAGAAAGCCACCACTCCTTCTCCCACAGGGCCCAGGGCGGAGCCGAAGGCGGCGGCGGTGAGGGGAGCTCCTGTCAGTCCGTCGGGGGAGAGGGGCAGCCCGCTGACCAGGACAGCCAGCGCTGTAACAGTACAGACCAGCAGGGTGGACAGAAAGACCTCGAAGATTCCCCACATTCCCTGCCGGGCAGGGTGGTCCGTTTGGGCGGTCCCATGGGCGATAGCAGAGGTGCCCAGTCCGGCCTCGTTAGTGAATACCCCCCGGGCCACCCCGTAGCGCAGAGCGGCGGATACTGTCCAGCCTGCCCCGCCGCTCAAGGCTGCGGCAGGGGAGAGGGCACAGGAGAAAATCAGTCCCAAAGCTTCAGGAATCTTATTCCAATGGAGCAGGAGCACCAGACCGCCGCTGCCCAGGTAGAGAGCCGCCATAGCGGGCACTAGAGTGGAAGAAACCGCCGCAATTCGGCCCACTCCCCCCACCATCACCAGTCCCGCCAGCAGAGCGGTGGCCAGCCCTACCGGCAGCCTGGGCAGGTGAAAGGCGGCCTCCAGGCTGGAGGCGATGGAGGAGGACTGAATCAGGTTCCCGCCTGTCAGGGTGGCGGGAATGCAGGCCAGACAGAAGCAGACGGACAGCAGCGGCGAACCCAAGCCGTCCCGGATGTAGTACATGGGGCCCCCCAGGAGACTGCCACTGGACCCGGAATGCTGGTATTTGACAGACAGGAGCTTTTCCCCGCAGCTGGTCATCATGCCTAGGAGAGCGGAAATCCACATCCAGAATACCGCTCCCGGCCCGCCAAGGGTGAGGGCGGCAGCCACACCGGCAATCGAACCGGTGCCCATTGTAGAGGCTAGGGCGGTGGTCAGGGCCTGGAGAGAGGAGAGACCGCCGCTCCTTGGGTTTTGCTTCTGAATCAGAGACCCCGCCGTGGTATGCCACCAAAGCCGAAATTCGAAAATCTGAAAGAATCCGGAGCCGATGGAGTAGAGCAGCCCCGTTGCCAGAAACAGGCCCAGTAGCCAGGGATTCCAGAGAAAATCCGCTGTCATTGTCAAAAGATTCACCGCATACCACCTCAAAAGAGAATGGACCGTCCCGCCGGGAGCGGGGCGGTCCTGAAAGACCTATATGCGGTGGGAAAGCGATTATAGAACCTTGGACAAAAACAGCTGAGTTCGGGGATTCTGAGGGTGATCAAAAAACTCCTTCGGCGTATTCTGTTCCAGGATATGACCGCCGTCCATGAAGAGAACACGGCTGCCCATCTCCCGGGCAAAGCCCATCTCGTGGGTGACCACCACCATGGTCATGCCTTCCTGGGCCAACTCCTTCATCACGTCCAGCACCTCGCCCACCATCTCGGGGTCCAAGGCGGAGGTGGGCTCGTCAAAAAGCATGACCTTGGGTTTCATAGCCAGGGCCCGGACGATAGCGATGCGCTGCTTCTGCCCGCCGGAGAGCTGATTGGGGTAGGCCGCCGCCTTGTCAGACAGGTTCACACGCTTCAGCAGGGAGGATGCCACCTCGTCAGCCTCCTCCTGACTCATCAGCTTGGTCTGAACTGGGGCTAAGGTTATGTTCTTTCGAATGGTCATGTTGGGGAAGAGATTGAAATGTTGAAAGACCATGCCCATTTGCTGCCGGATTTTGTCGATCTTTACCTTGGAGTCGGTTATAACGGCGCCCTCAAAGGTGATAGTTCCTTTAGTGGGAGTCTCCAGTAGATTGAGGCAGCGCAGGAAGGTGGACTTACCTGAACCGGAAGGACCGATTACCACCACTTTTTCCCCCGGGGAGATGTGTTCGGTGATGTTGTCCAGCACCAGATGGTTCCCAAACGACTTGGACAGGTTTTTAACGTCGATCACTTTGACGTAGCCTCCCCTCGATTTTCTTGATAACAAAGGTGAGCAGATAGACGATGGCCAGATAGAACAGAGCCGCTACCGTCATGGGGGCCAGATAGTTTGCCAGATTTTGTCCGCTGCCCACATTTTTAGCTGCGGCGGTCAAGTCATACATACCGATCATGCTGACGATGGAGGTCTCCTTAATCAGGGCGATCAGCTCATTGCCAATGGAGGGAATCACATTTTTGATGGCCTGTGGGATGACAATATACCACATAGTGGCTCCGGCTGACAGTCCCAGAGAGCGCCCAGCCTCGGTTTGACCAATGTCCACCGACAAAATGCCTCCGCGGATATTTTCTGACACATATGCGCCGGAGTTTATCCCGAAAGCAATAATGGCTGTGACTACCAGAGGGAAGCCTCGGATGGCCAGGACAACAAAGGCCATAATGAACAGCTGAAGGGCCATCGGAGTGCCCCGTATCACGGTGACATAGACTGCGCAGATCAGCTTGGGGAACTTTATCAACGGGCTTTTTGAATGGGACAGCCCAACCAGCGCCACAATTGTCCCCAGAATTAAACCCAGAATCGCCGCACCCACAGAAATAGCGAGGGTCATGCGCAGACCAGTCAGCATACTGTCCAGGTATTTCGCATTTGTGAAAATCAGGGTAAGTTTCTCAAAAAAGGTCATCATTCCACCGGCTTTCTATGTCTATAGTCATGTGGCGGAACAGTGCCTAAGGGTACCGTTCCGCCACAGCTTGTGCTTATTTCAGACCCATGTGCTTCATCACCAGGTCGTTGATGCCGTCCTCTCCCAAGTCAGCCAGAACATCGTTGATGGCCTGGAGCAGCTCGTCCTGTCCTTTGGTGACGCAGATGGCGTACTGTTCCTCGGTAGGGGTGGGGTTCTCGCCTTCGCCGCCCGCGTAGTACAGGGCCGCGCACTCAAAGCCGGTGTTCTTTTCCACGATGTAGGAGGCGGGCAGATAATCCACGACCACCACGTCCACCTGGCCCGCGCCCACGGCGTCCGCCGCCAGCTGAGCGCTGTCGTAGCGGGTCTCGACGGCGCCGGAGTTCAGGAGCATACCGTCACGCTCCAGGCCGTAGTCGTCGCCGTTCACGGCATTGATCTCCATATCCACATAGATGTCGCCGGTGGTATCGGCCTGTACGCCGATTTTCTTACCGGCAAGAGAGTCCCAGAGAATGTAGCTGACGTCGCCGTCGGTACCGTCGGGGGTCATGGTGCCGGCGGGGAAGATCACATACTGCACGGAGGTGAAGTAGGGATCGGAGAAATCCACCAATTTCTGCCGGCTCTCGGTAATGGTGATGCCAGCTGCGCCTACATCGGCCAGCTTGCCGGCGGAAACTGTGTCGATGATGGTGCCGAACTCCACGTTGGTGTAGCTGACCTTCCGGCCCAGCTTCTCACCTACCATATTCATGACGTCCACATCCACGCCCACGATTTCGGTGCCGTCGTAGTACTCAAAAGGGGCGAAGTAGGCGTTGGTATACACCGAGATGTCGGCGCCGCCCTGGGGCGCGCTGGAGGAGGTACCGGGATTGCTGCCAGAGGTGTTGCCCTTGGCGTCTCCCTGATTGCCGCAGGCGGCAATCGACAGGGCTATGGCCGCGGCCATAGCCAAAGCAAGAATCTTTTTCATTTTAAAAACTCCTTTTCATAGAGGCTGGATAACACAGTCCGGTCTGCCGGACACTGATCTGATTATACCCTGAGAAAATATTCATAGTCAATAGATAAATATTTAAAATTCCAATATGCATCCGCATTTTTTTGGTCAAAACGCAGGGAACCTGACAGGGGATTTTACGTCTATAAAAGAAGAAATTAAATTTTTCTTAAAGATAGACGAAGCCCCTTGCATTTTTTTCAGAAACCGCTATGCTAAACATTGACTGCTTTCAGCCCATGAAAGGACGTGGAAAAAATATGACAGCGATTCGTGACGCGTTCCGTCGGCTGACCAGGGACATGGTGGAGCATCCGGGCAGGTGGGCATCCCGGCTGGTCTTTCTGCTGGGACCCTGGGCATGCCTGTGGATGGTAGAGATATTAAACGAAAATAATGTGTTCAAGGATCTGGCCGCCTGGCAGATCGCAATGAATATGGTGTTTTATTACTGTATTTTTGCCGCGCTGCGGTTGCTCCTTGGGCGGAACAGGAGAGCGGCGGTGGCGGGGACCTCCTTTTGCTTTCTGTTTGGACTGGTGAATCACTATGTTCTTCGGTTTCGCGGCCGTATCCTCTTCCCGGCGGATATCACTGGCTGGCGCACCGCAGCCAATGTGGCTGACGGCTTTGACTATTCCTTTGACTCCTACATTATTCAGGCGGCCATTCTTTTCACCGCCTACCTAGCTTTGGTTTTCTTCTGCGTTCCCCAGAAAAAGCGGGCCAAAATCGAGCCGCTGGCCGGAATTGCTCTGTGGGGGACTATAGTCTGCTACTGCTACGCCTTTTTTTGTACAGGGATGCTTCCCGCTTTGGATATCTATACCCAGCAGTGGGTTACCCAGCGCAACGGTTTTCTGCTCAATTTTTCCATCGCCCTGCGGTACTCCTCTGTGGATAAACCGGCGGACTACTCCAAGGATGTGGTGCTGGAGCTGATGGAGCGATACCCTGGCGTCCCGGCGGACCCGGCTAAAAAACCGGTTAATATTGTGGCGATTATGAACGAGTCCTTTGGCGATCTGACAATCTTTGACCGTTTGGACGCCTCGGAGGACCCCACTCCCTTTCTGCATTCCCTGGAAGAGAATACCATCAAGGGGTGGATGTACTCCTCCGTCACCGGGGGCGGCACCGCCACAATTGAGTTCGAGTATCTCACCGGCTTCACCAGTCTGTTCCAGCCCCCTCATACGGTGGCTTACCAGCTCTACGTGGAGGAAGGCATGCCATCCCTAGCCGCCCTGGCCAGCAGCCAGGGCTATGCCACAACGGCCTTTCACCCCTACAAATCCTCGGGTTGGAACCGGGTGCTGGCTTACCAGTATCTGAATTTTGACCGGCAGATGTATGAAGAGGATGTCCCCAGCCCTTATCTGATCCGCAGTTATATCTCCGACAGGTCGGACTATGAGATGATCTATCAATCCACCGAGGCGGAGGACAGCAGCTTTTTCTTCAACGTCACCATGCAGAACCACAGCGGCTATGCCCAGGGGTGGCGCAATTTGTCGCGGAGCATTGAGCTTTCGGAGCCGCTGAGGGCGGCGGACCGGACAGCGGAGCAGTTTCTGGCCCTGATGCGGGAGAGCGACAAGGCGCTGGAGGAGCTGATTGCCTACTACAGCCAGTGTGAGGAGCCCACCTTGGTGGTCTTTTTCGGTGACCACCAGCCGCCCCTGACCAACGCCTTTTATGAGGAGCTGTACGGAAAAAAATTGTCTGAGCGGACTACCGAGGAGGTCATGCAGCAGTACGCCGTTCCCTTTTTCATCTGGGCCAATTACGACATTGAGGAGCAGCAGGATGTGGTCATCAGCCCCAATTTTCTGGGGGTGCTCACGGCGCAGACCGCTGGACTTCCCCTCACCGGCTACATGGAATTTCTGGCCGACCTGTATGACGTCATGCCTGCGGTCACCCCTGTGGGCTTCGTCACCGCCGACGGACAGTTTTTGAAAAAGTCTGAGCTGAGCGAGGAGCAGAAAGACTGGTTGTGGAAGTATGAGGTGCTCAACTACTGCGGCATGGTGGACCTCTTTGATGAGGCACGGCCTATGTTTTGTATGGACTAAAATTTCTGCCTCGCCTTTTGGCGGGGCAGCGTCATATAATGGGTAAACGGTCTGAAAGAAATAGCCATAAAAACCCCCCGGCGACAGCCGGGGGGTTTTTGTACTGCTCAGCGAGCGGGGATATTAAGCACCTGGCCAATACGAATGAAGTTGGGGTCACGGATTGTGTCGCGGTTGGCCTCATAAATATCGTTCCAGCGGCTGCCGGAGCCGAGGTGCTTCTGAGCGATTCTCCACAGGGAATCGCCAGCCTGTACGGTATAGGTGCCGACGGGAGCCGGATCGGGATCGGGTTCAGGCTCGGGCTGGGGCTCGGGCTCAGGGGTGACATCAGGAGCATTGCTCACCAGAACGGTCCGGGGATTGTCGCCCTCATAGCGGTAGATGGGGAAGTTGTTGGTAGCTTCGTCATAGGCAATAACGCCATACTGTACCAGGGAACCGTCGTAACCGTTGGAATCGTTGACATCGGGCTCCATGAGCATAGCGATGACATTGCCCGCCACCTGGTCCATGGGGATGACAACAGCACCGTTTTCGAAGACGGTCTTGGCCTCGTCCCGCAAATCAGCGGTAAAGCCCATTTTGCGCTCGTTGTAGGTGTATTCATCCACATAGTAGTACTGCTTCAGGTTTGCGGAGGAGTTGGGCTCCAGGTCGTAGTACTCGGCGCCCTGATTGTCCAGAATGTAGAGGATTTTGTCCAGGTTGGCGATGTTCTTGGGAATGACATAGGCGGTAGGACGGGCGCGGCCACGGACGATCGTGTCGTTCAGATTCAACTTATTCCGGTTCTCGTCCTTGAGGGAGCCGTCCAGATTGTAGCGGACCCGATTTCCATCGTATTCGGTCTGCGTGTTGCCGGAGGCGACCTGGTGCAGAGCCAGCAGCTCGGTCTCGTCAAAGGTCTTGCCCTGCTCAATAACCGCGGCGCGGGCGGCGGCCACAGTGTCCTTGATTTCCTGCGCATGCTCGGCGGTGTAGGTCATGTAAGAGAGCATGGCGGTCTCCTGAGAGAAGACCCGGCGCTCAAAATTGGTCTTGCCGGCGCCAATGCCCCGGGTTTCCACCAGGAAGGACAGGCAGTTGTACAGGCCGAAGTAAGCGCGGCCGATGGGGTTGTTGACTGTGGTGCCGTAGTGATAGACGCGCAGGCCGGCGTCTTCGGCCTGGTCAAAGGTGTAGGCGCACATTTTCAGAGCCAGAGCGGTGACAGCGGGGTCGTCGTTCAGGCTGGTGGCGGGGGTGGTCTCCAGGTCGTCGGCGTTGTTCATGTAGCCGTCGGCATTGGCACCGTAGAAGGTGAACTCGTGTCCATCGATTACCACCTCGGCCATAAACAGGCGGTAGGCGGTGTGCAGCTGAGCCAGCTCAGCGGCCTTGAGGGACATATGGTCGCGGTTCATGTCAAAGCCGCCGTAGGTGGCGCGGCTGAAGAGATAGGAACCGTCGGGGTTGATGCGGGGGACGATGACCACATTGATATCGTCCAGCAGAGCGCGGGTGTCGGCGTCGTTGATAAAGTCGTCGATGACCACCAAAGCACCCTCACCGGCAGCGGGCTCATTGGGGTGAATTTGAGTCTGATACCAAACAGTGGGCTTGCCATTGTCCCTGACCAGCGCGGCAGCCTGCTCCAGAGTGGAGCCGACGGGGATCTGGGTGTTGGTGAAGATGGTCAAAGGGATATCAAACTGGTAATTGGGGGTGGTCCCGGCAGAATAAAGGTGCATATAATCGCACTTGCCGCTCCGGTCCTGGAGGAAGGACATCAGCTCATCCTGGCTGGTGAACTGATGGACGGCGTCGGTGCCGTCAAAGGCGGGGGATTGGTAGCCCTGGGGGTCCACCGTGAAGCGCTGCTGGAGAATCTCGTTGGGCCAGATTACCAGCATGGCGTCCCGATTGTCCATCACATAGCTGTCGGGGGCCTTCTCAGGCTTGACAGTGGGTTGATAGCCGTCGGAGCCCAGAAGGCCTCCGGTGACCTCAATAGAGATGGTTCCAGCGTCAATGTCAGCTTGGGTGACATTGAAAAGCTTGAGGATATTGTAGTAGCCGTCGCCGGAGATGTGGTAGCTGTAGGTGCCGGGCTGGGTGATGGCAAAGGTGCCGTCCTCTTGGGGCTGGATGGCGGTGAGAATCTGGTCCTCGACCATCTTTTCCAGGGCGGCGGAGCTGGAGGTGGGGAAGCCCTGATAGAGCTCAACAGTTACATCCTCCTGTACGATGGTTTCAGGATAGGTGAACTTCAGCTGAGCGCTTTTGTCCGCGGCGGAGGCCGGGATAGTAAGCAGGCTCGCCGCCATTGCGAGTACGACCAGCCAACTGGTCAGGATGCGGGTTTTTTTCATACGCGATGTCTCCTCCTTTATTTTGATAGAATGGGCATATGCGACAAGAAGAGGATAACACAAAATGAGTTTTTTGTCAAATTTTTCTACCAGGATATTTAAGATTATTTATGTGTGTCCATTGCAGCGAGGAACGCTATGGGTTTCTCTGCACCACGTCGTCCCGGAGGATTTGATAAAAGGTGGCGGCCAGGGGGACGGCCAGCAGCATCCCGCCGATGCCCAGCACCCCGCCGCCAATGGTGACAGCGGCCAGTACCCAGATGCCAGGCAGACCGATGGAGGAGCCCACCACCCTGGGGTAGATCAGGTTGCCCTCCAGCTGCTGGAGGACGGAGATGAACACCAGGAAGAGCAGAGCCTTGACAGGGGAGACGGTGAAGATGAGGAAGGCCCCCACCCCTGCGCCGATATAGGCGCCGGCCACCGGAATCAGGGCGGTGAAGCCGATGAGGGTGCCCACCATGGAGGCGTAGGGGAACCGGAACAGCAGCATCCCAACCATACACAGCAGGCCCAAAATTACCGCTTCGGTGCACTGGCCCACCACGAAACGGCGGAAGCAGTTGTGCAGCGTCTCCAGAAAGTAGAGCAGGCGGCTGTACCAGCTGGGTTTCAGATAGGCTTTCAGTACCCGGGCGCTCTGCCTGGCCAGGGTCTCCTTGCCCATAAGCAGGTAGATGGAGAAAATAACGCTGACGATGGCGGTAAAGGCGGTGGACACAGCGGCGGAGGCCAGCGAGACCAGGGAACCCATCACACCCCCGAGCCCGGCCAGCAGGAAGTTGACGACCTTGACGGCCAGCTCCTGCCAGTTGACGGTTCCGTCGGCCAGGAACAGCCCGGACAGGGAAGCCAGCTGCTCCTGGTTTTCGTTGATTGTTACGCTCAGCTTCTGAAGCAGGGGTACCAGCTCCTGGAGGAGGAGGGTGACGCTCTGAATTAGCTCGGGCAGGATCATGCCCACAATGAGCGCCACCAGGGCCACCAGACTGGCGTAGGCCAGCAGCAGGCACACCGGGCGGCGGCTTCGAGCCACCGCTCTGCTGGTCGATTTGGGGAGGTACCAGCGCTCATACATGCTCATAAGGATATTGACGGCATATGCGATGACCGCCCCCAGCACCAGAGGAAAGCTGGCGCTGACAGCCAGAACGGCCAGAGCGGACAGCTTCTCCCAGTAATGGACGGCCAGATAGAGCCCAAACAGCACCGCGCCCAGGCGCAGGGGCCCCTTCCACTCCTGATTCATCACAGGCCCTCCATCATATTCACCCGGATATAGCCGCCGTCAATGCTGGTCTCCGCGATGAACTGGGGGACGGCGGGGATCATCAGCTCCCGTTCGCCGCCTCTGATCACATAGACGTTGTTGGCGGGGAGGGTGAGCACGTCGGCAATACTGCCCAGAACTGTGCCGTCAGCGGCGTCCCGCGCCTCCAGGCCGTAGATATCCGCCAGAAAAAAGGCTCCCTCGGGCAGCTTGGCGTCCGAGCGGTCGATATAGAGGGTGGCTCCCCGCAGGGACAGAGCGCTGGGCACGTCGGTGGGGCCCTCGAACTTAATGATGACCATGTTCTTGTGGACCCGGGCCCGCTGGACGGTCATGGGAAAGTGTGCCTCGTCCAGATACAGGGTCTTGAACTGACACAGAAACTCCGGCGAGTCCGCCCAAGGCTGGACCTTCACCTCGCCCATCAGGCCATGGACATTGGTGACCTTGCCCACCTCTAAATATTGTTTCAGCATATTTGTTCCTCCATAAAATACTGGACATATCCCCGCTCATAGCCGTAATCCAGTTCCTTCACATAGTCGTCCGAATAGATGGGGCTGACCCAAAGAATCCGATAGCGGTCCTCCTCCAGGCGCTGGACGTTAATCTGACAGTTGGGGTCTTTGTCCAACTGTTCAAGGGTCTTGGCAATGCGGGCAGGGGAGGGAGTCCGCAGCTGATCCGGCCTGAAATGGGGGGTATAAAGCAATTTGTAAAACGCTTTGATATCCGAAATCTGAAATTCTGTGACCTGATAGTGGGAGAAGATAATCAGGATGAAGCCAAGCTGGGGCTTGAGCGGAAGTCCTACCAGGATTTTTGGTGTCCGACTGCGGGTGCTGGTACAGAAATATCGTATTTCGGCCAGCTGTGTCCTTGACCAGTCCATAAAGTCCTCCGGTTTGAAAAGAAGAGCGCAGGGAACCCCCTGCGCCCTTGGTTTAGTCAACGATCTCCACATTGATCCGCTTGCCGGCCCGCTGGGCGGCGGAGCGCATCAAAATGCGGATCTCCTTGGCGATGCGGCCCTGACGGCCGATCACCTTGCCCATGTCCTCCGGGGCCACCCGGAGCTCCAGGACGGTCTCGCCGTCGCCCTCGACCTCAGTGACAGACACCTGCTCTGGGTGCTCCACCAGGTTCTGGGCTACGTAGGTGAGAAGCTCTTTCATGAATGACCTCCAGCCTTATAGGGCGCCGGCTTTTTTCAGCAGGTCGCGGACGGTCTCGGTGGGCTGAGCGCCGGTCTTGATCCAGGCCTGAGCCCGGTCCACGTCCACCTTCAGCTCAGTGGGATTGACGGTGGGGTTGTAGAAGCCGATCTCCTCAATGAAACGGCCGTCACGGGGATAGCGGGAGTCAGCCACCACGATGCGGTAGAAGGGGGCCTTCTTGGCGCCCATGCGGCGCAGTCTGATTTTAACCATGTATCTTCACCTCCAAATGAATTTGTTTGTTTATATGGAAAACACAGGTTTTGTGTTTTACCCAATCCTGTAGGGCCGCCCGGGCAATACCGGGCCGGTTCCGGTGGGCGGCCACAGGCCGCCCTTACACAGTGAAGCCAGCGAATTAAAATGGCATCCCACCCATTCCGGGAAAACCGCCCCGTCCCTTTTTGCCCATTATTTTCCGTAGGTTTTTTGGCATCTTGCCTCCGGAGAACTGCTTGGTCATGGCTTGGAGCATGTCGAACTGCTTGAGCAGCCGGTTAATATCCACCACCTGGGTGCCAGACCCGGCGGCGATGCGCTTTTTCCGGCTGGAGTTAAGCAGCTTGGGGTCCTCCCGCTCGGCGGGGGTCATGGACAGAATGATGGCCTCCATCCGCTGGAGGAGCTTCTCGTCCATGGACGCCCCCTCCAGATCGCTGGCCTTCACCCCAGGGATCATCCCCAGAATATCAGTCATAGAGCCCATATTTTTCAGCTGCTTCATCTGGTCGTAGAAGTCAGTGAGGGTAAATTTGTTTTTCCGCAGCTTTTCCTGGAGCTCCAGAGCCTTTTTCTGGTCGAAGCTCTGCTCTGCCTTCTCAATGAGGGAGAGCATGTCCCCCATGCCGAGAATGCGGCTGGCCATCCGGTCGGGGTGGAAGACCTCGATCTGGTCCAGCTTCTCGCCTACGCCCACAAATTTGATGGGCTTTCCTGTCACTGCTTTAATGGACAGAGCCGCACCGCCCCGAGCGTCGCCGTCCAGCTTGGTGAGGACCACCCCGTCAATATCCAAGGCGTCGTCAAAGGCCTTGGCGGCGTTTACCGCGTCCTGGCCGATCATGGCGTCTACCACCAGCAGAATCTCAGTGGGCTCCACAGCGGCCTTGACATTCCGCAGCTCATCCATCAACTCCTCGTCTACATGGAGCCGGCCGGCAGTGTCCAGAAACACCATGTCGTTGCCGTGAGCTGTGGCATGCTCCACGGCGGCTCTGGCGATATTCACCGGATTGGTCTGGCCCATCTGGAAGACAGGGATGTCCAGCTGTCTGCCCACCACCTCCAGCTGCTGGATGGCGGCGGGGCGGTAGATATCGCAGGCGGCCAGCAGGGGCCGCTTGCCGTTCTGCTTTCTCATCAGGCCGGCCAACTTGGCGCCGTTGGTGGTCTTGCCCGCGCCCTGGAGGCCCACCATCATCACTACCGTGGGGGGCTTGGGGGAGATGGTCAGCTTGGCCGCCGACCCGCCCATCAGCTCGGTGAGCTCCTGGTTGACGATTTTAATGATCTGCTGGGCGGGGGAGAGGGCCTCCAGCACATCGGCCCCGACGGCCTTCTCAGTGACCTGGGACACAAACTGCTTGACCACTTTAAAGCTGACGTCGGCCTCGAGGAGGGCCAGACGAATCTCCCGCATGGCCTCCTTCACGTCGGCCTCGGACAGACGGCCCTTGCCTCTCAGCTTTTTAAAGGCGGCGGACAGTTTTTCAGAAAGTCCTTCAAATGCCATAGCATTACTCCTTCAGCAATGTGCCGGCGGTGTCCCGGACCCGGAGGGCCAAGGTCTCCAGCTCATCGCTGTCCATCCGGGCGGTCAGCTCCACCATCCGGCAGGCGTCCTGGTGGAGCTGCTCCAACTGAGCGCGCATGGTGTGGAACCGCTTGATCAGCCTGGTCTTGTCCTCCAGCTCGGTGAGGATGGCCTCCGCCCGGACGATCACGTCCCGAACACCCTGGCGGGTGATACCGTAATTCTCAGCGATTTCTCCCAGGGACAGGTCCTCGTTGTAATAGAGGTCGTAAAACTCCTTCTGACGGTCGGTCAGCACATCGCCATAAAAATCGAAAAGCATGGTCATGCGATAGGCCTGACTTTTCATGGAGTATGACCTCCTTCACGCAAAAATGTAAAGCTAATTTCCTTTACATTTGGAAGTCTAGCACATTCAGCCTCATTTGTCAAGCCAAAATACTTGACGGCGGGAGCTTCCCTTTTGGTATATTCCGCCAGAGCCAGGGGAAAACTGGAGGGCAAGAACTGTTGGTCCCCTGAGGAGGTTAATTCTATGTCCAACACGCCATATGTCCCTATGGACGACGCCCATTTGAAGCAATATGCCGCAAATGCGGCCCGCGAGGCCAAGCCAGAGGGGACAGTTCCCTGCCGCACCCTGGTCAGGGAGCTGAAAGCGGATTTGAAAACTGTGTGCCGGATCCGAGAGGCCCTAAATCTCTGGAGTGCTGGACAGTCTGATCTGCCAGGTTCGGCGGAGTGGCTGCTGGACAACCACTATATGGCCGTCCGGGAGGGTGAGCGGGCCCGTGAGGCATTCAGAGGAGGCAAACCTCTGCGTGGGACGGGCAAAGGGGCCGCGCTGCTCTGGTGCTGCGCCCAAAGCGCCCTCTGGGCAGTGCCTGAGCTGGATCAGGACCGGCTGGCCCTGTTTCTGGAGGGGTTTCAGTCGGTGTGTCCTTTGACAGAACGGGAGCTGTCCTTGTTCGTCCCCGCTCTGTCCGGGACGTTGGTGGGGCGGCTGACCCAGCTGTGCGGTGATTTGGAGGCACTGAAAGAGGGCAGGGTCCCTGCGGAGGAGCTGGAGGCGGTATTCAAGGCCCTGCGGGCTCTCTCCGGGGCTGAATGGAGCGATCTGTTGGAGCGAGCCAGCCGGGTGGAACAGATTCTGAACAGAGATCCCTCTGGCCAATACCCCCACATGGACGAGGACACCCGCCGCCGCTACCGGCAGAGGGTGTGCCGGCTGGCGAAAAAAAACCGTCTGGAGGAGGGGCAGGCCGCCCGCCGGGCCCTGGAGCTGGCCCAGAAGGGGGAGGGCCCCCGCCGTCATGTGGGCTGGTATCTCTACCGGGAGCCTCTGGGGAAAGGGGAACGGTCCCGCTCCGGGGTGAGCTACGGGGTCGTGGTGCTGGGGCTGTCACTGCTGGCCTCCCTGGCCCTGTGGCAGGCGGCAGGAACCCCCCTGGCCGCGGTACTGCTGATTCTGCCCCTGTCAGATATTGTAAAAAATGTGCTGGACTTCCTCCTGGTCCGGCTGGTGCCTCCCCGCCCGGTGCCCAGAATGGAGCTGGAGGGAGGTATCCCCCAGGAGGGCCGGACCCTGTGCGTGGTGGTGTCCCTCCTCACCGGGGAGGACAGCGGGCCCAAATTAGCCGCCCTGCTGGAGCGCTACCGCTTGGCCAACCGGGACGCGGGGCCGGAGCTGAGACTGGGCGTCCTGGCCGATCTGCCCGACAGCGGCGTCCCCATGGGGGAGGAGGGGACCGCCTGGATGGACAGCGCCCGCCGGGCCATCGACAGCCTGAACGAGAAGTACGGCGGCGGCTTTTACCTGTTTTTCCGCCCCCCTAAGTTCAGCAAGCGGGACGAGCGCTATATGGGCTGGGAGCGGAAGCGGGGCGCTCTCACCGAGCTGGTCCGCCTTCTGAAGGGGAAAGTATCCGGCTTGGAGGTGAAAGCGGGGGAAAGGAGCTGGCTGCGCCAGGTGAGATATGTCATCACCCTGGATTCAGATACCAGCCTGAATGTTGGGACCGCCCGGGAGCTGACCGGGGCCATGCTCCATCCGTTGAACCAGCCGGTGATCGATCCGAAGCGGAAGATCGTCACCGCTGGGCATGCCCTTTTCCAGCCCCGGGTGGCGGTGGAGCTGGAGGCGGCCAACAAGTCCTTCTTCGCCAAAATTTTCGGAGGGCTGGGGGGCGTGGACCCCTACGGCTCCACCGCCAGCGATGTGTACCACGACCTCTTTGATCAGGGCACCTACACCGGCAAGGGGGTGTTTTCGGTGGACGCCTTCTATACCTGTCTGGACGGCCGGTTTCCCGAAAACGCCATTTTATCCCACGACCTGCTGGAGGGCAGCTATCTCCGGGCGGGACTGCTGGGGGAGGTGGAGGTCACCGACGGCTGTCCTTGGCAGGTCTACGGCTACTTTGCCCGGCTCCACCGGTGGATTCGGGGGGACTGGCAGCTGATGCCCTGGCTGGGACGGCGGGTCCCGGATGGTCGGAGCGGGCAGGAGGACAACCCCCTGCCTCCCCTGGCCAAGTGGAAGATTTTGGACAATCTTCGCCGGTCTCTATCCCCGATCTTTACCCTTTTGACCCTGGTGCTGGGCATGTGCTTCTCCGGGCGGGTGTTCGCCTGGGCCGGAGGGGTTGCCGTGGTGGCGGCGGCGTCCAACCTGCTGCTGTCCGGGGCGGAGCTGGCCGTCCGGCGCAGCGGAAAGCGGCGGCGTTACCACTCAACCGTCATCGCCGGGCTGGCTGGGGCCATTTTGCAGACCGCCGTTCAGCTGATTTTCCTGCCCTATCAGGCCTATATTTCTCTGACGGCCATCTGCGCCGCCCTGTGGCGGATGGCGGTCTCCCACAAAAATCTGTTGGCCTGGGTCACCGCCGCCCAGACGGAAAAGGGAAAGGGAAGCGTCCCCTTCTACTACAAAAAAGCCTGGTTTTCGGCGGCAGTTGGAATTTTTGTGGTATTTTTCGCCCAGCTTCGGTTTGGAAAGGCAGTGGGCGTTATTTGGCTGCTGGCCCCTGCACTGGCTTGGGCGGTGAGCCGGCCCTCCCGACAGGGCAGAGCCCTGCCTCCGGCTGACCGGGCCTTTCTGCTCCACCAGGCCACTCTCATCTGGCGGTATTTTGCCGGCTTTCTTCGTCCAGAGGACCACTTTCTGCCCCCGGACAACTGGCAGGAGCAGCCTGGACCTGTTCTGGCTAGACGGACCTCCCCCACCAATATCGGCATGGCCCTGCTGTCCGTCATGGCGGCGGTGGATTTGGAACTGCTACCCCGGAAGCGGGCGGTGGAGCTGATCTCCCATATTCTGGACACGGTGGAAAGGCTGGAGAAATGGAAGGGACATCTATACAACTGGTACGACACCGCAACTTTGGTACCCCTGCGTCCCCAATATGTGTCCACCGTTGACAGCGGTAACCTGCGGGGCTGCCTCATTGCCCTGCGGGAGGGGCTGTATCAGTGGGGCGAAGATGTTCTGGCCCGCCGGGCGGAGGACCTGTCCAATGCCATGGACTGCGCCCCCCTGTTCGATCAGGAGCGCAAGCTGTTTTCCATCGGCTATGAGGTGGAACAGGACCGGCTTACCGACGGATATTATGATCTGATGGCCAGCGAAGCCAGGCAGGCCAGCTTCATCTCGGTGGCCCGCGGGGAAGTGCCCGCCCGCCACTGGAGGCGGCTGGGCCGGATGCTGCTGGGAGACAACGACTACTGCGGCATGGCCTCCTGGACGGGCACCATGTTTGAATATTTTATGCCCAGCCTTCTTCTGCCCTGCGAGCCCAATTCCTTTCTCTATGAAACGCTGTCCTTCTGTGTCTACGCTCAGAAGCGCCGAGGAGACAAGACCAAAAAGCCCTGGGGCATCTCAGAATCCGGATTTTATGCCTTTGACCCCGGTATGAGCTATCAGTATAAGGCCCACGGGGTCCAAGCCTTGGGCCTGAAGCGGGGGCTGGACAGCGAACTGGTGGTGTCCCCCTACTCCTCCTTCCTGGCCCTTCTGCTGGCCCCGCGCAGCGCTCTGCGAAACCTACGGCGTCTGCGAGACCTGGGGCTGGAGGGGCGTTACGGCCTCTATGAGGCGGTGGACTACACCCCGGCCCGCCTTGCGGGAGACGAGGACTTTGAGGTAGTGCGATCCTATATGTCCCATCACTTGGGGATGAGCCTGATAGCTATTGACAACGTCCTCCAGGGCAATATCATGCAGAAACGGTTTATGAAGGACTGCGACATGTCCGCCTATCGGGAGCTGCTTCAGGAGCGGGTGCCGGTAGGGGCCCCAGTCATACGTCAGGAGGAGCGGGACTTCCCGTTTCGGCCCAGGCCGGCCGCCGGTCCTACCCTGATCCGGGAGGGGAAAGACTATGGCCGGAAATCTCCCCAGTGCCATTTGCTCTCCAATGGCGGCTACAGCATACTGACTTGTGACAACGGCCTGACCGCCTCCAAGGCGGGGGAACTGTCCATCACTCTGACACAGCCCGGCAGATATTATGCCCCCGCCGGGGTATCCGTCTTTTTTCACGGACCAGACGGCCTGTACGGCCTGACCCCGGCACCGCTGTATCAGAGCGGAGCGGCATACCGCTGGGAATTTAATGCGGCTGGAGCCTGCTGGTGCTTTGAGCGAGAGGGACTGTCCGCCCGGATGTCATTGTCCATCCCTCAGCGGGAAAATGGAGAGGCTCGCCGGGTGGAACTGCGGTGGAGCGGAAAAACACGTCTGGACGGGGAACTTCTGTTCTATTTGGAGCCGGTTCTCTGTCCACAACGGGATTTTGACGCCCATCCCGCCTTTTCCCGGCTCTTTCTGGAGGGCGCTTTCGAGGGAAACAGCGCCATTTTTCACCGCCGTCTCCAAGGGGATGGAGAGGGACCATATCTCGCTGTCCTTTGGACAGGGGAGGGGAGCTCCGCAAGTCTGGACCGCTCGGCTGCTTTGGGAAGGGGCGGTTTGCGGGCTCTGCCAAGCCGGACACGCAGACTGTTGGAGGCGGGGACGGGCTCCGACCCCTGCTTGATGGTTCGGATTCCTGTCTCCCTCAAGCCTGGGGAGAGGGCGGTATTTTCTTTGGTGCTTGCTCTAGGAGACACCGCTCAGGCGGCTCAGGAGCGGGCAGACAGAATGCTTTCCGGCAGAGACGGCGGCCCCGCCTCTCTGGCCCCGATTGTCCAGAAGCTGGCTCTCAGCGAGCGGGAGGTCCTGATGGCTTTTGATCTGCTGGCCCGGCTGACAGCGGAGCTGGAGCCAGCTCTGGACTGTCCGCCTCAGAATGCCCTGTGGCCCTACGGTATCTCCGGGGACCTGCCCATTGCCGCCGGACAGTTGTCCGGCGAGGAGGAGGGAAAGCGGGCTGCTCTGTGGTGTCGCTGGCACCAGCTTCTGATTCGGGCGGGCTATCCTTTCGACCTGGTACTGATTTTGGAGGAGGGGGGAGATTACCGCCGGCCCCTCCGCTCCACCCTGATGGAGGAGCTGAAAAGGCTGGGGGCTCAGTCCGCCTTAGGGGCCAAAGGGGGCGTCCATCTGGTCGGTCCCGACGCTGCTCCGGCGGTCCTGGCCTGGGCAAAGGCCATTTTGCCGCTGGAGGAGAGGGAAAACGCCGAGGAGATTGCCCCGCCACCCCCAGTGACGCTCTCCCCCGAGCCGGCCCCTTGGGAGATGGTCAGGGACACAGCCGTCATCCGCTGCGGCGGCCGTCTGCCCCCTGTGGGCTGGAGTCAGGTACTGTGCAATCCGGAATTTGGCTGGGTTACTGACGAGACGGGAGCAGGTTTTCTCTGGTCAGGGGGAAATTCCCGGGAGGGCAGACTGACTCCTTGGAACAATGATCCCCTGGCCGTGGGCGGACAGGAGACCGTTATGGTGAGCCTGGACGGGCGGGAGCATTCCGTCTTTGCAGCTGGAGACGGGCTGGCCTGTACCGTCACCTACGGCCCCGGGTTTGCCCGGTGGGAGAAGGAATTGCCCGGGGCCAGTCTGACCGTTGAGGGGTTTGTTCCACCGGATGAAAATCGCCGCATTCTTCGCTTTACCCTTGCCGGAGGGGCTGGACGGCTGATCTGCCGGATGGGGGAGGGGGAAACCCTCTCCACAGCGCTGGCTGATGGACAGTCTGTCTCTCTGGTGACCCGGGAGAGTGGCGGGAGCCTTTGCTCCCGTTTCTTCCGGGAGGATTTCCGGGTGGAACAGGAGCGCGCTCTGATCTGGTGGGCTGACAAGGTATCTGCCCTTACAGTCAAGACGCCGGACAGCGCCTTGAACCGGTATCTCAGCGGCTGGTGTCTCTATCAGGTGATCGCCTGCCGGATGATGGCCCGTACCAGCCAGTATCAGAATGGCGGGGCCTTCGGGTTCCGGGACCAACTCCAAGATGCGGCCTCTTTACTGTATACCTGGCCTCAGCGGACAAGGGAACAGCTGCTACTGGCGGCCTCCCGGCAGTTTGAGGAGGGGGACGTACAGCACTGGTGGCACCCGCCCCAGGGGGCCGGGGTGCGCACCCGCATCTCCGATGACCTGCTATGGCTGCCCTGGGTGCTGTGCCGGTACTGCGCTGTCACCGGTGACTGGAAAATTTTGGAGGAGGAGGTTCCCTACCTCGCCGCCAAACCCCTGGAACCTGGGGAAAAAGACCGCTATGAGGTCCCTGTGATAAGTGAAAGCCGGGAAAACCTCTACCGCCACGGCCTTGGCGCCATCCAGTGTGCCCTGAGCCGGGGGACAGGTCCTCACGGTCTGGCGAGGATGGGGAGCGGCGACTGGAACGACGGCATGGATAAGGTGGGGGGCGAATCGGTTTGGCTCACATGGTTTCTGGCTGCGGTGCTACAGGATTTCGCCGTGCTGTGCCGCCGGATGGATGAGGAGGCCCGGGCCGACGACCTGCTGCGGCAGGCGGACAGTTTGATTCAAGCCGCCCAAGGGACCTGGGATGGGGACTGGTATCGCCGGGGATATTATGAGGATGGAAGCCCTCTGGGCTCCGCCCAGAGCGGTCAGTGCCAGATCGACTCCATCGCCCAATCCTTCGCTGTTTTTCCCGGCGGAACGGACCGGAGACGGGCGGACAGGGCTGTCTCTGCCGCCCTGGAACGCCTCTTTGACCGGGAGGCGGGGGTGGTGCGCCTTTTCGACCCGGCGTTTGACGGTCAGGAGGACAACAACCCTGGCTATATCAGGAGCTACCCAGCCGGAGTGCGGGAGAACGGCGGACAGTACACTCACGCCTCCGTGTGGCTGGCTATGGCCTGCTTTCGGCTGGATCGTCCCGAAGATGGTTGGGCTGTTTTAAAGGCCCTCCTGCCGGAGGGCCATGAGACAAATATTTACCGGGCCGAGCCCTATGTTATTGCCGCCGATGTATCCTATGCTCCCGGACGGGTGGGCAGGGCGGGGTGGTCGTGGTATACCGGGGCCGCTGGGTGGTACTGGCAGATTGCCGTTCAGGAGCTGCTGGGCCTTAGAATGGCGGAGGGGAAGCTCACTGTGGAGCCCAACCTCCCTCTGGACTGGCCAGGATATGAGGTCGTCTGGAGGCTGTCCAAGGGAACGCTGAACATCTCGGTAAAGCGAACTGGAGATTACTCTGCCGCTTTGGATGGCAGGTCTGTCAAGGATGGAGTGCCCTTGAGGGAACTGACAGGGGAACACCGGCTGGAGGTCACGATTTGACCTGGGCCGCCACAAACAGATTGGGCGGGTTAGGGAAAAGATTCTCCCGTTCCAGCACTGTAAAGCCGTTTCGGGCGATTTGTTTCTCCAGCCCCCGCTGGGTGAGGAAGGCCACATAGGGCATCTGCCCGGTGTGGCTCCTGATAAACTTCTGAGCGCCCGCCCGGGAGGGTCGGGAGGCCAGACAGTCGGTGGCGGACAGGAACATCCCGCCGGACTTGAGGAGTTCCCGGATCCGGGTTAGGGCGGTGGGCAGGTCCGGAATGTAACACATCACGTTAAAGGCAGTCACCGCATCGAAGCTCCCCGGCTCCAAACATGGATCGTAAAGGTCCGTATTGGTGATCTCCACATTGGCAGCACCTTGGGCCTGGACCTTATTCTGGGCGATGGCTGTCATTTCGGGTGAGATGTCAATGCCCCGGATGTGGAACACGCAGGAGGCCAGCCGCAGGGTGACCAGACCGGTGCCGCAGGCAAAGTCCAGGACCCGGTCAAAGGGGCTCAGGTATTTGACGGTATGCTCCAGAGTTAGGTCATAGGCCCGGGCGTAGGCTCCGCCAGAGGTCTGATCGTAGGTCGGGGCGCGCATGTTCCAAAAATCCTTGGGGTGGTTCAACATGGGAAACACGTCCTTTTTCTGTTGTTAAGGCTATTGTACAACAAAAATTTTCCCGGCGCCACAGAAAAACGCAAAAAATTCCTGGGGAACGATTTGCTTTTAAAGGGGAACTGTGGTATGATAACTCAGCTGATTGACAATATTTTCTTTCCAGGAAAGGAACAAGGCTATGTCAAATATGATTCGCCGGGAGCTGTTTCCCGGGGTATGGCTGCGTGCGGTTCATACCAATAAATTCAAAAGCGCATATCTGTCCCTCACGCTGATGACTCCCGTGGATCAGGAGACCGCCGGGGCCAACGCCCTGATTCCGTCTTTGCTGCGCCGGGGCACGGCGGTTCACCCGGATATGGAGTCCCTGTCCGCCGCTCTGGACGAGCTGTACGGCGGAGCCATTGAGCCGGTGGTCCGGAAGAAGGGGGAGACCCAGTGCGTGGGCTTTGTGGCCAGCTTTCTGGACGACGCCTACGTTCTGAAAGGAGAGAAGATTCTGGAGCCTGCCGCTGACCTGCTGTGCGAGGTGCTCCTCAAGCCCTGTACCCAGGATGGCCATTTCTCTCCCGACTACACCGCCAGCGAGAAGGCCAACCTCATCGACCGCATCCGGGCCCAGATCAATGACAAGCGGACCTATGCCGTCCAGCGGCTGACCCAGGAGATGTGCAGATACGAGGCCTATGGGGTGGACAAGCTGGGGGACGAGAAGAGTGTGTCCGTTATCACCCCGGCCAGCCTGTGGCAGCGGTATCAGGAGCTGCTGCGGGAGGCTCAGGTGGAGGTCTACTACTGCGGCTCCGCTGACCCGGACCGGGTGGCGGGGGCGTTGAACCGGGCCCTGTCCGGCCTGCCGGTGAACGAAAACCGGGTGGACCCGGACTGCGAGGTGCGTGTTACCGCCGGCCCCGAGCCCATTGTGGTGGAGGAGGCCATGGACGTGACCCAGGGCAAGCTGGCCCTGGGATTCCGCACCGGGGGCCAGACCTGCTGGGAGGAGGACTACCCCGCCCTGACCATGTGCAACGCCATATTTGGCGGCACAACCCTGTCCAAGCTATTTATGAATGTGCGGGAGAAGCTGTCCCTGTGCTACTACGCCAGTTCCATGATGGAGAAGATGAAAGGGCTGGTGCTGGTGTCCTCGGGCATCGAGTTTGACAAGTACCAGACCGCTAAGGACGAGATCCTGGCCCAGCTGGAGGCTATCCGCCGGGGAGACATCGAGGACTGGGAGATGGAGGGGACCCGGCGCACCCTGATTGGAGGCCATCTGTCCACCCTGGACGACCAGGGCCGGCAGGAGGAATTCTGGCTGGGACAGGCGGCCGCCGGGCTGGACACCACCATTGAGGAACTGGTGGACCAATTTGAAAATGTAACCAGGGAGCAGGTGGCCGAGGCCGCCAAAAAGCTGGAGCTGGATACCGTCTACTTTCTGAAAGGCAAGGAGGGCTGAGCTATGGAAAAGCTTTTATTTACCAAGGTGGGCGAGACCATGTTCCATGAGAAGCTGGAAAACGGCCTGAATGTCTTTGTTTTCCCCAAGCCGGAGTTCCAAAAGGGCTACGCCTTTTTCGCGACCAACTACGGCGGCATGGACATGCGCTTCTGCCTGGACGGCCAGTGGCACGACACCCCCGCCGGGGTGGCCCACTACCTGGAGCACAAGATGTTTGACACCCAGGAGGGCAACGCCCTCCAGGACCTGGCCGCCAACGGGGCCAGCCCCAACGCCTTTACCAGCAACGACATCACCGGCTACTACTTCGACTCCACCGAGAAATTTGAGGAAAACCTGCGCATCCTGCTGTCCTTTGTCTCGGTCCCCTGGTTCACCCAGGAGAGCGTGGACAAGGAGCGGGGCATCATCGGTCAGGAGATCGGCATGATCGAGGACGACCCCCACTGGAAGTGCTATATGAATCTAATGAAGGCCCTGTTTCAGCACCACCCCATTCGGGTGAGTGTGGCGGGCAGCGTGGAATCCATCGCGGAGATTACTCCCGAGACCCTGTACGCCTGCCACAAGGCCTTCTATGACCCCGCCAACATGGTGCTGTGTGTGGCTGGCCCGGTGGACCCGGAACACATCTGTGATGTTGCCCGGGAAATTCTCCCCAAGAAGGCGGGACCCATTGCCGCCAAGGACTATGGAGAGAAAGAACAGCCCCGGGCGGCCCAGAGCTATATTGAGGAGCGGATGGAGGTATCCGCCCCTATCTTCCAGCTGGGCTGGAAGGGGGACGCCCCAGTGAATGGGGAGGACCGTCTGCGCCAGGAGCTGGTGGGCGGGCTGGCCCTGGAGATGCTGCTGGGCAACTCAACCCCCCTGTACGCCAAACTGTACCGGGAAGGGCTCATCAACCAGGAATTTGGCTACGGCTACGAGAGCAGCTTGGGCTGCGCCTTTCTGGCGGCCGACGGCGAGTCCAAAGCCCCGGAGGCCGTCTGCGCGGCGGTGGCGGCTGAGGCCGCCCGCATTGGCCGGGAGGGGGTGGACCCCGCCCTGTGGGAGCGGGTGAAAAAGGGGGTCTACGGCAACCGGGTGCGGGGTCTGAACTCCTTTGAGAACCTGTGCGTAGGCCAGGCCCAGGCTTTCTTTGCCGGGTATGACTTCCTGCGCTTCGCCGAAATTTTTGACTCCATCACCCAAAAAGAGGTAGAGGCGCTCATCGCTAACTGGGTCACCGGGGAGCGCACCGCCCTGTCGGTGGTCCGGGCCAAGGAGGATGCTCAGTGATCCGGACAGTGACTTTTCCGGGAATGGGGCTGGAATTTACCCTGAATCGAGTGGCCTTTACCATCCCTGTTTTGGACCGACCCATATATTGGTATGGCATTATTATCACTGGTGGGCTGATTCTGGCAGTGTATCTGTGCATGCGCTGGGGCAAACGGTTCGGCATCACCGAGGATAATATTCTTGATATGATGTTTATTGCTGTTCCCGCCGCCCTGGTGGCCGTTCGGGCGTACTATGTGGTGTTTAATCTGGACATCTATCGCCGGGCGGACGGCTCACTGGACTGGGGTGCGATTTTTTACTACGGAGACGGCGGACTGGCTATCTATGGGGCCATTATCTCCTCGGCCATCGTCCTGCTGATCTTCTGCCGAATGAAAAAGCTCAGCTTCCTTGCTTACGCCGACTTGGGAGTCCACGGCCTGTTTATCGGTCAGATGATTGGCCGGTGGGGCAATTTTATGAATGTGGAAGCCTATGGCGAGGCCACCGCTCTGCCCTGGCGGATGTGCGGGCCCTCTATTGCGGCGGAGATGCTCCGGGACGGCTATGTGGACGAGGCAGGCTTTCAGTCCATCCTCAGCGGAACGCTGGGGGTACATCCCACCTTCTTCTATGAGTCCGCCTGGAACCTTGTGGGACTGATTCTGGTATATTTCATGGGGAAAAAACGGAAATTTGACGGGCAGTGCTTCCTGTTTTACTTCTTCTGGTACGGGATCGGCCGTGCTTGGATTGAGGGATTGCGCACTGACAGCCTGTATCTCTTCGGCTGGGAGCTGTTCGGCGCGCCTGTCCGGGTGTCTCAGCTTTTTGCTCTTCTCACCGGAGCCGCTGCCGGAGGGGTCTTGGCGTGGGCACTGTGGAAGTATCGAGACGGAAAGCAGGAACTGTTTGTGGAACATCTGGCCGCCCGAATGGAGCAGACAGAGAAGACGGACAAGGAGGGATAAGCCATGGCGGCTGTTGTTATGGACGGGAAGGCCCTTGCGGCCAAAATCAGAGAGCAAGTGCGGCTCCAGGTGGAGCGGATGGAGCGAAAGCCGGGAATGGCTATGGTGCTGGTGGGGGAGAACCCCGCCGCCCAGGTCTATGAGGCGGGCAAGCGAAAGGATTGCCAGCAGTGCGGAATTTATTATGAGACCTACCGCCTGCCGGAGGATGTGCCACAGTCGGAGCTTCTGGATGTAATCCGCTTTTTAAACGACCGGGAGGGGATTGACGGCATTTTGATTCAGTTCCCTCTGCCGGAGCACCTGGACGACCGGGAGATCCAGCTGGCAATCCGGCCGGACAAGGATGTGGACTGCGTCCATCCCTCCAACGTGGGGGACCTGACCCTGGGGGTGGATTCCTTCTGGCCCTGCACCCCGGCGGGAGTGATGCGGCTGTTGGCGGAGTACGGCATTGATCCGGCCTTTAAGAACTGTACTATGGTAGGACGGTCCAACATTGTGGGCAAGCCCCAAGCCATGCTGTTGCTGCGCCGGGACTGCACTGTTACCGTCTGTCACACCAAGACCCCTGATCTGGCTGCCGAGTGCCGCCGGGCGGATATTCTGATAACGGCTGCGGGGCACACCGGACTTATCACCGCCGATATGGTGAAGGAGGGGGCGGTAGTAGTGGATGTAGCCGTCAACCGGGATAGCCGGGGGAAGCTGTGCGGCGATGCCGACTATGAGGCTGTGGCCGCCAAGGCTTCCTATATTACCCCTGTCCCTGGCGGTGTGGGTCCTGTTACTCGGGCTGTACTTATGGAGAATACCCTTACAGCAGCCCTGCGCCATGGAAAAGTATAATACAGCTTGTCCAAATACCCTCACTTTTTTCTGGGATTAATTTAATACACATCTCCGAGTTCTGGACCAGGTTTCCACTGGAATAAGGCTAAAATTTGCTGCCATGAATCTCAAAAAGCTGGCCTTTTAGTTTTCCAGATTCTTTTTCTTTCCTCGTCTATGACAGAATAAAAATGAAAAAAGCGATTAAACTGAGGAGAAGGGGGAGAAAAATTGTGGAGCTTTTTCAGGTGATTGAGGACAGTGAGGGAATTGAAGGGGCGATTATGCGCGTGCTCTCCGGGCGGGGTGCGGTGGGGGAGCGAGTGAGCGAAAATCATCCGGCGCTTCTGATCGTGTCGCCTAAGGCGGCGGCCAAAGGTATAGAGCTGCCCAGGCAGTGTCGCACCGTGCTGCTGCCTGGGGAGATGGGGGGGCGGGCCGTCCCGATTCGGGCCGCCAGCGCTGTCAGTTATGGTGTTTCGCCGCGGGACAGCCTGACCCTCTCCAGTCGTGAGGGAGACACACTGTGGGCCGCTCTCCAGCGTGAATTGGTAACAGTGGACGGACAGGTGGTGGAGCGACAGGAATTTCCTTTGTTTCTGGAATCGGGACGGGAGGCAATGCCGGCTTTGGCGGCCGCTGGAGCACTGCTTCTGCTGGGCGTATCTCCCGAGGAGCTGATCCCGTTCACAAGCTGAACCACCCTCTTTCGAATATCGGAAGAGGGTGGTTTTTCATGTGGAGAACAATAAATGGGAGGCTTTTATGCTATTTTGGAGGATTTATCTTGTCATCACCTGGGATCTGTGGTAGAATCAAACTGTATTGTTGTAGACAGGAGTACGGCAGCTGTCTGAACATCAGATGTTCAAAGGAGGAGAAGCCATGGAAGGAAAGCGAATCCAGCCCTGTCTTTCTGAGGCGGTGGAAAGAAATCATAGTACAGCAATCGCCCTCAGCGATGACCTTGCGGCGCACCCGGAGCTTCCAAGTCAGGAATTTCGGTCCAGCAGAAGGATTGTGGATCTGTTGAAGCGGGCTGGCTATCAGGTAGAGTATCCCTATTTGGGGTATGAAACTGGTTTTCGGGCTGTGCTGGATAATGGAGAGGGACCATCTGCGGCTATTTTGGTGGAATATGACGCTCTTCCCGGGCTGGGACACGCCTGCGGACACAATGTCCATGGATCTATGTCGGTGCTGGCCGCATTGGCCCTGGCGGAGCTGAGGGATCAGTTCCGGGGCAGAATCTGTGTGTTCGGCACTCCGGCGGAGGAAGAGGATGGGGCGAAGGTTGGCATGGCCGCAAAGGGGGCCTTTGACGAAATGTCCTTGGCGATCATGATTCACAGCGCCAGCGGCGGACGAGGCGCCGCGAATATGGATGTGCTCAGCATGGGCTGCTACATAGTGGAGTTTACAGGCGCGTCTGCCCATGCGGCAAATTCTCCTTGGGAGGGACACAACGCCCTCACTGCCGCACGAAAATTTTTAGATCTGATGGATGCCAGACGGGAGTGCTTTACTCCGGATGCACGTTTCAGTGGAATTATTGTAGAGGGCGGCAAAGCGCCCAATATTATCCCGGACAGAGCGGTGGTTCGGGTGGAGTTCCGCACTGACTCGATGGTAAAGCTGGATCGGATGGACGATGCTGTGAAAAAATGCGCCAAAGGGGCGGCTTTGGCAATGGACTGTGAGGCTGCCTTTACAGTAGGATTTGAGAGCTTTTTTGATATGGTGCGCGTGCCGGCTCTGGAGGAGGAGGCAATTGCCCTGATGGATGAGCTGGGCCTGTCCCATATGCCGGTGGAGCGTCCCGGCGGCTCTTCGGATGTAGGCAATGTGAGTTATCGCTGTCCTACCATACAGCCCACGGTATCCATCTGTGAGACGTTCCATGTCCTGCACACGAAGGAATTTCAGGATGAGGTCACTGGTCCGGCCGCCCATCAAGCCATTGCAAACGGCGGAAAGCTGATTGCTGCCGCAGTGCTCCGCACTTTGACGGATGAGACATTCCGACAGAAGGTTCAGAATTCCTATGAGCGGGCGCGGGCAGAGAAGCTGAAACCGTGAGGACTGTGCGGCTCTGTTCGCTGTAAAGGGACCCAATTCGGAGGACTTGAGGCCGTATGAAGCCACAGCTTCATGCGGCTTGTTTCTTCCCATTTCGGATGCCAAAACGCTTGGCGTCGATAGAAATCTGAATTTTGAACAGTCCATCGGCCAGTACGGTGCAGCCGATAAGCACACAGATGGTTGTCAGCACCTTCTCCGGCCTGACCAGCGCCAGACCCCCAAAGCAACCATAAGCAGACCCGAAGCATTCTGGAGGGAGTGTGCAACTATGAGTAAGACGGTATTGTATCTGGGGTACTTCTGTCTGTATTCGCTGGTACTTTTGATTATCGGCAAGAGCAGCCTGAGAGACGGCGGTACGCCGGAGGATTACTTTATCTGTGAGCGAAAGGTGGGGCTTCCCCAGTGTGTGTGTACCTTTACCGGTACGTGGGTCTCAGCGATTACCATTCTCAGCTTGACAGGCAGCGTCTACGAAAATGGTTTGGCGGTGCTCTTCTATTCAGTAATTCCGTGGTTTCTGGGGGCTTTCCTGCTAGCCTTGGTGGCCAGAAGACTGTATGGCAATGGAATTATCACGATTCCGGAGCTGTTTCGGTCCCGGTATGGCTCCAGGGCCCTCCAGGTGATTTACGCTGTAATCATCATTCTGGTCTATGTGCTTTATTTGGTATCACAGTATAAGGGCTTCGGCATGATCTCCGCGGCCCTGTTTGAGATTCCTTATCCCGTGGGGGTTGGGATGGTCTACCTGTTCATTCTGTATACCACCTTCGGCGGATACCGCTCGGTGGTGCGCACTGATGTGTTCAATCTGATCCTGCTGGTGGTGGGGCTGGCGGTGCTGACGGCGTCCGTTTTGTCCCAGGTAGGCGGGCTGGGTGCGCTCTATAGGCAGGCCGGACAGATGACCTGCTACTCGGCCGCCCAGCTCACGGTTCAAAATGATCCTTTGCTGGCCCCCTTTGGCGGACGGTACACGCCGCTGAGCAGTCTGAGCATGTTCTGGGGCTGGGGATTGGGCCTGGCGGCAAACCCTCAGTATCTGGTTCGGATGCTGGGGGCGGACAGCGGGCAAAACGCCCGCAGAACGGTGCTCTATTCTCTGGTGCTGCTGTCTGGAATCTACTTCGCGCTGATCCATATTGGGCTGGGGATGCGGGCGCTGGTGCCTGAGCTGTCAGAGGCAGTGGCTACCGATGGAATCATTATCCGTCTGATCAATCACGAGCTCTACGGTCCCCTGAGCGGTTTTTTCCTCTTTGCCGTTTTCGGGGCGTGCATTTCCACGGCCAATTCTCAGCTCCTGCTCATTGCATCCTCCTTCTCCTACGATATTGTTAAAGGGGTGTCCAAGCGGGAACCATCCGCGGCCCGGGTGGTCAACCTGGGGCGGCTGGCGGTGCTGGGCGGCGGAACTGCGGCCATGCTCCTTACTCTGAACCCCCCCAGCTTCACCCTGTCCTATGGAGGGGATCTGTGGGGAATCCTGAGTATTCTACTTTTCCCACCTCTGTATGGCACTCTGCTGAGCAAAAAGATTACCCTCTGGGGCATCTGGGGCTGTCTGGCAGCAGGCGGGCTGGCCATCGCGCTGCTCTACCCCCTTCATTACCTAGATAGGCTGGCTGTCCACCCCGCTATGATCGGAATGCCGCTTTCCAGCGGGGTCATGCTTCTGATTTCTGCACTGGACCGGCGAAAGGAGTGGAACTGTCTTGAAACGGAAATGGAAGATCAGCTCCACCATTGAAAACAAAATCCTGTTTCCCTTTGTCTGCATCAGCATGGTGACAGTGCTTTGCTTCTGCTTCATTCTGTACCGCATTGAGTATGATGTGAAGCTGCGGACCGAGACGCTGAACGCTCAGGCTCTGGTGGAGTACATCAATGCGGATATCGACGCGGGACAGTACTGGAAGGAGCCCGCGGACTTGCTGGAAAAATACGCTGACAACTACCGGGGAGACAGCCTGTTCCTCTATGGAGCGGGGGGAGAGCTGCTCTTCAGCAGGCGGCCTTTGGGGGATTTGGAGCTGGTGCTGGAGGACAGCCGGAACAATCGCCTGAACTGGCGAGTGCTCTATTCCCTGGATCAGAGGGCAATTCGGCTGGAATTTATCGAGGAGCAGCGGTATATGATTCTGGCCGCGGTGGCGATGCTGCTGATTATTGTTCAGGCCAGCGTGTTTATCGCCTATAACATCTCCGCCCCCCTGAGACAGCTGAGCAAGGTGTGTACGCTGGTCAGCCGGGACCCCGGGGGTTCGGAGGACCTGTCGGTGGAGTACATTCGCCGCAGGGATGAAACGGGTCAGCTGGCTGCTGCTTTTCAGGCCATGCTGGACAGCCAGCGGCGCTATACCAGGGAGCTGACCCAGGTAAAAATGCTGAATGAGACCATTGTGGCCAATCTTCCTCTGGGGGTGGTGGTCCGTGATGGAAAAGGGGTGGTCATTTTAAAAAATATTCGGGCGGACGGCATGCTCCGTCAGAGCGGGGAGCGGGACAAGCAGGGGAGGAGCCTGGAGACGCTGCTGGCCGAGCTGGCGCGGCAGGACCCGGTCCTGCCCTCCGCGGTGCGGCTGTACGATCAATCGGGCAAGGTGAGAGATTGTGAGCTGGGGGCCTGGACACTGCGGGGAGCCGATGGCGACGGCTGTGGAATGCTCTACACCATTGACGATGTAACCTATCAAAGGCATATGGAGGAGAAACTGAGCCGGGAGGAGAAGCTGGCATACACCGGCCGTCTGGCTGCCGATGTGGCCCATGAGGCCCGAAATCCGCTGGCAGGAATTCGGGCAGGGCTTCAGGTCCTCGAGCCCAAGCTGCTCCAGGAGCGGGACGCTGTGCTGTGCCGGGAAATGATGCGGGAGGTGGATCGGGTCAACCTCCTTATTGAAAATCTGCTCAATCTCTCCCGGCAGCGGGAGAGCGAAAAGACCACGGTCAGTCTGAATTCCCTGTTCGACGAGCTGGCCATGCTATACTTCAAGGTGGCGGAAAACAAGGGGATTGCTCTGTCGGTGGAGATGGAGAGAGCGCTTTGGCTCTTTGCCGACGAGCAGCAGCTGAGGCAGATACTGATTAATCTGATCAACAACAGCATCAAGGCTATGCCGGAGGGGGGACGGGTGCTGCTGACCGGACGGACAGCGGCAGATGGAGTGACAGTAATCGTTGCGGACAGCGGCCCAGGCATGTCCCGGGAGAAGCTGGAGCGGGTGCTCAGCGGGCAGGCGGGCGGCTTGGGGCTGTCCATCGTTCAGCGGCTGCTGGAGCAGAACGGAGGCAGCCTGGATATTGACAGCGCCCCCGACGAGGGCACCCGGGCGGTGCTGACCTTCCATGGAACAGGAGGAGACCATGAAATATAAGGTTTTGGTGATTGACGACGAGTTTTTGCTGCGCATGACGCTGGAGAGTGGCCTGTCAGACCGGGGTTACCAGGTGGAGACAGCCGGAGATGTCCGACAGGGGCTCTCCCTGGCGGAGAGCTTTCACCCGGATGTGGTTCTGCTGGACAACCGCCTGGGCAGCGACCGGGGGATGGACTATATCTCTGCCTTCAAGCAGCTGGACGAGGAAGTTCAGATTATCCTGATGACGGCATACGGCTCAGTCTCTCAGGCGGTGGAGGCCATGAAGCTGGGGGTGAGCAACTATGTGCAGAAGCCTTTTGACCTGGATGAAATCGACATGATTATCCGCCGGGGAATGGAGCAGCTGACCAGCCGGCGCACTGTGGCCCTTATGAGACGGCCCAACCGGGAGCTGGTCGGCGTCAGTCCGGCTATCCAGCACATCCGGCAGAATATTCGGGTGCTGGCGGAAAACGACAATGTGGATGTGCTGATCTGCGGGGAAACGGGGACCGGTAAAGAGGTTGTGGTGAATAACATTCACGACGGCAGTGCCCGCCGGGATAAACCTCTGGTGAAGATCAACTGCGGCGCGATTCCGGAGACCCTTTTGGAATCGGAGCTCTTCGGCTATGAGAAGGGGGCCTTTACCGGGGCTTCCAAAACAAAAAAGGGGCTGATGGAGCTGGCCAACGGGGGAACGGTTTTCCTGGATGAGATTGGGGAGATGCCATTATCCATGCAGGCCAAGCTGCTCACCTTTCTGGAGGACCGCTGCTTTAAACGGGTGGGCGGACTGCGTGATATCGAGGTCAACATTCGTATTGCCGCCGCCACCAACCGCAGGCTGGAGGAGGCGGTGAACAGGGGAGCCTTCCGAGAGGACCTCTATTACCGCCTGAATGTGATGCAGATACACATTCCGCCGCTGCGGGAGCGGCGGCAGGACATTCCGGCTCTGTGTCAATTTTATCTGGAGCACTTCAACCGGAAATTCAAAAAGTCGCTTCGAGGCATTGACCCGGACTTTCTGGAGGCCATGGAAGGCTATTATTGGAAGGGGAATGTGCGGGAGCTTCGCAACGTGATGGAGCGCTGTGCTCTGTTCAGCCAGGGGGAACTGCTCACTGGAGCGGAGTCCGGCCTCCGGCTGGCCGGACCGAGCGGCCCGGTTTCGGGGGAGAGCTTTCCTCTGCGGGACCTGCGCCTGGGAAATATTGACCTGCGGCGGGAGGTGGAGAACCTTGAGATGGCCTATATCAGGCAGGCCATGGAACTCACTGGCGGGAATCTGTCGCAGGCGGCCCAGCTGCTGGGAGCCACCCGATTTACAATCAAACGCCGCCTGGAGCCCAGAGAGGGCGTGGAGCAGGAGGAGAGCCCTGAGATTACGTCCAAGCAGTAAAAACAAAGCGCCCAGCTGTGCGATTTTGCACGGCCGGGCGTTTTTGCACGGACTGAGACAGCGCCATTTGGAGAAAACAGGAATAAAGTCAATATTTTTCTGAAAATAAGGGATAATTTTATTATAGAAAAGGTTGGCATAAATATTGCTATATAATAACTCAGCTTGTTATAAAGGAGGAACTGCGCAATGTATAAGGTAGATCTCAACAGCGATTTGGGCGAAAGCTTTGGTGCCTATACCATCGGTATGGACGAGGCGGTGATCGCCCATGTCTCCTCAGCGAATGTGGCCTGCGGCTACCATGCCGGGGACCCCCTGGTGATGGACAAAACAGTGGCCGACTGCAAGGCTGCCGGGGTGGCGGTGGGAGCCCATCCTGGTTTTCCTGATCTAATGGGCTTTGGCCGCCGAAATATGGTCTGCTCCCCCAAGGAGGCCAAGGCCTACATCCAGTATCAGATGGGCGCGATCCTGGCCTTCACCGCCGCCAACGGCGTGAAGCTCCAGCATGTGAAGCCCCACGGCGCACTGTACAACATGGCTGGTAAGGATATGGACCTGGCCCTGGCCATCGCCGAGGGTATCGCCAGCGTAGACAAGGACGTGATCCTGCTGGGTTTGGCGGGCAGCAAGATGCTGGAGGCAGGCAGGCAGGTGGGGCTGAAGGTGGCCAGTGAGGTCTTTGCCGACCGGGCCTACCAGGCCGACGGCTCCTTGGTGCCCCGCTCCAAGCCCGGCGCGGTGATTCACGACAAGGACGAGGCCATTGCCCGCACCATCCGCATGGTCACTGAGGGCAAGGTCACCGCCATCACCGGCGAGGAGGTCTCCATTGACGCCCACTCCATCTGCGTCCACGGCGACAACCCCTCTGCAGTGGAGTTTGTCAAGAACATCCGGGCCCGGCTGGAGGCCGAGGGCGTCACCATCGCCCCCATTGCGGAAATCGTGTAACTGTACAGAGAGGGAAATTAAATTTTGGAGGTACTTAAATGAGTAACGAGAACAAAAAAGACACCAAGAGCATGTCGGTGCTGTTGGGCGCGGCATTCCTGATGGCCACATCGGCCATCGGCCCCGGCTTCTTGACCCAGACGTCTAAATTTACTGCCCAGTATCTGGCCTCCTTCGCCTTTGTTATTGTATGTGTTGTCATTATGGACATCATCGCCCAGGTAAATGTATGGTCCGTAATCGGCGCTTCCGGTCTGCGCGGGCAGGATATCGCCAATAAGATTCTTCCCGGCCTGGGGGTGTTTCTGGCCATTATGGTCTCCATTGGCGGCTTGGCCTTTAACATCGGCAACGTAGGCGGCACCGCCCTGGGCATGAACGCTCTGGCCGGCATTCCCGAGAAGGTCGGATATATTTTGGCTGGTGCGCTGGGTATTTGCATCTTCCTGTCCAAGAGCGGCAAAACACTGGTGGATAAGGTTGCCCAGATTATGGGCGGCATCATCCTGGTGGTTATCCTTTATGTGTGTATTACCTCTAAGCCCCCTGTGGGCACTGCCGTTATGCGAATTTTCACTCCGGAAAAACCCATCGACTTGTTTTTCCCCATGATTACCCTGCTGGGCGGCTCCTGCGGCGGTTACATCACCTTCTCCGGCGCGCACCGTCTGTTGGATGCCGGGTACGGTGGAATCGAAGATGTGGGCCATTTCCGTAAATCAGTTCTGACCGGTGTGGGCGTCTCCGGAACCGTCCGTATCCTGCTGTTCCTGGCCGTTTTGGGCGTCTGCACCAGCGGCGCTGTGATTCTCACCGATGTTGCGGCCACCATCTATGGGGCCGGCAATCCCGCTGCTGAGGCATTCCGGCAGGCTGCCGGAGACCTGGGTTACCGCCTGTTTGGTCTGTCCCTGTTCGCCGCAGGCACGACCTCGATTATCGGCGCCGCTTACACCTCTGTTTCTTTCCTAAAAACACTGCACCCCTTCATCATGAAGAATGAGAAGTGGTTTGTGGTAGGCTTTATCACATTCTCCACCTTGGTTATGCTTCTGGTAGGAAACCCTGCCGACGTGCTTGTTTGGGTGGGCATGATAAATGGTCTGATTCTTCCCATCTCGCTGCTCATCATCCTGGTGGCCTCCAAGAACAAAAAAATCGTGGGGGACTACAAGCATCCCACCGCTCTGATCATTCTGGGCGCTGTAGTGGTTTTCCTGGCCGCCATTCTGGGTGGTAAGACAATTTATGACAGCGTGATGAAGATGTTCTTTACCTGATCCCATTGATTCTGTTGACGTGCGGGCCGGTCTGGCCCGCACGTAACCCCATCGAGAAAGGAGCCGCCTATGGCTGACGTCAGATTTCTGCTGACGGGCGATACCTCAGTGTGCGTGGAGTTCGGCAACGAGATTAGCGAGCCCATCAACGCACAGATACGCGCCTTTAACATCGCCCTGAGCAGCAGCGGCATCCCCGGCATCGTGGAGACGGTGCCCACCTACCGCTCCCTTATGGTCCACTACGACCCGGAGGTCATCCGGTATGCCCCCCTCATGGAGAAGCTGAAGGGGCTGCTGGGCCAGCTGGACAAAATTACCATCCCCCCCAGCGAGGTGCTGGAGATCCCCGTCCTCTACGGCGGGGAGGAGATGGGTCCCGACCTGAAGTTCGTAGCCGAGCACGCGGGCAAGACGGAGGAGGATGTCATCAAGATCCACACCTCCACCGAGTACCTCATTTATATGCTGGGCTTCACCCCCGGCTTCACCTACCTGGGTGGTATGGACGAGGCCATTGCCACCCCCCGGCTCAAGACTCCCCGGGTGAAGATTCCCGCCGGAGCGGTGGGCATCGCCGGCTCTCAGACCGGCGTGTACCCCATCGACTCCCCAGGCGGCTGGCAGCTCATCGGCCGCACCCCCGTGCGGATGTACGATGCCGGCCGGGCCACCCCCATCCTGCCCCAGGCGGGCCAGTATATCAAGTTTTACGCCATCGACCAGGCAGAGTTTGACAAAATCGCCGCCCAGGAGGCGGCGGAGGGCTACCAGGTCAAACGTCACCCCAGGAAGGAGGGCGGAAAATGAGTATCACCGTATTGAACCCCGGCCTGCTCACCACCGTCCAGGACCAGGGCCGCATCGGCTATCAGCAGTTCGGCGTGTCAGTGTCCGGGGTGATGGACCCCCGCTCCGCCGCCCTGGCCAACATCCTGGCCGGCAACGACCAGGGGGAGGCGGTACTGGAGTGCACCATGATGGGCCCCCAGATCCAGTTTGACAGGGCGAACGTGATCGCCATTACCGGCGGCGACCTGGGTCCCACCCTGGACGGCAAGGCCATCTCCAACTACCAGGCGGTAGCCGTCAAGGCCGGGCAGGTGCTGAAATTCACCGCTCCCAAGGCGGGCTGCCGGGCCTTTATCGCCTTCGCCGGCGGGCTGGACGTCCCCCTCACCATGGGCAGCCGGTCCACCTATATGAAGGCTAAGATCGGCGGCTTCAACGGCCGCAAGCTGGAGAAGGGGGATGTCATCGGCTTCCGGGCCCCTGTGGACACCCTGTCCCATATGGAGGACCGGGTGCTCAAGCCCGAGTTCGCCCCCAAGCCGGTGTACACCCTCCGGGTGGTCATGGGCCCCCAGGACGACTACTTCACCGCTGCCGGCATCGATACCTTCCTCAGCGGAACCTACACCGTCACCCCCGAGTTCGACCGCATGGGCTGCCGCCTGGACGGCCCGGTCATCGGCCACAAGGAGGGCGGCGACATCATCTCTGACGGCATCGCCTTCGGCGCCATCCAGGTGCCCTCGGCGGGCACACCCATCATCATGCTGGGTGACCGTCAGACCACCGGCGGCTACACCAAGATTGCTACCGTCATTACCGCCGACTTCCGCATCCTGGCCCAGCTGAAAGCGGGGGACAGGGTACAGTTTGTCAAGGTGCCGGTGGAGTACGCCCAGGGCCTGCTGCTGGCCCAGCGCTCCGCCCTGAAGGCCCTGAGTAAAATCAATCAATAGAGAAATCCGCTCCCAAGCCATATGTGCCGCTGTAAGGGGAACTGGGTACGGCGGTTGAAATAGCTAATACAAAATCCGATATATTTTAATGTATTGAGAGGCGTACCAAGCGATACGGTTCTATGACAAAAAAACCGTAGGGAAAAAAGTACGATTTTGGCGAGAAAAAACAGAGAATAGTGGATAGTGACGTGTGGCGGCCAGAAAAATTCGTTTATGGTGTTCCGCAATATGGCTGTCTATACAGATACCCCTTAATTCCACGTTGGCTGGTACGTTTCCCGGCATTAGCAGAAACAAAATTAAAAATAGCGTTGAAAAAAAGGCAATATGGGCGAAAGCCCAAATGAAAGGCGTTCCGAAGGGAGCGCCTTTTTATTTTGTCTGGAAAGGAGGGCCGGGACATGGCCGCAGAAACATCTTTTGATTATTACTACGGAGACGAGAGCAACCAATTTTCTTTCTACCGCATTCCCCGCCAGCTTGTCACCGGGGAGCGGTTCAAACGCCTGTCCATGGACGCCAAACTGTTGTATGGCCTGCTGCTGGACCGCATGAGCCTGTCAGCCAAGAACGGCTGGTACGATGAACAGGGGCGCGTCTATATTTACTACACGCTGGACGAGATACAGGAGGATCTGAACTGCGGCCACGACAAGGCCACTAAGATGCTGGTGGAGCTGGACAATGGGAAAAACGGTTTTGGGCTGATTGAACGTGTCCGGCAAGGGCAGGGACGCCCCACAAAAATCTATGTCAAGCGGTTCACCACCCGCACCGTCCCTTCCCCGCCGCCAGAACCCGCGCCGGAGCCTTCCCCCAGGCCGCGGCTTTTCAGCGGCCAAGACTGCGGAAAAGCCGCAGCCCAGAGTGCGGAAAAACCGCAGTCAAGACTGCGGGGAAGTCGCAGCCAAGACTGCGGAAAAGTCGCACCAAGTTATATTAAATCAAACTGATTTCAGCTATACTGACCCATCTATCCTTCCATCAGGTTCCCCGCCGGGCATGGGATGGATGGATAGATTGGAACAGCGGAGAGAAGTGGATGAAGCTATTGGCTATGAGAGCCTTTGCAGCCAATTCAACCGGGAGGACGTGGACGAGATAGCGGAGCTGATCGTTGACGTGCTATGCACTACCCGGCCTACTCTCCGTATAGGCGGCGAGGTTTTTGCTGTATATTCCTCCGGCACAGTGGCCGGATCAAAGTCTAAAATGTGCGGGTCATGCCGTGTTTGCGATTTTCCGAGGACATACGCCGGGCATACGCCGAAATAGTCCGCCAGATCGTTCACGTTTTCCTCATTCGGCGCGGATTTTCCCAATTCCCATGCGCTGATAAGGTTCTGATTAACGCCAATAATTTCCGCCAGCGCACGCTGGGACAAGTCCATTGAACGGCGCAGCTTTTTTATGTTATTTTTTATCATTTTCTGCACTCCTCGTAAAAAGGGGCGGACCCAATTTGTCTATCCCCATATTACCATGGCCGCGCCGTTTTGTATATCTCAATTTTCATACCGGGAGCGTTATTTTGTAAAAAGGGGGAATATCATGCCGTTACCCAAAGAAAAGCCAAAAGAGGCAAAGCCCAAAAAGAGCGCCGGGAAAGCCGCCGCCCGGTCACAGCCCGCCATTTCCGCAAAGCAGGCGGCCAAGCTCCTGAAGGATAAATACGTCCAGCAGCTCGACCAGCGCCAGCCGGAGAGCGGCAGCGCCGAGGTCCAGGCCGTCGATCAGGTGGAGGGGGCCGGGAGCTGGGCCGT
>JBCLQX010000005.1:0-158125 GCA_041223805.1 Oscillospiraceae bacterium 44-34 | reverse complement strand
CTTCGTACATTTTATCCCTCATTAACTTTGCGGCCTGTCTGGTTATGAAGCCAGACAGGCCATTTTTCGACAAGCTGAGGAGAGGATACTTTTGTACCCTCTCCTCATAATTGCTTGCTCTAAACGGTATTTTGTTGTTGTCCTTGTGCGGGGTAGCCCTTGTGTCGCAAGGGTTTTTAGGGTTTTCTTCTTCCTGTATCTTCTCATATCCCGACATATTTTCTCGCTCAAATGCGGTAGTCGGGTTAACGCCGGATTCACTGACCATGATTTGGTACAGCTTCTGAATTTCTGTCGGCTTGATCCGTCCGGTTGGCCTGTGTCCAATCACGGGTTTGATATGTTTTCTGTATATGTCATGGTAACAGCAGCGGGAACTCTCTAAAATCCTTCCGAATATCCATAAACTGCTCAAATAAATCATCTACCGTTGTGTGCTCAGCGTCCCGTGTCTTAATACTGTCATCAAGGTCCTTTAAGATACGTCTCTCAATATCTCGCAATACCTGCGAATTGCGCTGTCCCTCCTTTAACTTATCCATGCTCACCAGCTTCCAGCTATACACTGTATGTTTTTCTCCGGTACTATCAGTCAGTGTACCGGAACATGTACTTTCTATCTGGCCGCTGGCTCTCTCTGTTTCGGAGAACTTCGCCTTTGCTGGTCCTGCGTTTTTCTGACACAATTGCTCCTTTTCTGGAAAAGAAAAGGGATCTGATATAGCATTTTATTTTACCACATCAGGTTTCTTTTTGCAAGTTTCAAGTCACACGGATTCAGGTGGTTTTGAGATTAGATAGGGAAAACAGCCTGGCACAGACATAGAAAAGCCCCGGAATCTCAGCGATTCCGGGGCTTTCCGGTGGTGCGCGAGGCGGGAGTCGAACCCGCACGCCCTTGCGAGCACTGGCACCTGAAGCCAGCGAGTCTACCAATTCCACCACTCGCGCATCTGAGTGGCGCTCGTTCAGCGCAAGAGAGATGTTACCACAGTCAACGGCGGATGTCAACACCTTTTTCAAAAATTCTTCATCTTTTTTGTTTGGGGTCTGACAGGAAGAAAAAACCTCCATCTGTCCGGAGGAAGGAGAACAGGTGATTGCACAGAGACTGATTGCCGCCTTGACTTTGACCCGGACCTTCTGGTAATATATACACTGATATACTGGGTTTATGTACCCCTAAGAAGTTGAGGTATTATCATGGCACAGAAGAAAAGCTACGGCAACGATTCCATCTCCGCGCTGAAGGGGGCCGACCGGGTCCGGAAGCGTCCAGGGGTCATCTTTGGCTCTGACGGGCTGGAAGGCTGCGAGCACGCCGTCTTTGAGATCATGTCCAACGCCATCGACGAGGCCCGGGAGGGCCACGGCACGCTTGTCACGGTCACCCGCTTTGAGGACGGCTCCATCCAGGTGGAGGACCAGGGCCGGGGCTGTCCCGTGGACTGGAACGAGAAGGAGCAGAAGTTCAACTGGGAGCTGGTATTCTGCGAGCTCTACGCCGGCGGCAAGTATGACAACGAGGGCGGGGACAACTACGAGTACTCCCTGGGCCTCAACGGCCTGGGTTCCTGCGCTACCCAGTACGCCAGCCTCTTTATGGACGTAACCGTGTGGCGTGAGGGGCAGAAATACACCCTCCGCTTCGAGAAGGGGGAGAACATCGGCGGCCTGAAAAGTGAGCCCACCGACCGGGGCAAAAAGACGGGCACCACCATCCGCTGGAAGCCCGACCTGGAGGTGTTCACCGACATCAACATCCCGGTGGACTACTACCTGGACGTGATGAAGCGTCAGGCGGTGGTCAACGCCGGGGTGACCTTCCGGTTCCGCAACCAAGTGGGAGGCAGATTCGAAACCACCGATTTCAAGTATGAAAACGGCATCGTGGACTATGTGACCGAGCTGTCCGGGGAGGGGGCTCTCACCGCCCCTGTCTTCTGGCAGACCGAACGGAAGGGCCGGGACCGGGCGGACAAGCCCGAGTATAAGGTGAAGCTGTCCGTCTCCTTCTGCTTCTCCAACAAGGTGCAGGTGGTGGAACACTATCACAATTCTTCCTGGCTGGAGCACGGCGGTTCCCCGGAGAAGGCCATGCGTTCCGCCTTCGTCTCCGCCGTGGACGGCTGGCTGAAAGGACAGAACAAGTACACCAAGGGGGAGAGCAAGATCACCTTCCCCGATGTCCAGGACGCCCTGGTGCTGGTAAGCAACAATTTCTCCACCCAGACCTCCTACGAGAACCAGACAAAAAAGGCCATCAACAACAAATTCGTTCAGGAGGCCATGACGGAGTTCCTCCGCGCCCAGCTGGAGGTTTACTTTATCGAGAACCCCATGGACGCCCAGAAGATCGCCGAGCAGGTGCTCATCAACAAGCGGGCCCGGGAAAACGCGGAGAAAACCCGGCTGAATATCAAAAAGAAGCTCACCGGGTCCATGGATATCTCCAACCGGGTAGCTAAGTTCGTCCCTTGCCGCACCCGGGACGTGAACCGCAGCGAGCTGTATATCGTGGAGGGCGACTCGGCGTTGGGCAGCGTGAAGCAGGCCCGGGACAGCGATTTCCAGGCCATCATGCCCATCCGGGGCAAGATTTTGAACTGCCTCAAGGCGGACTACGGCAAGATCTTCAAGAGCGAGATCATCACCGACCTTCTAAAAGTCCTGGGCTGCGGAGTGGAGGTCCATGACAAGCGGGCCAAGGATATGGCCGCTTTCGACCTCAATGCCTTGCGGTGGAACAAAATCGTCATCTGTACCGACGCCGACGTGGACGGCTTCCAGATCCGCACCCTGGTGCTCACCATGCTCTACCGCCTCACCCCCACCCTGATTCAGGAGGGGTACGTCTATATCGCGGAATCCCCCCTGTTTGAGATCACCTGCAAGGAAAAGACCTGGTTCGCCTACTCCAACAAGGAGAAGGACGACATTGTGGCCCAGCTCAAGGGGAAGAAGTATGACGTACAGCGCTCCAAGGGCCTGGGCGAGAACGAGCCTGAGATGATGTGGCTGACCACCATGTCCCCCGATACCCGGCGGCTGATCCGGGTGATGCCCGAGGATATCGAGCGCACCGCCCAGATGTTCGATCTCCTCCTGGGGGACGACCTCACCGGCCGCAAGACCCACATCGCCGACCATGGGCACGAGTTTTTGGAGCTGGCGGATATTTCTTAGGAGGGTGCGATGAAAAAGAAATTACTGCCCGCTCTCTGCGCCCTGCTGCTGGTCTTCGCCGCCGCCTTTGCCATACTGTGGCGGCAGGAGGCGGCCCGGAATGAGAACAACCTGCGTGGACTGTGGCTGTCCGCCTCGGCCACAGGAGAGACTGTGATTACTGAATACCAGGAGGCCGGCGAGGAGCTCCCCTCCTGCCAGGTCATCGCGGAGCTGCGGGTCATGGGGGATGTTTGCCGCCTGGCAAAGGGCGCCGGGCCGGATTACACCGATCTGAACGCCGTCTACGGCATTCTGTCCCTGTACCCGGAGCGGTGCTCCGATGTGACAGAGGAACTGCTTCTGGTCTTTCAGGCCGCCTCTGAGGAGGGGCTGAACGGCTTTAACTGGCCCCTGCGGGTCAATGAGCTGCGCAATTTGCTGGAACATGGATCATAGAAAATACGGATATTAGATAGGACTGAACCAAATGGCCAAGAAGAAAACGCCAAATGAAAACAAAGCCCGGAAGGCGGACCCCAACGTGATGGGTCTGCGGGCGGAGGTGCTGGAACAGCCCATCACCCAGACCCTGGAGATCAACTACATGCCCTACGCCATGTCGGTCATTATTTCCCGGGCCATTCCGGAGATCGACGGCTTCAAGCCCTCCCACCGCAAGCTGCTGTACACCATGTATCAGATGAAGCTGCTGGGGGGCGGGCGGACCAAGTCGGCCAACATCGTGGGCCAGACCATGAAGCTCAATCCCCACGGCGACGGTCCTATTTATGACACCATGGTCCGGCTCTCCCGGGGCTACGGGGCCCTGCTCCATCCCCTGGTGGACAGCAAGGGCAACTTCGGCAAGGTGTACTCCCGGGACATGGCCTACGCCGCCAGCCGGTACACCGAGGCCCGGCTGGACCCCATTTGCGCCGAGATATTCAAGGACATCGACCAGGACACGGTGGACTTTGTGGACAACTACGACGGTAAGCTGAAAGAGCCTACCCTGCTGCCCACCACCTTCCCCAACGTGCTGGTCTCCGCCAACAAGGGTATCGCCGTGGGCATGGCCAGCGACCTTTGCGGCTTCAACCTGGGCGAGGTATGCGACACCACCATCGCCTTTTTGAGGGACCCGGATCACGACATTATGTCAACTCTAAAGGCCCCCGACCTGCCCACCGGCGGCCAGCTGCTCTACGACGCAGCCGCCCTGTCGGAAATTTACCGCACCGGCCGGGGCTCCTTCAAGGTGCGCTCCAAATGGCGCTACATGAAGGAGGAAAACCTCATCGAGATCTTTGAAATCCCCTACTCCACCACCTCCGAGGCCATCCTGGACAAGGTGACTGAGCTGATCAAGCTGGGCAAGGTGAAAGAAATTGCCGACATGCGGGACGAGACCGACCTGTCCGGACTGAAGCTGACCATCGACCTGAAACGAGGGACCGACCCGGAGAAGCTGATGGCCAGGCTCTTCCGCCTCACCCCGCTGATGGATAGCCAGTCCTGCAACTTCAACATCCTGATCGCCGGCTTCCCCAGGGTGCTGGGGGTGCGGGAAATTCTGGAGGAGTGGACCGCCTGGCGGATGGAATCGGTACGCCGGCGGGTATACTTCTCCATGAGCAGGAAGAAGGAAAAGCTGCACCTCTTAAAGGGCCTGCGGCGCATCCTGCTGGACATCGACCGGGCCATCAAGATCATCCGGGACACTGAGGAGGATGCCGAGGTCATCCCCAACCTGATGATTGGCTTCGGCATCGACCAGGTCCAGGCGGACTATGTGGCGGACATCCGCCTGCGGAACATCAACAAGGAGTATATCCTCAAGCGCACCCAGGAGGTGGACGCGCTCACTGATGAGATCGCCGACCTGGAGGACATCGTAAGCTCCCCCAGGCGCATCCGGAAAATTATTGTGGATGAGCTCACCGAGGTGAAAAAGAAATATGCTGTCCCCCGGCGGACGGAAATCGTCTACGACCATTTGGATGAACCGGTGATGACAGTGGAGGATGAGACCCCGGACTATCCGGTCCACCTGTTCTTCTCCCGGGAGGGCTATCTGAAAAAAATCACTCCTCAGTCCCTGCGGATGGCAAGCGAACAGAAGTACAAGGAGGGGGACGGCCCCTTCCTCCAGTGGGAGGCCGCCAACCGGGACGAGCTGCTGGTGTTCACCGACAAACAGCAGTGCTACAAGACCCGCCTTGCCGACTTCGACGACACCAAGGCCAGCGCCTTAGGGGACTACCTGCCCTCCAAGCTGTCCATGGACCCGGAGGAGAAGGTCCTGTGGGCCTGTATTCCCGGGGACTACTCCGGGCATGTGCTGTTCTTCTTTGAGAACGGTAAGGCCGCCCGGGTGGAGCTGTCCGCCTATCAGACCCAGACCCGGCGGAAGAAGCTCACCGGGGCCTACTCGGATAAGTCCCCCCTGGTGTCCGCCTTCCTCCTTCGGGATGACTTCGAGGCGGCGGTGGTCTCCACCGAGGGCCGGTGTGTGGTATTCCATACCGCCAGCCTGAACCCCAAGTCCACCCGGAATACCCAGGGGGTCAACGTGATGACCCTCAAGCCCAAGTATAAGGTGGAGAAGGTCCTGCCCCTGGACCGGACACACATCCAGAATGCCGCCCGCTACCGGGCCCGCTCCCTGCCTGTCGCTGGCGCACTTCTCAAAGAGGAGGACCGTGGGGAGGAGCAGATGACATTATTATGATTCTGTGGGGGCCGCCCTTCTGGGCGGCCCGCGTTCCTATCGAAAGGAGGCGCCGGGGGCGGCGCTCCCTACAAGGAGGACCTCTATGACCAAACACACCCTCTCCTGCATGGTGCGGGATTATTCCTGGATTTTCCTCGGCTCTGTGCTCTACTCCCTCAGCTTCGACTGGTTCTATGTGCCCAACCAGATTGGCTTCGGCGGTCTCACCGCCCTGGGTATGATCTTGAACCACCTCTCCCCCGCCATCCCCATCGGCACGGCGGTGCTGGTGCTGAACATCCCCATCTTTGTCCTGGGCTGGAAGTTCCTGGGCGGACACACCCTGGTGTCCTCCCTGTTCGCCATGGCGGCCACCTCTGTGCTGGTGGACCTGATCGCCGCTATATACGCCTTCCCGCCTATGGACCCCATGCTGGCCGCCGTCTTCGGCGGGGTGAGCCTGGGGGCCGCTCTGGGGATGATCTTCTCCAAGGGAGCCACCACCGGCGGCACCGATCTCATCGCCCGGCTGCTCAAGCTGCCCTTCGCCTGGCTGCCCATAGGCAAGCTCCTGCTGGTGGTGGACCTGGCTATGCTGCTGGCCGTATCCATCGCCTTCCGCAGCCTGGAGAGCGCTATGTACGGCATCATCTCCCTCTATATCTCCACCCTGGTCATGGACATGGTGCTCTACGGCTTGGACCAGTCCAAGGTAGCCTATATCGTCACCGCCCGGCCCCAGGAGATCGCCGCCGAGATCGACCGGCAGATGGACCGGGGGGCCACCTTCCTCCACGGGGAGGGCAGCTTCTCCAGAGAGGAGAAGCTGGTGCTCATGTGCGCCTTCAAGCAGAAGCAGATCGTCCCCCTGAAAGCCCTGGTCCATGAACTGGACCCCGAGGCATTCATTATTGTGTGTAACGCCCACGAGGTGCTGGGCCAGGGCTTCCGGCGGTATCAGAAAAACGATATTTAAAAGGAGTCTCTCGCATGACATATTGGGACAGGGAGAAGGAATCTGACATGACGTCCGCCAAGGCGGCGGACCGGAAACCGGGGGATTGATGTGAAAAAAAGACTGCTCGCGCTGCTGGCTGCCGCCGCTCTCCTGCTGACGGGGTGCTCCGCCCTCCTGGAGCGGGACTACAGCCATGTTGCTCCCCACAACACCGCCCCCACAACCGAGGGGGACCCCTCCATCCTCCGGGCGGACAGCTATCAGGAGCTGGTAAACGCGCTGATTTATTTAATCAATATCGGCGCTGAGGAGGGGACGATCCGGCTGTATACGGAGTCAGAAAACGTGGAGGGCTTTCTGTCGGACGCCTGCCTGGAGGTCATCCAGGAGGACCCCCTGGGGGCCTACTGCGTGGAGTTTATCAAGTACAACGTGGACCCGGTGGTGACCTATTCCCAGGCCCAGGTGGATATCACCTACCGCCGCACCCGGGAGCAGGTGGCCTCCATCGTCCAGGCCACCGGCGTTACCGCCATCCGCGGCGAGCTGGAATCTGCCCTGTCGTCCTTCTCCACGGAGCGCACCCTGCGCATCAGCTATTTTGAGGAGGATGAGGCCTTTATCCGGAATCTGGCCCGGCAGGCCTATTATAGCGTCCCTGCCTGCGCCCTGGGTATGCCGGAGGTCTCCGTCTCCATCTATCCCAAGAGCGGGCGGCAGCGCATTGTGGAGATTCTGCTGGAGTATCCTCTGGAGCATTCCCAGCTGGAGAAGCGCCGGGATGAGCTGAACCGTGAGCTGGACAGGCTGGCCCGGGACCTCACCAGGGACGGACGGACCCCTCTGGCGCTGGAGGCGGCCCGGGCGCTGCTGGAGGAGGGGACCTGCGACCCGGAGGGAGGAGCCACCCCCTATGACTTCTTTGACACCGGGTCAGCCAGCGGAGAGGGGATTTCCCTGACCTTCGCCGCCCTGTGCCAGAAGCTGGAGCTTTCCTGCCGGGTGGTCCAGGGCACTTGGGAGGGGGAACCCTGGATCTGGACGGTGGTCCGCACAGCGGAGGGGTGGCGGCACCTGGACCTGTCACGGCTGGAGGGGGAGGATCGCCCCCTGTACACCGACCAGCAGCTGCGCGGCCTGGGATACTTCTGGGAGGACAGCACGCTGCCCCCCTGTGTGGAGGGCTGAACCCTGCCAAATTCTTACTGTTGTGTTACATCCCTTGTCAAGACAGGAAAAGTTCAGTATAATAGGCTTACCTTCCCTCACCCAACGCCCCAGAAAGGAGCTCCTGATGAAACGCTTTCAACAATGGCTGGCGGTCATAGCGGCCGCTGTGACGGTCTTCACGGCTGTCCCGCAGGGTCTGGCGATGCCCGCCCAGACGCCTTTTGCTGAGTTTCATATTGACGCCGCGGCCATGGACGCCCCCGAACGGACCATCTCGGCGGCGCGGTACACGCTGGACGAAAACGGACAGCCCCAGCCCGGCGAGACGGAGGAGTTCCTTTGCAGGCTGAACCGGGTCACCGGAGACGCCGGCCTCTTCATTCAGACCAGCGAGGAGGATGTGTGGGTCACGGTGGATTATCTCACCGATATCGACGGCGACGGGACCTATGAGCTGCTGGAGGGCGGCAGTGATACGGTGGACGCTCAGGGCGTGTTGAATCCCGTCCAGGGAGAAATCTCCACCCTGAACACCACCCAGCTCTATATCCTGTCGCCTGAGCTGCTGGTCCAGCGGAGCCGGCAGGCCGCGCTGGACCGGGGGGCGCTCCTGGGGCTGGAGGAGCGTGAGGTCGCTCAGATGGAATTCCCCGTCTGTATGATCACGCTGCGCCGCGTGGACCCGGCGGACGAACAGGAATATGAGCAAATCTACTATTTGCAGATTTACGGGGAGGTTCTGGTGCCCTTTGATCTCCCCAAGAATTACGAGTATTACGACGCGGTCCTTTTCGGGCTGTCTCAGGGCTATTTTGGCGGGATCGGCGGGGGGCTCTTTGGCCCTGACGACCCTCTGAACCGGGCTCAGCTGGCCCAGGTGCTGTGGAACATGTCCGGCACCCCCGCCTCGGGCGGGGCCAGCTTTTCCGATACGCCCGCCGGCGAGTGGTATTATCCGGCGGTGTCCTGGTGTCAGTGGGCGGGACTGATCAACGGCTATGAGGACAACACCTTTGCCCCCTACAACCCGCTGACCCGGGAGCAGCTGGCCTCCATTCTCTACCGTTACGCCCAGCGCGCTGGCGACAGCCTGCGCCCTTCCGCCAACATGTCCCGTTACGCCGACCGGGGGGATATCTCTCCCTGGGCCTACGAGAGCATGTGGTGGGCCGTAAGCGGCAAGCTGATTAACCCTGTCGACGGTATGCTGTGTCCCGGGGCCGTCGTATCCCGGGGAGAGCTGGCCTGGGCTCTGTACGCCTATGACAGGAACCTGGGTCTGCGCGATTTCTGGTGATTCTGTTCGCCCGGCAGGTCTGCCGGGCGTTTTTTGTACTCCTTTCGGTTTAACGGCTGGAATATTTGTCCAAACTACCCATAGAATGAATCAGCCGAAAACATGTGAAAGGAGAAACCCTATGCCTCAATCTGTCCGAAAATCTCCTGTCCGCCGTCTCAGTCCCGCCCAGGAGGAGGAACGCAGGGAGCTGGTCAGCTCTCTGTCCCAGACTCGCACGCTGATTAATCAGGCTTACGGCGGCTTCAACACCGCCAGCGACAGCGATCTGATCGAATCCTACGTCTTCGAGATCAATTCCCTCCAGGCCCGCTACAACTACCTGCTGCGCCGGGTCAAGGAGCTGGAGGAGGCCACATGAGCCCTGTGTCCGGATACGCAGCATGGTGTTTGGCCGGACTGATCCTGTGCGCCGCCCTGCTTGTGCTGCGCCGGCCGGCCGCGCGGGTGCTCCGGCTGGCTCTGCGCTCCTCGGTGGGGCTGGCCGCGCTGGCCCTGTTCTCTCAGGTGGGGCAGCTGGTCGGGGTTCAGCTGGGGGTGAACCTGGTGAACGCGCTGGTGCTGGGGGTGCTGGGCCTGCCCGGCTTTGGTCTGCTCCTGATGCTCCAGTGGGTTTTGCGGTAGCGCTTTACATTGGGGCGGGCAAAGGCCCGCCCGCCTAATCTTCCAGGATATTTTTACAAAACCTATTGACAAACCGGGTTCCGAATGGTAAGATAACAACCGTCTCTGGTTGGAGCGCGATCCGGAGAGGTGTCCGAGTGGTTTAAGGAGCTGGTCCTGAAAACCAGTGACTCGCAAGAGCCGTGGGTTCGAATCCCACTCTCTCCGCCATGTCGGAGCAAGCGATGTCAGTCCTGCGGCTCCCCTAAAAACTGAACAGGCCGTTTTTACTTGCAGCCATGCAGAAGTACCCAAGTGGCTATAAGGGGCTCCCCTGCTAAGGGAGTAGGCGGGTAAAACCGTGCGGGGGTTCGAATCCCCCCTTCTGCGCCATGTCGGGGCAAGCGTCGCTTGCTCCGGCTTTTTTAAGAGCCGGAGCGCATTTAACTGACATATTCTGTTAGACTGTTAGACAGAAGGAGCAGACAAGTATGGACGTGAAGTTTGATCTCAAGGAAAAGGTTGAGGAGCTGGCGGTAAAGCTCCAGAAGGACCCTGACCTGTTGAAGAGCTTTCAGACCGACCCCGTCAAAACCCTGGAGAGGCTGACCGGCATTGACCTGCCTGATGACCAGCTCAAGCCACTGGTGGCCGGGATCAAGACCAAACTGGCCGCCACCGACATCGGCGGGGCTCTGGACGGGTTGAAAAAGCTGTTTTAATGCCATATTCTCCCCTAAAAGCACCTCTCAGAGGTGCTTTTTTATAACATTTCGAAGGAGGGCGCGTCTGTGGACCTGTGCGACATCCACCAAATCAAAGCCCTGCTGGGGCGGCACGGCTTCCGGTTCTCCAAATCCATGGGGCAGAATTTCCTCATTGCCGACTGGGTGCCCCGGGAAATTGCCAAAGCCTCCGGGGCCCACAGAGACGCAGGGGTGCTGGAAATCGGCCCCGGTATTGGCTGTCTCACCCAGGAGCTGGCCGGGCGGGCGGGCAAGGTGGTCAGCGTGGAGCTGGACCGGTCGCTGCTGCCCATCCTGAAAGAGACTCTGGCTGGGCGGGACAATGTAGAGATCGTCTCAGGTGATATCCTGAAGCTGGATATCCGCCAGATGACACTGAAAATGCCCTGGCTTTCCGGGTTTGCTGCCTGCGCCAACCTGCCCTACAACATCACCACCCCGGCCATCACCGCCCTGATTGAGGCCAAATGCTTTTTTGCCATCACGGTGATGATCCAGAAGGAGGTAGCCCAGCGCATCTGCGCCCGGCCGGGGAGCAAGGACTACGGGGCTTTTTCTATCTACTGTCAGTATTATACCGCTCCGGAATTACTCTTTGAAGTGCCACCGGACTGCTTTATTCCCGCCCCCAAGGTGACATCGGCGGTGGTGCGGCTGGTTCCCCGTCCCGCCCCGGCAGAGGTGGACGACCCGGACCACTTTTTCCGGGTGGTAAAGGCCGCCTTCGCCCTGCGGCGCAAAACCCTGGTCAACAGCCTGCTGGCCAGTCTGAGCGGGCAGCTCTCCAGAGAGGAGATTTCCATGGCTGTCGAGCAGTGCGGATTGCCACCTGACGTCCGGGGAGAGCGGCTGTCCATTCCCCAATTTGCCCAACTGTCCCGCGCTCTGCGGGGGTTGGTTTGACCCTTTTGCCCATTTCAGTCATTTCCATCCACTTTCTCTTGCCAATCCCTGAAAAATGGGGTAAAATAAGGCACGATCTGAAATGGATGACCATTTTTACCATTTTATAAGGAGGAACTTATCTATGGAAACCTACGGTCTGGAACAGTACGGCATCACTGGCATCAAGGAAATCATCTACAATCCCACCTTTGAGCAGCTCTTCGAGGCTGAGATGGACCCCACTCTGGAGGGCTTTGAAAAGGGCCAGATGACCGAGCTGGGCGCCGTCAACGTGATGACCGGCATCTATACCGGCCGCTCCCCCAAGGACAAGTTCATCGTGATGGACGAGAACTCCAAGGACACCGTGTGGTGGACCTCTGACGAGTTCAAGAACGACAACAAGCCCGCCTCCATCGAGGCCTGGAACGCCTGCAAGGAGCTGGCCATCAAGGAGTTGTCCGGCAAGAAGCTCTATGTGATGGACGTGTTCTGCGGCACCAACAAGGACACCCGCATGGCCATCCGCTTCATCATGGAGGTGGCTTGGCAGGCTCACTTTGTCAAGAATATGTTCATCGCTCCCACCGAGGAGGAGCTGAAGAACTTCAAGCCCGACTTTATCTCCTACAACGCCTCCAAGGCCAAGGTGGAGAACTTCAAGGAGCTGGGCCTGAACTCCGAGACCGCCGCCATCTTCAACATCACCAGCCGTGAGCAGGTCATCCTCAACACATGGTACGGCGGCGAGATGAAGAAGGGCATGTTCTCCATGATGAACTACTACCTGCCCCTGAAGGGCATCGCCTCCATGCACTGCTCCGCCAACACCGACATGAACGGCGAGAACACCGCCATCTTCTTCGGCCTGTCCGGCACCGGCAAGACCACCCTGTCCACCGACCCCAAGCGCCTGCTCATCGGCGACGACGAGCACGGCTGGGACGACGAGGGCGTGTTCAACTTTGAGGGCGGCTGCTACGCCAAGGTCATCAACCTGGACAAGGACGCCGAGCCCGACATCTACAACGCCATCCGCCGCAACGCCCTGCTGGAGAACGTCACCGTGGACGGCGAGGGCAAGATCGACTTTGCCGACAAGTCCGTCACCGAGAACACCCGCGTCAGCTACCCCATCGACCACATCGAGAAGATCGTGAAGCCCGTCTCCCGCGGTCCTGCCGCCAAGAACGTGATTTTCCTGTCCGCCGACGCCTTCGGCGTGCTGCCCCCCGTGTCCATCCTGACCCCGGAGCAGACCCAGTACTATTTCCTGTCCGGCTTCACCTCCAAGCTGGCTGGCACCGAGCGGGGCATCACCGAGCCCACCCCCACCTTCTCCGCCTGCTTCGGCCAGGCCTTCCTGGAGCTGCACCCCACCAAGTACGGCGAGGAGCTGGTCAAGCGCATGGAGAAGAGCGGCGCCAAGGCCTACCTGGTGAACACCGGCTGGAACGGCACCGGCAAGCGCATCTCCATCAAGGACACCCGCGGCATCATCGACGCCATCCTGGACGGCTCCATCCTCAAGGCTGAGACCAAGACCATCCCCTACTTCGGCTTCGAGGTGCCCACCGCTCTGCCCGGCGTGGACCCCGCCATCCTGGACCCCCGGGACACCTACAGCGACGCCGCCGAGTGGGACACCAAGGCCAAGGATCTGGCCAGCCGCTTCGTGAAGAACTTTGTCAAGTACACCGGCAACGACGCCGGCAAAGCCCTGGTGGCCGCCGGCCCCAAGGTGGACTGATTGTAATCTAAAAAACAGGGCGCTTTCGCGCCCTGTTTTTCGTCATGGAAAGGAGAAAAACCTCATGGGACTGTTCAAGAAAAAGAAACAGCCGGAGCGCGCCCCTGAGCCGGAGAAAAAATCCCCCCTGGACGAGATGGACCCCTCCATCCGCCCGGGCGGGGTGTTTATGGTCCAGCTGTTGATGAAGGAGAAGTGCGAAATGCCCTCCCTGGAGCGGATGACCGAGGTGCTCACCTGCCACATCGGCAAGGTCGAGGCGGCCAAGCCCACCGAGGACATATCCTCCTCCATGAAGGGCATCGCCCTCTTCGCCGCCCTGGACCACATCGCTAAGTTCAGCAACGGGGAAGGCCCGGTGCAGGTGTCCGTCATGCCCTGCGACACCTCCCACCCGGAGAACATCGACGAGATGAAGCGCAGCCAGATGTGGGACTGCCTCCAGGACCGGGACCGCATCCTGTCCGAGTGCAAATACTGCGTCTTCGCCAACGACATGCTCACCGGTGCGCTGGACCCTCTGGAGCGGGCCGGCTTCGACATGGACTATCTGGAGGCCCTGGTGGAGCTCTTTCCCACCTGTGAGGCGGTGTACTCCCTGAACACCGGCAAGCTGGTGCTGGCCGACGTCATCCGGAACAGAACCGCCTCCGGCCTGGACCGCTTCATCCGCTATATCGTCAACGCCCGGTTTTTCAACATCCAGGGCACCGGCGGCCACGTGGTGGACACCCTGGGCATGTCTCTGCTGTACATGGAGGACCTGCAATATCTCTTTGACGAGATGGACCCCAACTGGGTGGTGATGCACGCCTATAACATCGCCGCCTACGTCTTGGCAAACCGCCGCCCCATCAAGGACGGTGACACCATCGACGGCGTGACCGATGGCCGCATCGACCCAAATCTCCAGTGGAAGTGCCGTTTTGAGGACGCCCTCGTAGGTCCGGGCCGTCCGGCCCTGGGTATCCACATGGATGAGGCAGTAAGGAGTTGAGCGATTGCGATGGAACCATTTTTCTTAAACCTGCGGCCCGCCATTGAGCAGGCAGTCCGGCACGCTATGGAAAAGATCCGCCGGGAGGCCGGAAACGAGCGCTTCTACAGCGCGGCCCTGGTCACCGACAGCGACTGCATCACTCTCTTCCTGGCCGTCAACACCGAGGAGGCGCTGGGACGCCGGGACCAGGAGGACCGGACGCCGGAACGGCTGGCGGAGCTGCGGAAGTACTGGTCCGGTGAGCTGGTGGACCAGGTAGCGGACGGCTCCTTCAGCTTGAACCGCTACATTCCCGACGAGTGGGGCTACTCTGACGGGACGGACAGCGAGCTGAATCAGGTCAGCCGTCAGCTCTACGACCAGGAGGAGAAGCTCTCCGACACCGATGATGATACCTATGACGAGGTCCACGGGCACTTTCAGGAGCAGCTTTTGGAGACGGCGGCGCTCGCCTTTGAGACTTTGCGGGCGGAGGGCGTCTTTGGCCCGGAGTTCCTCTGCTTCCTCTCCATGTCCGACGATGACCGGGCGGCGGACATTGAGGACGATTCTGCCCGCCGGCTCAACACTCCGGACCAGTATGAGCAGTTCCGGACCTGGACCGAATGGTTCAACGGATAGGCACGAGTATTGAATGTTCCAGTCGCGGCTTCGCCCTGCTGGCCCCCGCTTATGAGGGGGCCTTTTTCTCCTCCAGCGGAATGGTGAACACCGGGCACCCCTCCGCCGCGGGGGAGGCGGCGCACTGGGGCAGGGCCACCTCCACTCCCTCCTCGGTGAGGCACCAGCCCCGGAGGGGATGGGCCTTTTTCGCCTTACTCGGCCAGTCTCCATCCAGAAAGCAGTCCCCCGCCTGACGGCGCTCCTCCCCCTGACGCGCGATGGCCTGCCACAGACGGTTTTTCCAGCCCTTCTCTCCCTGAAACAGGGAGCGCAGGGGTTTGGGCGCGCCCTCATGGACCGTCCAGACATCTCCCCAGCGCACCCGGGCGGGCCGTCCGTCCCCCCGGATCTCAAAGCCCGTGAACCGCAGGCTGAGAACGCCATCCTCCAGCAGGGCGATCTCTCCCGCCAGCTCCCCCGTCCAGGGAGTGAAGGGCTTCGCCGCCTCTCGGCGGGCGGCCAGCTCCAGACAGGCGGCCCAGTAGACCTCCTGTTCCCAGCGCCGCCGCCAGCGTCCTGCCAGATGGCGGTAGTACCGGCTGATCCACCTGCCCCCCAGCCCGCCGGCCTCCATCTGGGGCCAGAGCAGGGCGTACTCCAGCACCGGCTCCCCCTCCAGCGTCAAGCTGCGGCGCTCCTCATTCCAAATGACCCGGATTTCCTTCGTTTCCCTCACCGGACACGCCTCCTTTCCCTGTTTCCCCATCCTATGAACGGCCGCCCGATCTGTGCATTTCTTTCTTTTTTTAAGTTTACTTTTCTACGTCAGCGTGTTAAAATAGCATAAAACAGAAAGGGGCAGGTGCGCCAGTATGTCAAAATTCTTGGACAAGCAGAGCAGCGACGCGCTCTACCGGGCGATCGTCAGCATTCAGAACGAGGAGGAATGCCGCGCGTTTTTGGAGGACCTGTGTACCGTCTCCGAGCTGAAGGCCATGGCCCAGCGCATGGACGTGGCCCTTTTGCTGGACGAGGGGCTGATCTACAGCGAGATTTTGCAGAAGACCGGGGCCTCCAGCGCCACCATCAGCCGGGTAAACCGGTGCCTTCACTATGGGGCGGGAGGCTATAAGACCATTGTTCCACGCCTGCGGGAGAAGGAGGCATGAGCAGTTACGACTTTCTGGCAGGCTGCTATGATGAGCTGACCTACGATGTGGACTATGCGGCCTGGGCGGACTATATCGAAAAGCACTTTCGAAAAAACACCCTGCCCGGGCGGACAGTTCTGGATTTAGCCTGCGGCACCGGCTCCCTTACCCGGGAGCTGGCCCTGCGGGGATATGAGATGATCGGCGCGGACCAGTCCCCGGAGATGCTGGCCGAGGCAACGGAGAAAAACCGGGGGATTGCCCCTGTCGAGCCCATCTTCCTGTGTCAGCCCATGGAAAAGCTGGACCTCTATGGTACCATTGACGCCTGTGTGTGCTGTCTGGACAGCGTCAACTATGTCACCGACCCCAAAAAGCTGGCCCGGGCCTTTCAGCGGGTCTGTCTGTTCCTCATGCCAGGGGGCATGTTCCTCTTTGATATCAATACCTGCGAAAAGCTGGAGGGGCTGGACGGACAGGTCTTTCTGGACGAAAGGGCGGACGTTTACTGCGTATGGCGGGCGGAGTTCTCAAGGCGGAGCTGTATTTGCTCCTACTTTATGGATATCTTCCAGCTGGACGGGGAGACCGGGCTGTGGAGCCGGGGAGAGGAGATCCATCGGGAGCGGGCCTACACCATCGAGGAACTGACCAGCCTGCTGGAAGGGGCCGGGTTTGTGGATATCAGGACCTGGGGCGAGCTGAAAATGCGTTCCCCGAAACCCGAGGAGCAGCGCGTCTTTTTTACCGCAAGAAAGGAAACACAAAAATATGACCAATGAAATTGTGAGAGCGATTACAGGCGACGGCCTGGTCAAGGCCGCCGCCGTTACCGGCCGGGACATTGTGGAGCAGGCCCGGAATATCCACAAGCTTCTGCCCATAGGCACCGCAGCCCTGGGCCGCGCCCTTCTGGGGGCATCCCTCCTGGGGGATATGCTCAAGGAGGAGAAGGGGGCCCTTACCCTTCAGATCAAGGGAGGCGGGCCCTTGGGTACCATTCTGGCCGTCTCCGACTGTATGGGCAATGTCCGGGGGTATGTCCAGAACCCGCAGGTGGAGCTGATGGAGCAGCGCCCCGGCAAACTGGATGTGGGCCGGGCCGTGGGGACGGAGGGCACCCTCACCGTCATCAAGGACATCGGTCTGAAGGAGCCCTATGTGGGGTCCATCGGGCTGTTCTCCGGCGAGATCGCTGACGACTTGGCTATGTATTTTGTGGAGAGTGAACAGATCCCCACCGCCTGCGCCCTGGGGGTGCTGGTGGGACTGGACCAGTCCGTCACTGCCGCAGGGGGCTATATCATCCAACTGCTGCCCGGTGCCGGCGAGGACATGATCGAAAAAATCGAAGCGGGGGTCCGGGGTATGGGCCCGGTGAGTGCCGCCCTGGCCGGAGGGCTGGACGGCGAGGGCCTGTTGCGGGCCGTTTTGAAGGACTTTGATCTGGAGATCCTGGAAAAGCACCCGGTGGAGTACCGGTGCTACTGCTCCCGGGAGCGGGTGAGCCGGGCCCTTATCAGCATGGGCCGTAGGGACCTGACCGAGCTGATCCAGGAACAGGGCCAGGCCGAGCTGACCTGCCAGTTCTGCGACGAGGTGTACCGGTTCTCCAAATCGGAGCTGGAGACGCTGCTGGAGGAGATGTAGCGCGCGCCGTTTCCTGTACTGCAAGGCGCTCCGTCATCTGCGGTGCGCCGCAATCCAAACCCCAAACAGGCCCGGACGGGATTCCCCCGTCCGGGCCTGTTCATCTTAAAATTTGCTGATGCCGTTGTTGGTCAGGGCCTCCAAAATGTCGTAGCGCTCCATCTGGAACTCCTTGGTCTCAGTCAAGGCCTCCTCCATATCTAGGTCCATGATCCTGCCGTCTTTGGAGACCACAATCCGGTTGCCCTTGTCCGCGACCAGGGCCTCCACCGCGGCGTAACCCATGCGGCTGGCGGTCTCACGGTCCCGCGCGGAGGGGGAGCCGCCCCGTTGAATGTGTCCCAGCACGGTGACGCGGGGGTCAATGCCTAGGGCTTCCTTAATCCTTGTGGCAAACTCATAGACGTTGCCCGCGCCCTCGGCCACCACCACCATGTAGTGAGTGGTCCCGGCCAGACGGGCACGGCGGATGTTCTCAACCACGTCCTGCTCAAAGTTCACAGGCCGCTCGGGAATGAGCACCGCGGTAGCGCCCACGGCGATGCCCACATACAGGGCCAGATGGCCGGCATGTCTGCCCATAACCTCCACCACGGAGCAGCGCTCGTGGGACTGCATGGTGTCCCGCAGCTTGTCGATGCACTCGATGGCGGTGTTGCAGGCGGAATCAAAGCCGATGGTGTAGTGAGAGCAGCCAATGTCGTTGTCAATGGTGGCGGGAATGCCCACCACCCGGAGGTCCATACCGTCCTTGGCGGCCTGACGGGAGATGGCCAGGGCCCCGCGGAAGGTGCCGTCGCCGCCGATGGCCACGATACCGTCCAGACCCAGCAGCTTACAGGTGGCCAGGGCCTTGGACCGGCCCTCCTCCTCCATAAACTCGATGCTCCGGGCGGTGTACAGCATGGTGCCGCCCCGATTGATGATCCGGCTGACGCTGGAGCCGTCAAGGCGGACAAAGTCGCTGGTAATCAGGCCGCTCCAGCCCCGACGGATGCCGATGCACTCGACACCCTGTCCCACCGCTGTACGCACCACGGCGCGGACCGCCGCGTTCATACCCGGCGCGTCGCCGCCGCTGGTTAAAACCCCAATCCGTTTGATTTTATCACCCATAACGCAGACCTCCTTCATAATATTGCGTGGCTGTCCCGCGGACCGCCGCTTTTCCGATTTATTTCATTATGTCATCATTCCTGTGGCTTGTCAAGAACGGATAGAAAGAGAAGTTTGGTGCAGCCTGCCGATTTTTCTCCTCCTTGGAAGGGAAAATTTTGCAAAAAAAAACTCGTTTTCCTGTTGACAAGCGCTGCCTGGTTTAGTATAATGAGCAAGCCGTCACAAGTGCGGCAGACCGGGGAGCATAGCTCAGCTGGTAGAGCACATGCCTTACAAGCATGGGGTCACAGGTTCGAGCCCTGTTGTTCCCACCATTTTGATCCCCATCCCCCGAAACTACCTGGCGCGGTAGTTCAGTTGGTTAGAACGCCGGCCTGTCACGCCGGAGGTCGAGGGTTCAAGTCCCTTCCGCGTCGCCATTTTTTCTTCGCTCCCATCGGGAGCGGAGAAAAAATACACTTGCCTCTGTAGCTCAGTTGGTAGAGCAGAGGACTGAAAATCCTCGTGTCGTTGGTTCGATTCCGACCGGAGGCACCATCCCCGCAGGTTATCCCTGCGGGGACCCAAATGCGAGTGTAGCTCATCTGGTAGAGCGCCACCTTGCCAAGGTGGAGGTAGCGAGTTCGAGCCTCGTCACTCGCTCCAAAACGGGGCAAAGAATATTTGCCCCGTTTTTTCCAAAGTAATATTTATTTCAAAACCGCATATCCTGATGTGGATGGTGCCATAGCCAAGTGGTAAGGCAGAGCTCTGCAAAAGCTCCACTCCCCAGTTCGAATCTGGGTGGCACCTCCATCGCCGGAGCAAACTGTCTTGCTCCGGCATTTTATTTTGGAAAAGCCCTATGTCGGTGAGCGGTCTTTAAGGATAAGATGTCAACACAGCGGCAGAGCGAAAAGCCCTGCCGCTGTGTTTTTGAGCAATAAATTATTTCTTTTCGGCCATATGGGTGGAAGACACCACCATACCGGTGAGGGCAAAGAGGGCCAGGGCGTTGGGAATCACCATCAGGTTGTTGAACATGTCGGTCAGCTCCCACACCAGGTCGTTGGACATCAGGGTGCCCAGGAAGATGAACACCAGCCCCAGAGCGGCGTAGATCTTGGCGGACTGCTTGCCGAAGAGGTAGATCACGTTGATCTTGCCGAACAGGTTCCAGCTGAGGATGGTGGAGAAGGCGAAGAAGAACAGGCACACGGCCACGAACATCGCACCGGCAGTTTCACCGAAGACCACACCGAAGGCGGTCTGGGCCAGATTGGCCTTGCCTAGGGTGGTACTGGCCGCAGCGGCCCCGCAGGCAGCTAGGGGGCCGTCGGCAGTGTACAGGGTAGAGATGACCACCAGAGCGTTGAGGGTGAGGACCACGAAGGTGTCCATAAACACACCGATCATGGCCACCACGCCCTGGTCGTGGGGGTCGGTCACATTGGCTTGGGCGTGGGCGTGGGGGGTGGAGCCCATACCGGCCTCGTTAGAGAATAGGCCCCGCTTGGCCCCCTGGCTGATGGCGGTCTTGATGGCGTAGCCGAAACCGCCGCCGATGATGGCCTGGGGCTGGAAGGCGTATTGGAAAATCATGCCGAAAGTGGCGGGAATGTACTTGGCCCGGGCGATCAGGACCACCAGACCGCCCATCAGGAAGATGGCTGCCATAACGGGGACCACCTTCTCGGTGACGGCGGCCAGACGCTGCACGCCGCCCAGGAAGATAACGCCGCAGATGACCACCAGCACCACGCCCACGATCCAGCTGGGAACGCCGAAGGCAGTATTGAAGGTGGAGCCGATGGAGTTGGACTGAACCATACAGCCCATAAAGCCCAGGGCCAGAATGATAGCCACGGCAAAGAAACCGGCCAGGAACTTGCCGAAGCCGCCCTTAAAGGCGGTGGTGATGTAGTAGACGGGGCCGCCGTGGTAGGAGCCGTCCTCGTCAGCCCGGCGAGTCTTGATGGCCAGGGTGGCCTCGGCATAGATAGTGGCCATACCGAAGAAAGCGATGATCCACATCCAGAAGATGGCCCCCGGGCCGCCGGTGAGGATAGCGCCCGAGGCGCCCACAATGTTGCCGGTACCCACCTGGGCGGCGATGGCGGTGGCCAGTGCCTGGAAGGAACTCATGCCCTGCTCCTGCCGCCCGCCCCGGAGGGACAGGCTTCCAAAGGTCTTTTTCATCCCCTCGCCGAAGCAGCGGATCTGGACGAACCGGGTACGGATGGAGTACCACAGGCCCACGCCGATGAGGAGAAAGACCAGGATATAGTTGGACAGATACTCATTGATTTTTGCCACAATGGGAAAAAGCGCAGCTTCAAGCTCAGCCATAATAATGCTTCCTTTCTTTTGTAACGTATATTTTTGTAGAGGCGGACAAATGTCCGCCTGCCGTCAAACGGCTGACATCCGTGCGGCGCACATTGTGCGCCCCTACGGGCTATCTCTTCTCCTGAAAGTATTCCTTGGTGATCGTTGCCAACGCGCCGGACAGCAGCAGCAGGGCCACCAGGTTGGGAATAGCCATTGCGCCGTTGAGGGTGTCGGAGATATTCCACATAAGCTGGCCGGAGCCGGTTGCGCCCACAATGCAGAACAGGACAAATATGATCTTGTAGACGGAGGTGACGACTTTGTTGTCTCGGGAGATGTAGCCCCAGCACCGCTCGCCGTAGTAGCTCCAGCTGAGGATGGTGGACAGGGCGAAGAAGACCAGACTGAGCTGGATGATGGTGCCGCCCAAGGTGCCAGGGAGAATGGAGTTGAAGGCGGCCACGGCGGCGGAGCCCTTGGTTCCAAAGGTCTCCAGAGATGCCTCGCCCAGTTCAAAGCCGGACAGCAGCACAGTGAAGGCGGTAATGGAACAGATGACGATGGTGTCGAAAAAGACCTCGAACACGCCCCAGATGGCCTGCTCGGCGGGCTCTTCGGTGGAGGAGGCGGCGTGGGCAATGGGGGCGGAGCCCAGACCGGCCTCATTGGAGAAGACGCCACGAGCAAAACCGTTCTTCATGGCAACCATAATGGCGTAGCCGAAGACACCGCCGCCCACCGCCTCAAAGCTGAAGGCGCTGGTAAAGATAGCCTGGAAGACGCCGGGGATGTCGGTGATTCGCATCAGGATGACCACCACACCGGCCGCCACGTAGAACATAGACATAAACGGCACCAGCAGGGATGTGACCTGACCGATGCGCTTCACCCCGCCGATGACCACGATAGCCACGATGACAGTGAGGATCACACCGCTGACCATGGTGTCCAGGCCGAAGAGGCCCTTCATAGCCCCGGCAATCTCGCTGGACTGGGCAATGTTCCCGATGCCGAAGGAGGCAAGGCCTCCCAGAACGGCGAAGACAACGGCCAGCCACTTCCAACGCTTACCCAAGCCGTTCTCAATGTAGTACATGGGGCCGCCCTTATGGACCCCCTTCTCGTCGGTATCCCGGAATTTCAGGGCCAAGGCGATCTCGGCGTATTTGGTGCACATGCCGAAGAAGGCGGACACCCACATCCAGAACACGGCCCCCGGACCGCCGATGAAGATGGCCCCAGTGACACCGGCGATGTTGCCCGTGCCCACGGTGCCCGCCAGAGCGGTGGTCACCGCCTGGAAGGGGGACAGATTGCTGCCGTGGTCCTTATTCTCCTTTTTGCGGAACAGGGAGCCCACGGTGTTCCGCATGATATAGCCGAACCGGCGCACCTGAATCCAGCCGGTGCGGCAGGTGAGGAACACGCCGGTGCCCACCAGCAGGGCCAGCATGATGGGTCCCCACACAAAGTCGTTGACCTTGCCGTTGACCAATGTGACGATCTCAAGGAATTTTTCCATAGCCTTCTCTCCTTTTGGAGCAGACGAAAAAAGGGCTTCGGGAAAACCCGCAGCCCAAAAGAAACGCACAGTCCGGCGGGGCATGCCCCGCCGTTTCGGCCTCTCCTCTGTCCTTTTGCCTGAGAGATTGGCGGGGCGTTCTGCCGCCGCGTTGCACCTTCGGCACCCGGTAAACGAGCTTCTCCAGAGTCACATCCACGCGCAGTCCTCATTCCAAAGCGGAACGCCTGAGAGTGTTACTCCTTCGGCAGGCCGTGGGGCCGTTTTCCTGTGCGCTTCGTCTGTCCCTATTCAATTACTCCATTACCATACCATAAAACGAGCCTCTTTGTCAATGTCCGGCGGACAACAATGCGCTCGGGACGGAATTTTCAGCTAATTAAACGAACAAAGCGAAATTTTTATCTGATAAAGTTTACAATTTGCTCTTTTTTCCCGGGATGGAGTGTGGTATACTGACTTAGATTATAATTATCTATGTGTAGGGGCGGATATTATCCGCCCGTTATACAGCACAAAGAGAATGCGGGCGGGTAATACCCGCCCCTACATTCCCCTCTTAAACCAATAAGAACCACCAAATTACAACCGAGAGGTGTTTTACACAATGAGCCTGTTTACCAAGCTGTTCGGGACCTCCTCCCAGCGGGAGCTGAAGTCCATCTACCCCATCGCCGACAAGGTGGACGCCCTGGAGGAGGAGTTCAAAGCCCTCACCGACGCCCAGCTCCAGGCCAAGACGCCCGAGCTGAAGGAGCGCCTGGCCGGCGGCGAGACGCTGGACGACATCCTGCCCGAGGCCTTTGCCGCCTGCCGGGAGGCCGCGTGGCGTGTCATCGGCCTGCGGCCCTACCGGGTGCAGGTGGTGGGCGGCATTGTCCTCCACCAGGGCCGCATCGCTGAGATGAAGACCGGCGAGGGCAAGACCCTGGTAGCCACCCTCCCCGCCTACCTCAACGCCCTGGCGGGCAAGGGAGTGCACATCGTCACCGTCAACGACTACCTGGCCAAGCGCGACTCAGAATGGATGGGCAAGGTCTTCCGCTTCATGGGGCTCACCGTGGGTCTGGTCATCCACGGGGTTGTGGGCGAGGAGAAGAAGGCCGCCTACCGGGCGGACATCACCTACGGCACCAACAATGAGTTCGGCTTCGACTACCTCCGGGACAACATGGCAATCTATTCTCAGGAGCTGGTTCAGCGGGGCCACGCCTTCGCCATCGTGGACGAGGTGGACTCCATCTTGATTGACGAGGCCCGCACCCCCCTCATTATCTCCGGCCAGGGGGAGAAATCCACCCAGCTGTACACCGTGGTGGACCAGTTTGTCTCCCGGCTGAAGTGCCAGCGGGTGGCCAGGGTGGACGAGAAGGAGGAAGAGGACACCGATATCGACGCCGACTATATCGTCGACGAGAAGGCCAAGACGGCCACCCTCACCGCCCGGGGCATCCAAAAGGCGGAGGCCGCCTTCCAGGTGGAAAATCTGGCGGACATGGAGAACACCACTCTCTCCCACCACATCAATCAGGCCATCAAGGCCCGGGGTGTGATGAAGCGGGACATCGACTACGTGGTCAAGGACGGCCAGGTCATCATTGTGGACGAGTTTACCGGCCGCCTGATGTTCGGCCGGCGTTACAACGAGGGCCTCCATCAGGCCATCGAGGCTAAGGAGGGGGTGGAGGTTGCCAACGAGTCCAAGACCTTGGCCACCATCACCTTCCAGAATTACTTCCGCCTCTATGACAAGCTGTCCGGCATGACGGGCACCGCCCTCACCGAGGAAGAGGAGTTCGGCACCATCTATGAGCTGGATATCGTGGAGATCCCCACCAACAAGCCCCTGGCCCGTGTAGATCAGCCCGACGTGGTGTATAAGAACGTCCCCGGCAAGCTGCGGGCCATTGTGGAGCAGATCGAGGCCTGCCACGCCAAGGGACAGCCCGTGCTGGTGGGTACCGTGTCCATCGAGAAGTCGGAGGAGCTGTCCGCCATCCTCAAGCGCAAGGGCATTAAGCACAATGTCCTCAACGCCAAGAACCACGAGAAGGAAGCGGAGATCGTGGCCCAGGCGGGCAAGTTCGGGGCGGTCACTGTGGCCACCAACATGGCCGGCCGCGGCACCGACATTATGCTGGGCGGCAACGCCGAGTTCCTGGCCAAGGCTGACCTGCGGAAGGCAGGGATGAGTGACGAGCTCATCGCCGAGGCCACCGGCTTCGCCGAGACGGACAACCAGGAGATTTTGGACGCCCGAAGGAAGTTCGCCGAGGCGGAGGCCAAATACAAGGAAGAGATCAAGACGGAGGCCGACCGGGTCCGGGCGGCGGGCGGTCTGTTCATCCTGGGCACCGAGCGCCACGAGTCCCGCCGCATCGACAACCAGCTTCGGGGCCGCGCCGGCCGTCAGGGCGACCCGGGCGAGACCCGGTTCTTCCTCTCCCTGGAAGACGACATCATGCGCCTGTTTGGCTCCGAGCGGGTGTACAACCTGATGGAGCGCCTGGGTGTGGACGAGGACACCCCCATTGACGCCAAAATGCTCTCCGGGGCCATTGAAAACGCCCAGAAGCAGGTGGAGTCCCGGAACTTCCAGACCCGGAAAAACGTGCTGCAGTACGACGATGTGATGAACACCCAGCGCGAGATTATCTACAAGCAGCGCAAGCAGGTGCTGGACGGGGAGGACCTGCAGAATTCCATCCAGAACATGCTCCGCTCCATGGTCTCCAATGCCATTCAGGGCCACATGGGTGAGCAGAAGCACCTGGATGCAGACACCTTCCAGGAGGCCGTTGGCCACTTCCGGGCCATGTTTCTGGCCCCCGGCGAGTTGACGCTGTCTGACGGGGAATTGGCCGGCTACGACGGCGATCAGCTGACCCAGCTGGTGCTGGACAGGGCTGTGGGGGCCTATGAGCGCAAGGAGCGGGAGATCACCCCCCCCATCATGCGGGAGCTGGAGCGGGTCATTATGCTCAGGGTGGTGGACGAGTACTGGATGGACCACATCGACGCCATGACCGAGCTGCGCCAGGGCATCGGCCTGCGGGCCTACGCCCAGACCGACCCGGTGGTGGCCTATAAAGAGGAAGGCTACGAGATGTTTGAGAACATGGTAGCCGCCATTCAGGAGGAGACCCTCCGTCGGCTGTTCCTGGTCCGCCTGCGTCAGAACGAGGAGGTCAAGCGGGAGCGGGTGGCCAAGGTCACCAGTGAGAGCAGCTCCGGCGACGGCACGGTACGCAGGCAACCGGTGCGCAAGGTGGTCAAAATCGGCCGCAACGACCCCTGCCCCTGCGGCTCCGGTTTGAAATGGAAAAAATGTGCCTGTCCCCAGTATCACCCTGATCTGAAATAAAAAACCGTTTCCAACTGCGGGACAAAATGGCGGCGCTCCGGGTTTCCCGGAATATTACAGCCGGTGACGGAGGGGTCGCCGGCTGTATAAATATTTGTGGTTATCCCATTAGCTCAGCCTGCAAAAAGGCCGGATTAAGAGACGCCAACGGTGAATATGATAGGGCCATGATACCAGGAAGTGCGGAAAAGGGTCATGACGAAGGAAAGAGATCTGGCACTTGGGGCATTTCTGAAACAGTTCTCCAGCGAGGCAGCATACCAGGAGTATCGAACATCGCTGCGTTGGCAGACTGGCTATGTTTGCCCTCCAATGTGACTGCCGTCATGGATACCAGCTGTCCAACGGACGATACCAGTGTGCCCAATGCCGCCATCAGGCCTCGGTGACGGCAGGGACCGCACCGCAGAAGACCCACATGCAGCTTTTTACGATGGCAGCGAGATCCACAGCGATATCGCAGTTACATCCCGGCGATGGAACGCTATACCCATGAGCACAAAACCTACGATCCTGATTCTGGCCTTCTCTATTGTCTGCAATCGTCATCAGTATTGCCAAGGCGTTTATTCTGGGCACCTATCATGACCTGCCTAAAAGCATCTTCAATCCTATCTGGACGAATATTCCTTCCGTTTCAGCCGCCGCAATTTAGTGATCCCTTGGTGGATTGACTGGCTCTGGCTGTTTCTCTTTCTCGTCTGGCTGATTAAAAGGGATATCCATATTATGGTTTTCACGATGGGAATTATGATGCTTTGAACGGGAGGAGAATGCGGTTATGATGATCGGTTCCGGAATATCCCGGGTATTTTTGGCGCTGGGGCTCTATGCCCTGATCCCGGTGGCTCTTATTGCCGCCGGCCTGCTGATCTTTTCTGAGGGCCGCCGTTATACGGAGCGGAAATATGGGAAAAAGCCGCACTGAACCAGCGGGGGAAATCAGCTTGGAACAGGTCAGGGGAAAGGTCCGCCGAGAGGTGGACTTTTTCTTTCCCGCTCGCGGGACAGCGGCCAAAATCCCAGAGTCAGCAAAGCGCAGGACAGCCAGATGGCGGGCAGGTCCAGCAGCTCCACGGCCAGACTGCCAATCTCGGCCCCCAGGGCGAACAGGAGGATGGCGCAGAAATACAGCCGGGTCTTTTTTCTCTCCAGGGGATCGCCGGTGCGCAGAAAGGTGCACAGGGCCTCCATACCGCTGCGCAGGTTGCCGATGCACATGGTGCTAGCGAAGGGAAAGCCCTCCATCTTCCGAAAAGCCTGGACCTGCATGGCGCAGGAGAAGGAGACCAGAGCGTTGGCCAGTTGGTCCAGGGAATGGGGGATAAAGCCCACCAGGAAGAGCAGAAGAATTTCCCAGACCAGCACCTGCCGCTGCCAGTGGGGCAGACGGACCCGAATCCACTCCGCCGCCGCAACCCCCAGGGCAAAGGCCAGCACAGGGAGGAGGTAGCGGGCAGCGCGGCCCCAGTCACCATCGAACAGGCTCTGACCCAGAAGTACGATGTTACCCGTCTGGGCGTTGGCGAAGACCTTACCCCGGCGAAGATACGTATAAGTGTCCTGAAGTCCGCCGGAGAGGGTGAGAAGGGCGACAGGAAACAGCCGCTCGGCAGCGGGATGAGTTTGTCGGTCCATGTGATCAGATCCTTGCTTTAAAGTTGACTGATGATAAGGCTGGTTTTCCCAAAAGGAGAGAAAAAATTCATTGCAAAAATGCTGTCGATAGGTTATACTATCTCCATCCCAAAGATAAACGGAGGAATTGATTATGACCATTACCAAGGATACTGTGATCGGCGATATTCTGAAGATTGCCCCCCAGGCTGCGCCCCTCTTTATGGGCATCGGTATGCACTGCCTGGGCTGCCCCGCCTCCCAGGGTGAGACTGTGGAGAAGGCCTGTATGGTTCACGGTGTGGACGTCAATGAGCTGTTGGCTAAGGTCAATGAGCTGATCGGAAAGTAAATGGGCAGCCGCCCTCCCTCGGGAGGGCGGCTATTTGACTCTCAACCGTTTTGCCAGCTCTCCGTCAGGAGTGACCTGGGCGGTTTCGCAGGTGGTATAAATTACCATACCTGGTCGGGCGCCCCCCGGCTTTTTCACATACCGGACGGGGGTATAGTCTACCGGAACCTTGTTGCTGTCCCGGGCCTGGGAGAACCAGGCGGCCAGGATCGCGGCCTCGTTGAGGCTCTGGAGGTCGGGGGGCTCTCCTTCGGTCCACAGGATGACGTGGGAGCCGTGAATCTTCTGGGTATGGAACCAGATATCCCCCTTGCCCGCCAGCTTGCAGGTGAGCAGATCGTTCTGACTGTTGTTTTTGCCCACCGAGATGCGCAGGCCGGAGGTTGACATAAATTCCATGGGCTTCGACATGACCCGCTTGCCCCGCTCCCTGGTCCTGCCGGGGCGGCGGAGATAGCCAGTGTCGGTCAGCTCCTGGCGAATTTCCGCCAGGTCCCGCTCCCCCTCGGCCAGGGAGATGTTCTCCAGTACGCTGTTGAGATAGTCCAGCTCTTGCCGGCCCTTCTCCAGCTGGATGGTGAGCATCTCCTCCGCCTTTTTGGCCCGGTTGTAGTCCTTGTAATATTTGGCGGCGTTCTGCTGTGGGGTAAGGAGGGGGTCCAGCCTGATTTCCACTTCCCGGCCTTCCGGGTCGTAGAAGTCAGCCGCCCGGAGGCGGGCCATGCCTCGTTCCATCTGGTAAAAGTTGCTGGTGACGATATCTCCCAGTTGGCGCAGCCGATCCCGGTCTTTGGTGGCGGCCAGCTCCTTCTCCTGGTTGGCAATTTTCCGTTTGACCCGGTCCCGGGCGTTGGTGACCGATTTGATCAGATCCTGGCCCCGCTGCTTGATCCGGTCCTGGCGCTCCCGCTGCTCGAAGAAGGCGTCCAGCAGGGGGGAGAAAGCGGGCCAGCTCTCCATCTGGGCTGCCCCCTCGTATTGTTCCACGGGGAGGAAGGTGAAGTCCCGGGGGCGGCCGTCCATAGACACCATTGTTGGTGTATAGCGGTTTTCCTTTACAGAATTTCCCAGCTTCTCCAGCTGGTCCAGCAGCCGTGCGCGGCCCTCGGGGCCCAGAGCGTTGAGCCGAACGTCGGTGGCCCCCCCGGCCCGGTGGGCCAGCTCACGGCAGAGCAGAGGAGACAGACCCCCGAAGGTGTCCAGCAGCCAGCGGTCCGCCTGGGCCTCTTCAGGGGCGGCGGAGAGAAGCGCATCCAATTTGTCCCGGTCAGCTGTCAGGGGATTTTCCTTGTCAATGCCTGGGGGGAGCCGGTAGAATATCCCCGGCTGGAGGATACGTCCGGCGGTGGCATCTCCGCCGGTGTGCCGGATGCAGTCCAGAATGCGGCCCTCTCCGTCCAACAGGAGGAGGTTGGTCTTGTGGCTGATGGCCTCCAGCACCAGTTTGCGCTCCACCCGGTCGCCCAGTTCGTTCAGCGCCTCAAAGCGGAGGACGGCCACCCGCTCCAGAGGGGTCTGGACGATTTCCAGCAGCCGGGCCCCGGACATGTGCTTGCGCAGCAACATGCAGAACATGGGGGGCTTTTCCGGGTTTTCCAGGGGCAGAGTGGTGAGGTGGAGCCGGGGGTGTGCCGGGTTGGCCGACAATAGCAGCCGCACGTTGCCTGTGTTCTGAGTTCGCAAAGCAAGGATTACCTCGTCTCGGCCGGGCTGGTAGATCTTATCCACCCGGGCTCCGGCCAGGCTTGTATTCAGTTCATGGATCACGCCCGACAGGCACAGCGCGTCTAAAGGCATGGAATTTACCCTCCCTCAATGGTCTGAATCACGTCAATTTTTCCAACAATATGTCGGTTAAACTCCATCAAATCTCCGGCGGGGACCCAATACTCCTGATGGTAAGAGCGCCCCACCGTCTGGACCTCATAGCGGGCCAGGAAGCCGTCGTCTACCTCAAAGCGGGTGACGTAGCCCTTAAAGCCGGATGCCTGGTCCTTTGTGTTCCATTTGGAGGCGATTTCCGTGGCGTACTGCTCATTGAGTACGGGATAAAAGATGGGTTGCTCCGGCAGACGGGGCGGAAAAGCGGTGTATTCGCTCTCCCGAATGAGGGCAAGCTCCTGCTCACCGACGGGCCTGTATAGAATCATGACATCTCCTCCATCATCGCAGAAAACAGTTCATTCAGCCGCTCCGTCCGCCCCTGGAGGTACAGCCAGCCGAACAGGGCCTCCAGACCGGTGGCGGTCTGGTATTGGGCCCGGCTGGCAGCCTTGGGGACGGAGTGGGGGGCGGTGTTCCGACCCCGGCGGAAAACGTCGGCCTCCGCCTCGGTGAGGACGGGCTGTATCTTCTCAAACCGCTCCGCCTGAGCGGGGGCGGCCACATACTGCACCGTGGCCCGGTGGAGGTCCTTGGCCTTGGCCTTGCCGTGGAGTACCAGCCAGGAGCGGACCATGACCTCATAGACCCCGTCTCCCAGGTGGGCCAGCCCCAGGGTGGACAGGGAAAGCAGGATGTCGTGGTCGATATTCAGGTGGAAGTAGTCGGTCATGGTGGGAACTCCCTTCGGAAATTGGGATGATTTTACCACATTTTTGTGAGAATAGCAAGTAGGGACGCATTATAGGGAGTGATCAAACTACAAGGTTGTCAAACAAATTAGACAAGAAGCCTAGATAGTGTCTACACGAGTCAAGCGCATAAAGCAACCAAATAGCGATACAACGGACATGCGCTGCATCAATAGAGACATCCGAGGTCTTTGCGTAACGAGTCGCAATACCTCTCCAGCGTTTCAGGACAAAAAAGAGGATGTACTTTGATATGACTTGCGTCGATTATGAGCCATTCATAATCCGGTTCATCTATCAGAATTTCCAGCAGCGTCCATTCTTTGTCACTTATGTCGTGTCGGTGATCGGTAGCTTCCATTATATCACATTGACAAGCGTATTCAGCTAAAAACTGGAGCGGCACCGTTCAAGCGGTGCCACTCCCATTGAAAATTGTTATTCCTATTTGGAGCTCTTCTTGCGTTGTCTACACAAAATGGGGCGGTTCATAGCCGGGGGTCGTGTCTTATGCTTCTGTTCCTTCGGCGGCCGCCTTTTCCTTCAGCGCCTTGATGGCGTAGTCCAGGGCGGGGATGGATTTGGCGGTGCAGTACTGCTTCATGTCCTGAAGCTGGCGGATGGCTTCCTTTGTGGTCATATCCTTCAGACGCATAGCGGTCACACTCCTTTACTGCTGTCATTTTACCACAACACGAGGGCGGAACGCAAGAGATTTATTAGTGATTTTTTCTCGTTTCTTCCGGACTGCGGCGGCAGATGAGGGCCAGGGCAAGCACGGCCAATGTCAGCGCCCGCCGCAGGGGGCTGGCCATCCAGATGAGACAGAGAATCAATCTGACCAGCATGTACAGGCAGCTGGCCCAGAGGAGGATGACGGCCCTCTGCATGTCAATACTCTTTCCCCGCCGCCACCCGGCAGGAGATGAGATAGGAGATAAACAGCACCGCCAGCCCGACCAGAGGGAGCAGGGCGGCTCCGCCGATGATGAAGGCGGGGGACAGGGCCTCCAGAGCATTCAGGGCGGACAGGTCGAGGAGATCCAGCTTGGACAGCAGGACGACGATGATGACGGGGATAAAGATCACAGTGTACAGATAGGGCCGGGCCCGCTCCGCTCCCAGCTTGTAGTTCAGGGGGAGGATTATAGCGGGCACCAGCAGGCCAATGCTGGCGGATACCATCAGAGTAAGCAGCATTTCCACCAGGTCCTCCTGTTGGAGCAGATAAATGATTGCGATGCCAAACAGGGCTAAGGAGAAGGTACACAGGGCCAGAACCAGCACAAAGAGATACCGGGCCCCCACCACCTTGCTCCGTCCCAGGGGGAGGGACATTGCGTACCGGTCCCACTTGGCCTGTTCGTCGTAAGCGAAGGCGGTAATGGGCAGTATCATGAGCATCACTTGAACAAACGTGATAATAAAGCCGAAATTAAAAATATCCAGCAAGGCCATCACGGCATAGAGCACCATGATAAACAGATAGGACGTCAAGGTCTTGCGCATCACGAGGATATCCTTCATAATCAAACCGGTCATTTGTCTTCTCCTTTCCCCACAAAGAGCATAATGTCCTCCAGCGTGGTCCGCTCCACCAGCAGCATGGGATACTTCCGGGCGAAGGCGGAGCGATCCTTCACCAGGGCCTCACAGCCGAAGGTCCCCCGCCGGGTGCGGAGCACGTCCCTGGGGTCAATGGATTCCAGCTGAGCGGCGGTGCAGCCCACCCGGCCGTAGGAGTCCAGGATGTTGTCCTTGGCGTCGGACAGCACTACTTCCCCCTGGTGGATGTAGGCGATGTAGTCGGCCACCTTCTCCAGGTCGGAGATGATGTGGCTGGACATCAAAATGGCGTGGTCCTCGTCCTGGATGAGACCCAGGAACTCGTCTAAAATCTCGTCCCGGACCACCGGGTCCAGACCGGCGGTGGCCTCGTCCAGAATGAGCAGCTTAGGGTGGTGGGCCAGGGCGGCGGACAGGGACAGCTTCATCTTCATGCCCCGGGAGAACTCCTTGATGAGTTTCTTTTCCGGCAGACCGAATTTGCCCAGGTAGTCCCGAAACAGCTTCTGGTCCCACTGTCTGTAGGCGGGGGCCAGAATTTTTCCCACGTCCAGGGGGCGGAGGGTGTCGTGGAAGAAGCACTCGTCCAGCACCAGCCCGATGTCCTGTTTGGCCAGCCGCTCCTCCCGGATGTTGTCATAGCCCAGCAGGGTGATCTCCCCAGCGTCCCGGTGAATCAGGTTCAGAATGCACTTGATGGTGGTGGTCTTGCCTGCCCCATTTTCCCCGATCAGGCCCAGGATGGAGCCGCCAGGCAGGGTCAGGTCGATATTCTTCAGGGCGAAGTCCCCATAGGACTTGCACAGCCCCTTGATTTCAATACAATTTGTCATAATTCTTCTCCTTTATACAGGATATCCAGCATTTCGTGGAGTTCTTCCAGGGGGAATGCCCCCTTCCGGGCCTCCTCTACCGCCTGAGAGAGCTTTTCTTCCACCTTCCGCAGCTGGGCCTCCCGCAGCAGCTCCCGGTTCTGGGGAGCCACAAAACAGCCCTTCCCCGGGACGTTTTCCAGAAAGCCGTCCCGCTCCAGCTCCTCGTAGGCCCGTTTGGTGGTGATGACCGAGATGCGCAGCTCCTTTGCCAGCAGCCGCATGGACGGCAGGGCGTCCCCCGCCGACAGCGCGCCGGACATGATCTGCTCCTTCACCTGGTCGGCGATCTGCTCGTAGATGGGTTTCCCACTGGCGTTGCTTAGAATGATATCCATTTGTCCTGCCTTTCAACAGCGGAGTGTTCCCTGACTGCAAGCCTGCGCACGGTCTCGCGCCGGGGCCGTTCAGCTGTCATTTTGGATTTAGTGTATATATACTATATGCACAGTATAGCGGCTCTTGGCCCTCCTGTCAATAGGGGAGCGAAAAAAATTTTACGGACCGCCTCAGCCAGTGAGGCAGTCCGATTTTTATTGTCCCCGCGGCGAAAAGGCCGCAAATCCGACAGGGGGACTGTCCTATAATGGATTGGAAAATAATGGGATATACCCAAGGAAAGGAGCGGGTCCCCATGCCGGTGACCTGTAGAGAGGACGACCGCCAGCTCACCGCCCTGGTGGCGGGGGAGCTGGACCACCACGGGGCCAAGGAGGTGATGGTGGAGCTGGACCGCCGCATCGACCTGGCCCAGCCGCGCCAGCTCACCCTGGACCTGAGCGGGCTCACCTTTGCCGACAGCTCGGGCATCGCCGTGCTGCTCCGGGCCCACCGCCGGATGGGACAGGTCCAGGGGGCTATGCGGGTGGTGAACACTCCGGTCCAGGCGGAGAAGGTGTTCCGGGCCGCTGGACTGGAGAGAATTATCAGATTTGAGTAAAAATGGCTCCCTCCTTGAGGGAGCTGCCGCCGCAGCAGGCGGTGGCTGAGGGAGTATTCCATTCGCGAACTCCCTCCGTCACGGCCTCGCCGTGCCACCTCCCTCTGAGAGGGAGGCAAAAAGGAGGATACATATGAAAATTGAGAATCAGGTTACATTGGAATTTCCCAGCCGGTCGGCCAACGAGGGCTTTGCCCGGACGGCGGCGGCCTGCTTTGCCGCCCAGCTGGACCCCACCCTGGAGGAGGTCAACGACATCAAGACGGCGGTGAGCGAGGCGGTGACCAACGCCATTGTCCATGCCTACCCGGACGTCATCGGGCGGGTATCGGTCAAGCTGCGCATCCGGGAGGGACATGTGCTGGAGATTGTGGTGAAGGACTGGGGGGTGGGCATCGCCGACGTGGACCAGGCCCGCGTCCCCCTGTTTACCACCGGTAACGAGGAGCGTTCCGGCATGGGCTTTACCATTATGGAGAGCTTTATGGACACGCTGAAGGTCCGTTCCACCCCCGGAAAAGGGACCGTTGTCACCATGGCCCGGAAGATATCCCGCCGGGCCGGGCGGTGAGCGGGCCGCTGGCCGGCTCCGCTCTGCTGGAGGCAGCCCGGGGGGGCGACAGCGCCGCCTGTGAGCAGGTCCTCCTGGAAAACAACGGCCTGATCTGGAGTGTGGTCCGCCGGTACTACGGCCGGGGGGTAGAACCCGACGACCTGTATCAGCTGGGCTGCCTGGGGTTTCTCAAGGCGGTGCAGGGCTTCGACCCCCAGTACGGCACCCAGTTCTCTACCTACGCCGTGCCCAAGATCGCCGGGGAGATCCGCCGTTTCCTCAGGGACGATGGGCCTGTGAAGGTGAGCCGGGGGCTGAAGGAGCGGGGGAGCGCCATCCGGGGGACCCGGGCCCGTCTGGCCGCCGACCTGGGCCGGGAGCCCACCCTGTCCGAGCTGGCGGAGGAAACCGGCTTGTCCCCTGAGGACATCGCCGCTGCCGAAACGGCCGCCGAGCCGGTGGTCTCCCTCCAGGCGGAGACAGGGGCGGACGGCCTCACCCTGGAGGGAATGCTCACCACGGGGAACGAGGAGGAGGGCATGGTGGAGCGGCTGACCCTCCGCACGGCGATAGAGGCCCTCCCGGAGCGGGAGCGGCAGGTCCTCCTCCTGCGCTATTACAAGGGCCTCACCCAGATGAACACCGCCCGGGTGCTGGGGGTGTCTCAGGTGCAGGTGTCCCGGCTGGAGCGCCGTGCGCTGGACAAGCTGCGGCGGGAATTGCTGTGAAAACGTCCGTCTCCCTTGGGGAGACGGACGTCTGAATTCATTTGTTGTATTCATCGAAGGTTCTGACCACGTCGGGCTCAGGAGCGGGCGTGACCAGGGAGACCACCACAATGGCGGCCAGGGCCACCAGGAAGGCGGGCAGCAGCTCGTAGATGTTCCAGATGCCGCCCAGCGGCTTGATCTGGAATTTCCACACGAAAATCATCACGCCTCCGGCCACCAGGCCGGCCATGATGCCCTGACGGTTGCTCCGCTTCCAGAACAGGGCGCACAGCATAGCGGGGCCAAAGGTGGCGCCGAAGCCCGCCCAGGCGAAGGAGACAATCTGGAACACGTTGCTGTTGGGGTCCCGGGCCAGGAACAGGGCGATCACAGCGATAACGATAACGGTGAGGCGGGCGCACAGCATGGTCTGTTTCTGGGTCAGCTTGATGCCGAAGACATTCTGCACCAAATTTTCCGAGAAGGCGGAGGAGGCGGCCAGCAGCTGGCTGTCTGCGGTGGACATGGTGGCGGCCAGGATACCAGCCAGGATGCACCCGGCCACAATTGCGGGGAAGATTCCATAAGTGGACAGCAGGTCGGACAGTTTGACAATCACCGTTTCGGTGGCGCTGCCCTCCAGGAAGGGGATGCGCCCAGCGGCGGATACGGCGTGGCCCACGATGCCGATGAACACCGCCACCCCCATGGAGATCACCACCCACACCGCGGCGATGCGCCGGGACAGCTTAAGTTCGTTCTCGTCCCGGATGGCCATGAAGCGGACCAGGATGTGGGGCATTCCAAAATAGCCTAAACCCCAGGCCATCATGGAGACGATGCGGATGAAGCCGTAGGGCTCAGCGGAACCGGTACCCGCGTTGTAGGTCTCACCGAAGCTGAGGAAGCCGGGCAGGGTTTTGGCGTGGTCCAGCACCGCCCCCATGCCCCCGGCCTGGACAATGCCGAAGACCACAATAATGGCCAGGGCGATGGTCATGATGATGGACTGAATCAGGTCCATGGTGGCCACGGCGGAGAAGCCGCCCACCGAGGTATAGCTGATGATCACAATAGCGCCAATTACAACCGCCGTCATGTAGTCCCAGTCGAAGAGGCTGTTGAACAGCTTTCCGATGGCGGCCAGGCCGGAGGCCACGTAGGGAACGAAGAAAATCAGGATAATCAGGGCGGAGATGCACATGATCACCGGCTTTTTCTCACCGTACCGCTTGGAGATGAAGCTGGGGATGGTGATGGCATCCAGCTTCACGCTGTAGCGGCGCAGCCGCTTTGCCACCAGCAGAAAGTTGAGGTAGGTACCGGCAGCCAGACCGATGGCCGTCCAGCTGGCATCGGCCACGCCGGACAGGTAGGCCAGTCCAGGTATGCCCATCAGCAGATAGCTGCTCATGTCGCTGGCCTCAGCGCTCATAGCGGTGACCAGGGGGCCCATCCCCCGGCCGCCCAGGTAGAAGCCCTCGGCGCTCTTCTTGGACCGGCGGCCAATCATCACGCCGGTGAAAATGACGAAGCAGAGATAGAGAATAATGGTGCCCATAATACAGGCCTGCGCGGTAGTCATACAATTCCTCCCAAAGTCTCTCCGGGACACACACAACAGCCGCCGGAAAGCAGATTATTGGTATCATACCAGAAATAAATCAAGAACGCAACATAGAATAAATTCCGTACAAAACAAAAAGTGACAGCCTTTTTATCTTAAAAAATCAAGAAAAATAAGCTGTACGTTTTTTAAAATACTATTTTGTACGTTCTGACAAAGTTTTACCTTTACCAGCTCCCCCTTTGGGGGAGCTGTCAGCCGCAGGCTGACTGAGAGGGCCCTCTCCAGCCCTTCGGGCCACCTCCCCCAAAGGGGGAGGTAGAATCAGACCCGAAACCCCTGCAAAAACATGGGCATCATGGTCTTGCCGTATTGGGAGAGGGAGTAGTCCCCCTCGGACAGGCACCAATCATAGATGAGGGCCCGCTCGCACAGGGCATAGGCCCGGACGATCTCGTTGGCGGTGACGTCCTCCCGCAGCTCCCTCCGCTCCTGGCCCTGGAGGGCAATCTGCCGCAAAAGCCGGTAGTAGGTACGGTTGCGGTCCATCAGGGACTTGTCCCCCCGGGTGACCAGCTGGTAGGAGTACAGCCGGGCCGCCAGGTCCAGAGAGATGGAATTTTCCAGCATGGTGAACAGCTCCCGGTTCAGGTACATCAGTTGGTCAAACCGGTTCTGGTCCGGGTCCAGGGTCTCCATCAGTTCCTCATACTTCCGGTCGAAGACGTCGGCCAGGGTGGACAGCAGGGCGTCCTTGCCCTGGAAGTAGTGGTAGAAGGACCCACGGGAGGTGCCCGATTCCTCGATGATCTCCTCCACGGTGGTGTCGTCATAGCCCTGTCGGTAAAACAGCTTCCAGGCCGCGTCGATGATCTTCCCCCGGGTGTTTCGGGTGGTTTTTTTGGCCATTTGAACCCCTCCAACCCCTCCGCAACCAATGATTGCGGAAATTTCCAAGTGGACTTGATTGCTTTTTGCCACTCCGACACTATAATAGAAGAAAATCGAGAGGAGGTCAAGGTCTATGACATTAGCAGAAAAAATATTGTCCCTGCGCACGGAGCGGGGCATGTCCCAGGACGACCTGGCGGAAAAACTGGAGGTCTCCCGGCAGAGTGTGAGCAAGTGGGAGACCGCCCAGTCCACCCCCGACCTGGATAAAATCATCAAGCTGGCTAACCTGTTCGGCGTAACGGTGGACGAGTTGGTCCGGGACGGGGAGCGCCCCCAGCCTCCGGAGCCGCCGGAAGCAAAGGTGATCTACGTGGAGCGGGAGCGGAAAGAGGAGCTGTCCCTCATTCAGAAGCTGGGCATTGTGATGGAGGTCTCCGGGGTGGCGCTGGCTATCATCGGACTGATGGGCGCGCCCCTGCTGATCTTTGCGGCAGTGGCCCTGGTCGTACTGGGCCTGCCCCTGCTGCTGGCAAAAAAGCATCCCTTTCTCATTATGGGCTGGCTGGCCGTTGGGCTGAGCTGTCTGGCTTTGAACCCATACACCAGTGTGTCCCCCTGGGGACTGATAGGCGGACTTCGGCGGCTGTACTATTATATTACAATACCGGGGATTCGAGATCCGTCCACAGTTTTCGCCATTGCGGTGGGCATTGTCCGGGGCCTGCTGATCCTGGCGCTCGCGTTTTTCACCTGGCGGGCGTGGAAAAAGAAAAAATCTTTGGAGAAGGACGGCTGAAAAGCCGTCCTTCTTTGTGCTCTCCAGCCGTTTTTCCGGTTTACAACCGCTCCATCCTGTGTTAAAATGGTACGACTTGAACAAAGGAGCGTTTTTGCCTTGGCATACAACTTTTTCCCCATGATCTCCCGCATGCGGTACATCAACCGCTGGGGCCTGATGCGCAACACCCGGCTGGAGAATATCCAGGAGCACTCCCATCAGGTGGCCGTGCTGGCCCACGCCCTGGCCGTCATCGAAAACCGCTATTTCGGCGGGCAGATCGACCCCGGCGCGGTGGCGGTGGCCGCCCTGTACCACGACGCCAGCGAGATCCTCACCGGCGACATGCCCACCCCCATCAAGTACGACAACCCGGACATCCAGTCCGCCTACAAGGATGTGGAGGTGGTGGCGGAGAAAAAGCTGCTGTCCATGCTTCCCCCCGACCTGCGTCCCGACTTCGAGGACGCCGTCACCATCCCCGACCCGGAGGTCCACGCCATTGTCAAGGCGGCGGACAAGCTGTCCGCTTACCTCAAGTGCGTGGAGGAGCTGAAAGCGGGGAACACCGAGTTCAAAAAGGCCAGGGAGCAGACCTACGCCGCCCTGTGCAAAAATCCCAGCCCCGCTCTGAAGTACTTCATGGACCACTTCCTGGACGGCTTCGCGCTGACCCTGGATGAGTTGAATTAAGAAAGGAATTTTGTATGAAAGCCATTGTTACCGTCATCGGCAAGGACCGGGTGGGCATTACCGCCGCCGTGTGTTCTCTGTTAGCACAGCACAACATCAACATTCTGGACATCACCCAGACCGTTTTGCAGGAGTTCTTCACCATGGTCATGCTGGTGGACACCGCCGCCTGCGCGCAGTCCATCGGCGACATGGCCGACATCCTGGCCCAGGCCGGCAAGGAGCAGGGGCTGTCCATCCGCATCCAGCGGGAGGACATTTTCAACGCCATGCATCGCATTTAAGCGGAGGTAACTATGCTCAACCAACACGAAATCATGCAGACCATCCAGATGATCGACCAGCAGCATCTGGATGTGCGCACCATCACCATGGGCATCTCCCTGCTGTCCTGCGCCCACAGTGACGTCGACACTGCCTGCGCTAAGGTTTACGACAAGATCACAAAATACGCCGAGAAGCTGGTGGCCACCGGCGAGGCCATCGAGAAGGAGTTCGGCATCCCCATTGTCAACAAGCGCATCTCGGTCACCCCCATCGCCCTGGTGGCGGCGGCGGCGGAGACGGACAGCTATGTCCCCTTCGCCCAGGCCCTGGACCGGGCGGCCAAGACCACCGGGGTCAACTTCATCGGCGGGTTCTCCGCCCTGGTCCAGAAGGGCATGACCGAGGCTGACCGCATCCTCATCGCTTCCATTCCAGAGGCCCTGGCCTCCACCGAGATTGTCTGTGCCTCGGTCAACGTGGGCTCCACCAAGGCGGGCATCGACATGGACGCGGTGGCCCTTATGGGCCGTACCATCAAGGAGCTGGCGGAGAGGACTGCCGACAGGGGCGGGTTCGGCTGCGCCAAGCTGGTGGTGTTCTGCAACGCCGTGGAGGACAACCCCTTCATGGCGGGGGCCTTCCACGGGGTGGGCGAGCCGGAAAAGGTCATCAATGTAGGCGTCTCCGGCCCCGGAGTGGTGTACCAAGCCCTCCAGGAGGTGAAGGGAAAGCCCTTCGACGTAGTCGCAGAAACCGTGAAGAAGACCGCATTCCGTATCACCCGCATGGGCCAGCTGGTGGCCCAGGAGGCCTGCGGTCGGCTGGACATCCCCTTTGGCATTGTGGATCTGTCCCTGGCCCCCACCCCCGCCATTGGGGACAGCGTGGCCCGTATCCTGGAGGAGATGGGCCTGGAGGTCTGCGGCACCCACGGCACCACCGCCGCCCTGGCCCTGCTCAACGACGCGGTGAAGAAGGGGGGCGTCATGGCTTCCTCCTCGGTGGGCGGCCTGTCCGGCGCTTTTATCCCCGTCAGCGAGGACGAGGGCATGATCGCCGCCGCCCGGTCCGGGGCCCTCACCCTGGACAAGCTGGAGGCTATGACCTGCGTCTGTTCCGTGGGGCTGGACATGATCGCCGTCCCCGGCGACACCCCCGCCGAGACCATCTCCGCAATCATCGCCGACGAGGCCGCCATCGGCATGGTCAACTCCAAGACCACCGCCGTACGTATCATCCCCGCCCCCGGCTGCACCGTGGGGGACACAGTGGAGTTCGGCGGCCTGCTGGGCTCCGCTCCCGTCCAGCCCGTCCACCCCTTCTCCGCCAAAGAATTTGTGGACCGGGGCGGCCGCATCCCAGCCCCCATGCAGAGCCTGAAAAACTGACCGCGCGCCCTTGAGAAGAGGGCGGGCAGGTGTGTAAAAGTATACGGAGCGCGGCATCACGCCGCGCTCCGTATTTGTATGCCGTGTCAGTCAATTCCCAATTGGGTCCAGAGGTCGTTATAGAGGGCTAGAGTATCCCGGGGCAGGTTGCGATAGGCCTCGCACCGCTCCAGCACCTCCGGGGGAGCCGCCATGATCTCGTAGACCTCCGGGTCCAGCTCCTCGCCGTAAAGCTCCTCATAGTAGGCGGGGTACTGCTCCAGGGCCGCCCGGTTGGGGGAAGCGTAGCCAATCTCGTACATATTGGCCAGGTTGGCGTCGGTGGAGGCGATGAAGTTGATCCACATATGCCCCTCCCTCCGGTGGGGGGCGTCCTTAATCATCAGCATGGCGTCCACAAACCAGTTGGACCCCTCCTTGGGGATGACGAAGGCCAGGTCCTCATTATTTTCCAGCATGGAGATGTAGTCACCGGCGTAGTAAGTGGCGATGGCGGCGTTGCCCCCCTCCATCTTCTGGAAAACCTCGTCGGACACCCGGCCCTGGAACACCCCCCGGCGGCTGGCGTCGGCCACCAGGGCGTAGGCCTGCCTGATCTGATCCTCGTCGGTGGTGTTGACAGAATAGCCCAGGTGCAGCAGGGCCTCCCCGATGGCGTCCCGGGAGTTGTTGATGAGCAGCACCTCCCCGGCGTACTTGTCGTCATACAGGGCGCTCCAGCTGTCAATCTCCTCCTCCACCATGGCGGTGTTGTAAATGATGCCCAGAGTGCCCCAGGTGTAGGGGACGGTATACTCGCCGGCGGGGTCGAAGTCCAGATGCAGGAAGCGCCCGTCTATGAGGGAAATGTTGGGGATCTGGCCAAAATCCAGCTTTTCCACCATGTCCTCCTGAATGAAGCGGCCCGCCATATAGTCGGAGGTGACCACCACGTCGTAGTCCGCGCCGCCGCTTTTCAGCAGGGAGTAGAGGGCCTCGTTGCTCTCGGCGGTCTGGTAGTTCACCCGGATGCCGGTGGCGTCCTCGAACCGGGTAATCAGGCTCTCGTCGATATACTCGCCCATGCTGCACACGTTGACCACCGGGCGGGAGCCCGTCTCATGGGCCAGCACCGTCACAACGCACAGGAAAACACAGGCCAGCACCACCGCCGCCCCCCGGCGCGCCCATTGGTACCGGGGCTCGGACACCCTCTGCCCCAGCCGCTCCAGGGCGGAGGGCTGGCAGGCCGTCCCCTTCCGCTCCCGGGACTCCTGACGGATCTCTTTCAGGTTGGACAGCACCAGCAGCACCAGCACCGACAGAAACAGGATGGTGGACACCGCGTTAATCTCCGGGGTAACCCGCTTCTTGGTCATGCCGTAGATGGTCATGGCCAGGGTGGAGCTGGCCGAGCCGGCGGTGAAGTAGGAGATGATGAAGTCGTCGATGGACATGGTGAAGGCAATGAGGGCCCCGGAGACGATGCCCGGCTTGATCTCGGGGAGCATCACCTTCCAGAAGGCCTGCATCCAGGTGCAGCCCAGGTCCTGGGCCGCCTCCATGAGGTTGCGGTCCATCTGCCGCAGCTTGGGGGCCACGTTCAGGATGACATAGGGGATGTTGAAGGCCACATGGGCCAGAAGCAGGGTTCCGAAGCCCAGCACCAGCCGGTCGGGCAGCACCACCGCGCTCTGGAGGGAGTTAAACCACCGGGCAAAGGTCCCCCAGCCCTGGAAAAAGGCCACGAAAAACAGACACAGAGATACTCCGGTGACAATGTCGGCGTTCATCATGGGGATGTTGTTCACCGTGAGCAGGGCGTCCCGCTTTTTCCGGCCCAGGCTGTACAGGCCGATGGCGGCAAAGGTGCCCGCCGCGGTGGCGATGGCGGTGGCCAGCAGAGAGACCAGCAGGGTGGTATAGACGCTGGACATAATCAGACGGTTTTGGAACAGCCTGACGTACCAGTCCAGGGAAAAGCCCTTCCACACGGCGCTGGAATCCCCGGCGTTAAAGGAGAAGATAATCAGCAGGATGATGGGGGCGTAGAGAAAGAGGAACATCAGGGCGATCACCAGCCGGCTGCCAAAACGATTTTGTCTTTTCACAGCAGCACCGCCTGTTCCTCACCCTCGCCGAAGTGATTCATCACCGCCATGCACACCACCACAATGACCATCATCACCAGGGAGATGGCCGCCCCCAGGTGGGGGGCGTAGGCCCCGCCCAGGAACTGCTGCTCAATCAGATCGCCCAGCATGATCTGGGTGCCGCCCCCCAGCAGGCGGGAGATGGCGAAGGTGGACACCGAGGGGACAAACACCATGGTCACCCCGGACAGCACCCCGGGCAGAGACAGGGGCAGGATCACCTTCCGGAACACCCCGGCGGAGTCGGCCCCCAGGTCCCGGGCGGCCTCCAGCAGGCTGCCGTCCAGCTTGACGATGACCGAGTAGATGGGCAGAATCATAAAGGGCAGGTAGTTATACACCATGCCCAGCACCACCGCCCCGGAGGTGCCAATCATGGGGATGTAGTCCACCCCCAGCAGGTCCAGCAGGCCGATGGCCCGGAAAAACTGGTTGAGCAGGCCGTTGTTCTCCAGGATGGACATCCAGGAGTAGGTCCGCAGAAGGAAGTTCATCCACATGGGCAGCATAATCAGCGCCATGGCCACCCGTTGAAAGCCCGGGCCCTCGTGGGCCATCCAGCAGGACACCGGATAGCCGATGAGCAGACAGACCAGGGTGGCGATGAGGGCCAGCCGGAAGGAGCGCAGAAAGACCGAGGCGTAGAGGCCCATCTCTGAAAAATTTTCCAAAGTCCCCTGAAACTCCGCCGTGGTAAAGGCGTAGACCACCATAATGAGGATGGGTACCACCACCATCAGCGCCATCCACCCCACATAGGGGACGGCAAACCAGGACAGCTTATTCTTCATCCCCGCTGTCCTCCCCCTCCGGGCCGAAGCTGGCGTCGCTGATCTCCTCATATTCCTCGGAGTAGGAGGAGTAGTCGCCAAACAGCCCGGAGTACTCGCTCTTTTTCATCACGTGGATGCCGTCCGGGTCGATCTTGATGCCGATGCGGCTGCCCACGGGGGACAGGTCGGTGGTCTGAATCAGCCACTTGAAGCCGTAGAAGTCCACGATGATATCGTACTGCATCCCCTTGAAGGTGACGGAGGTGACGGTGCCCTTCAGCTGGCCCTGGTCCTCGGGGACGATGTCCACATCCTCGGGCCGGATGACCACGTCCACCGGCTCGTCCTTCTCAAAGCCGCCGTCTAAACACTGGAAGCGGCGGTTGAAAATCTCCACCACCCCGTCGGCGCGCATAATGCCGTCGATGATGTTGGACTCGCCGATGAAGTCGGCTACAAAGGCGTTTTTCGGCTCGTTGTAGATGTCCTCGGGGGAGCCAATCTGCTGGATTTTGCCGCCGTCCATGACCACCACGGTGTCCGACATAGCCAGCGCCTCCTCCTGGTCGTGGGTGACGTAGACGAAGGTAATCTCCATGGCCTTCTGGATGCGCTTGAGCTCGTTCTGCATGTCCTTGCGCAGCTTCAGGTCCAGCGCCCCCAGGGGCTCGTCCAAAAGCAGCACCTTGGGCCGGTTCACCAGCGCCCGGGCGATAGCCACCCGCTGCTGCTGGCCGCCGGACAGCTGGGTCACCCGCCGCTTTTCAAAGCCCTTCAAATTGACAACCTCCAGCATCTCAGTCACCCGCCGGTCGATCTCCTCCTCGGGCAGCTTTACCTTTACCCCCGAGGCGTCCGCCTTGGGGATGCGCAGGCCGAAGGCGATGTTCTCGTACACGTTCAGGTGCGGAAACAGGGCATACTTCTGAAACACCGTGTTAATGGTCCGCTTGTGGGGCGGAACAGCATTAATCCTCACCCCGTCGAACAAAACATCTCCAGCGGTGGGCGTCTGAAAACCACCAATAATTCTGAGCGTGGTGGTCTTGCCGCACCCACTGGGTCCGAGCAGCGTGAGGAATTCCTTATCCTTGATGCTTAAATTGATTTTGTCGAGTACGATATCCTCGTCGAACGCCATAACGCAGTCGGTCAGGCGGATCAACTCCTTGGACATGTATCCTCCCCCATTTCTAATTGTTTTCTTTGTCAGCTCCCTCGATTTATTCACCGGGCGGCCCTCGGTCCAGGGGGACGTCGGGCGCGGTGACCGGCTTTCACGGATAGCGAGATACACTATAGCGGGTTACCGCTTAAATGTCAATCTTTTTTGACAAAAATCTTGACGGTTTTCCTGTGAATTACTCCAAACCCATAGCGGTACAAAAACCCGTGGTGGATATCTACTTAAAGTATTTTATATTGGTGCTGATGAAATCAATAAATTTTTCTTTGTTATCTCCGCTGAGCCCATTTATTTCTATCAGGCTTGTAATAAACGTGTGTTCTGTATTATGCAGTACATTAGCATTTAGATAATCAATGCCAACATTAAGGGCACAGGCAATGCTGTCTATTGTCTGTAAACTGGGCATCCCCTCTCCACGCTCTATCTTCCCTAAAAAGTTGTCTGTAATTCCGGCTTTTTCCGCCAGCTGCTCGATTGTCAACAGCTGCCGTTTTCGCTCTTTCCTGATATTCTCTCCGATTTTTTTAATATCGACCATTGGACCACCCCCTATAAGACATTTTATAGGGATTGTTTGTCCCTTTTAAGTTCCTAATATTCCTTTTTTTGTTGACTATAATTCCTGCCTATGTTATAATACAGCTTACAGACCAAGCAAAAAAATCAGACGGAGGTTGACACAATGAAAAAAAAACTTGCACTCATACTTACAGCGGCCCTGGCCCTCTCTTTGGCGGCCTGCGGCGGGTCAAAAAAGCCCCAGGAAATCGAACTGACCACAGAAAATATTGGCGACTACATCTCGTTCAGCGGAGAATTTACGGATTCTGAATATCATCAAACCATTTTGTATTATGTAAGCACTTCGACAATTGATTTCCAAGCCTACAGTACAACCGCAGGAACATTCAATAATGTTGAAATAACACTTCAAGCCAACATCGACAATGAAGGAGCGATCGGGGAAAAATGGCGCCTGGCCGATGCAGAGGATGCCGGCGTTGAATTTACATTCAAAATGCCCTCCGGCGGAGACTACTCCCACTCGTATGGCATTGAATGTGACAGAAATACGAGCAAACTAAAAGGAAACTGTGATTTTACAGTGGTTTCTGTCAGCGGGACTTTTACACCGGCGGCTTAAAATGAAATACAAAAGGCGACTGGCATTCAAAACCAGTCGCCTTTTCCTTTCACAATTCACTTATCTTGCTGAATCAGAATGTTCAGCGCCTCCACCCCGGCGGTAATGGCCGCCTCGGTGTTGTGGCTCTCCTTCTGGTCCAGGCCGGCCTTCTCCCGCTCCTGGTTCCAGATGACGTGGAACACCGACCCGCACCGCACCCGGCGGGCGGCGGCCACGGCGAAGAGGGCGGCGGACTCCATCTCGGAGGCCAGTACCCCCAGCCGCTTCCAGGCCTCCCACTTGCTCTCCAGCTCATAGCTCACCGGCATCCGGGCCGGGGAGTGCTGGCCGTAGAAGGAGTCCTTGCACTGGACCACCCCGGCGTGCCAGGGGTAGCCCAGGGCCTTACAGGCCTCCACCAGGGCGGTGGTGACGGTGAAATCGGGAACGGCGGGCCACTCGATGGGGGCGTACTCCCGGCTGGTGCCCTCCATGCGCACCGCGCCGGTGGCCACCACCACGTCGCCGCTCTGGACCGACAGGTCAATCCCTCCGCAAGTGCCCACCCGGACGAAGGTGTGAACCCCCAGGTTAACCAGCTCCTCTATGGCGATGGCGGCGGAGGGGCCGCCGATTCCGGTGGAGACAACGCTCACCTTCTCCCCCAGCAGGGTCCCGGTATAGGTGACATACTCCCGGTTGGTCCGGACGTGGACCGGGTCGTCGAAGTGTTGGGCGATGGCCTCGCACCGCCCAGGGTCGCCGGGGAGAATACAGTATTTCCCCACATCTCCGGCGGCACACTGGATATGAAACTGCATCTCCCGTGTCTGTTCGTTCATGGGGACGCCTCCTTTGTGGATCATTTATGTGCTATTTTACCATAAGACAGGGCTGTTTTCAAGCTGTCTTTTGTTTGTGACTTGACCTTTTCCCGGATTTGTCCTATAATGTAAGCGTGTAAGAATCGCCTCAAGCCTGTTTATCCCTTTGAAGGAGGCCGCAAATTGAAACGTTTTATGCTGTTCCCCTGTGTGCTGTGTCTGCTGATCGGGCTTCTGGTGGGGGTCCTGCTGCCCATCAACCTCCAGGAGGAGAGAACCCCGGCGCCCGGCGCCAACACCAATAACTTCAACCTGCCGCCCGGGACCTCTCAGCCCTCGGTCAGCGGTACTTCCCCCTCTCAGCCGGAGCCATCTCCCCTGGATCCGGCGGACAATTTTGCTCTTCTGAGCAGCGCCTGCTCCGCTAACCGGGCTATCCAGCGGCGGGACTGGGCCTCGCTGTCCGCCTGCGTCCACCCGGAGCGGGGCGTGACCTTCACCCCCTATTCCACAGTGGAGCCGGAAACCGACCTCACCTTTACCGCCGACCAGATCAAGAGCCTGGGACAGGATCGGAACATCTATACCTGGGGCTTTGAGGACGGGCGCGGAGACCCGATTCAGATGACCGCCGGGCAGTATTTCGAGCGGTATGTCTACGACCGGGATTACACTCAGGCCGTGGAAATTGGAATCGACCGCATCATGACCGGGGGCAATGCCCTGGAAAATCTGACAGAGGCCTATCCCGGCTGCCGCTTTGTGGATTTCAGCTTTCCCAGTGCCGACCCGGTGAACGACGGGATGGACTGGTCCTCGCTTAAGCTGGTGTTCCAGCCGGAAAACGAGCGCTGGTATCTGGTGGGAGTCGTCCACGGGGAGTGGACAATTTAGCGCTCAGAATCCCAGAAGGTCATGTGAGCGCAGGGCAGGGGCTGAAGGCGGATTGGCCTGCGGGACCAGAGGGGGCCGGCCTGGACCTCTGCACCCTGTTTTTCCCCGTGAGAGGGATATTTTTCCGCCCAGAGCAAAAGCAGAGGAAAGGATATGGACAAATGAATATAGTCATTGTAGGCAGTGGCAAGGTAGGCTTCACCCTGGCCGAGCAGCTGGTGAAGGAGGAGCACGACGTTACCATTGTGGACAGCGATGAAGAGGCCCTGCGCCGGGCCGGCGACCAGCTGGATGTGATGACGGTGCGGGGAAACGGCGTATCCGCCGCCGCACTGCGGGAGGCGGGGGCCGGCACCGCCGACCTGCTGGTGGCCGCCACCAACTCCGACGAGGTGAACATGGTTTGTTCCCTCACCGCCAAGGGCTTGGGCACCAAGTACACCATCGCCCGCATCCGCAATCAGGAGTATACCAGCAGCGTGGCTGAGCTGCGCCGGGACCTGAAGATTGATATGGTTATCAACCCGGAGAACACCACTGCTGTGGAGGTATCCCGTCTGCTCCGTTTTCCCTCCGCCGCCAATATTGAGACTTTCTGCCGGGGTCGGGTGGAGCTGATGGGCTTCCGCCTTCAGGAGGGGGACTTCCTGGTGGGCGCGCCTCTGTATAATCTACCTGGGCACATCAAAAAACTGTCTCTGCTGTTTTGCGCCGTGGACCGGAACGGGGAGGTATCTATTCCCAACGGCTCCTTTGTCCCACAGGCCGGGGACAAGCTGTATATGATTGGCCGACCGGTGAGCCTGGACCAGTTTTTTCGTCAGCTGGGCCGTTACGCTCCCAAGGTGAAGCGGGTCTTCCTGGTGGGCGGGGGCAAGGTGTCCGCGTATTTGGCCAGCATTCTGGACCAGATGGGGATGGGACTTAAAATCGTGGAGTACAGCGAGGAGCGCTGCCGCATGCTCAGCGAGCGGTTCCCCAGGGTCACGGTCATCTGCGGCGACGGTACCGATTCCGAGTTGCTGGAGTCGGAAAATCTCACCGCCAGCGACGCCTTTGTGGCCCTCACCGACCGGGACGAGGACAACCTGATTATCTCCCTCTACGCCATGCAGCAGGGGCTGTCCAAGGTGATTACCAAGTGTAACCGGCAGAATTACGCCGGGATTGTCCGTTCTCTGGGGCTGGACAGTGTCATTTCCCCCAAATTTGTCACCGCCTCCCACATCCTACATGTGGTCCGGGGAATGCAGAACTCCCAAGGCAGCGTGATGAACTCCCTCCACCGCATTGCGGACGGCGGAGCGGAGGCCATGGAGTTCACCGTGGGCCCTGGCACCCGGCATCTGGGCGTCCCCCTGAAGGACCTGCGGCTGCGTCCCGGGGTGCTGCTGGCTGTGATTGTCCGGGGGAAGGAGATTATTATTCCCGAGGGCTCCTCCTTCCTGCGAGAGGGAGACCAGGTCATCATTATCGCCCGGGGCAGCGGCGTGCTGGATCTGAACGACATCTATGCCGCCGAGCCTGCGGCCTCGGGAGGGACCGGAAAATGAACGTCAAGCTGGTCCTGAAGCTGGTGGGCCGTGTGCTGCTCATTGAGGCCGCCGCCCTGACCGTCCCCCTTGGGGTGGCTCTGATCTGTCGGGAGAGCCCCCTCCCTTTCCTGCTGTCCATCGCCATTGTGGCTGCATGCGCCCTGCCCCTGTCCGCTCTGCCCGCCGAGACCCGTTTTTTCACCCGGGAGGGTTTTGTGGCGGTGGGCCTGATCTGGGTCTTTACCGGGCTGGTGGGGGCCCTCCCCTTTCTTTTCTCCGGATACTTTGCAACTCCTATGGACGCCGTTTTTGAGTCCTGCTCCGGCTTTACCACCACCGGCTCCACCATCCTCACCGACATTGAGGCCCTCCCCAAGGGAATCCTGTTCTGGCGCGCTTTCACCCACTGGATGGGGGGGATGGGGGTGCTGGTGCTGGCCACCGCCATCGTCCCTAAACTGGGCATTCGCTCCCACTACCTGACTCAGGCAGAGACACCGGGGCCGGTGTTCTCCAAGCTGGTACCCAAGCAGTCCCAGACCTCCAAGATTCTGTATACCATGTACTTCGTCCTCACCGCTCTGGAGGCCCTCTGCCTGAAGCTGGCCGGAATGCCCCTGTACGACGCGCTGATCCACTCCTTTTCCACCGCGGGCACCGGCGGCTTCTCCAACCGGAACGCCAGCGTGGGGGCCTACGGCAGTGTGGCCGTTGAGATGATTATCACAGTGTTCATGCTGCTGTTCTCGGTAAACTTCGCCATCTATTTTCTGCTGCTGACCAGAAAGTGGCGGGAGGCGCTGGCCAGCGACGAGCTGCGCTTTTTCTTTCTGGTGGTGGCCGGAGCCACGGGGGTGATTACCCTGGCCAATCTGCGCATATATTCCAGCGTCTGGGAGAGCCTGCGGTATACCGTCTTTCAAGTGGCCTCCATCATCTCCACCACCGGCTTCGGCACATGCGACTTTGTGCTGTGGCCCCAGTTCTCCCAGTTGATCATTATCCTGATTATGTTCTGCGGGGCCTGCGCTGGCTCCACCGGCGGGGGGATGAAGTGCTCCCGGGTGCTCCTCCTGCTCCGAGCCATCCGCCGGGAGGTCCACCGCATTACCCACCCCCGCTGTGTGGAAGTAGTCAAGCTGGACGGCAAGCTGGTGAGCGAGGCGACGCTCCACTCCCTGCTGGTCTTCCTGGGGGCCTATGTGACCACCATTTTCTCCGCCGCCCTCATCATCTCCCTGGACGGCTGCCCTTTTGCCGTCTCCTTCAGCGCCGCCCTCACCTGTGTCAGCAACGTGGGACCCGGCCTGGAGGCCATCGGCCCCAGCGGTAGCTTCGCCGCCTTCTCAAGCCTGTCCAAGGGGGTCATGTCCCTGTGCATGATTATCGGCCGCCTGGAAATATTTCCTATTCTGGTTCTTCTCAGCCCCTCCACTTGGAGACGTACTTAACCCCAGGCCGCCCGATTTCCCGGGCGGCTTTCTTTTTTTGCTTTTTCCATTGACACCCCCTTTCCCCTGCACTATAATAAAAAATTACAGCAATCGCTGTAATCGATACCATCTTGAAGGGGGCTCCTTATTATGAGCGACCAGCGTGTTTACAATTTCGCGGCCGGTCCGTCGATGCTTCCGCTTTCCGTGCTGGAGCGGGCCGGGGCGGAGATTGCCAACTACCGGGGCTGCGGCATGTCTGTGATGGAGATGAGCCACCGGTCCGGGATATTTATGGACCTCTTTCAGGAGACTCAGGTCAAGCTGCGCCGTCTGATGGGCGTTCCGGAGAACTACCGGATCCTGTTTCTCCAGACCGGAGCCTCCGGACAGTTCTCAGCCATCCCCCTGAACCTCATCGGCAGGACGGGGAAGGCGGACTACGCCGTCACCGGCAACTTCTCCAGCCTGGCCTGTAAAGAGGCTGACAGGTACGGAGCGATCAGCCTGGCCTGCGACACCAGCGGCCGGAACCACTGCTACATCCCCCGGCAGGGGGAGCTGAAGCTGGACCCCGAGGCCAGCTACTTCTACTACTGCGCCAACAACACCATCTACGGCACCGAGTGGGACTACATCCCTGAGACTGGCTCTGTCCCTCTGGTGTGCGACATGTCCTCTGATATTCTGTCCATGCCGGTGGATGTGTCCAAATTCGGCGTTATCTACGCCGGCGCACAGAAGAATATGGCCCCCGCCGGACTGACGGTGGTCATCATCCGGGAGGATCTGGCCGGCCACGAACTACCCTGCACCCCCCTGATGATGAACTATCAGACCATGATCGACAAGGACTCCATGTACAACACGCCCCCCTGCTGGTGCATATACATGCTGGGCCTCACCCTGGACTGGGTGGAGGAGAACGGCGGCCTGTCCGGCATGAAAAAGCTCCGGGACCTGCGCTCCGGTATGCTCTACGACGTGCTGGACGCCTCCCAGCTGTTCACCTGCCATGCGGACAAGGGCTCCCGCTCCGGGATGAACGTCACTTTCCGCACCGGGGACGAGGCCTTGGACGCCAAATTTGTGAAGGAGGCGGCTGAGGCCGGCTTTGTCAGTCTGAAGGGCCACCGGAAAACCGGCGGCATGCGTGCCTCCATCTATAACGCCATGCCGGTGGAGGGCGTGGAAAAGCTGTGCGACTTCATCCGGAGCTTTGACAAGAGCAACTGACCGGAGAAAGGATATCCCCATGTCTCAAAGAGAAAACCTGCGCCTGCTGGTGACGGCCGCCCTGTTCGCCGCCGCCATCACTGTCATGACCGCCTATATGCTCCACATCCCTCTCCCCACCGGGGGCTACATCCACCTGGGGGACGCCCTGATCTATCTGGCGGCCTGCCTGCTCCCCACCCCCTATGCGGCGGCCGCCGCCGCCGCAGGCGCAGGACTGGCCGACCTGCTCACCGCCCCTATGTGGGTGCTGCCCACCCTGATTATCAAGGCGGTGGTGGCGCTGTTTTTCACCAGCAATGGCGAAAAGCTCCTGTGTCGGCGGAATCTGGCCGCTGTGGTGCTGGCGGGTCTGTTTTCCCCCGCCGCCTACGCCCTGGCGGGCTGCGCCATGGCCGGGACCATGGCCGTCTTCGTTCCACAGTTCCTGGGTACCCTGGTCCAGGGGATCGGCAGCGGGGCCCTCTTCCTGGTGACCGCCCCCGCTCTGGACGGGGTGAAGCTGAAGGAGCGCGTACGGGCGTAAGCGCCGCTTACGCCCGCACCAGCTTATTCAGCTCTCGGGTCAGAGACAGAGCGGCGCAAAACAGATGCTCACTTGTAATGTCGCCCTGAGCAGCTGCCGCATCCATCAGCGCACGCAGTTCCTGCTGCTGTTCCTCGTTCAAATACGACGCCACCCGCTTCTCCTGCCGCTCCGCTCCCAGCACGGCGTCTATATACTCCTGGTCCTCTGACAGGCTTCCCAGTCGCTTTTCGCATACAAATTCGTATAGGCATCTGGTCAGATCGTCCATGATGTCTCCTCTTTTTGGACCGTTCGGTCCATTTTGATTCTATTATAACTAGCCCGTTTGGTCCTGCCAAGGGGTGAAAAATGAAATGCTGAAATTGTCTGAAAGACTTTATAGTCTCCGCAAGGAACGGAAGCTTACACAGGACATCGTGGCGAAGGAGCTGGATATTTCTATGAAGTCCTATTGCCGCTATGAGAAAAATGAGCGGGAGCCAACCGCCCCTGTTCTGGTCAAAATGGCAAAATTCTACCATGTCTCCCTGGACTATCTGGTTGGGCTGAAGGACGAGCGGCAATAAAAACACGATTCGAGGTAATACACATGTATCGCATCAAAACTCTGAACAAGATCTCCTCCGTGGGTCTGTCCCGGCTGGACAAGGACCGCTTTCAGGTGGGAAGCGACGTGGAGAACGAGGACGGCGTTCTGGTCCGTTCCGCGCCCATGCACGAGTATGAATTCCCACAGACCCTCCGGGCCATCGCCCGGGCGGGGGCGGGCACCAACAACATCCCCGTCGACCGCTGCTCGGAATGCGGCATTGTGGTCTTCAATACCCCCGGCGCCAATGCCAACGCGGTGAAGGAGTTGGTGGTCGCCGCCATGCTGGTGGCCTCCCGGGACATTCTGGGGGGGGCCGACTGGGTGCAGGAGCAGGCCCACACCCCCAGGGTGGACGTGGCCGCCGCCGTGGAGAAGGGCAAGTCCGCCTTCGCCGGGCCGGAGCTTTACCGCAAGACGCTGGGAGTCATCGGTCTGGGAGCCATTGGCGCCCTGGTGTGCAACATCGCCCTGGACCTGGGGATGGACGTCTACGGCTACGACCCCTTTTTGTCGGTGGACGCGGCCCTGCGACTGGACCGCCACGTCCATGTGGTGAAGGATGTGGACGAGCTCTACAGGGTCTCCGATTATATCACCATCCACGTCCCTTACAGTGCCAGCACTAAGGACTTCATCAACGTCGAGGCCATCGGCAAAATGAAGGGGCAGGTCCGGGTCATCAACCTGGCCCGGGGCGGCCTGGTGAACGACGACGACATGATCGCCGCTCTGGAATCGGGCCGGGTGGCCAAATACGTCACCGATTTCCCAGACGAGCGGATCACCACCGTAAAAAATGTAATTGCCCTGCCCCACCTGGGGGCCTCCACCCCGGAGAGCGAGGAGAACTGCGCCGTTATGGCGGCCCGTCAGCTCCAGGACTATCTTCTCAACGGCAATATCACCAACTCGGTGAATCTGCCCAATGTCTCTCAGGAATGGAGCGGCATCGCCCGCATCTGCCTGATCCACAAGAACGTCCCCGCCATGCTCACACAGATTATGACGACCCTGTCTGACGACCATATCAATGTGGAGAACATGACCAACAAGTCCAAAAAGGACTACGCCTATACCATGGTGGACGTAAACACTCGTCTCGCCGAGGGGGCTGTGGAGGAACTGCGGGCCATCCCCAACATGATCCGCGTTCGAGTCCTGAATCACTGAATACCGGAAGAAGAGAGCGGCGGCCTGTCGGCCGCCGCTCTCTTGGACTCCGTGCTACTGAACGTGGGTGTGGTTGTTGATGTGGTTGGCGCAGTAGCAGTAGTAACCGCTGCACTTGGAGCAGTAGCGGAACTCCATGTCCGGGTTGTCCTGGTCGGTGACTCCGCAGACAGTGCATTTGTGGAGATACCCTCGCCGCTGACGTATCTCCTTCTGAGCCTTTTTGAAGTTGATGGTGTTGGGGCTGGCTTGGTGCTGTACCCGGCTGACCTGACGGCCCATCAGCTTGAGCAGGTCCTCCCAGAAGAACAGCAGATAGTTGAGCAGAGAGACCATGATCAGCAGGATTCCGAACCAGTCGCCGTCCATAATGCACCGGACCACCATCAACGCCTCCACCGCGGCGGACAGCAGAGCCAGCCACTTAGCTTTCACCACAATGATGAAGTAGGTCCGGATATAGGAATCGGGATAGATGGTGGCAAAGGCAAAGAACATGGACAGCTTGATATAGGTCATGCTGGGGGCGAAGTAAAAGCCCAGTGCTGTCAGGGAATTACCCAAAACTGGGGCCAGAAAATAGACCGCGAAGGTGAGAAGGGCGTTTAAAATAGCGCCCAGGAAGAAGAATACGGAGAAGCGGGTTGTCCCCCAAAATTCTTCCAGGCTGGTCCCCACAAAGTAGAGAAACAGCATCTCAAAGACAAACCAAAATAGGTCGGTGTGGATGGGGATGAAAATGAAGGTGACCAGCCGCCATATCTGCCCTTGGAGGACCAGGCCTGGATAGAGCTCCAGATACTGATAGAACGCAAAGCGTGTGGTCCACCCGATCGCGTAGGCGGCCACCATGCCGATCACCAGATATTTGGTCAGGTTCGGAATACCCAGTTTGGGGTGATTGTAACAAAATCGGGAAATCCAGCGAGACAGTGTTTTCAAGGCGGACTCCTCCTCCGATAAAAATTCGTAACTTCCATTTTACCCGTTTTTACTGGAAAAGTCTACAGCTAAAGTGTAAACAAATTTTTGACTTTCCCTCAGCGGGAAAATGTGCTAAGATAGGGGAGACGAAAAAATCCTATTACAAACGGGATATTACAACAGGGAGGATTACCATGAGTATTGTAAAAGATATGTCCCTGGCCCCCTCGGGCCATCAGAAGATCCAGTGGGTGCGGGACTTTATGCCCGCCCTGTCCGGCATTGAGGAGCGCTTCCGCCGGGAAAAGCCCTTCGCGGGGCTGACCATCGCCGTTTCGGTCCACCTGGAGGCCAAGACCGCCAATCTGGGCCTGGTCCTGCGGGAGGGGGGTGCTGATGTCCATCTCACCGGCTGCAACCCCCTGTCCACCCAGGACGACGTGGCCGCCGCCGTGGCCGACTCCGGCGTGGACACCTACGGCGTCCACGGGGTGAGCATGGAGGAGTATGAAAACCTTCTGGTGGAAACCCTGAAATGCCGCCCCCACCTGATCGTGGACGACGGCGGTGATCTCATCAACCTGCTCGGCGGCAAGTGCGCCCGGTACGGCGACCGCCTCATCGGCGGCTGTGAGGAGACCACCACCGGCATCCACCGCCTCTACGCCCGGCAGCGGGAGGGCATCCTCCCCTGCCCCATGATGGCGGTGAACGACGCCAAGGCCAAGCACTACTACGACAATAAATACGGCACCGGCCAGTCCACCTGGGACGCTATCATGCACACCACCAATCTGATCGTGGCGGGCAAGACTGTCGTTGTCGCAGGCTACGGCTGGTGCGGCAAGGGCATCGCCATGCGGGCCAAGGGCATGGGGGCCAATGTGGTGGTCTGCGAGGTGGACCCCTTCAAGGCTCTGGACGCCACCATGGAGAACTTTCGGGTCATGTCTATGGACGAGGCCGCAAAGATTGGCGACATCTTCGTCACTGCCACCGGCTGCAAGGACGTGATTGTGAAGCGGCACTTTGAGGTGATGAAGAACAACGCCGTCCTGTGCAACTCCGGCCACTTCGACTGCGAGGTGGACGTGGCCGCTCTGCGCTCCATGGCCGCTGAGACCTTCCCCCGCCGGAAGAATATCGAGGGATTCAGGCTCCCCGACGGCCGCACCCTCAACGTGCTGGCTGAGGGCCGTCTGGTCAACCTGGCCGGGGGCAACGGACACCCCGCCGAGATTATGGATATGTCCTTCGCCGTCCAGGCCCTGTCACTGGAGTGGCTGGCCAAGCACCGGGAGGGGCTGGAGAAGAAGGTCTACCTCGTCCCCGACGAGATCGACGACCAAATCGCCCGGGTGAAGCTGGCCGCCATGGGGCTGACCATCGACGAACTGACCGAGGACCAGAAGGCCTATCTGGCGGGATGGGAAGCGTAGCTGTGTAGGGGCGGATAATATCCGCCCGCCCCCTGGACAGAACAAAATGTGTAGGGGCGGCCACAGGCCGCCCCTACAAATGGAGAGAGGAACAAATGCACAACGAATTAACCAAAATCGACCTGCAAAAAATGCGGGAGGAGCTGGAGTACCGGCGGATTACCCTCCGGCCCCAGCTGCTGGAGGAGGTCAAAGTGGCCCGGGGCTTCGGCGACCTGAGCGAGAATTTTGAGTACAAAGCGGCCAAGCAGGAGAAGAACAAGAACGAGAGCCGCATCCGCTATCTGGAGAACATGATCAAGACTGCCCGGGTCATTGAGGACCACTCTTCCGCAGACACGGTGGGTCTGTATGACAAGGTGACCATCTGGCTGGAGGAGGACGGGGAGGAGGAGACCTGGCAGGTGGTGACCACCGTCCGTCAGGATGTCTCCCACGGTCTTATCAGCAAGGAAAGCCCCATGGGAGGGGCCTTGTTGGGCAGAAAAGTGGGGGACCGGTTTTATGTACAGGTCAACAAGGATTTTGGCTATTGGGCGGTGGTCCGCTCCATTGAGAAGGGCGAGGACGACGGCTCCGCCGAGCTGAACCGCTTCTAGGTGCCGCCGCAGACAGGCCTGAAAAAGGAGATTATGAAATAAGGACTATTTTCAAAATAATTTACGCAAAATGTGGAGAAAGCGTTGCTTTCTCCACATTTTTCTGCGAAGTCAATATTTGCATGTTTTAGGCATATTTACGCTGAGACATGCAATGATTGCTATGCTATGATAGGCGCGGTCCTACGGATGGAGGGACAGAAAACGGAGTGAAAAGAGGAAGTTACAGTGGCAATTCAGAATATTTTTGTGGTAGGCGCCGGCCTGATGGGCAGCGGCATTGCCCAGAACGCCATCACCTGCGGATATCACGTGGTGCTCAACGACCAGCGGCAGGAGGCCCTGGAGCGGGCCCGGGCCGGGATCGAGAAGGCGCTGAACCGGGACGTGGAGAAGGGCCGCATGACAGCGGAGGACCGGGACGCGGCCCTGGCCTGCCTGACCACCGATGTCACCATGGAGGGCGGCCGGAACGCCGACCTGGTTATTGAGGCTATTTTTGAGAACCTGGAGGCCAAGCAGGCCGTCTTTTCTGCCCTGGAGGAGGTCTGCCCGGAGCACACCATTTTCGCCTCCAATACCTCCTCTATCTCGCTGACCGCCCTGGCTGCCGCCACCAAACGGCCCTCCCGGGTGGTGGGAATGCACTTCTTCTCCCCAGTGCCCCGGATGCGGCTGTGTGAGGTGATCTTCGGCCTGCTCACCACCCAGGATGTGCTGGACGCTGTCAAGGAGGTGGGCGAGAAGATGGGTAAGACTCTGATCCAGGCCGACGACAAGCCGGGCTTTATCGTCAACCGGGCGCTGCTGCCTATGCTCAACGAGGCTTGTGTCATTGTGGGCTCCTATATCGGCTCGGTGGAGGATGTGGACAACGGCATGAAGCTGGGCTGTAACCACCCCATGGGTCCCCTGGAGCTGGCCGACATGATTGGTCTGGACATCCTGCTCAACGTGATGACTGTGATGGACCAGGAGATCGGCGCCAAGTATCACCCCTCGCTGCTGCTGCGCAAGCTGGTGGTGTCCGGCTTCCTGGGCCGCAAGAGCGGCGCGGGCTTCTATACCTATGAGAACGGCAAGAAGACGGGGGTCAACCCTGTTCTGGCCCATTTCCAGAGCGTGGCTCGATAATAGCTGGGGAGACTGTCGGGCAGTCTCCCTGTTTTTCTCCTTGCTTTTTTGAGGGAATGCGATATAATACTCACGTACTACGACAGAGGGGTGAGAGATATGCTGCGGATGCGTCAGGCGGTTCCCGGCGACATGGAGGCTGTTTTGCAACTTTATGACGGGGTGATTAACCGTTTTCAGGCCCAGACCGGGACCACCGCCTGGAGGAAGGGCGTATACCCCGCTGAGGCGGATTTTCAAAAGGCCATCGGGGCCGGGACGCTGTATGTGGGAGAGCTGGAGGGCACGCTGGCCGCGGGGATGATTATCACCCAGGGGACGGACAAGACCTATGGAAATCCCCCCTGGCGGGTGGATGCGGCGGACGGGGAGACGGCGGTGATCCACACGCTGGGAGTATCCCCTGATTTTTCCGGGCGGGGCCTGGCTCGGGAAATGCTTCTGGGCGGGGTGGAGCTGGCCCGGGAAAAGGGCTGGAAGGCCCTGCGGCTGGACGTGCTGGAGTGCAACACCCCCGCCCGGCGGCTGTATGAGCGGGCGGGCTTTGTGTACATCGAGACTAAGGAAATTTGGTACGAGAGCACCGGCCTTGCCAACTTTCTGCTGTATGAATATGCGGTATAAAAACTGGAGGAGGGTTCTAGACAAAGGTGCTCCAGCGGGAGAATGCGAATGAAAAATACCATATTTGTCAAAATAGTTTTTGTCAGGAAAATAAATTGACAAGCGGGACAGGATCTGTTATACTGAAGACTGTAAAATTGAATAGCCTTATCAAGAGCGGTGGAGGGAACGGCCCGATGAAGCCCGGCAACCTGCGCGTATGCGCAAGGTGCTAAATCCGGCGGTAGTGTATCGAAAGATGAGGGTGCAGCCAAACATAACGCTCCGCCGACCGGCGGGGCGTTTTTGCGCTCCCAAACACAGAAAGGAGAAAAACTATGGCAAAACGACTGTTTACATCGGAATCCGTCACCGAGGGGCATCCCGACAAGATCTGCGACCAAATCTCTGACGCGGTGTTGGACGCGATCTATGAGAAGGACCCCCAGGCCCGGGTGGCCTGTGAGACCACCGCCACCACCGGCCTGATCCATGTGATGGGGGAGATCACCACCTCTTGCTATGTGGACATCCCCAAGGTGGCCCGTCAGGTGGTGGGCGAGATCGGCTACGACCGGGCCAAATACGGCTTCGACTGCAACACCTGCGCGGTGATTACCTCCATTGATGAGCAGTCCGGCGACATCGCCCTGGGAGTGGACAAGTGCCTGGAGGCCAAGGAGGGCGAGCAGGACGACGGCCTGGACAACGGCGCCGGCGACCAGGGCATGATGTTCGGCTACGCCTGCGACGAGACCCCCGAGCTGATGCCCCTGCCTATCTCCCTGGCCCAGAAGCTGGCCATGCGGCTGACCCAGGTCCGCAAGGAGGGCCTGGTGGACTACCTGCGGCCCGACGGAAAGAGTCAGGTCACTGTGGAGTACGACGAGAACAACAAGCCGGTCCGAGTCGAGGCTGTTGTGGTGTCTACCCAGCACGGCCCGGAGGCGGAGCTGGAGCAGATCAGAAGAGACATGATTGAGCTGGTGATCAAGCCCATTATCCCTGCCGGTCTGCTGGACGAGAATACTAAGATCTATGTCAACCCCACCGGACGTTTCGTGATCGGCGGACCCCAGGGCGACTCCGGTCTCACCGGACGGAAGATCATCGTGGACACTTACGGCGGTTCCGCTCCCCACGGCGGCGGTGCCTTCTCAGGCAAGGACCCCACCAAGGTGGACCGCTCCGCCGCCTACGCCGCCCGCTGGGTGGCCAAGAACGTGGTGGCCGCTGGCCTGGCCTCCCGCTGTCAGGTTCAGCTGGCCTACGCCATCGGCGTGGCCCGGCCCGTCTCCGTCCGGGTGGACACCTTCGGCACCGGCACGGTGGCCGATTCCAGGCTGGAGGAGGCGGTGGAGAAGGTCTTCGACCTGCGCCCCGCTGCCATTATCCGGGACCTGGACCTGAGAAAGCCCATCTACCGGCAGTTGGCCGCCTACGGACACTTCGGCCGGGAGGACTTGGGTGTGGCTTGGGAGAAGACCGACCGGGTGGAGGCACTGAAGGCCGCCCTGTAACAGGCGCGCTGAAAGAGCGTATCAGTCAATGAAATGACAGGGTCCCCCGAACATCTCCTGTTCGGGAGACTCGCTTTTTATGAAAAAATGAAACCACTGGGCAAAGAAGGGTGTATTGCAAGCAGCTTTTCTGCGTTTGCAGCAGCATGGAATACCAAACTTCATATGGGTGCCGCATCTGATCAGGACGGGGTAACGTTGGCATTGTCCGCTATTTATTTCGCTCTTATTGTCGATGCGCTTACTTCAAGAAAAAATTGAAAATACCCCTTGACAATTTCTGAGCTTTTGTTATAATGATACTCGTCCTTACGAGAGCGTTGCCAATAGCGGGATTGTGTAAGGGTAGCACGACAGACTCTGACTCTGTTTGTGAGGGTTCGAATCCTTCTCCCGCTGCCATGATAAATTGACAGACTACACTAGAGAGGTAGTCTGTCAATTTATTTATTAAACATACTGGACTTGCTGCGCCACAGTGGTTTCACTGTGGCTTTTTCTATAAAGAAACCATTTTCTAATGGTTCTTGTTTTCCTTTTTCCAATTATATAAAATAAAAATAGGATAAGCCCTTGACAGCTTACCCCGATTATGGTAAAATAAAATGCTTATATGCCCTTGCTTTAAAATTAGGAACTCTTCCATATTCACACGATTAGTCTAGCACATCTGTGGCAGAAAGGCAAGAGAGTAAGGGAAGAAAATACCCACGTGTTCGTGCGTTTCAAAGCTTGCCTGTCTTGAAAATTGTGCATACTGACGGCAAAAATTGGAGTTTCCCCCAAAATCCGGCAAATTAAGAGAAGTAAATGACCGTCAATTCTGAAGAAAGCGAGTTGATTTTTCGGCATGGTCGTCAAGGATGTAATGTATGGCAAGACCCTTCGGAAGAGCTTTGCCCGCTACCAGGAGATTCTGGAGATGCCCAATCTGCTGGAGGTGCAAAAGACCTCTTACCAGTGGTTTTTGGACATTGGCCTGAAAGAGGTGTTCAGGGATGTGGGCTCTATTGTGGACTACGGCGGCAATCTGGAGTTGTCCTTTGTGGATTTTTCCATGGACGAGAAGCCCAAGTATGATGTGGAGGAGTGCAAGGCCCGGGACGCCACCTACGCCGCTCCTATTAAGGTGAAGGTGCAGCTGCGCAACACCCAGAACAACCAGATCAACGAGCAGGAGATTTTCATGGGAGACTTCCCCATCATGACCAATTCGGGCACCTTTGTTATTAACGGAGCCGAGCGTGTCATTGTCTCCCAGATCGTCCGTTCCCCCGGTATGTACTACACTCGGGAGGTGGACAAGGCGGACAACAAGACCTACGCCACCACCGTCATCCCAGGCCGGGGCGCCTGGCTGGAGTATGAAACCGACCTGTCCGACGTGTTCTATGTCCGTATTGACAAGAACCGTAAGCTGCCTGTCACCTGTTTGATCCGGGTGCTGGGCCCCCGGACCGATCCGGAGATTATTGAGATGTTCGGTGAGGACGAGCGCATTTTAGCCACTCTGGAGAAGGACGCCTGTAAGACCTATGAGGAGGCTCTGCTGGAGATCTACCGCAAGCTGCGCCCGGGTGAGCCCCCCACAGTGGACTCCGCCGAAACCCTGATCAACGCCACTTTCTTCGACCATCGGCGGTACGATCTGTCCACTGTGGGCCGCTACAAATTCAACAAGAAGATGGCCCTGTGGACCAGGCTGGCCGGACAGAAGCTGGGACAGCCCGTCGCCGACCCGCGCACCGGCGAGCTGCTGGCCGAGGCCGGTGAGGTCCTCACCCGGGAGCGGGCCCAGGAGTTGGACTCCAGAGGCGTAAACCGCGCCGTGGTGGACATGGATGGAAAAATGGTCCAGGTCTTCTCCAACGACATGGTGGATAAAAAAGGCTTTGTGGCCCTGGCCGGCTTTGATCCCGCCGAGGCGGGCATCGACGAGATGGTCTCCTTCCCCGCTCTGTGCGCTCTGGTGGACCAGTACCAGGGTGACGAGCTGCGGGACGCGGTTCGCCGTGCCAAGGAGGAACTGATTCCCAACCACATCACTGTGGCCGACATCATGGCCTCTATTAACTACCTCAACTGTCTGGCCTATAATATCGGTACCCCCGACGACATCGACCATTTGGGCAACCGCCGCCTGCGCTGTGTGGGCGAACTGATTCAGAACCAGTTCCGCATTGGCTTCAGCCGCATGGAGCGTGTCATCCGGGAACGGATGACAACTCAGGATCTGGATGTGGTTACCCCTCAGTCCCTGATTAATATTCGGCCTGTCACCGCCGCTATCAAAGAGTTCTTTGGCTCCAGCCCCCTGTCTCAGTTTATGGACCAGACCAACCCCCTGGCGGAGCTGACCCACAAGCGCCGCCTGTCCGCCCTGGGCCCTGGCGGTCTGAGCCGTGACCGGGCCTCCTTCGACGTCCGGGACGTCCACTACAGCCATTACGGCCGTCTGTGTCCCATTGAGACCCCGGAAGGCCCCAACATCGGCCTGATCTCCTATCTGGCCTCCTACGCCCGGATCAACAAGTATGGCTTCATTGAATCCCCCTACCGCAAGGTGGATAAGGAGACGGGCAAGCTCACCGACGAGATCACTTATATGACTGCCGACATGGAGGACGAGTTCATCATCGGCCAGGCCACCGAGCCGGTGGACGAGAGCGGATGTCTGGTGAACGAGCGCGTCACCTGCCGCCACCGCAATGAGACCATCTCCGTTGACAAGCATCGGGTGGACTATGTTGACGTGTCCCCCAAGATGATGGTGTCGGTGGCCACCGCCATGATCCCCTTCCTCCAGAACGACGACGCCAACCGTGCCCTGATGGGCGCCAACATGCAGCGTCAGGCCGTCCCCCTGCTCCGTCCCGAGGCCCCCATCGTGGCCACCGGACAGGAGCACAAGAACTGTATCGACTCCGAGGTGGCCATCCTGGCTGAGGGACCGGGCACCGTCACCAAGGTGTCCGCCCGATATATCACTGTGGCCTATGACGACCCCAAGCTGGGCACCAGGGAGTACCGTCTGACCAAGTATCTGCGCTCCAACCATACCACCTGCATCAACCAGCGGCCGATTGTGGATGCCGGGCAGCGGGTGGAGTTCCAGGATGTGCTGGCTGACGGCCCCTCCACCGACCGGGGGGAGATTGCCCTGGGACGGAATATCCTCATGGGCTTTATGACCTGGGAGGGCTACAACTACGAGGACGCCATCCTGCTCAATGAGCGCATCGTCCGGGATGACGTGTTCACCTCCATCCACATCGAGGAGTATGAGACCGAGGCCCGGGACACCAAGCTGGGCCCCGAGACCATTACCCGGGATATCCCCAATGTAGGCGACGACGCGCTGAAGGACCTGGACGAGCACGGCATCATCCGTGTGGGCGCGGAGATCCGCGCCGGCGATTATCTGGTGGGCAAGGTCACCCCCAAGGGCGAGGCCGAGGCCACCGCCGAGGAGAAGCTGCTCCGGGCCATCTTTGGCGAGAAGGCCCGTGAGGTCCGGGACACCTCTTTGAAGGTGCCTCATGGCGAGGCGGGCATCGTAGTGGATGTGAAGGTATTCACCCGGGAGGGCGGCGACGAGCTGGGTCCGGGCGTCAACCAGGTGGTCCGGGTCTATATCGCACAGAAGCGGAAGATCTCCGTGGGCGACAAGATGGCCGGCCGCCACGGCAACAAGGGCGTGGTCTCCCGTATTCTGCCCCAGGAGGATATGCCCTTCCTCCCCGACGGCACCCCCCTGGACATCGTGCTGAACCCCCTGGGCGTGCCCTCCCGTATGAACATCGGACAGGTACTGGAGGTCCATCTGGGCTACGCCGCCAAGACCCTGGGCTGGAAGGTGGCCACCCCCATCTTCAATGGCGCCAGCGAGGCGGACATCCAGGAATGCTTGAAGTTTGCCGGCCTGGCCCGGACGGTGGGCCGGGACGAGCCGCTGATCGGCAAGCAGCTCTATTTGTCTGACGAGGGCGAAACCGCGGAAAAGGCCGCCATCGTCAGCGAAACGGAGAGGCCCGCTATGCGCGCGCTCACGCCCGAGGAGATGGCTGACGCCGGGCAGGTGGCCCAGTGGCAGCGGGAGGGCCGGCTGCGCATCGTAGACGGCAAAAACTGGCTTTATGACGGGCGCACCGGCCGCCGGTTTGATAACCCCGTCACCGTGGGCTACGTCTACTTCCTCAAGCTCCACCACCTGGTGGACGATAAGATCCACGCCCGGGCCACCGGCCCCTACTCCCTGGTCACCCAGCAGCCTCTGGGCGGCAAGGCCCAGTTCGGCGGACAGCGCTTCGGCGAGATGGAGGTGTGGGCCCTGGAGGCCTACGGCGCGGCCTATACCCTCCAGGAGATCCTGACGGTGAAGTCCGACGACGTGACCGGCCGTGTCAAGACCTACGAGGCCATCGTCAAGGGCCTGAACGTGCCCAAGCCCGGTGTGCCCGAATCCTTCAAGGTCCTGATTAAGGAGCTCCAGTCCCTGTGTCTGGACATGAAGGTGCTGGACAAGGACGGCAGTGAGATTGAGCTGAAGGACGAGGACGAGGACGGCTATCAGCCCGTCCGGGACGACTATTACGACCGGGAGGACGATTTCGGTTATCAGGCGGACGACGATTTTGCCTCCGCCGGCGGCTTCACCTTCAAGGGTGAGAGCGACGACGACGACCTGACTGTGGATACGGCGGACGAGGAGCCTGACGACGCCCTGTTTGCCGAAGACGACTTTTGAGAAAGGGAGGAGTTCAAAACATGAGCTACGCTGAGTTTGACGCGATCCGCATTGGAATCGCCTCCCCTGAGCAGATCCGAGAGTGGTCTTTCGGAGAAGTGAAGCGCCCGGAGACCATTAACTACCGCACCCTCAAGCCGGAGAAGGACGGCCTGTTCTGCGAGAAAATTTTTGGCCCCACCAAGGACTGGGAGTGCAACTGCGGCAAGTATAAGAAGATCCGCTACAAGGGCAAGGTGTGCGACCGCTGCGGCGTGGAGATCACCAAGGCCAAGGTCCGCCGGGAGCGGATGGGCCACATTGAGCTGGCTGCCCCCGTGTCCCATATCTGGTACTTCAAGGGCATTCCCTCCCGGATGGGCCTGCTGCTGGACATCAGCCCCCGTATCCTGGAGAAGGTGCTGTACTTCGCCGCCTATATCGTGATTGACCCCGGCTTCTCTCCTCTGTCCAAAAATCAGATTCTCTCTGAAAAAGAATATCGCGACATGCGGGAGAAGTATGAGGACGACTTCGACGCCGGCATGGGCGCCGAGGCGGTGAAGAAGCTCCTCCAGCAAATCGACCTGGACGCGCTGTCCGAGCAGCTGCGCAAGGAACTGAAGGACGCCTCCGGCCAGAAAAAGGTGAAGATCATCAAGCGGCTGGAGGTGGTGGACGCCTTCCGGGTCTCGGGCAACAAGCCAGAATGGATGATTATCGACGTGCTGCCGGTAATCCCCCCCGAGATTCGCCCCATGGTCCCCCTGGACGGCGGACGGTACGCCTCCTCCGACCTGAACGACCTGTACCGCCGGGTCATCAACCGGAACAACCGTCTCAAGCGGCTGATCCAGCTCAACGCCCCTGACATCATTGTCCGCAATGAGAAGCGGATGCTCCAGGAGGCGGTGGACGCCCTCATCGACAACGGCCGCCGGGGCCGGGCGGTCACTGGAGCCAACAACCGGGCCTTGAAGTCCCTGAGCGACATGCTCAAGGGCAAGCAGGGCCGCTTCCGTCAGAACCTGCTGGGCAAGCGGGTGGACTACTCCGGCCGTTCGGTTATCGTGGTGGGCCCCTCCCTGAAAATCTATCAGTGCGGCCTGCCCAAGGAGATGGCCATTGAGCTGTTCCGCCCCTTCGTCATGAAGAAGCTGGTGGACGACGGCCTGGCCAACAACATCAAGGCCGCCAAGAAGATGGTGGAGAAGGGCGAGGCCGCCGTGTGGGATGCCTTGGAGTTCGTCATCAAGGACCACCCCGTCATGCTCAACCGCGCCCCTACCCTCCACCGCCTGGGCATCCAGGCCTTTGAGCCCGTTCTGGTAGAGGGCCGGGCCATCAAGCTCCACCCCCTGGTGTGTACCGCCTTCAACGCCGACTTCGACGGCGACCAGATGGCCGTCCATGTCCCCCTGTCCGCCGAGGCCCAGACCGAGGCCCGGGTGCTGATGCTCTCCGCCAACAACCTCCTCCGCCCCCAGGACGGTGGTCCGGTTACCATCCCCTCCCAGGACATGATTCTGGGCGCCTATTATCTCACCTACGCCCGGGAGGAGGGCGACGTCAACCACGCTTTCGCCGACAAGGACGAGGCCATGCTGGCCTATGACGCCGGCATTGTCACCCTGCACACCCCCATCCAGGTGCGGATGTTCCGGGAGGTGGACGGCGAGATGCGGCACAAGCTGGTCACTACCACGGTGGGCCGCATGATCTACAACGAGGCCATCCCCCAAGACCTGGGCTTTGTGGACCGCACCAACCCGGAGACCATGTTCGATCTTGAGGTCAACGAGGTGGTGGGCAAGAAGATGCTGGGCAAAATCATTGACAAGTGCATCACCCGCCACGGCTTTACCACCTCCGCCGGTATGCTGGACGCTATCAAGGACCTGGGCTACCACTACTCCACCGTGGGCTCCCTCACCGTGGCCATCGCCGATATGACCGTTCCAGCCCGAAAGTATGAGCTGATTGGCGAGACCGAGAAGGAGATTGTCCGCATTGACAAGCAGTACCGCCGGGGTCTGATTACCAACGACGAGCGATACCGCCTCACGGTGTCCGCCTGGGAGAAGACCACCAAGGACGTGACCGACGCCCTTCAGGAGTCTATGGATCAGTACAACCCCATCTTCATGATGGCCGACTCGGGCGCCCGTGGTTCTATGGCTCAGATTCGTCAGCTGGCCGGTATGCGCGGCCTGATGGCCGATACCGCCGGCCGTACCATTGAGATTCCCATTAAGGCCAACTTCCGCGAGGGTCTGTCCGTACTGGAGTATTTCATCTCTTCCAGAGGAGCCCGAAAGGGCATGGCCGATACCGCCCTGCGTACCGCCGACTCGGGCTATCTGACCCGCCGTCTGGTGGACGTGTCTCAGCAGGTCATCATCCGTGAGGCGGACTGCGGTACCGGCGACGGTATCCTGGTTAGCGAGATTAAGGAGCATGGCCAAGTCATCGAGACCTTTGCCGAGCGGATTCATGGCCGCTATCCCACCGAGGATATTGTGGACCCCCAGACCGGCGAGGTGCTCTTCACCAGAGATACCATGCTCCGCAAGGACGACGCCAAGGCCCTGGAGGATCACGGTGTGTATCAGGTCAAGATCCGCTCCGTCCTCACCTGTCGGGCCCGGAGCGGTGTGTGTGCCAAGTGCTACGGTATCAATCTGGCCATCGGTGAGCCCGTGGGCGCCGGCGAGGCGGTGGGCATCATCGCCGCCCAGTCCATCGGTGAGCCGGGCACCCAGCTGACCATGCGTACCTTCCACACCGGCGGCGTGGCCGGCGGCGACATCACCCAGGGTCTGCCCCGCGTTGAGGAGCTGTTTGAGGCCCGCAAGCCCAAGAAAATGGCCCAGCTGGCCGAGATTTCCGGCCGGGTGACTATGGAGGAGACCAAGCGCAATGTGATGTGCAATGTCACCATCACCGCCGATGACGGCGAGGTGGTCACCTATGCCCTGCCCTATTCCTCCGGTATCCGGGTGAAGGAGGGCGACACGGTGTCCAAAGGCGATCAGCTCACCGACGGTGTCCTGTCCCCACATGACGTGCTGCGTATCCGCGGCCTGTCCGATTGCCACAACTATCTGATCTGCGAGGTCCAGAAGCCCTACCGTCAGCAGGGTGTGGATATCAACGACAAGCACATTGAGGTTATTGTCAGCCAGATGATGCGCAAGGTGCGGGTGGAGGAGGCGGGCAGCTCGGATCTGCTGTCCGGCTCCACCGTGGATCTGGTGGACTTCCTGGACGCCCAGGATGCCGTTCAGGCCCGGATTGACGCGGGAGAGAAGAACGAGATGGGGGAGGACCTGGTTCTGCCCACCTGTACCCGTCTGCTTATGGGTATCACCAAGGCTTCCTTGGCCACCGAGTCCTTCCTGTCCGCCGCCTCCTTCCAGGAGACTACCAAGGTGCTCACTGAGGCCGCCATTAAGGGCAAGGTGGACCACCTCCAGGGCCTGAAGGAGAATGTCATTATCGGCAAGCTGATTCCCGCCGGATCCGGTCTGGCGCAGTACCGCAAGGAGGACGTCATTGACGACGAGGGTAACCTGGTCGCTCAATCCCGCCACCGCCCCGAGCGGGAGATCAATCTGGACTTCAGCGTGGAGGAGGAGGAGGACGGCGAGAATGACGACCTCTTCTCCGAGTTTGGTCCAATGGAGCTGGAGCCCGTTTCTGAAAAGCAGACTCAGGGAGCCGAGGTCTGAGCCTTCTGACAGTATATCAAAAAGGGACTGCCATCACATGGCAGTCCCTTTTCGCGTGCCGCGGCGCCGTTAATCCTCTTTTCCGAATTCCGTTTTGAAGTAGTGGACAATGATTCCGGCGGACAGGGCGAAGGCCAGCAGATCGGAGACAGCTTGGGTCCGCTCCAGCCCGGGGAGGCCAAGCCAGCCGGTCATCAGGTAGACAAGGGGGATGTACAGGCCTTGGCGGCAGACGGCCAGCAGCACCGCCCTCCAGGACTTTCCCAGAGACTGGAAAAACATGTTAGCGAAGACCAGTACCGCTCCCAGGGGCAAGGTAAGGCACTGCCAGCGGAAGGCCCGGGTGCCGATGGCGATGACCAGGGGGTCGTCCCGGCGGAACAGGGTGATGATATGGGGTGCCAGCACAAAGCCAACGACCGCCGCTGCGGTGAGAATCACGGTGCAGGTCCGGATGGAGAACCACACCGCCTGCTTCACCCGGTCCAGCCGTTTGGCGCCGTAGTTGTAGCCCAGCACAGGCTGGAACCCCTGACCGAAGCCGATGACAATGGACTGGATCACCATAAATACCTTGGTGACGATGGACAGGGCGGCCACCGCCGCGTCGCCGTAGAGCTTGGCGTTGTAGTTCAGGGCCATGGTGGCCACAGACAGCACGCCCTGGCGGAAAAAGGAGGGCATTCCCTGCTTCAAAATAGCCAGGTAGGTCCTGGGAGAGCGGGAGACGCAGACGGGGCTCACCCGCAGATCACTCTTTTTCCGCAGGAAGAAGGAGGTCAAAATACTCAGACTGACGCATTGGCTGAGCAGGGTAGCGGCCCCGGCTCCCCCGATGCCCATGTCAAACAGATAGATGAACACCGGGTCCAAAATGATATTCAGCACGCCGCCGGTGGCCAGGCCAAACACGGCCAGATTGGCCTTTCCCTGCCAGCGCAGCAGGTTATTCAGAGTAAAGGACAAGATCATCACCGGCGCGCCCAAGATGATGTAGAAGGCGTAGTCCAGGGCGTAGGGATAGATGGTAGCGGTGCTGCCCAGCAGCCACATCAGCCGCTCCCGAAAGGCCATCCCCAGGCCGGCCATGACCAGGCCCAGCGTCAAGGCGGTGAGGACCCCGGTGGAGGCGTAGACGTCGGCTTCCTTCTCACGGCCCTGCCCCAGCAGCCGGGAGGCGATGGAGCCGGAGCCCATGCCCACCGTGAAGCCGACGGCCTGGATGATGGCCATCAGGGAGAATACCACCCCCACCGCTCCCGAGGCGCTGGTGTTCAGCTGGGAGACAAAATAGGTGTCCGCCATATTATAGATGGAGGTGACCAGCATGCTGGCGATGGTGGGGGCCGCGAGAGTGAGGATCAGCTTGTCGACGGGGGTCTCCAGCATCTTCGTCCGCTGGTCTACCGGCTCCTTGGGGTGGCTCTGATGAAAATGGGGCACAAATCTCACCTTCTAATTGTAATATTTCTCCGGCCAGGTATACAGGGAGATGCCGCCCAGCTCGCCGTACTCGGTGAGCTGAGGGGCCAGGGCCTGGATGTCATACCGGTGGGCAACCTCGGTATCGATGTACAGGCAGCACAGCCGCTTCATGGTGGAGATGACCTCCACCCCGGTGAGGTCCGGATTGCCGTACAGCTCCAGAATATGGGTCCGGCAGAACTCCAGGCCGCTGATATCTCCCAGGCCGGTATAGCTCAAGTCCACCATCCCCAGCCGCTTGCACTTGCGCAGACAGGCCAGGGCCCCCGGCTCCAGGGGATTGCCCCGCAGGTCCAGGTCGTGCAGGCCGGTCATGCCCCGCAGGGGCTCCAGGCTGGCGATCTTGTTCCCGGTGACCCGGAGCTTGGCCAGCCCGCTCAGCCCCGCCAGAGGGGACAGATCGGAGATCAAATTGAAGGGGAGGGACAGCTCCTTCAGCCCCGTCAGCGAGGCAAGAGGGGTCAGGTCCTCAATGTCGTTGTCCCACAGGTCCAGCCTCCGCAGGCCGGTGAGGCCCTCCACAAAGGACAAGTCCCGGACGCCTACGCCCCGGGCCTGGAACTCCTTGCCCCGAAGCTCCTTGGCTGTTCTGAGCAGGAACCGCTCGTGGTCGGACAGGGCGCTCCGGTCCAGGGCGTCGTACTCCCGGACCAGACGGGCCAGCAGGCGCATCTCCTCCGGGTCCTCCCAATAGACCCGGTCCATCTCCTCGCCCAGGGTCTCCCGCAGCGCCCGGGGCAGGTCCTTATCCACCCCTGGCCGGGGCCTGCCCCACTTCCACCGGGGGGAGGCCTGGGCCGCCCGCAGCTTTTTCAGGGCCGCGCTCTGCTCCTGGGGCAGGGGGCGCAGGGCGTCTTCCAGCCGGTTTTTCACCCACCCGGCCCACACGTCCGGGCTGGGGCCCACATAGACGAAGTCGTCCTTCGGCTCCTCTTTGGGAAGCTCGACCCCCTTGGGGATGGGCTTGCGGTGCCGGTCCAGCCAGCGCTGACACTTTTTGGCGGGCTCCTCCTTCCAGATGGGGCCGATGGACAGCAGGTCCAGCAACACCTTCAGCACCGGGGCGGGGTCCTCCATCCCGGTGAAGCAGTAGCGGATGTACTCGGGCAGCGTGCCGTCCAGCACCAGCTCCAGCCACTGGGTGAAGGTACACCCCGGGACCCGGACCGCCCCGAACTCCCCGATGGTCCACACCTCCCCGGCGCAGGGCCCAGCGGTGACCAGGGACCAGCCCAGCTTGCCGTCCCCCATGAGCAAAAACTGCCCTGGCAGCTTGTCCGGCTCCTCCACGGGCACCGACTGCCGCCCGCCAGGCGTAAGCTGCTCCGCCGGGGGGTAGGGCTGACCCAGTTGGATCTTTCGTCCGCTGAGCCACAGGCTCCTCCAGTGCCGCTGCTCCAGAAAGGCGGGGAGGAGGCCTCCGGCGGCCACATTGGTGATGATGGCCTTGAAGTCCCCGGGCAGGGCGATCCCCTGCTCCCGCTCCAGATGGGCCACCGCGTCCCGGTCCGCCGGCGAATCCAGCTCCATCAGCTCCGGGCAGTGCTCCGCCATCCACAGCAGCTTTTCCTTGGCCTTGTTGTACTGCTTTCTGTCATAGTTCAGCATCGCTGGACCCTCCCGTATAAAGAGTATGGGCGGCCTGTGGCCGCCCTGGAAAAGCGCAAAAATCAGAGCCCCAGCCCGCCCAAATTCAGCCCCCCGGTGAGGGACTGCATGGTATTGGCGGCATCGGCGTCAGCGGAGCGCATGGCCTCGTTGACGGCGGCCACGATCATGTCCTGGAGCATCTCCACGTCGTCCGGGTCCACCGCCTCGGGGTCGATGGTGAGGGCCTTCAGCTCGTGCCTGCCGTTGACAACAGCGGTGACAACGCCCCCGCCGGAGGCGGCCTGATACTCCTTCTCCTGGAGCTCCTGCTGCATCCGCAGCATATCTTGCTGCATCTTCTGGGCCTGCTTGATCATGTTCATATTCATGCCGCCGCCCATACCGGGTATTCCCCGTCCGTATCCCTTAGCCATAATCAAAACTCCTTTATGTCATAGTTATTGAAAGGTAATATTGTCCAGTCCGCCGAAGGAGGCCGCCAGGTCGTCCAGGGGGTCCCTCTCAGCCGACGGGGCGGGCGCGGGCTGTCCCGGTTCCGCCGGAGGCGGCGTACCGGTGACAATGCTCACCCGGGGCTCTCCACCGAAGGAATCGGCCGCCGCCTGGGCCAGCTTCTCCAGCACGGACGGCTTGTTCAGCATGGTTCGGGTAAGCTCGCTGTCCACCCAGAGGGTGAGCTGACCGTTTTTCCGGGTCCCGGTCACCTTGGCCGGGTTATTCAGATAGGGCATCACAGCGGGGGACACCTTTCCCCGCAGACCCGCCGCGAAGGAGGGCCAGAAGGCGCTGTCACCGCCGGTCTGGGCCGCCGGCGCAGGGGCCGGGCGGGGCGGGGGTGAGGGGGCCTTGGGCGTCTCCGGCCTGACTGGAGGCGCCGGCTCGTCAAGGAGGTAGTCCGGCTCCTCCGGGGGCGGCTCGTCGGGCAGGGGGGGGCGCTCCTCCTCCCAGGGGGGCAGGTCGTCCGCCCGGGGATGCTTCGCCTTTGCCGAAGGCCCGACTGCCTGTGGCGCGGAGGCAGTCACAGCGGGAATGCCCTGGGCCATCCGCTCCTCCAGCCGGGCGACGCGGGCGGACAGACCGGCGAAGGATTCGTCCAGACCCTCGTCGCTGAGACGGATGAGGCACAGCTCCGCGTCGGTGCGGCGGTTGGCGCTTCGGGACAGGCCGGCGGCGGCGGACTGAAGCTGGGTGAGCATCAGCAGCAGCCGCTGGGCGGAGAGCTGTCCTCCCAGACGGCGCAGGGTGGCCTCGTCATAGCCCCCGGTGAGCAGGGCGGCTCCCCCCTGGGGGGCGGTTTTTCTCAGAAGCAGATCCCGGGCCAGGGAAGACAGCTCCCCCAGCACTGTGCCCACGTCCTTGCCGCTGCCGTACAGCCGGGCCAAGGTGTCCAGAGCCCCGGCGGTGTCCCGAGCGGCCAGCTTTTCCAGCAGGGCGGCGATCTCTATGTTTCCAGCCAGACCCAGCGTATCCAGGATGGCCTGTTCATCCAGGGTGTTCCTTCCGTCGGCGCACTGGTCCAGCAGGGACAGGGCGTCCCGCATTCCGCCGTCGGCCAGCCGGGCCAGCAGGGCCGCGCCCGACTGGGTAAGGGGGATATTCTCTTGTCCGGAAACATACTCTAGACGCTGGGCAATCTGTATGGGCAGAATGCGCTTGAAGGCGAACTGCTGGCACCGGCTTTTGATGGTGGCGGGCACCTTGTGCAGCTCGGTGGTGGCTAAAATAAAGAGCAGGTGTGGAGGCGGCTCCTCCAGAATCTTCAAAAGGGCATTGAAGGCGGCGGTGGAGAGCATGTGGACCTCGTCCACGATATAGACCCGCATCCGGACGGCGGCGGGGGTGTATACCGCCTCGTCCCGGAGGGCACGCACCTGGTCCACCCCGTTGTTGGAGGCGGCGTCCAGCTCCAGCACGTCCAGAATGGAGCCGTTCTCGATGCCCAGGCAGGCGGGACAGGCGTTGCAGGGGTTGCCGTCCTGAGAATTTTCGCAGTTCACTGCCCGGGCCAGAATTTTGGCGCAGGTGGTCTTGCCGGTGCCCCGGGTGCCGGTGAACAGATAGGCGTGAGACAGCCGGTCTGAGGCCGCCTGACGCTTCAGCGTCTCAGTGATGTGCTCCTGACCCACCACGTCGTCAAAGGTGCGGGGCCGCCATTTGCGGTACAGCGCCTGATACATCTGCTCACCTCATTCAAAAAATATTCCGTCTCGGCGCGCATTAAGACCGCACACCGGCCTTTGAAGCGCGGGACATACCCGTTACCTGGACAGCCGGCTCAAGACCAGTGAACCCACGGCACACGCGTCCAAACGCTTAGTGCTGCTCGGTTCCCCGCCTGACACGGTTCACGCCAGCCACGTTGCGCGGGACCGGTCTATCATCACTGCTTTTCCAGGGCAGACGGTACATCCACACGTCCGGGGGCCGGGATTCATCCCCGCTGCAGCGGATTGCGGGTACAGGGCACCGCTATCTCCCCGACTAGTGCGGCCTTGCTCCACACCGAGGCGGAACAAAATCTAAATCGTATTGTACTATATTTTTACCGGTTTTTCAATGATAATTTTTGAAAAAATCTCCAAAAGTCTGGGGCGAATGCGGATTGTTATTGACATCATTCCTCCAAAATATTACAATAAATTCCCATGTATTTTCATTGAAATCACAATGGGACAGTGCAGAAAGGATGGCGAAGCATGAAATCGGCAAAGCGACTGATCTCGGGAATACTCAGCCTCACAATGGCGTGCTCCCTGTGGATGACGGGCACGCCCAGCATCTACGCGGCACAGGGGAGCGCGGCTCCCACCGGCTCCATCGGAGTCACCATTCGGTTTGACCTGCCTCAAACAGCGGAAAACGCCGCCGGACGGAATATCCGTCTTCAGGTAAGCGGCGGCGGAAAGACAGATATTGTCAGCCTGCCGGATGGCAAAACGACCACCGGCAATCTGAAGGCCAATGTCTCCGCTCAGGTGAAAAATGTGGACGGCGCGGAGTTGACCACGGAGGAGCGGGTGGGCTATTACCAGGCGGAGCTCAGCGGCCTGCCCGCCGGGAACTACGAAGTACAGCTCACCGGCACAGGCTACCAGACGTTTCAGACTGAAGTCACCCTGGACAGCCATTCCAAGCACCTGATTGTCGGCACCGGCGACGGCACCTTCTCCCTGGGCGACGTCAACGGCGACGGCTCTGTCAATCAGCAGGACCTGTCCGCGATGAGCGGCAGGCTGGGACAGGACCCCGGCGCGGCCGGGCTGGCTCAGTTTGACCTCAACGGCGACGGCCGGCTGGATGTGACCGACCTGTCCTACATCAACCACAACCGGAATATAACTGGCGGACCCCAGGTGCTGGACACGGCCGCCATTGTCTCCCCTGAGCTGGACACGAGCGCTGTCACCGTCACAGGCGGCAGCGCGGAGGACCTCTTCCGGGAGGAGGGGACTGTGACTCTGGCTCCGGCAACAGAAAACGGGGACCTGGTGATCCCGATTGATCTGAAGAACAGCGTAGAGACCAGTGAGATTCAGATCACCTGTCCTGACGGCAGCGGCGCGATTCAGAAGGGATCAGCTCTGGTGGAGCTGGCTGACGGAACAAAACAGACCGTTTCCTTCGACGCCTCCCTCCCTGCAGGAGTCCACGCCATCGGCCGGACGGCAGGTCAGCGGGTGGTCACCATCCAGCTGGGCCAAAAGGTGGCGGTGAAGAAGGTCACCATCACCGTTACGGCCACCGCCGGCGGCACCAATTACGCTGCGGTGAGCAAGGTGGAGTTCTTGAAGGACATCGTGCCCGACAGCCCCAAGAACAACCAGCCGCAGATCCTGTCCGCGGCGCCGGGCGACAGCAGAGTCTCCCTGGAGTGGACCAGGATCACCAACATTACCGGCTATGAGATCGAATACTGGCCTGCCGGCAATACCGCTCAGAAGAAGACGGAGCAGGCCACTGCTGCCTCCGTGGTGATTACCGGTCTGGAGAACCTGACGACCTACCAGTTCCAGGTCACCGCTGTAAACGGAGATTGGCGCGGCGCGCCCTCCGCTGTCGAAGCGGCCACGCCGGAGCCGGGGAGCGTGCCCGGCGCGCCCTCCAACATTGGGGTGACCCCCGCTGACCAGTCCCTGCGGCTGAGCTGGGGCAAGACCAAGGACGCCGTCTTCTATCAGGTATTTTACCGGGAGGCGGGCCAGAGCAGCTTTACCCAGTTCGGCGGCAATGTGTTTGGCACCTCCGCCGCCATCACCGGCCTGACCAACGGCGTGACCTATCAGGTGGCGGTGAAGGCGGGCAACGGCAAGGGCGTAGGCCCCTACTCCGCCACCGCCTCCGGCACGCCCAAGCGGGAGGAGCTGACCCTCCCCGAGCTGCCCGCCGAAGGACGGATCGACAACAGCCATGTGATTGAGGTCAGGATGACCAATCCCAACAATGTGGACCGGAACCTCTGTCCCAGCTTCACCCCCGCCCAGGTGGTGGACGGCGATGCCGCCACCTACTGGATCGCCCGGGTGTTCTGGGAGAGCATGGAGTTTACCTATACCTTTGACCAGCCCCAGGACATGAACTATGTCATTTGGGTGCCCTACCTGAGCGGGAACTACAAATACATGATGGCCCGCTATTCGGTAACCGCCAGGGATGCGGAGGGCAACGTGCTCTCCACCGGCACCTACCCCGCCCCCGCTATGTCCGACAAAAACTACCTGGTTCTCACCTTCCCAATGGTCAAGGGGGTTAAGAGCCTGTCCATCAGCCTGGCTCAGAAGGAGGGGGCCCCTGCGGTCAATATCTCTGAGATGGCCTTCTACCGCAGCGACAGCCTGGCGGAGGAGATTGCCGCTCTCTTTACCGACGAGACCTTCACCGCGCTCAAATCCGGTGTAACTTCGGATCAGATTTCCGCCCTCACCGCCCGTCTGGAGGCCAAGGCCGACTTCTATCTGGACCTGGACTGCCTGCGGGATGAGCTGGCTCTGGCCCAGGCCCTGCTGGACGGCGATTCCAGCGCCTTGGGCGTGGTCAAGCAGGATTTCCAGAGCCGCGGCGGCGGACAGGACAGCGCCTATGGACAGGGCGCCAGCGCCCTCCAGCCTCTGGGCGCCTCCGCCCGGGCCGGGGCCACCGTGGCCGTCTACGCCCAGCTGCCCGATGACAAGCCGGTGTACGTAACGCCCACTCAGTTCTATGGGGAATCCGGCATCTGGAGCGGCAGCGCCGTCCAGCTGGTGAACGGCCGCAACTACATCACCATTCCCCAGATCGGGTCCCTGGACGCCGAGCGCGGCGGTCCCCTCTACCTGACCTACGCCGGAGACCATCCGGAGCAGATCAAGCTCCATATCCGGGGTGACGGCGACACCTTCGCCATCCCTGTGCTGGAGCTGTCCGGCTGGTATGACCTGGACGAGGCGGGCCGCAAGGCTATCATCCGGGATTATGTGACCCGGCTGGAGGCCTATGTGGGGGCTCTGAGCTCCGCCGACCTGAGTCTGGACGTCCGCAACGCCACCGAGATCTCCACCCCCAGCGTGCTGCTGTCCATCCCCGCCAATCAGGCGCTGGCCGGTCTGAAGGGGGTAAACCGGAATACGGAGCAGATGGTGTCCGCCATGTATGACAATGTGCTGGCCTGGGAGGACGTGCTCTATGTGGCCAATCAGGTCCAGGGCATCATTCCCGCCGGCGGGGCACGGACGGATGACTGCCGCTACCCCATGACCGTCCGACAGAATATCCGCTATATGCGCATGTTCGCCGGAGCGTTCATGTACGCAGCCGGAAGCCATGTGGGCGTGGGCTACGGCTCTACCTCCGGCCTGGTGTGCGGAAGCCCTGTGTCGGCCACCGGGGCGGGGAACGCCAACAGGCTGTTCGGCTGGGGCATTGCCCACGAGATCGGCCACAACATGGATAAGCTGGGCAAGGCGGAGATCACCAACAATATCTACGCCTTGGCCATCCAGGCCTGGGACGGCTCCTCCATGATCCGACCCACCCGCCTGACCAACAGCGGCATCTGGGCGCGAGTCTATGAGAAGACCTCCGCAGCTCGCCCCGGTCCGGCAGGAAATGTGTTTGTCCAACTGGGCATGTACTGGCAGCTCCACCTGGCCTACGATCAGGCTGAAAAGCCCCTGAAATTCTACAACGATTTCTTCAAGGCCTGGAAGGCCGGGGAGTACGGCTCCTACTCCTATGATGAGCGGGTGGCCCTCATCGCGTCCAAGACGGCGGGAAAAGACCTGACCGGCTTTTTCACCCGCTGGGGTATGTCCCTGGGGGACGCCGCCAAGGCCGAGATGGGCAAGCTGCCCAAGGAGACCCGGGCCCTCTGGTATCTCAACGACAGCTCCTACGCCTACCGTATAAACGGCGGCGCAGCCTTCGCCGGGACGGTCTCTGTCTCCGCCAGAACGGAGGAGAACAAGGCTGTTCTGACCATCACCGGCGGGGATGACGCCATTCTGGGCTATGAGATCCGCCGGAACGGCCAGCCTGTGGCTTTCACCACTGAGAGCAGCTATACCGACGACCTTGGGCCCGCCAACAACCTGACCTATACCTACTCTGTGGTCCCGGTGGATCAGCTGGGCAACGCGGGCGGCGAGATCAAGGCCAACGAGGTCCGTGTGGCCTGGGATACCGCCATCGACCCCGGCCTGTATGACATGGCGCGGGATGGGAATACCGTCACCATCACCATGAAAAACGGTGCGGTCCCCGTTACTGGCGTAAAGATTTCCGGAACAGAGCTGACCGGGAGCTACAAGGTGGAGCGCAAGGCCAGCGCCGGAGACCAGAGCTGGAGCACAGTGAAGGAGGGGACCCTCTCCGGCAGCGATACGGTGGGCTACTTCACCAAGCCGGGGGCCAAGCCCGACGACACCCGCATCTGGACCTATGACGCGGCGGTCCTGCGGATTACGGGCGTTCCCGACGGCGCCTCGGTGACGCCGCTGGACTACCCCGGCGACCGGGTGGACTTCTACCCCGGGGCCTCGGTGGGCAGGCTCCAGTCTGAGTACCGCTACGGTGACGGGGCCAACGACGTGGTTCCCGCCGGCACCCTGGTAGTTCTGGGCACCTACCGGGGTGACCCCGCCTATAACACAGCGGAGCTTGAGGTTCGCTACAGCACCGCTGCCGAGGCCTCGGAGAACGCGGAGAATGAGGTCGTGGAGCGGGCCATGAACGGCTATTCCCTGCTTTTCGCTGAGATTCCCGAGGACGGCAGGGTCAGCGACACCAGCGACGGCTTCTGGCTCTTTGTTCCTGACCTGACAGCGGAGGAGCAGTTGAATCAGGAGGCCGGCATCACCGGCGGTCCCCTGGAGCTGCGGGCGATCCTCCGCCGCTACGACGGCGTAGACCACACCGGCACCCCCCGCACCACCAGCACAACGCTGTGGATCAGCTTCCCGGAGCTGGAGGCCCTGCCTGAGATTATTCTGACCGGGGAGGGCGTCCAATGAGAGCAACAATGAAACGCGCCCTCTCCTGGATTCTTGCCGCGGCGGCCGCCGCCCTGATGGTCTGTCCGGCGGCGGCGGCCTCCTCCCCATGGCTGCTGGTGGAGGACAAGGGCACCAACACCCAGCCGGTGAGCCTCCAGGGGCTGTCCGGACGGTATACCAGCGTGCAGATTACGCTGAAGCTGAGCAGCGCCCCTGACGGGCTCAGCTTCGTCAGCGCTCTCTCTGACGAACAGACCTACTCCACATCCCAGCTGTCGGGGGACAGCCTGACCATCTATGTGACCTCCAAGGCCATGCTGAATCAGGACAGCACCCTTGCGCTGGGTACCCTTACCGCGGGCGAGAGCTTCACGGTGGTCTCTGCCTCCGGATTGAAGCTGTTGAATGTGGGGCCCGACGACACACAGACCCTCACCTACAGCAGTGTGAGCCTGAGCGGCTCCGGCTCCTCAACGCCCTCCCGGTATTCGGTGTCCGCGGCCGCCGGGATCAGCGGCGGCTCCCTCCAGATCAGCGCGACCCACGCCAGGCGGGGGGAGACGGTCACTGTCACCGCCCTCGCCGACCCCGATTATGTTCTGCGCGGGCTCACCGTCACCGACCGGGCGGGCCGTGAGGTTTCCGTGACCGACCTGGGGGACGGAAAATGGTCCTTCGTCATGCCCTCCTCCGCCGTCACGGTGAATGCCTCCTTCGTCCCGGAGGGGGCGGGGCAGCTGCCCTTTGGGGACGTGGGGGAGAACGACTGGTTCCGGGAGGCCGTGGCCTATGTCTATGACGCCGGCCTGATGAGCGGCACCGACGGCGACCGGTTCAGCCCCAACGGCACCACCACCCGGGGCATGATTGTTACCATCCTCCACCGCTATGAGGGCTCCCCGGCGGCGGGGACCTCTGACTTCCGGGATGTGGCTCCGGGGCAGTACTACGCCGAGCCGGTGGCCTGGGCGGCGGCCAGCGGGGTGGTCAACGGCTACGACGGCGGCCTCTTCGGCCCCGAGCGGATGATTACCCGGGAGCAGATGGCGGCGATCCTCTTCCGCTACGCCCAGTACAAGGGACTGGACGTGAGCGGGCGGGCCGACCTGTCCGGCTACTCCGACGCGGGACAGGTCAGCGGCTACGCCGCGGACGCCATGTCCTGGGCCAGCCAGACCGGCCTGATCACCGGTGTGGACGAGCACACCCTCCTGCCCGGCGGCTCCGCCACCCGGGCGCAGGTGGCCACTATCCTGATGCGGTTCTGTCAATTTGCCCAGGCCCAATGAATGAAAATCACCCTGTGCCGGTTTCGGCACAGGGTGATTTTTATGGAACAACCTCGATTTGACACATCTCCATGGTTTTCAGGGCCGCCTGGTGGGCCACCAGGCTGGAGCCGGCACAGCAGGATTCGATCACCCGGATGGGGGTCTCGGGCAGATAGGCCTTGAGGAGCAGGGCGTTGGAGACCACGCAGATGTCGGTGCAAAGACCCACGATGGTGATGTCCAGCTCGTCCGTCTTGGCAAAGGCTGCCACCTTCTCCGCCAGCTTTCGGGAGGAGAACGCGGTTTTGCCCATGATCGTCGCGCCGTTCAGCGCCGCCGTGATTCTCGGGTGGAGGTTCCAGCCCAGGGTGCCCTTGATACAGTGGGGGATGGGCAGCTTTTTGCCCTCCTGAGTCTCCAGATAGTCCGGGCCGTGAGTGTCGCGGGTGGCGATGATGTCCTCCAGCGGGTATTTGTAAATCACCCTGACTACCTTATCAATGATTTTTTCCGCCTCCGGCGTCCCTAGCGGGCCGTCGATAAAATCATTCTGCATGTCAATTACCAGCAAAATTTTTCGCATGGTCCGTCAGCTCCTCTCTTTTTTCCTCAGTATACCACAGCCCTCCCCAAAAGTCGAGAGGGCCCGGCGCAAAATGCCAAGCCCTCCTAATTATTTGTGTTTTAATTCTACTTACCTGTCACATAGATAGTCTTTGATCTGGAATCGCGGCCCTTCTCGTTCTTGGCAAAGACGGTTACGACGACTTTATAAGCCTCAAATTCTTCACAAGGAAAATATAGGATATTTGTATGGAAATAGGCATCCGTCTTGCTCATACCGTCATCATTTTCTGCTCTGCTATGTGTGAGTACCCATCTACCGTCAACAAGTTTATAAATATATATACTTTCACAACCAATTTTCTCCATCCTACCACTTCCGGTAATGGTGAAATCAACAATTACATCATTATGCTCTGAAATAGCATCCATTCCATACACAGCAATTTGAGCACTTGCCCTGGATTCGGTTGCTAATGAAGGAATGCCTAAAGTAGTTATAAGAATTATAGACAAAACAAGTGAAAGAATTTTTTTAATTTTCATCATCGTTTCATTCCTTGTACATGGATTTTATAGTCTCTTTCAGATCAGAGAGAGGCATATTTGTTACAACATAATATTCAGTTTTCCCAATATTCCATATTGCAGTGTTGTTTTCTGAATTCGGTAAAAGATAGTGATTTATTTTATTATATGTGTATGTTTCAAAATGCGAGTCAGTTTTTTCATATTCATATAAGTCAAACAACTGCTCGCTATCCTGTTTTACACTAAACATATAAAATTTGTCTTGCTTTTGCCAAATTATCATAAATTGTATCTCTTGTTTTTCGGGATGGTAAGAAAATACAGGCTCTTCAGGCTCAAAGCCGCTTGGAAACTCAGGAACCAGAAGTTTATTTCCGCATTCTTCCATAGCCTTTTGCAATTCCGCATACTCTTTAGGAATACCCTGACTTTTCGATGAAGCGGGCAAAGAGAAATGGAACTGTTCCGCGGTCCAGGTGGCGACCATTTGGATGACGTTTGCGTGGCCGAACACCGGAACGCAGGTTATGAATACGAGTACCACAGCGGCGGCGGTAAGCAGGGTGAATTTGAAACGCCATTTTCTCTGTTTATGGGAAAGGCACTTCTTCGCTCCAAGCTTCGCCATTTTGCTGCTCTCCACAGGATACAGGGGTTCCTCCAAAGTGCGGTAAAGTTGGTCAAAATCTCTGCGGGCCTGTTCTGCGCTGGGCAGATGCTCTGATTCTCGCTCTGCGATCACCTCCAAAATCTGGTCGATCAGCTCCGGGTTGTCCGCCTCCTCTGACAAAGCCGACGCACGAAGGATCTCCTCTAAATCTTTTGTGCTTAACTGGTCTAAATGGGAATACCTTTTTTTTGAATATTCATCACCCACAGGTTTTGACCCCCTTGCTACATATATCCCAGACGGACAAAAAAATGGACATTTTTTTAAAAAAAATTTTTAATGGAACGGGAAATATTTTTCCAGCTTTTTTCGGGCCCGCTGGACTCTTTTCTGACAGGCGCTGAGGGACAGGCCCGTATCGGCTGAGACTGACTTGAAGCTTGCGCCCTCCGCCGAGATTTTCCTCAGCAGGGTGAGGTCCATTGGCTTTAGCTTTTCCTCCAGGAGGCTATTGATTTCATTGACTGCGTCGGCGCTTTCCACTTCCCTCAGCTCTTTCTCGGCGGAGCTGTCCGGGATCAAGCCCTCGTTCAGCTCAGCCAGTCTCCATTTATCGCGCATCTGCGTTCGTTTCGCGTGGAGGGCCTTGTGCTTTACCACCTGCTGCAGCCAGCGCTCCGGCAGCTCCGTTCCGACCAGAAAGTCCAGCTGTTTCAGCGCCTCCAGATAGGCGTCCTGAACAACCTCCTCCGCCAGATCGTGATTTTCCACAATTGCGTTGGCGTAGGCGAACATCTTTTTGAAGTTCTTCTCGTAAAAGGGATTGAAAAAATCCTCCTGTGCGATTCGCTTCTTGTCTTCCACTGCCTGACACTCCTATTCCTGAGTATTGAGTATCTGCTTAGAGGTTCACATATATGGACCATTGTTTTGAAATAATGAAACCATTCTATCAAACAATTTTTGGAAAGTCAAAGGAGAATTTGTCAAAAAATATCTGCTTATTGCTCTTACTGGGATATAATTACGAAAAGCGCCGCCGTTTGACTGTCAGAGACAGTCTTGACACGGCGGCGCTCAGCGCCGGTTTTATACAGCGGCGGGAACCGGTGTTCCGTCCGCTACGCCAGGAAAATAAAGATCAGGGCCAGCAGAATCAGAACCGTCCCCAGAATCCGGGTAATCTGCGTCACTCGCCGGATGGGGCAGCTTTGGAAGGTCTCAAAGGTGGTAATGGGGTAGGGGAAGGCCGCGAAGCCAATTCCAGCCAGCAGAATGGCTGTATAGGTCAGCGGTCCCTGCCAGCCGCCCAGCGCGGAGATCAGAATGAGAATGGCGCAGACCATCAGAATCAGGTACAGCCCCAGCTTTCGCTTTTGATCTGCCTGGACGTAGTCCTCTGCAGCCTCCTTGCAGGGGACGCCGCAGGCGGGGAAGCGGCGGGTGCGCCCCTGCGCAACAGCGGGCGGAGCCTCCGGGGATACCGGCTTGCCGCAGTAGACGCAGCGGTCCCAACGGGCCAGATTGTCCTCCGGAAGGGCAGGCTTGGGATATATCTTTTTGGTCCGTCTCTTTTTGCCGCTCATAGGCCCAGCTCCCGCAGGATCTGGTCCAGCCGCTCCCGGGCCGCGGGGACGCTGCCCTGGGCGAGAATGGCGTCCATTACCGGTTCCAGATCCGCCTTAGAGGTCTGATTGATGATATATTTGGTGCGGCCCGCCAGTGCCGGCGCCACCGACAGTTCATTGACTCCCATGGCGCACCATAGGGGGATGAGCCGGGGCTCGGAGGCGGTCTCGCCGCAGATGCCCACGTCCACCTTCCGGGCCCGGGCGTTGTCACACACCAGCTTGATGGAGCGCAGAACGGAGAGGTTGCAGCTGTCGTAGAGGTACTGGACCCTCTCGTTCATCCGGTCGCTGGCGGTGGTGTATTGAATCAGGTCGTTGGAGCCGATGGAGAAGAAGTCCACATGACAGGCCAGGATGTCAGACAGCATGACGGCGGCGGGAGTTTCGATCATAATACCCACCGGTATCTCCCTGTTGTAGGCCTCGCCCCGCTGATCCAGCTCCTCCATGGCCCGGGCCAGCAGCGTCTTGGCCTGGAGCAGCTCCTCCAGGTTGACAATCATGGGGAACATAATCTTCACCTGACCGAAGACACTGGCCCGGAGGACGGCCCGCAGCTGAGTCCGGAAGATTTCCTCCCGGTCCAGGCACAGTCGGATGGCCCGGTAGCCCAGGAAGGGGTTGGCTTCCCTGGGCAGGTCCATATAGTCCAGCTGTTTGTCTCCACCAATGTCCAGGGTGCGGATAATCAGCTCACGGCCCTGGTTTTTCTCCGCCATGGAGCGGTAGGCCTCAAACTGAAGCTCCTCAGAAGGATAGCCGTTCTGTCCCATATAGAGAAACTCGGTGCGGAACAGGCCGATTCCATCGCAGGCGGCGGCGTCAAAGGCGTCGATGCTCTCCCTGTCGCCGGAGTTGATGTTCACTCGGACGGAGAAGCCGTCCTTGGTCCGGGCGGGGGCCTCCTTACAGGCGTCAAAAAGGAGGCGCTGGCGGTCGTCCTCCGCCTTCCTGATCTGAAACGCTGCTTTGGCAGCTTCGTCAGGACTCAGGATCACCGAACCTGTGCCGCCGTCCGCCAAAGCCTCCTGGCCGCTGGATACCAGGTCCAGCATGGGGCCGGTGCCCACAATGGCCGGGACGCCCAGAGCCTTGGCCAGAATGACAGTGTGGGAGGTGACGCCCCCCTTCTCGGTGACCATGCCGCCCAGCCGCTTCCGGTCCATCCGCACGGTGTCGGCGGGGGTGAGGTCCTCGGCGAAGACGATGAGGCTGTCCCCCTGGAGGCCGGCAAAGGGGTCAGCCGCCCCGAGACCCTGGATTTCGCAGGTGATCTCCCGACAGACGTTGTTGATGTCCGCAGCTCTGTCCTGGAGGTAGGGGTCGTCCACCCCCAGGAACATGGACTCGGTTTCCGCCCGCTTCTGTTCGATGGCCCAGGAGGAGCAGACCGACTCCGCACGAATCAGCTCTTTTACCTGGTCGAAGAGATAGTCGTCCTCGGCGATAACCTGATATGCCTCAAAGATGGCGGCGCCCTCCCCGCCCTGTGTGTCCCGAGCCTGGACGGCCAGACGGCGCAGGGAGTCAATATACCGGGCGCGGGCGGCCTCCATGTCGTCAATTTCTGTTTGAGGGTCGTCGACCGTCCGGCGCTCCAGACAGAGCGCCGAAGGACGGAACACCGCCGCCCGGCCCGCCGCACAGCCTGATGCCCCTGCCAGTCCCTTTATCTGTATCATGTGAGCGCACCTCCCGGATTATTTCTTTCGGTAGTTCTGGAAGGAGCCCAGAACGATCTCCATATCTTTGGGAGTCAGATTGACGGCTCCGCCCGCCATGCGGGTGTTGTAGTAGAGTTGAGAGACAAATTCGATCTGCTGTGCCACATCTAGCGTATATGAGAGATTGCCGCCCACCGCCAGCAGGCCGTGGTTGCCCAGCAGGCAGGCGAAATGGTCCTCTCCCATGGCGTCATAGGCCGCCTGGGCCAGCTCATAGGTGCCGAACTGCACATAAGGGATACAGGGCACATCAGCGCCGGAATAGGCCACCAGATAGTGGAGAGGCTCAATGCTCCAGTGGAGGCAGGCTAAGGTGGTGGCATAGGTGGAATGGGTGTGGATGACGGCGTTGACGCCGGGCCGCTTCTGATAGAAAATGCGGTGCATATCGTATTCGCTGGAGGGTTTGGCGTCTCCGTCCACCTTCTCGCCGTCGGGAGTGAGGACCACCACATCCTCCGGCTTTGTGAGAAAATAGTCCATGCCCGAGGGGCTGATGGCCATCAGGTTTTCCTTGGGATTATAGACGCTCAGGTTGCCGAAGGTACCCACGGTCAGCCCCAGCTCCACCAGCTTTTTGCCGTATTCTACGACCTGCTCCCGTTCTTCCTTTAAAATCATGGGTCGTTCCTCCTTGTCAATTCAGTTGAATCTGCGCGCGGTTCACAATCCGGTCGGTGAGACCGGCGTTCAGAATTTTGTCCACCTCCCGCATCAGCAGGAAGGGGGACTTGGGGATGGCGTCCACCGTGGCCCCGGCGATGTGGGGGGTGATAACCACATTGTCCAGCCCGCCGAAGCCGGCGCTGGGGGTGAGGGGCTCCGCGTCGAAGACGTCCAGAGCCGCTCCGGCGATGGAACGGGTCCGCAGCGCCTCCAACAGGTCGGCCTGATTCACCAGACCGCCGCGGGCGGTGTTAATAAAATAGGCGGTGGGCTTCATGAGTGAGAAATACCGCCGGTCGATGGTGCGTTCCGTCTCCGGGGTGAGCCGCAGATGGAGGCTGACAATGTCCGCCTGCCGGAAGACATCCTCCAGAGCCGGGACAATCCGGATGTCCTCCAGTCCGTTGCGCACCAGCCGCTCCTGGTCCAGATAGCCGTCGTAGGCGACCATGGAGACCCCCATCGCCTTCAGCCGAAGGGCCACCTCAATGCCCACGTTGCCCAATCCGGCCAGGCCTACCGTCAGGTTGCTCAGTGTGGCGGTAAAGCCAGAATTGGGGAACTCCTTCACCCAGGCCCCGCCAATCAGGTGCCGGTGGGAGGCGGCGATGTTCCGGGTCAGGGCCAGCATCATGCCCAAGGTAAACTCAGCCACTGGCACGGCGTTGCGGATGACGTTGACCACCGGGATATTCCGATCTGAGGCTGCCTGAAGGTCGATGTGTTCCAGGCCGCCCCGGCAGGTGAGAATGGCCCGCAGCTTGGGAGCTTGCTCCATCAAAGCCCGGGGAACCGGATTGAAATGGGTGCACAGGACGGTGCAGTCGGCCATGAGCTGTTCCAAACCGTCGGCCCAAGGTTCGGCTTCTGGGCCCCCGCGCTCCAGGTGGAGCTGACGGGCGGTGAATTCCTCGCTGTCCGGCGTGCCCCAAAAAGTCTGGGACAGCCGGCCAATCTGAATCTGCGAGGCTTGAATGGCCTCAGTCAGGGTTTCGGCGGCAACAAAGGCGTCGCCGACTGCCACTATATTTTGGGGCTCATCTCGTAAAAAGTCAAGCATGGTTGATCTCCTTTCCGCCATGGGAAGGCAGGGACGGCGATCCCTGCCGGTCTGTGTGAAACGGGATATAAACAGCCGCTGTTGTGATGCACAACAGCGGCCATATTGATTGCAATATGAGGGCTGGCATCCGTATTGCCGCAAAACGCAGGGTCACTTCCCCCGCAGAGAGGCTCCGCCTCAGGAAACTGTCGGTTAAGCCTCGACGGCCTCCACACCGTAGTTCTCGATCCAATCCACCAGGGCGGCCTTGTTCTTTTTAAACAGGAAGTAGAGCACGAAGTAGAGCACTACCACGGCGCCGATGATGATGGGGTTCTTAGAGAGGAAAGCATAGAACAGGCCGGCCATCAAGGGGTGAGCCATGATGCCGAAGCTCATGACATACACGCCCACCTGGGGGAGCTGGAAGCCGGCTTCCACTGCGATTTCGGTGAAGGTGGGGGCCAGGCCGGAGCAGACCACCAGACCCAGGCTGAACCAGATGGCGCCGGTGACCAGACTCTTGGCAATGTTGCCGTGGGAGACACACACGAAGACCTCGACCATGTAGGGCAGGGCAACCAGGTCGGCCATGGGCAGCATGGAGTTGCCAGGCAGGACGAAGGACAGGCCCAGGATGATGGGGATCAACAGGGTGCCGGTAACCAGGGTGTTGGGCTCGCCATAGCCGGCGGCGTCGTTGACGGAGAGGTACCACTCACGGCCCTCGCCGCTCTTGGCGGCCTTGGACTTATAGGCGTCGGTCAGAGAGGTGAAGGCGGAGGCGAAGATGCCGCCCACCTTGGGGAACACAGCCATAACGGCGGCGGTGGAGATGGCCACGGAGGTGACGGAGCCCCAGGAGGCCAACTGTCCCAGCGCGCTGAAATTGCCGATTACGCCAATGATCAGGCCCACAATCAGACCGATGAACATGGGCTCGCCGAAGATGCCGAACTTCTTCTGAATGGAGGCGGCGTTGATCTTGATCTTGTTGAAGCCGACCAGACCCAGCAGCCAGTTCATGAAGATGGCGAAGGGCACGCCCTCCATATGGTGGGGAGCGGTCATACAGCAGTTGGGGTACTGATAGTGGTTGGACCAGCGCTTGGCGACCACCTCGCTGAACAGCATAATATACAGCAGCTGAACGATCATGCAGGCCATAGCCAGGGGCATGCTCTTGGTCAGGGCGTAGATCATGGAGCCCCATACCATGAAGGAGTAGTTGTTCCACAGGTCGGAGGCCATGAACACATTGGTCCATTTGACGAAGAACAGGACCAGCTCCAGCAAAATGGCGATGCCGATGAAGATGACGCCCACACGGGTGGAGTAGGCGATGACTGACACCGACTGCCAGCCGGTATCCAAGGTGGGAAGATTGACGCCGGTATTCTCCACCATGGAGCTGACCACGGGGGCGACAATGGCGCTGAAGCTGTTGATGACCAGATTGAAGCCGGTGAGACCAACCGCGCACAGCAGGGCAGAGTTAAAGGCTTTTTTGGCAGTGACGCCCATGCACAGGGCGATAATGAACAGAATAGCGGGGACAAAAACCTGCGCGCCGAAGGTGGAAAAGATTTTGTCAAGTCCGCTCAGAAAACTTTCTAACAAAGAAATCCCTCCTTGATTCTCTCTCAGCCGTAAAAACGGCTGTTCCCTTCCGCCCGGAATGGGCGGAACTGTCTGATTGCGCCTTACGGATACGGATTTGGGGAAATGTGATTTACAGGCTGTTCAGAATTTTCAGGCAGTCCTGAATCACCTGATCCTCGCTCAGGCCGGTGAGCATGCCCACAGCGTTGACCTTGGGAATGCCGAAGTCCTCATACACCGGGCTGACGCAGGCCATCAGGGCGAAGCCGCCGCCGGCCAGCGCGGTTTCGGCCGAGGTGGGACTGCACTCTACCGCGTTGACATCGAAGCCGTGGTCAGCCAGCTTCTCCTTCAGCTTGTTGGCCACCATCGCGGAGCTGACGGTGCCGGAGCCGCATACGCACAGAATCTTTACTTGCTTTGCCATAGTAGTTTCCTCCTTCATAATAATGGGTACTTCATAAAACTGCGTTATCCGATATACTGCTTTGCCGTCTCATACAGGGCGTTTTTGTCTGCTGCCGCCTTGAATTGAGCTACTGCGGCCTCGTTAGTGAACACGCCCATCACCTTTTGCAGGGTGTCCAGTTGGGCGTCGGGGCTCTGGATGGCCATCATGAACAGCAATTCGGCCTCCACCTTGGTGTCCGGGTCGCCCATATGGGCGAAGGTCACCGGGTGAGCCAGCTTGGCTATGCACACCGCCGGGGTGTTCACATGGACGCCTGCGGTGTGGGGCATGGCCACCGCCATATCTTTCAGCTGAAGGCCGGTGGGATATTCCTTCTCCCGGGCGGCCACTGCGTCGATATAGGTGTCCTTGACAAAGCCCTTGTCAAGAAGACGCTGCCCAACCTGCCGGATGGCGTCCTCTGCGTCCCTGGCGTCCACACCGAAGACAACCAGATCCTCATAAACTGCCTGCACGTTGATTTCCTCCTTTTTGATATCCTTGTGGTTTACTCCTCCAGACCCTCAATGAAGGCCACAACCTTCTCACAGACGTCCTGCTCATTTCCGCCCTCCACTTGGACGGTGAGGGGAGTTCCCTGCTTCAGGCCGGCGGCCAGGATGGTGATGATGCTCTTGGGGTCCACCTGACGCTCTCCGGCGATCAAGGTGATTTTTTCCGGAAAGCCCTTGCAGAACTGGACCATTTGAGAGGCGGGACGGGCGTGAAGTCCGGTGGGATTTTTAACTGAGGTCTCTTTTTGGAACATACGTCTTTCTCCTTATCCTAAAATTTTTTTCGTTTTTTCTTTGTGTGCCGGGACGCTTTGTGATATACTTTGTGACAACAAACCAAAGGAGTGCTGATTCATTATGGGGGAACGATCCGACCTTCTGGTCCGCGTGGCGGAGCTTTATTATGAGCAGGGGCTGAACCAAAACGAGGTGGCGAAGCTGCTCAATACTTCCCGGCCCACCGTATCCCGTCTGCTGGACGAGGCCAAGGAGGCCGGTGTGGTGGAGATTGTAATCCACAGTCCAATCCGAAAGGACCCTCAGCTCTCTTTCACTCTGCGCAATGTCTTTGGTTTGCGGGAGGCCATTGTCGTCAGCGGGGAGTATGAGTATCACAAGGCTCTGCGCCGCTGCTGCGAGGCTGCCTGCCAGTTTTTCAGCACCATCATGGATAACAACCTGTCCATCGGAATCGCGTGGGGGGAGGCTACCCGTTATTTATGCGAGCTGATGCCGGAACGGGAGTACTACAATGCCCATGTGGTGCAGATGGTGGGCTGTATGGGGACCGGCAATCCCAACGTGGACGGCATTGAGCTGGCGCTGAAGCTGTCCAAACGCATTGGGGGGACTTACTCCAATATCTATTCCCCCATCTATGTGGGGAACGAGGTGGTCCACTCCTATCTTGTGAACGAGCCCCAGATCAAGGCCACCCTGCACAAGGCCAACGGCGTGGACATCATTCTCAGCGGCATTGGTACCCTGGACCCGAACACCACCCTTCAGCAAGCAGGGTATTTTACCGACCGGGACTGGATGGACTTGATCGGGCGGGGGGCTGTGGGCCACATGCTGGCCAGGCCCTACGACCGGGACGGAAATCCGGTTCCGCTGGAGAACCGCTACCCCATCGGAGCTCCGCTCAGCGTCATGCGCAACGCGCAGTGGTCGGTGGGCGTCAGCGCCTCCGCGTTTAAGGCCGAGGCGGTGATGGGCGCCATCCGGGGCGGCTACATCAACGTGCTGGTGGCCGACCAGGCTCTGGCCCGGGAGATGCTCCAGCAGAACCAGCAGAGGGCCTATCCCAAAACAGAAAATTAACAGGCGGTCTAACCCGGCGCGGGGGCGTTTGCCTCCGCGTTTTTATTTGTCCTTCAGGGAAGGGTCACAGCAGATAACAGCCTTGACGCCCTCGCCCCGCATAGACGATTCAAACCCCTCACGCCAGTTCTCCAGGGAGACGATTTTGCTGACGATTTTTTCGGGGACAACGGTGCCCTCGCCCAGCAGACGGATGGAGGTGCGCCAGGAGCTGGGCTTCTGGCTGCGGGAGCCCACATAGTTGATCTCCTTGTGAAGAATCAGGTCGGTCCAGATTGGAACCTTTGCCTCGGGGAAGACGCCCATCTGAACCACGGTGCCCTTCCGGCGGGTGAGCTCCAAGGCCTTATTGGCGGCGGGGACGGCGCCGGAGCACTCAAAGGCGATATCCACCCCCTCGCCGTTGGTCATCTCCTTGATAATGGCGGCCAGGTCCTCCTTGGTCTGATCCACCGCCCGGTCGGCGCCGTTGGAGAGGGCGATGGCGAAGCGCTCCGCATCGGCGGTAAGACCGGCCACAATCACTGTAGCTCCCTGGGCCTTGCACACCTGGGCGACCATCTGGCCGATAGCCCCTGCCCCGAAGACACAGACGACGTCCCCCTTCTGTACATTGCCCTTCTCAATGCTGGAGTGGACACCGCAGGCCAGCGGCTCGGTGAGGGCAGCGGAGAGGAGGCTGACGTGGTCGGGCAGCACATGGACACTTTCCTCCCTGCTGACTACGTATTCGGCCATGCTGCCGTTGATCTGGGTTCCGATCCCCCTGCGGTTGGAGCAGAGATTGTAGTCCTTGCTGGCGCAGCTGCTGCAGTGACCGCAGGTGGCGAAGGTGGTCTCGCTGGTCACCCGGTCCCCCACCTTGACATGTTTCACATCGGGTCCCACGGCGGTGACAATTCCGGAGAACTCGTGGCCGAGGACGACAGGCGGCTTGGTGCTGGCGTAAGAGCCCTTGAAGGCGTGCAGATCGGTGCCGCAGATACCGGAATAGGCGATCTTGATTTTTACCAGGTCGCCGACGGCCTCCGGCTCCGGAATATCCTGATATACCATATTGTCATAGCCTGGAGCTGTTTTTACTACTGCTTTCATGCGGAAGACCTCCCCCTCGAATATTTGTAAATGATTTTGCTGTATATGTTACATTTGTTCAGCGATAAGAATTTTTAGCTGTGATGACTTTACACTCATTTTGTTTGAATGTCAACCGAAAATGTGTTAAATGACCAATTTTGTTGTATTTAACAAAATGTATATAGATATTTTGTTGAATATGACATGAGGTGCGTTGTTGACAAATGTTCGTATATGTGAAATACTTATCATCGAAATAGGAGGGGAAATACCGTGCCCCCTCAAGTTGCCTGCGTCGTCTCCCCGATCAGGGAGGAATATCCGACGAACACGAAAGGAGATATGTACAATGCCAGACAAAAACTATTCCAAGGCGGAGATTGCCCGTGCGGCCACGAACGTGCGCAAGCACATTCTGAAGCTGGCCATTGAGCGGGGGGGCTGCTATCTGACCCAGGCCTGCTCCTCGGCTGAAATTGTTACCTCCCTTTATATGAATATCCTCAACCTGGGACCCAGCTTGGGCTGTCCCGACGCACAGCCCTTCCCGGGGGTCCCCTCTCCCACCAACATGGATTACCCCAAGGGCTCCCTCTATCATGGGGAGCAGACCCCTGACCGGGACCGGTTCTTTGTCTCCTGCTGCCATTACGCCTCTGTCATTTACTGTGCGCTGGTGGAAGCGGGCCGCATTTCCCCCGCGGCCATCGAGAAGTTCAATGTGGACGGCTGGAACATGGAGATGATTGGCGCGGAGCATTCCCCTGGCTTCGAAAATACCGCCGGCTCCCTGGGACAGACGGTTTCAATCGCCGCAGGCACCGCCCACGCCTACAAGCTGAAGGGCAATACGGGCCGGATCTTCTGTATGCTGTCTGACGGCGAACTGGAGGAGGGACAGGACTGGGAGTGTTTCCAGGCCGCCGCCTTCTACAAGCTGGACAATTTTATCGTCTTTGCCGATATCAATCATCAGCAGCTAGAGGGCTGGACCAAGGATGTGATGAACATCGAGCCTCTGGAGGAGCGCATGAAGGCCTTTGGCTGGGCGGTGGCCCGCATTGACGGCCACGATCTTGACGCCCTGGAGCAGGCCGCAAGCATGCCCCATCCCGGCAAGCCGCTCATGGTTCTATGCGATACCAACCCGGCACAGGGAATTCCTCTGCTGGAATCTATGGTGCCCAAGCATTTTGTGCGTATTCCTGCTGACCGCCGGGCGGAATTTGAAGCCTTCTGCGCCCAGATGTAATTGAGAAAGGAGATGTGATTACCATGAAAATTGAAGTGAATACCCACTCGAAAAACATGCTGCGCATGGCCAAGGAGCACCCCGAGATTGTGGTCATGTCCGCCGATCTGGGGACCTCCTGCGAAATTAAGGAATTCCACGACCAGTACCCGGACCGGTACTTCTCTCTGGGCATCGCGGAGCAGAATATGTGCTCCTGGGCGGCTGGTCTGGCCCGGGAGGGCTTCCGCCCCTTTATTCATACCTTTGCTGTCTTTCTCTACCGCCGGATTCTGGACCAGCTGGAGATGAGCGTGGCTTACCCCAATCTGCCTGTGGTCTTTATGGGCTTTGTCCCCGGCATTACCACCCCCGGCGGCGTGACTCATCAGTCCACAAACGATGTGGGAGTGCTGCGCACCGTGCCCAATCTGGCCATCTTCGATATCGGCGACGCCACCGAGATTGATGGCGTGCTGGACCTGGCCTATGACTACAACGGCCCTGTGTATATCCGTATGCTCCGGAAGGAGGTGCCCCGTCTCTTCCCTGCAGCCGAGCCCATGCGGTTTAACCACGCCCGTATTCTCTCCGAGGGGACTGATATTACCCTGCTCTCCTCCTCGATCTGTACCGAGGAGGCCATGCGGGCCACCGCGGTCCTGAAGGAGAAGGGGGTGTCCGTCCAGCACCTCCACGTGTCCACCCTCAAGCCCTTCACCGACCCCCAGGTGGTGGAGGCCTGCCAGAAAGCGAAGCATGGTGTGGTCACCATCGAGAACGGCACTGTCATCGGCGGTCTGGGTTCCGCCGTGGCCGACGTGATGGCTGAAAACGGCATTGGCAAACGGCTGGTCAAGGTGGGGCTGAACGACACCTACGCCCATGGAGCCTCTAAAATGTACCTGCTCAAGAAATACCAGATGGGCGCTATGGATCTGATCGGCGCTGTGGAGAAGCTGATGGACAAAGACCTGGGCATTCAGGAGCAGGATATGGAGGATATCCGCTTCGTGGACTTCTCCGCGGTGTGATGCTTCGGGCCTGCGTTTTTGATCTGGATGGCACCCTGGTTGATACACTGCCCACCGTTCACCACTACTGCTGCGCCACTCTGGTCCATTTTGGGCTGAATCCGGTCACGCTTGACCAGTGCCAGGGCCTGTGCCGGCTGTCCATCGCTCAATTCTATCCCCAGCTGCTGCGGCTGGGCGGGTGTCCCGAGGAGCGCATCGAGCCGCTGCTGGAGCCTGTCCGTCAGTATGATCTGGACAGCTATCTCCAGGATATTTTTTACCTGACCCGCCCCTACCCAGGGATAAAGGCTCTCCTGGAGGGGCTGAGGGGGCTGGGGGTGGCCAGCGCCGTTTTGACCAACAAGCCGGCCCCCCTGGCCCAGGCTCTGATGGATGCTCTTTTTCCCGGCCTGCTGGATGAGGTCGCGGGGCAGACCCCTGATTCGGTCTCCAAACCGGACCCCCGCTCCCTCACCGGCCTGCTGGAGCGGATGGGTGTGGACCGGGAGAGCTGTCTCTATGTGGGAGACAGCGATGTGGATATGATCACCGCCCAAAACGCGGGGATCGCCGCCTGTGCCGTGACCTGGGGCTACCAGACCCGGGAGGAGCTGTCCGTCTTTTCCCCCGCCTGGTTCGCGGGGAGTGCGGAGGAACTGCTGGATATCTGCCGGCAGCTGTCCGCTGACAATAAATAGGAGGATATGCCTGTGTTTGAGAAGGAAAAACTGGAAATTATCAAGGGCGGTATGAAACTGGACCGCTACGGCCTCATCGCTTTGGCGGGGGGGAATTTGAGCCTGCGCATGCCCAGCGGGGAGATTCTGGTCACCCCCTCCGGCATGATCTATGAGGATATGACGGCCGACGATGTGATTGTGATGGACTTGGAGGGAAAGATCATTGAGGGTGCCCGTAAGCCCTCCTCCGACACGGCGGCCATCCTCTACATTTTCAATCACCGCCCCGATGTAAATGCCGTGATCCATACCCATCAGCCCTATGCCACCGCCATCAGTCTGCTGGAGGATACCAGCGAGTTCCGGGCTGACCTGACCACTCTGGGCAACGCCTGCGGCGGAAACGTTCCCATCTCTCCCTACAGCTCTCCCGGAAGCGAGGAGATGGGCGTCGATACCGTCAATTATCTGGGGGAGGGCCATGCGGTGATTCTGGCCCACCACGGGGTAATGACCACCGGAGAAAGCCTGAAGCAGGCCCTCAATGCGGCGGTCTATCTGGAGGAGTGCGCCAGGGCCTATCTGGCCGCCCGGGCCGTGGGACCCATCCGCCACCTTACCGACGCTCAAATCAGACAGACAGTGGAGATTTACAAATTTGTGGGTCAGGGCCATGGGGAAATCCCCAAGGAACTGCTCCAGCGCTCCGGTGTGTGATCACAAAGCGGTTCTTTTCAAAAATACGAAAAAATACCGGCAGAAGGTTTCGAGTTGAAATCTTCTGCCGGCGTTCGTTTACGGCGGCAGTATTTTATTTTACATGGCGGTTGCGTTTTTGATCCGGGATGTTATATAATACAGAAAAAGCTATTTATCACACAAGGCCTGATGGGAACACCACAATATTTTATATAGAAGGGTTTTTGAAAAGATGAATAAAAATGCAGCGGGGGTTACACGGAGAACCATGTCTGAACAGGTATATTACAGGCTGAAGGAAGAGATTATATCTCAGTTGATTCCGGAGCTCAAAATGGGGACCAAAATTAATGAGGTGGAGCTGGCCAATCGGCTGAATTGCAGCACAACCCCCGTGCGGGAGGCGCTGAATATGCTGCGGCGAGACAACTTGGTTGTCAGCAATTCCTTCCACTCCTCTGAAGTGGTCAGCTTCACCCAAAAGGATATAGAGGATATCTTTACCCTTCGGGAGTACCTGGAGGTGTTGGCGGTCCGTCAGGCCATGCCTAATATGACGGAAAAGGATGTTCAGGCGTTAAGACTGATTCAGGAGCGATACGGGCAGGTCCATGAAACCGGAGACTTTTCTAAAATGCACAACGTGAACCGGGAATTCCATGATTATATTTTAAGGTGCGCCAATAACCGCATTTTGGCCAATCTGCTGCATAGCCTCTCTGACCAGACAGCCCTTCTCCGTGCTCCCACAGTACAGAAGCGGTATGGGACGGATCTGACAGATGGCAGGATGATTGCGGTTGAGGAGCATGCTGGCATTTTAGAGGCAATTGAGCGGGGGGACTGGGAACAAGCGCCCAAGGCCATGGAGGCCCACATGAGCAGACTGCGCAGGGATGTATGTTTTTATTATAAGAATTACGGGATGGAGAGCGGCGTTGTACAAATTCAATAAAATATAGTCTATAATTTATTTCTTTTGACAATTGTTTTCTGTCGAATTTTCGACTATAATAAAATACACTAAATTATTAAATGGGAGCCGTGGCATGCAGATACATATGCTTGAACTGCTTGAAGGGGCCAAGCGGGCCGTCGGTTTGACGGTAATTATTGATGTGTTCCGGGCTTTTTCAACAGCGGCCTATGTGATGGAAGCGGGGGCCCGGGAAATTCTGCCGGTGGATACTGTGGAGAGAGCCTTTGCTTTTAAGCGGCGGTTTCCGGGGGCGGTTCTGATCGGAGAGAGGGGAGGCAGAAAGGTACCTGGCTTTGACTATGGAAATTCTCCCAGAGAGATGCTGGACGGGAATTTTTTCGGAAAGCTGGTGATTCAAACTACGGGCGCCGGCACGCAGGGAGCTGTCTGTGCGGAAAAAGCGCATACGATTATTGGTGGCAGCTTTCCAATGTCAGGCGCGATTGTCCGATATATCCATAGACAGAGTCCGAGAGAGGTCTCTCTGGTTGCGATGGGGACGAGGGGGCGGATTCACAGCGACGAGGACACCCTGTTTGCCTCTTACCTGAAAAGGTCTCTTCAAGGGAAGCGAGTGCCTTCTCAGGAGGAAATTCATAGGGGATTGAGGGAGTGCGAAAGTGCTCAGAAGTTTTTTAATTCTGATCTGGAGTGGGCGCCGCAGGAGGATTATGACTTGTGTCTTGCGGCAGACTGTTTTCCCTTTGTACTGGAGCTGAGGGAGAGTTCAGTAGTGGAAGAAAAAACTTTTCAGAAGATTCTTGTATAGCTGTTTTTTTCAATATAATTCTATAGACTATAAAAGAGGTGAATCAAATGGAGCAAACAGTCTATATTCCTTGTAGAATTGCTGAGGAAGGAGTGAGATACTTACGGGAACACGGTTTTAAGATCAAGGAAGGTTCTGGAACAGATGAGGAGACTATGTGCCGGGAGGTGGAAGGATGTCAGGCTATTCTGCTGCGAACCGCCCACTTGACCCGGAAAGTTTTGGAGACGGAACCGCAAGTCCGTATTATAGCCCGTCATGGTGTGGGGCTGGACATTATTGACATGGCTGCCGCCACAGAGCTGGGGATTCAGGTCACCAATACCCCGGGCTCTAACGGTTTATCTGTGGCGGAATATACGATTGGCGGTATGATCAGTGCTGCCAGAAAAATTCAGCGGCTGAGTGCGGCGGCCCGAAGGGGGGATTTCTTTTATAAAAACCGCTGTCAGGGTAGCGAGCTGTCCGGGAAAACTTTGGGACTGATTGGATTCGGTCATATTGGAAGCAGTGTGGCAAAAATCGCAGCGATGGGTTTTGATATGAAGATAGTGGTCTATAAGGGACACATGGAGGGGAAGATTCCGCCCGATTATGTCCGCATAGCAGAGTGGGATGAGGTGTTCCAAACTGCTGATTTTATCTCACTGCATGTCCCGTTGCGTCCAGAAAATGTGAATCTGGTAGGCGAGCGTGAATTTGAAATGATGAAGTCCTCCGCGATTTTTGTGAACACAGCCCGCGGTAAACTGGTGGACGAGGAGAGCCTTTTGACTGCCCTGCAGAGGGGACAGATTGCCGGCGCATTTTTGGACGTCTTCTCTGAAGAACCTATATCCAAAGATAATCCCCTGCTACACCTGGACAATGTGACCGCAACCCCTCATTGCGGGGCCAGCACAAATGAGGCACTGACACGTTCCGCGGTGTGGGCGGCCATGGAGATTGACCGGTTTTTCAAGGGAAAGCCAGTGCGGTGGCCGGTTAACGCTCCAGCAGGGCAGGCAATGTTATTAAGCTAAGCCAATACGCTCAAAATTCCCATTAAAAATGTTGCGTTTTTCACTTGCTTTTGTGGTTGTTCCAAATTTTTTAAGTGGGATTTTTTGACCAAATCTCTTGACTTAATGACATTGGCTGAGAAGGAGGTGTTTTTATCCTAAATTCTATAGACTATAAAATTTGGATGGGGAGTATTTCATGAGATACAACAGACAATTTTTCTACGATCACTGCGGCTTTTCCGAAGTCAGAAGGATTTCACAGGTCAATGTCAAAGCCTGCTCCAATCGGGAAGAGCTGGTATATACGCCCGACTATGTGGATCATGAGAAGCATCGTCAGGCACCCAGGACCTACCGCCTGTCCAACGGCTGGGGGGAGACGGTAGTTCAGCCCGAGAGTGCGCCAGTTCATGCCACACTCTATGTCTACCAGGATGCCGATATGCCGGAGCTGGAGTTTTTCTGGGAGGGGGACGAGTATTTTCTGGCGGGCCCTGTTCTGGAGCGGGACAGAATGGCGCCGGACCGCCGGTATACCGTTTACAGTACCGGTGGCGTTCTGACGCGCATCATGCCCGGTATTTTGGAAAAAGAGGGCTTTTCCTGTCTGCATGCTACCAGCGTTTACAGCCCGGAGAAAAACCACATGATGGTCTTTGTGGGCGGGCCGGGGGCCGGCAAAACAATCCTAATGCTGGAGGCTACACTGCGGCGTGGATTTCGGCTGATGACGACCGAGTATACCCACTTCCGGACGACTGGAGACGGAGTGGAGTTTTATACCGGCTCCGTTTTTGACAATGTCCGGGCTGGAAATTTACTGTATAACTACACAGAGTATGAAAAAATTTGGGGAAAGGAGATTATGGACACGCTGCCCACAGGGGTGGATCCTTGGAACGCCAAGGTTTCACTGGATATGACCCCCCTGTTGCCGGACAGCGGGGTGATCCGCAATCCAAGGGTGAGTCTGGTGTTTGTGAAGATCGAGGGGCAGCGGGACGCGGCAGTAGTGACTAAGCTGGACCGGGACGCAACCCGATTCCAGCTCTACTTGAATGCTGCCGAGCTGATCAGCCGACCCAGGTTATTCTTCGGCTGTATGCCCGTTCCCTCACTGGATACCACTGAGCGGGCCTGGAATCGGCTGAAAATTGTGGACAACATGTTAAATACAGTGGAGCTGGTGGAGTGCATATCTCTGTTCGCAGGGGTAAATAACGCCTGGATATGGAATGAATGAGGGAGGTGAATCATGAACTGCACGAAAATTATGGTTACTATTGGCCCCGCATCCTGGGATGAGAAGACGCTGGAGAGACTGATTTTGGCCGGGGTCAGCAGTTGCCGCATCAATTTTGCCCATGGATGATTATCTCCGCTGTGCCGCTAAAAATCAAAAAGTCCGCCTGGGCGCTACAGTTACAGTCGGCACCTGTGTCATCAGCCCCATTCTGCTTCAACTGAAACGAGAGATTCCAAATTTGAATATGGAGATACTGGTTGTGGCCAATACCCATATTTTGGCTCAAAAGCTGCTGAACAGTGAGTTGGACATCTGCCTTGTGGAAGGCAGGGTTACCAACCCGAATCTCATTGTGCGCAGGGCTTTGGAGGATGAACTGGTTATGATCTGTTCCACGCGGCATCCCCTCTACAGGAGAGACGCGGTGAGTCTGGAGGAACTTGCCGCCTATCCACTGATTTTCCGAGAGCGGGGGAGCGGTACACGGGCACAGATTGAAGATGAGCTTTATCGCCGACGGCTGCCGGTAAAAATTGTATGGGACTGTTATAACACTGAGGCGATTCTCAATGGAGTGGCGGATAATCACGGAATCAGCATTATATCCAAGCGGCTGGTCTCGTCTGCGGTCAGGGAAGGGAAAATATGGCAGTGTCCTATTGTAAACGCCGATTTTAATCGGAGTTTTGACCTTGTTTATCACAAGGACAAATATATTACCCCAGTGATGCGGCACTTTATTCATCTGGTATACTCATTTGAAAATCAAGCGGATGAGTGACCCAAATTAGGCGGTACATACCTCGTCTTTGAAATTGGACCTGGGGAGGACGGCCGGTTGAGAGACCATATTGGGCGTGGAAGAATCTGGGAGATTTAAACAGCAGGATTACTGCGGAGAGGCCGGTTTCTTGCGAAGATCATCAGTGGCAGGATTATCCAGCAGCCTGCCGTCCTCTCCAAATCGGGAACCGTGACAGGGACAATCCCATGACCGCTCCTGGGGGTTGTATTTCAGGGCACATCCCATATGGGGGCAGCGGGGAGTTGTGGGCGTCAGCAGGCCAGCGGCTGATTTCAGAAGATTAGCCGCCAACTGGGGCCGGAGCGATGTGCGGGCCGGGGAGAACAACTCGGCGTAGGGATTCTCCTTGTCCTGTACCAGGTCACTCAGGAGCATTGCGGCTGCCATGGAGGAGGTCATTCCCCACTTGTTGAATCCGGTGGCTGTATACAGATTCGGCGTACCGCTGGAGTAGGGACCGACATAGGGCAGGCCGTCCAGCGTCATGCAGTCCTGGGTGGCCCACCGAAAGATCTCTCTGGCGTCTGGGTAGTATTTTCGTGCGCAAGCGGACAGCTCGTTCCAGCCGCCGCCCCGCTTTCCGGTGCGGTGACCGCCGCCGCCGAGCAAAAGCAGATTGCCGCTGCTTCGGAAGGACAGTCCCCCCTCCGCCTCGTCCACATACATTCCCTCCATCACCGGTCCTCCCTCCAGAGCCAGTACGCAGGAGCGGTGCTGATACAGCTTGATAAAATAGCCGCCGTGTTTGTTCAGCAGGGGGAAGTGGGTGGTGACAATAATCTTGTTGGCCTGGACTGTCCCCTGATGGGTGCGCACCGCGCCGGGCCTGAGCTCCAGGACCTTTGTGTGCTCATGGATGCGGAGCCCTTGGACCAGGGCCGCTGCAAATTTCAGAGGATGGAATTGAGCCTGTCTCGGAAAGCGCACTGCGCCCGCCGTGGGGAAAGGCAGGGGCAGCTGTGTGACGAGCTCCGCTGAGACGCCCAATGTGGTCAGGGCCAAAGTCTCCCGTTCCAATTTGTCCCGCCGGTCCAGAGAAAAAACAAAGGAATCGCGCGTCTGAAAATCGCAGTCAATATCTCGGCACAGACGGCGGTACTGCTCCAGGGCGGCCTGGTTGGCCCTTAGATACAGGCTGGCCTTTTTTTGATCAAGGGTGCGGATCAGCCTGTCATAGAGCAGGCCATGCTGGGCGGTAATTTTTGCGGTAGTATTGCCTGTCGTCCCGCCGCACAGTTCTGCCGCCTCCAGGAGGATACAGTCCACACCGGCCTGGTTCAAAAACCATGCGCACAGAATTCCGGCCATCCCCCCGCCGATAATCAGTACATCTGTCTCTCTATCCCCCTCTAGAGGAGGGAAATGGGGAAGGCGCGCCGTCTTTGTCCATAGGGAATCCATGCTATCACCTCTTGATCAAGTGTGTGCGGATTCGGACAAATTATGATGATATGCCTCTTCCAATATCGATTGCATTTTCGCTTCATATGGGCTACAATAGGGGACGGCGTCCTCCGGGGCGCCGTTTGCGGAGTTCCGATTTGCCTCTGCGTCTTCATCCAAGGAGAAGGAATGCGAAAAAGAATCGGAAGTATTAGGGATAAAGTGAGGTTGCACTTATGAATCAAAAAGAAGTCAGCGAACTGCGCCGCCGCTGGAGGCCGGAAAAAAACGCGGTCAGCCGCATCTACGGCTGCTTTGTCAACGGCGAAGGGGAGATTGTTTCCGATTTAGATGAATCCCTGGGCGCTATGCCTCAGGAGGAGGCGGAGAAGTACCTGGGCCTTCTGAAAAAGACCTTGTCTGGGGTGTTAGGGAAAAACCTGATTGACATTGTGTTTTCCACCCAGCAGGTGATGGACAGTGAGGAGCACCGTCTTCTCTCCGCCCTGCGTTCCAGCGCTCTGCGGGATGGAGCGGCACGAAAGGCTTTTTACCAGAAGGTGATCGACAGCCTGGATATGGAGGGGAACAGCTATCTGCTTCTGGCGGCCTGCGACGCCTACGATGTGCCCCGCCGGGGCAGGGACGGTGCCCTTCAGGAGGACGCCTCTGAGGACGTGTTCTCTTACATTCTGTGCTGTGTCTGTCCTGTGAAGCTGGGCCGGCCTGAGCTGGGGTATTTCCCTGGGGACAACGAGTTTCACTACACCGCCCCACAGGTGGTGTCCCCGCCGGAGCTGGGCTTCCTCTTCCCGGCCTTCGACGGCCGGACAGCCAATCTGTATAACGCCCTGTTCTATTCCCGCAGGTCGGACCAGCTCCATCAGGAGTTCATTGACGGGATATTTCACACAGAACCGCCCATGTCTGCCGCGGAGCAGCGGGAGGCCTTTCGGGAGGTCCTGTCCCAGGCGCTGGAGGAGTCCTGTACCATGGAGGTGGTCCGTTCTATCCACGAGGGCCTGACCGACCGGATCGCACGGCACAAGGAGGACGGAGCGGACGAGCCGCTGACCATGACGGTGGGGGATATTGCCGCCATTCTTCAAGATTGCTCTGTTCCTCAGGAGCGGGTCGGCGTGTTTCAGGAAAGCTGCGGGGAGCGGTTTGGCGCTGGCGCCGTTCTGAATCCCGCCAATCTGATTGACCCCGGAAGATTTGAAATCAAGACCGCCGAGGCCTCGGTGTCCATCAGTCCGGAGTGCAGCTATCTGGCGGAAACACGAATCATCGACGGAAAAAAGTACCTTCTGATCCCTGCCGGAGAGGCCGTGGAGGTCAACGGGCAGACTGTCCGGCTTGCGCCCGACCCGGAGCAGTGAGAGCAAGGGCCTCCCTCCGTCATTTGTGAAGCAAATGACGGAGGGAGGCCGTTTTTTCAGGTTACCCTTGCAACCTTCGAAAAGCTATGCTATAATGTGACACAGAAGGGTACCCTTCTTTCCTTTGCAGTGCAAAGGAAAGAAGGGTACCCTTCTTTCCTTTGCAGTGCAAAGGAAAAGGGACCTCAATACAGAAAGAGAGGTACAAAACCATGCGAAAACTGAAAAAAGCGCTTTCCCTGACCCTTGCGTTGGCATTGTCCCTGTCCTTGGCGGCCCCCACCTTTGCGGCGGAATCGAAGTGGAAGCTGGAGGTGCCCGGCAAATCCAACACGGAGGTGCTTGTGGGCGCAAAAACCTTTACCCTCCGCGATTGTGGTTTCTACGATTATGATCCCAGTATTGACGAGACAATCTTTTATAAAGAAGACGACCTCCAGTGGACGGCGGAAAATGTGTGCGTATTGGCAAAGGGTGACACAGCAGTATTTACCTATACCTACAGTAATGGCTATGCCTATAGTTCAGAAGGCTTTTATTTAACGGCGTGGTCGGACCCGGACGGAGACGGTGTGTATGACAAACGTACGATAGAGATCAACTATAGCGATGAAGATTACAGCGGTGGACAGAACGGGTATGCTGATCTTCTGCCGGAGAATGGGTATGAAGCTCTGCCAGTCGGCAGCGTTTGGACGGGCATCTCTTGGGAGGCTTATGTCAGCCGTGATGAAGAAGGGAGACATGAGGCGAGGCTGTCCGCCGACAGGGTGCTGGAGCTGTTTGGCACCAATACCCTTGTAGGGATTTCTAACAGCGGCATAGCTACTTCAGACCCGTCTGAGATGGATTGGTTCATTCTCGTGGAGGGCAAGACCGCCCAGCCCACCGAGCCTACTGCCCCCGTTGAGCCGGAGCAGCCCACCGAGCCTACTGCCCCCGTTGAGCCGGAGCAGCCCACTCAGCCTGTTGCTCCCGGCAGCTACACTGTGAAGAAGGGCGACAGCTGGAGCTCCGTCTGCACCAACTTCTACGGCACTAACGCCCAGCGTTACGAGCTGATGAAGGCCAACAAAAACACCGCCCTGAAGGAGGGGATGGTCATTACCCTGCCCGAGAAGTTGGGTAAGGCCGTTCTGCTCCCCGCCCCCGCCGCAGCTGAGGGTGAGAGGCTGTACACCGTGAAGGCCGGCGACACCCTGGGCAAAATCGCCGCCGCCGAGTACGGAACGGCCGGCGAGTACAAGGCTGTTTTTGAGCGCAACGCCGACCGGCTGAAAAATGCCAACACCATCTATGAGGGTCAGGTCATCGTCCTGCCCGCCAAGAAGTAAAACAAAACATACCAGCGGCGAAGGGCAGCAATGCCTTCCGCCGCTTTCAGTTTATTAAAAACTCCCGCCCCTTGCGGGCGGTGGGGATTGTATTCGGCGAAGCCGAACATGCGAGTGCAGGGCGCGCCGTTTTCTGTAGGGGCTGCCTGTGGCCGCCCGCTGCTAACCGCACAGGTCCTCAAACGGCGGGCGCACGATGTGCGCACCTACAGTGCCTGATCTTACGGGTGGACCATATCCGCCTCTCCCCCTTTTTTCACCGCATTTCGCCTGCGGCGAAGCACTATCCTCTCTAAAGCAGAGCGGTGTCCCAGTCCTTCTGAAACTCGGTCATCATAGCCCAATAGCGCTTGGGCATATGGGTCATGCGGCATTTGGGGTTATAGCGGTCCTCGATGGCGATGGTGTCGTAAAAGGAGCGCCACAGCCTCCGGTAAGAAAGCTCCTCCGCTCCCGGGGCGGCCAGGGAGAAATCCTCTACCGGGAGGATGGCCCAGCCGTGAGGCCCGGGCTGATGGAGCAGCGCCTCGTGGTGGACGCGATCATGGAGCACAAAATTTTCCTGGGGATAGCGTCCGCAGAAGTGGGGACGCAGCAGGGGGAGCACCCGGTTTTTGGGTTCGATTTCTCCCGCCAGCACCCCGTCTAGCTCGGAAAATCGGGTGAAGCCCTTGTACATGTGGGCCTCATGCTCCAGATGCCACACCGCTTTGCGCACCTTGTCTACCACCGGGTCGGTGAGATTTTTACCGATTTTTGGCCCCTGCTCATACCCCAGCCGGAGAAAACGCCACAGCCAAAGCTCTTTCTCGGGCAGGCAGGTGAGGAAGGTCCGCACCGCCAGTTCCCGGCCCTCCCGGCCGAACTTGTCAAAGGAGCGGTACACCCGCACGGCGTGTTCCTCGTCGGTCTCTACTGTCCGCAGGGGGTAGAGGGAGCAGCACATATCCTCCGCTGTACGGAATTCCACTGGCTCCTCCCGGTTGATATAGCAGTCGAACACGCAGGAGAGAAATCCGGGGTAGCTGCCGTCATATTGGCAGGAGATTTGTGTCCAGGACATGGGAGGCCTCCTTTCTGAAACTCCTGTCCCCCACGGGAGAAAGGCCCCCTCCGCAGAGGGAGGCTTTTACACTTCTACACAGAGCTGTCAAACAACGACAGCTGCTCCGGCATGGGCTCGGCCAGGGTGGGGGCTTCCAGGGCCACCAGGCGGCGGAGCAGGCCGTCCTCGCTGACCCGCAGTCCCTCCATCATCCGCCCGGAGCAGGTGAGGAAATACTGGGCCCGCTTGAGGACCACCCCCAGTCGCTTCAGCCCCTCGAAGTTAAGGGGGCCCACCCGCCGGGCCTTGAGGATGCGTTTGGCCGACCGTACGCCCAGGCCAGGGACCCGGAGCAGGGCCTCGTAGTCCGCCTTGTTCACCTCCACCGGGAAGAACTCCAGGTGGCGCAGGGCCCAGCAGCACTTGGGGTCCATCCGGGGGTCCAGATCGGGCTGATTTTCGTCCAAAATTTCCTCTGCCCGGAAGTGGTAGTACCGCAGCAGCCAGTCGGCCTGATAGAGCCGATGCTCCCGGAGGAGGGGTGGCTTGAAGTCCTCCGCCATCGGTAGCAGAGGGCTGGAGGACACGGGCATATAGGCGGAGTAGAACACCCGTCTGAGCTGGTAGCGGTCGTAGAGGGCCTGGGTGAGGGTGAGGATGTGCCGGTCGCTCTCCGGGGTGGCCCCCACGATCATCTGGGTTGACTGCCCTGCCGGGGCGAACCGGGGGGCGTGGCGGTAGACGGCCAGCTCCCGTTTGGACTCCGAGATTCCGTCCCGAATCTGTCCCATGGGGGTGAGGATGGCCTCCTTTTTCTTGTCCGGAGCCAGCAGGGCCAGACTGGGGGAGGAGGGCAGCTCGATGTTCACGCTCATCCGGTCGGCCAGCAGACCCAGCTGGTGGGTCAGGAGAGGATCGGCCCCCGGGATGGCCTTGGCGTGGATATAGCCCCCAAAGCGATGTTTCTCACGGAGAATGTGCAGGGTTTTAATCATCAGCTCGGTGGTGTAGTCCGGGCCACGGATGACGGCGGAGGACAGGAACAGCCCTTCGATGTAGTTCCGGCGGTAGAAGCCTATGGTAAGTTCACACAGCTCCTCCGGGGCAAAGACTGCCCGAGGCACGTCGTTGGACCGGCGGTTGACACAGTATTGACAGTCGTAGACACACACATTGGTTTGCAGTACCTTCAGCAGGGAGATGCACCGCCCGTCCGCAGAAAAGGAGTGGCAGCAACCCGCCAGGTTCGTACTGCCGATGGACCCCGGCCGGCCGGAGCGGTCCAGCCCGCTGGAGGTGCAGGCGGCGTCGTATTTGGCGGCGTCGGCCAGAATATTCAGCTTGTCCAGCAGCTCCACAGGGCCGCCTCCTTCCGAAAATGTGTTCTATAGAACTGTTGTACCACTATTATAGCGCAAAAAATCCTGCTGTCAAGGGGAAATTTTTCGGGAAAAAGCAGGTATTGACCCAACAGGAAAAAATGGTTAAAATAACAACGTGGTGTATCATTTAGGAGGCAATTATATGGAAAAACGAGAGACATTTTCTTCCCGTCTGGGTTTCGTGCTCATTTCGGCGGGGTGCGCCATCGGGCTGGGCAACGTATGGCGTTTTCCCTACATCACGGGGCAATACGGCGGGGCGGCCTTTGTGTTGCTCTATCTGCTGTTTCTGGTCGTTCTGGGTCTGCCCGTTATGGTGATGGAGCTGGCGGTGGGCCGGGCCAGTCAGCGGAGCATTGCCCTGTCCTTCCAGAGGCTGGAACCCACAGGCTCCCGGTGGCACTGGTACAGCTATGTGGGATTTGCGGGCAACTATCTGCTGATGATGTTTTATACCGTCATCGCCGGTTGGCTGCTATACTACTTTATCAAGACCCTCCGGGGGGACTTTGCGGGCCTGGACGCCGAGGGGGTCTCCGCGCAGTTTGTTGATCTGATGGGCGCGCCCGGCACCATGACGCTGTATATGATTATCGTGGTGTGTATTGGCATGTTCGTCTGCGCCCAAGGCCTGCGCAACGGCGTGGAGCGGGTGAACAAGGTGATGATGCTCTGCCTGCTGGCTCTGATGCTGGTGCTGGCGGTGAACTCCATCCTGCTGCCCGGGGCGGGGGAGGGCCTGCGGTTTTATCTCCAGCCCAACTTCCGCAATCTGGTCTATGACGCAGAGGGGAACTGGATTCTGGGTGAGGCGGTCTTCGCTGCCATGGGACAGGCCTTCTTTACCCTCTCTCTGGGCATCGGGGCCATCGCTATCTTCGGCAGCTACATCGGCAAGGAGCACCGCCTGGCCGGGGAGGCTTTGCGCATCGGCGTGCTGGACACCTGCGTGGCCTTTGTGGCGGGCCTTATCATCTTCCCCGCCTGCTCCGCCTTTGGGGTGTCCACCGGGGAGGGCCCCGCCCTGGTCTTTATGACCCTGCCCAACATCTTCAACCACATGCCAATGGGCCGGCTGTGGGGTGGATTGTTCTTCCTGTTTCTCTCCTTCGCCGCCCTGTCCACCGTGATCGCCGTCTTTGAGAACATCATCTCCTTTACCATGGACCGGTGGTGGCTGAGCCGGAAAAAGGCGGTGCTGATCAATTTTGCGGGGGTGCTTCTGCTGTCCATGCCCTGTATTCTGGGCTGTAATGTCTGGTCCGGATTTACGGTTCTGGGCATGGATATCTCCGGCATCGAGGATTTTCTGGTCTCACAGAATATTCTGCCTTTGGGGTCTTTGGTTTATGTGCTGTTCTGCACCAGCAGAAGGGGCTGGGACTGGAAGCACTTCCTGGCCGAGGCCAACGAGGGGGACGGTCTGCGTTTTCCCGGGAAAATTCGGTTCTATGTCAGCTATATCCTGCCGGCGATCGTGCTGTTCATCTTTGTCATGGGCTACTGGGACCGGTTTGGACCACAGTAAGCAGCGATACCCTGTTTTGCGGCGCCGTGGACAGAGCACGGCGCCGCTTTTTTACTGTTTCAAGAATTGAGTTTGCAAAAATTGCTTTTCTGTGGTATTGTAGAGTAATCCCGAGAGGAGGCGGTTTCTGTGCAGCTGAATTATGAGCTGGAAAAAAATATTCATTCCTTTCAGCAGATCAGCGAGCCCCATTTTCATGACGGCTATGAGGTGCTTCTGTGCCTGTCAGACGGGGGCAGGTTCCATATCCAGGACAACGAGTATCCACTGTGCCGGGGGATGATGTTCCTTCTTCCCCCCAAGGTGATGCACCGCTGTGTTGTGGACATCGCCTCCTATGAACGATATATCCTCCATTTCTCGGCGGAGGCTCTGTGGATGCTCTCCAGCTCCCGGACTCGCCTTCAGTCCCTCTTCGACAGCTGTAATTACTACTCCGTGCTGCCGACTGAGGTCTTTGAGGAGCTCAGCGCCCTGATGGAGCGCTGCCGGGAGGAAGATGGGGAATTTGGCGGTGATCTCCAGCGAAATATCGTTTTTATGGAAATTATTCTGAAAATAGGGCGTATTTTGCAGCAGGCGCTCCCGCAGGCCCCGCCCCGTCCCTCCAAGGAGTTCGCCCGGATCCTGCCGCTGATGGAGTATATTCACGACCACTACACCGAGGAGCTCACCCTGGATATGCTCAGCCAAAAATTTTTTATCAGCAAATATTACCTCTGCCACCAGTTCAAGGCGCTGACCGGCTTCGGTGTAGGGGCCTATCTGACCAACTGCCGGATTCGTCAGGCCTGCGTTCTCCTCCGGGAGGGAATGAGCGTGCAGGAGACAGGAGAGCGGGTGGGCTTTCGAAACAACGCCCATTTTATCCGCAGCTTTGGACAGATTATTGGAGTATCTCCCGGGAAATATGTCAAATCCCTTCAATACCGTCAGTAGTCCCCTATCATAGCCTCTGTCAACAGGTGCCGCAGTAATCCGCGGCGCCTGTTTTTGTGAAAATGTCCCTGCCGCCCTCCTGCACTGCCTGTCATCTCTAAAGCAATATCAGTGAATTTTTTGACAAAATGCCTGTAGAATTGTGGATGGGGTTCCGTGTATCATGAGAGACAAGAGACACCCAGTAAAGAAGGTATTGACGAAGCAAGGAGGTATTGTGTGACAATGGACAGCAAGTTCAACATAATTGTCCGGGAGGGACACTGCAAGCAGTGCGGGATCTGTTCCGCCCTGTGTCCCAAAAAGGTTCTGGCCCAAACTGTGGGCCGCTGTCCGGAGGTGGTGCGCCCGGAGGCCTGTATCGGATGCAGGCTGTGTGAGATGCGCTGCCCGGATTTTGCCATTGAAGTGGAGGTGGCCGTGGGATGAAGACTGAAAAGCGGTTTATTGAGGGAAATATCGCCATTGTGGAGGGAGCCTTGGCCGCCGGGGCCCGGTTCTATGCGGGCTACCCCATCTCTCCAAGCTCGGAGATTGCGGAATATTCCTCCCGGATGCTGCCCAAGGCGGGCGGCCTGTATGTTCAGATGGAGGACGAGATCAGTTCCATGGCCGCCCTTCTGGGGGCCTCGGTGGCGGGGAAAAAGGCCTATACCGCTACCAGCGGTCCCGGGGTTTCGCTGATGCAGGAGAATCTGGGGCTGGGCATCATGTCGGAGATCCCCGCTGTCATCATCGACGTGCAGCGCAGCGGACCCTCCACCGGTGCGGCTACCAAACCGGCTCAGGGCGACGTGATGCAGGCCCGCTGGGGCGCCCACGGGGACCACAGCATAATTGCCCTCTCCCCCGCCTCGGTGCAGGAGTGCTTCGATCTGACGGTTCAGGCCTTTAACCTGTCCGAAAAGTATCGCACCCCGGTCTATCTGCTGGCGGATGAGACCATCGGCCACCTGCGGGAGACGGTTACTATCCGGGAGCTGGAGCCCGAAGAGATTGTGAACCGGAAGCAGCCGGAGGCCGGGCTCCGTCAGGAGGAGTTCCGTCCCTACCGCTATGACGGCGTTACCCCGGCTCCCATGCCTCCCTTCGGCTCACGGGAGTATCTGTCCCGGACCACCGGCTCCACCCACGATGAGAAGGGAGAATTCCGGCCCACTCCCGAGAATATCCACCGGGTGACCCACTACCTCACCGACAAAATTGAGAAGAATGCGGACGATATCTGTATGACAAAGCGGTATCATCTGGAGGACGCCGAGACCGTTTTTATCACCTACGGCTGTTCCACCAGAAGCGCCATGGGCGCTATGGAACAGCTCCGGGCTCAGGGGGAGAAGGTGGGCATGCTCCAGCTCCAGACGGTGTGGCCCCTGCCGGAGAAGGAGATTCGTCAGGTCCTCTCCACGGCGAAGACTGTGGTGGTCCCTGAGCTGAACCTGGGACAGATCGCCGGCGAGGTCCGCAAGCTGAACGACTACGGCTGTAAGGTGGTTCAGGCCAACCGGGTGGACGGCATCCTGATTTCCCCGGCTCAGATTATTTCCGCGTGGAAGGAGGCGCTCTGACATGGCCAGCTATAAGGACTACATGCTTTTTGACAAGCTGCCCCATACCTGGTGCGCCGGCTGCGGCCACGGCATCATTCTCCAGGCCATCGCCGACGCCCTGGCCCAGCAGGAGCTGGACAAGCATGATATCGCCCTGGTGAGCGGCATCGGCTGCTTCGGACGGGTGGACGACTATCTGGACATCAACTGTATGCACGTCACCCATGGCCGGGCCCTGGCTGCCGCCACCGGAGTGGCGCTGGCCAATCCGGACCTGAAGGTCCTGGTCACCATGGGCGACGGCGACGGCACCACCATCGGAGGCAACCACCTGATCCACTGCGCCCGCCGCAACATCGATCTGACTGCCATCATCGCCAACAACTACAACTACGGTCAGACCGGGGGACAGTATTCCGGCACCACGCCGGAGGGCAGCGTCACCTCCACCTCCATCTACGGTCACATTGAGCCGGGCTTTGATATCTGTAAGCTGGCCGAGGCGGCGGGAGCTCCCTTTGTGGCACGCTCCACCCCTTATAATCCGGTGCAGATCCGCAATCTGATTAAGCAGGGTATGCAGACGAAGGGATTTGCCCTGATCGAGATTATGGACACCTGTCCCACCCATTACGGCCGTCTGAATAAATTTGGAGACGCGGCTCAGATGCTGGAGAAGCTCCACAGCATGACGGTCCCCGTGGAACGGGCCGTCTCCATGAGTGCGGAGGAACTGGGGGACAGATTCCTCACCGGCGTTCTGACAAACAGGCCCAGGGAGGACTACTACACCCGCTACCGGCGGATCATCGACAGACTGAGCGGAAAGGAATCGGTGACGGTATGAAGATACAGATTGTGTTGAGCGGCGTGGGCGGACAGGGACTCATCTCCACCGGCGAGATCATCGGGGAGGCCGCCTCGATCCACGAGAATGTCTACGCTACCCTGGCAGCCTCCTACGGCTCCGAGACCCGGGGGACCTTCACCAAGTCCGATGTGATTGTCAGCGACCAGCCGATCAGCTACCCTGACATTGAGATCCCCGACGTGATCCTCTGCCTGGCTCAGGTGGCCTATGACCGCTATGCCGGCAAACTGGCCGACCACACCCTGGTGTTTTACGACACCGAGCTGGTCAAGCCCGCCGTGGGGGCCAAAGGCGTCCACATCGGCCACCCCTTCAAACAGATGAGCATTGAGATGGGCAATATGGCGGTTGCCAACACCATTGCCCTGGGCGCCATGCTGAAGCACACCGGCATGCTCAGGCGTGAGAGCGTGGCCGCGGCCATCCGGGAATATTTTTCTGCCAAGCCCAAGGTGATTGATATCAATATTCAGGCCCTGGACGCGGGCCTGGCCTTGAACAGCTGACTTCTCTCTTCTTCCAAAGGACGCGCCGTGGCTTCGTCCCCGCCATAGGGCTTGTAGGCAGACAGAATGTCTGATATAATAAATCAGCTTTTCTGGTGGTACGGCCTTGCTTCCGGCAAAGGGCGAAGACCGCGGTGTGTCCGAATATTTTTGATCCAAGGCTGAGAGGTGGACTATGATCAGTAATTACAGAAGTAAATTTGTCACCCCGGAGGTGGCCGCCCGGGCGGTCCGCCCAGGAGATTGGGTGGATTATGGCTTTGGGGCGGGCTTTCCAGAGCTGATGGACCGGGCTCTGGCCCAACGGAAGGGGGAACTGCGGGATGTGAAGATCCGCGGCGGGCTGGTGATCCGTCCCAGAATCGAGGTGGTGGAACAGGACCCGGAGCAGAGCGCCTTCCGCTACTACAGCTGGCATATCGGCGACTACGAGCGGAAGCTTCAGAGCCGGGGGCTGGTCAGCTTTATGCCTATGCTCCTGCGGTATCTGCCTGGCCTGTACCGGAATCACATCCGGGTGGACACGGCTTTCGTCCCGGTGTCCAAGCCGGATCATCAGGGCTTCTGCGGCCTGGGCATCTCCAATTACGCCTGGCGGACCATCTTTGAGAAGGCCCGCACCGTGGTGTTTGAAATCAATGAGCGTCTCCCCACCCTCCAGGGGGTGGACGGCTCCCATCAGGTCCACCTCTCTGAGGCCGACCTGATTGTGGAGGGGGAGCATGAGCCTCTGCCCGTCCGTACTTATAAGGACCCCTCCCCGGTGGAGATTGAAATCGCGAAGCGGGTTGTCAGTGAGATTCCAAACGGGGCGGTTCTGTCTCTTGGCGTGGGCGGCGTTCCCTTTACTGTGGCCCGGATGATCGCCGAATCTGACTTAAAGGACCTGGGCTGTCATACCGGCACCATCAGCGACGCCTTTCTGGCCCTCCACAACGCAGGCAAGCTGACCAACCGCCGCAAGGAGGTGGACACCGGATATTCCACTTGGAATCTGGCGATGGGTTCTGAGGAGCTGTATGACTGGCTGCGGGAGTCCCCGGAGCTGTTCCGGCCGGCGGATGTGGACTATGTCCATTCCCCCGAGCGGATTGGCAGGATGAGGAATGTAATCAGCATCAACGGCGGGGTGGAGCTGGACCTGATGGGACAGGAAAATGCGGAATCTGCGGGGATCCGGCAGCTCTCCGGTACAGGCGGACAGCTGGATTTCCTGGAGGGCGCCTTCCGTTCTGAGGGTGGCAAGGGATTTATCTGCCTGGCGTCCACCCACAAAAGGAAGGACGGCTCTCTGAAATCTAACATACTGCCGTTCATTCCAGGCGGGAGCACTGTATCGGCTCCCCGGAGCGCGGTCCAGTATGTGGTGACAGAATACGGCACGGCGAAGCTGTCCGGTCTGTCCCTGCGGGAGCGGGCGGAGGCTATGGCCGCCATCGCTCACCCCAGCTTCCGCGGCGAATTGATCCGCTATGCCCAGGAGAACTTTCGATAAATATTGTGGAAAGCAGAGAAGAAGGCGGAACGTCTTCTTCTTTTTTGTGAGGTCTGAAGGCTTGAAATCGGATAAAAAATTCCTGTCCTCCGCAGGCAGTGGGCTAAACTCCGGAAAATCGGGCATGATGGTAAAAAGAATTTGCTTCTGAGGTGAACCATCATGTCCGACAGTCAATTCACATCCACCGCCCTGGGGGCCATCCGTCTGGCACAGGAGAATGCCGCCCGGCTGGGGCACAGCTATGTGGGCAGCGAGCATCTGCTCCTGGGGCTGGCGGGGCAGGAGTTCAGCCCTGCGGCCATGGCCCTGCGCCGGGCGGGGGCGGACAGCCGGGCGCTGCGGCTGGCCATCGCCCAGCGGGTGGGGACGGGGGTCCCGGCCCGCTCCATCCACCAGGGGCTGACGCCCAACTGCTGTATGGCCATCCAGGGGGCGGTGGAGGAGAGCCGCCGTCTGGGCCAGAATGCAGTCAACTCTGAGCATTTGCTGCTGGGCCTGTTGCGGACCCGGGGCAGTGGAGCTGTCCGGCTGCTGACCCACTGCGGGGTGGAGACGGACGGGCTGTACCGCTCTGTCTCTGCCTCTTTGGGCGGGGAGGAGGCCCCCGTTCCCAAGCCCCGGCCCCGGGAGCCGGAGGCCCGCTCCAACGGGGACACCCGTCAGCTGGACCAGTGCGCCCGGGATCTGACCCGGCTGGCCGCTGAGGGCCGGCTGGACCCAGTGATCGGCCGGAAGGAGGAACTGGGGCGGGTGATTCAGATTCTGTCCCGCCGGACCAAGAACAACCCCGCCCTCATCGGCGAGCCAGGCGTGGGCAAAACTGCCGTGGTGGAGGGCCTCTCCGCCGCCATCGCCGACGGGACCGCCCCTCAGCATCTGCTGGGCAAACGGATCTACGCCCTGGATCTGTCTGCTATGGTGGCGGGCACCAAGTACCGGGGGGAGTTTGAGGAGAAGCTGAAGCACGTCCTCAATGAAGTGCGCCGGGCGGGGAATATCATCCTGTTCATCGATGAGCTCCACACTATCGTGGGGGCGGGCAGCGCGGAGGGGGCTATTGATGCGGCAAACATCCTCAAGCCCGCCCTGAGCCGGGGGGAGCTCCAGGTGATCGGAGCCACCACCATCGACGAGTACCGGAAGTATATCGAAAAAGACGCCGCCCTGGAGCGACGGTTCCAACCTGTTACCGTCAAGGAGCCCAGCCGGGAGGAGACGCTGGAGATCCTCCAGGGCCTCCGGGGCCGGTATGAGGCCCACCACCACCTCATCATCTCGGACAGCGCCCTGGAGGCGGCGGTAGACCTGTCCTGCCGCTATCTGCCCCAGCGGTTCCTGCCCGACAAGGCCATCGATTTGGTGGATGAGGCGGCCGCCCAGGCCCGGCTGTCGGGCAAGGCCCTCCCCCCGGAGCTCCAACGGTTGGAGGGCCGGGTGTCTCAGGCGGGACGCCAGCTGGCCGATGCGGTGCGCCGGCAGGACTTCGAACAGGCCGCCATCCTGCGCAACGTGGAGCGGGACTTCCGCCGGGAGCTGGACGGGGAGCGGCAAAAATGGCAGTCGGGCCAGGGGCAGTTCGCCGTGGAGCCCCATCACATCCAGGCGGTGCTGTCCCAGTGGACCGGAGTACCCATCCAGGACCCGGATGAGGCGGACAAAAAAGCCCTGATGGAGCTGGATGGCCAGCTGCGCCGCCATCTGCTTGGACAGGACAGAGCGGTGGACGCTGTGGTGAAGGCCATCCGCCGGGGCCGCCTGGGGCTGAAGGACCCCCGCAGGCCGGTGGGCTGTTTTCTCCTTCTGGGTCCCAGCGGGGTGGGCAAGACCCAGCTGTGCCGGTCGCTGGCCGGGGCCCTCTTTGGCAGCGAGGAGGCTCTGCTCCGCTTTGATATGTCGGAGTATATGGAGGCCCACACCGTCTCCCGGCTGCTGGGTTCCCCGCCCGGCTATGTGGGCCACGAGGAGGGGGGACAGCTCACCGAGCGGGTACGGCGGAACCCCTGGTCGGTGGTGCTGCTGGACGAGCTGGAGAAGGCCCACCGGGACGTGTGGTCCGTCCTCCTCCAGGTGATGGAGGAGGGGGTGCTCACCGACGCCCAAGGGCGGAAGACTGACTTCCGGAATACCGTGCTGGTGATGACCTCCAACCTGGGGGCCCAGCGGTTTGCCAAGGGGAAGCGGCTGGGCTTCAACGCCGGGGGGGAGACGGAGCGGGAGGAACTGGAGCGGGCCGTGCTGTCGGATGCCTCCAATACCTTCGCCCCCGAGTTCCTCAACCGGCTGGACTCTGTTCTGGTGTTTCACCCTCTGGATGGGACCACGCTCAACGCCATCACCCGGCAACTTTTGGGGGAGACCCGCAGACGGCTGGAGAAGCTGGGGGTAGCCATGGCGGTGGAGGAGGAGGCGGTTTCCATTCTGGCTGGCAAGGGCAGCAGCCGGGAGTACGGCGCCCGCCCCCTGCGCCGGGCCATCGCCAACCTGGTGGAGGACCCCGCCGCCGACCTGATGCTGGCCGGACAGCTGAAAAAGGGGGACACCCTGTGCGTCTCCGCCCAGGGAGATCAGGTGAAAGTGCGATTGGTGTAAAATAACAGGAGCCGTCCTGGATGTGGGCGGCTCCTGATTTTACTGGAAGTTGTACACTACCGTTATATTGTCTGTGTCAACCGTTGTATGGCCTCCTCCTTGGTGACTACGAAAAAGAAGTCCTTTTTCCCTCGCCAAAGGCAGGGGAAACACAGATAAAAGCTCTGCGCTCAGGGCACGCCCCACTCTGTCAGGCGAAGAGGCCCACCTCGATACCCAACTCCTCTCCCACATAGAGCTTGGTGACTTTGTCGGCCAGGGTGCAGGGGATATTCAGCGACTCAAAAAAGTGATTTCCCTGCTCAATGTATGGGGTCAGCCGCTTAAGGGATACCCGCTCGGCGACATTTGAGACGTCGCCGTAGGTTTCGAAATACTGGTCGCCGCCGCAGTACTTGTCTCCCAGCAGCTCGGATTCATACATGAGCTGCTGAATCACGGCCAGCTTGAAAGGGTAGTTGTCAAAGACAAGAAAGGCTCCGTCGGTTGCTGCGTCCTGCTTCGCTTGGCTCGGCATTTCCATCTGAATTACCTCCGCGGCGTTAAATATTGGCGTGAGCCAGCTGGGGCTCCCGCTCCAGCTGAGGCTCCGGGCGGGGCCGGACGGGCTCCTGATGGGTGAGGCCCTTGGCGTTGGCCAGCATCAGCTTGATGCGGTTCTCCTGGTTGATCTTGGTGGCGCCCGGGTCGTAGTCGATGGCCACGATGTTGCTGTAGGGGTACTCGTCCTTCAGCTTGCGGATCATGCCCTTGCCCACGATGTGATTGGGCAGACAGCCGAAGGGCTGGGTGCAGACAATGTTGTTGGTGCCCGAGTGGATGAGCTCCAGCATCTCGGCGGTGAGCAGCCAGCCCTCGCCCATTTTGTTGCCGTCCCCCAGATACCCCTGGACCAGCCTGTGCAGATCCTGGAAGGTACCCGGGGCACGGAAGCGGCCCGACTGCTCCAGAGCGGCGATCATGTCCCGCTGGCAGGCCTCGATATACCGCATAAAGAGGGTGCAGCCCGCCTTTTTGATCCACTTGCCGCCGTACAGCTCCACGTCGGCCACCCGGTTGTAGATTTTGAAGATGATGAAGTCAGTCAGTCCGGGGACCACCGGCTCCACCCCCTCGGACAGGAGGAATTTTTCCAGGTTGTTGTTGCCCAAAGGGGCGAATTTCACATAGATCTCGCCCACTACCCCGACCCGGATCTTCTGATCTCCCTCCACGGGGATGGAGGTGAAATCGGCGCAGATGGCGTCGAAGCTGGCCCGCATCTGCCTGCGGCTCATGCCCCTGCCCGCCTGAAAGCCGTCCACCAGCCTCTGGGACCAGCGGTCGATCATAGCGTCGGCGGCCCCGGCCTCCACCTCGTAGGGCCGGACCTGGTTTGCCACATTGACGATGATGTCGCCGTACATCATGGCGTACACCGCCTTGCGGATGAAGGGGAGCGTCAGGGAGAAACCGGGGTTTTTCTCCAGCCCGGACAGGTTCACCGACACCACGGGGATGTAGGCCATGTCCGCCTTCTCCAGAGCTTTTCTCAACAGGTGGATGTAGTTGGAGGCCCGGCAGCCGCCGCCGGTCTGGGTGATGAGCAGGCCCACCTTGTGGGGGTCGTAGCCCCCGTGCTTCACCGCGTCGATGAGCTGGCCGATGACCAGCAGGGCGGGGTAGCAGGTGTCGTTGTGGACGTACTTCAGGCCTTCGTCCACAATCCCCCGGTGGTTGGTGGTGAGCATATCCACCTTGTAGCCCTCGCACTCCAGCAGTTTTTTCATCATGCCGAAGTGGACGGGCAGCATCTGGGGCATGAGGAGGGTGTACTCCTCCTTCATCTCCTTGGTGAAGAGCAGACGTCCGGTGTTGTCATAAACTAACTTAGCCATATCAATGCTCCTTTCTGGCCTCAATGGCGGCCATCAGAGAACGAATCCGAATTTTGACAGCGCCCAAATTGCTGATATCGTCGATTTTCAGCTGGGTGTACAGCTTGCCGCCCGATTCCAGGATGGAGCGCATCTCGTCGCCGGTGATGGCGTCGATGCCGCAGCCGAAGCTGACCAGCTGAATGACCTCCATGTCGGGCTGGGTGCAGACATACCGGGCGGCGTTGTACATCCGGGCGTGGTAGGTCCACTGGTTGAGGACGTGCCGGGGGGCCTTGTCCTCCAGATAGGCCACCGCATCCTCGGTGACCAGGACGAAGCCGTAGGAGGTAATCAGGTCGTTGATGCCGTGGTTAATCTCCGGGTCCATGTGGTAGGGCCGTCCGGCCACCACCAGGACGGGCCGGCCCTCCGCCCGGGCGCTGTCGATGTAGGTGCGGGCGGTGTTCCGCAGGTCGTTTTTATAGGCATTGTAGGCGATATACGCGGCCTTCACCGCCGCCGCTGTTTCCCGCTTGGGGATGTGGAACTCGTTGAAGAACCACTCCCCGGCCTTGCGCTCCATGTCCTTGGGGCGGTGGAGGCCGAAGTAGGGGTAGAGGTAGCGGGTCCGCTTCAAATTGGGGACGTTTGCCGCCAGAAGCTCCGGGTAGTAGGCCACCACGGGACAGTTGTAGTTGTTGTCCCCCGCCCCCTCGTCAAAATTGTAGGGCATACAGGGGTAGAAGATGGCGTCCACCCCCGCCTCTGCCAGGGCCTCCACATGGCCGTGGAGGAGCTTGGCGGGGTAGCACACCGTATCCGAGGGGATGGTGCGCTGGCCCTTTAAGTAGAGCTTCCGGGAGGACTCGGGGGACAGGACCACCTCGAAGTTGAGCCGGGTAAACAGCTCGAACCAGAAGGGGAGATTTTCATACATATTCAGCCCGAAGGGGATGCCGATTTTTCCCCGGGAGCCGTCGCCGCTCCCCTTGCCCTGGAGGGCCCGGAGCTTGGAATATTTGTACCGCATCAGGTCGGGCAGGCGGCTGGGCTCCTCCCCCAGGGGGCGGGAGCAGCGGTTGCCCGAGACAAACCGCCGCCCGCCGTCGAAGGAGTTCACCGTCAGGGCGCAGTGGTTGGTGCACAGGCCGCAGGTTGCGGGCTTGGCGGTGTGGGTAAAGTGTTCCAGAGCCTTGGCGGACAGCAGAGCGGACTTGTCCAGACCCAGGTCCCGGGCGGCCAGCGCCGCTCCATAGGCCCCCATAATGCCGGCAATCACCGGACGGGTAACCTCCCGGCCCAGCTCCTGTTCAAAGGCACGGAGCACCGCGTCGTTGAGGAAGGTGCCCCCTTGGACCACGATGTGTTTGCCCAGATCGTCAGCGGAGGCGGCACGGATGACCTTGTAAATGGCGTTTTTCACAATGGAGATGGACAGTCCGGCGGAGATATCCTCCACACTGGCCCCGTCCTTCTGGGCCTGTTTTACGCTGGAGTTCATAAACACCGTGCACCGGGAGCCCAGATTCACCGGCTTCCGGGTAAACAGGCCCAGCTTGGCGAAGCCGGCGATGCTGTAGCCCAAGGCCTTGGCAAAGGTCTCGATAAAGGACCCGCAGCCGGAGGAGCAGGCCTCGTTGAGCATGATGGAGTCCACCGCGCCGTTGCGGATCTTGAAGCACTTCATATCCTGCCCGCCGATGTCGATGATAAAGTCCACCTCGGGCCGGAAGTGGGCGGCGGCCTTGTAGTGGGCCATGGTCTCCACCAGCCCCAGGTCGCAGCCGAAGGCGTTTTTAATCAGGTCCTCGCCGTAGCCAGTGACGGCCGCGCCCCTGATTTGGATGCGGTCCCCGCACAGCCGGTAGATTTCCCGAAGCTGCTCCAGCACGATAGCGACAGGGTTGCCCAGATTGGAGTGGTAATAGGTGTAGAGAAGTCCGCCGTCGGGGGCGATGAGGGCCAGCTTGGTGGTGGTGGACCCGGCGTCCATCCCCAGGTAGGCGGGGCCGGTGTAGGTCGAAATATCCGCCTCAGGGGGACGGCTGGCGTTGTGCCGGGCGGCAAATTCGCCGTACTCCGCCTCACTGGTGAACAGGGGAGGCATGGTGTCCACCACTGTAGTGGCGGCGGCGCTGTCCTCCAGCTTTTTCAGCACCGTCTCAAAGGGGACGGGGGCGTAGTCGGTGGCGCACAGGGCGGCCCCCATGGCGGCGAAGCAGTCGCCGTCCTCGGGGAACACAGCGTGGTCGCTGTCCAGCTTTAACGTCTCCACGAACCGCTGCCGCAGGCCCATGAGGAAGTGCAGCGGCCCGCCGAGAAAGACGATTTTGCCCTTCAGCTCCCGGCCCTGGGTGAGGCCGGCCACCGTCTGGTCCACCACCGCCTGGAAAATGGAGGCGGCCACGTCCTCCTTCCGCCCGCCCTGGTTGAGGATGGGCTGGATGTCGCTCTTGGCGAACACCCCGCACCGGGAGGCGATGGGGTAGATTTTCTCGTGCTTGAGAGACAGCTCGTCCAGCTCATTGACGGTGACGTTCATCAGGGTGGCCATCTGGTCGATGAAGGCCCCGGTGCCCCCGGCGCAGGAGCCGTTCATCCGCTCCTCCAGGGCCCCGCCGAAGAAGATAATCTTGGCGTCCTCGCCTCCCAGCTCAATCACCGCGTCGGTGTCGGGGATGTATGTATTCACGGCGGCGGCGGTGGCGTAGACCTCCTGGACAAAGTCGATGCCGGCGGCGTCGGCCACCCCCAGACCGGCGGAGCCGGTGATGGTGACCTTGATCTCCTGGCCGGCCAGCAGATCCCGGATGGAGTTCAGCGTCTCCAGGGCTCGCTCCCGGGTCTTGGAGAAGTGCCGCTCGTAGGAGCGGAACAGCAGCCGGTCCTGTTCGTTGAGGACTACCACCTTGACGGTGGTGGAACCGATGTCAATGCCGACGCGCAGACTCATAGAAAATACCTTGCCTTTCCAAAAGCGCTCTCTCTGAGGGAGCTGTCAGCCCGCAGGCTGACTAAGGGAGCTTCTCTAATGATACATGATACTGATTTTTTGCCGGAAAGACAACGAAATTAACGGCTTTTTAACGGGGCAAAAGGGAAGAAAAGCGGAATGTTAACGGCCTTTCCGTGAGCAAAAGTGACAAAAATCACCCCGGCGGCTTTAAGCCGCCGGGGTAGTGAAAGCGCTGGGTCAGTCGAAGATATTCCGGATGGCGCGGTACAGCTCCGGGCTGCGGACAAACTGACAGACCTCCCTGTTGGGAATGGACAGGATGCGGTGGCGCAGGCAGACCACGTCTGGTTCCGAGCCTGCGGAGAGGATGAGCCCGTCCCGCCCGCCGTCCTGGAGGTAGTAGCCCACGTCCTTCTCCACATGGACGGTGATGACATACCGCCCGTGCTTCTCCGGGTCATACTCGCTGGCAAGCTGGTGATACAGCCCGTGGACCATCTGCTCCTTCAGCGCCGGGAGGTCCACCTCCACCGCCTGCCCGGGCTCATAGTCCCCGGCGGTGACGGAGACCACGTCCTCGGGCCGCAGAGCGGCGGCAAAAGCGCCGGCACCCAGCTGCTCATAGGGCGCCTCCTCCCCGGCGTTCTTGCCGGCGTTGTACACCTCCATGGGCTGGTCGGCCACGATGTTATAGCCGGAGGAGTGGGAGCTCAGGGGCGTCGGCCAGATCTCCAGAACCCACACGCCGCCGTGTTCCTCATCACCGTGATACCACAGCTGGACGGTGCCGTCGCTCCGGACCCTGGTGCCGTGATAGAAGCTCGCCCTTGCCAGGTCCCCGCTCCACCCTTGGAGCTGATAGCCGTGGTCCCGCTGAATGCCAAGGGGCGTGTACTCCCCCAACTCCTCCTGCGTCAGGGGGACAGGGATGCTTGGGTCCTGCAAAAGCAGCTGCTGTGTCCAGCTGCCGCTGGCCAGGCCCGCCAGGATGGTGATGAGATTGACGCCCGGCTTTGATACCAAGGTCCCGCTGACCTCCACCAGCTGGACGGTCTCCCCCTCCTCCTCCTTGAGGTCCAGATACTGTCGGAAGATGCTCCCCAGGAACAGATAGGTGCGGTCGTTCTGCCACAGGAGGGAGTATTCCATCTCCCTGCCCTCGAAGGTCAGGACGATTCTGGACTCGTGAATCAGTGCTGTCGGACTCAGGTCGGGCTGGGGGTCGTCATCGTCCAGATAGGTGACCTCCGACAGCACCTCTTTCGCCTCGGCCAGCAGGTCCTCACTGGTGATGGGGCCGGGGTAGATCATACTGGAATAGGTGGGCGGGCAGTACCGGATGGAGTTGGCCATCTCCACATAGCCCAGAAAATTTTGGGGCGTTAGGTCGGGCCGCGCCCGACCCACAAAGACAAACACCGAGGCCACCGCCACCACTGCCACCAGGGCAAAGAGGGCGGTTCGTACCGTCTCGGGCTTCTTCACCAGGGCCAGCACCCGGGCCTTGACGGACTTCTCCCCGCCGGTCATTGCGGTGGAGCAGGACAGCAGATCCCCGGGCCGCGGGGACCGCTGGGCCACCATGTCCACCAGGGTCCGGCCGTAGGAGATGCGCTCCCCCTCCCCCAGCCTGGCCACCGACCCCTCGTCGCAGGCCAGCTCGCCGTCCCGCTTGGAGAGGATCACCGCCAGCCACACCAGGGGGTTGTACCAGTGGAGGGCCAGAGCCAGGCACCGGAGCAGGGACCAGATGTGGTCCCTGTGGGCGTAGTGGGTCAGCTCATGGGCCAGCACATGGCGCAGAGCAGTCTCATCCTCCGCCGCCCCTGGGGTCACATAGACAGCGGGCCGGAGCACCCCGGCCAGGCAGGGGGAGCTCAGGTGCGCCGCCGTGTAGACGGGGATGGGGGCTTCTGTCCCCTCCAGCGTTTTCCGCCGCTTTCGCAACCTGCCATAGAAGCGAAGGTTGGCGACCAGCATAACCGCCCCGGCCAGTCCGGTCCCGACCAGCCACAGGGCAAGAACAATCTGTTCCGGGGACAGGATATAGCGGTACCAGGTAATTGTCTCCCCTTCTCGCCGCAGACAGCCCACTACGTCTGAGTAGGATAAGATATCCCCTGGCTCTAGTGTGGTTTCAATGTCAAGATTGAACTCGGCAACAGGTTTGCTCCGCTCAGGGAACACAGGGATGGATGGCTCCTCCCACTGTCCCACCTCCGGGGCCAGATTGGAGGCCAGCACCGGCAGAGCGTCGGAAACCGGGGCGGGCAGTTCCACTTGGAAGGGCACCAGCAGCCGCAGGAGGACCACCCCCCACAGGGCGTATCTCAGCCGGGCGGACAGCTTATTCCGGAAGAGATACCGCGCCGCCAGCACGATCAGAATCAGGGCGCTGGAGGTAATCGCCCACTGGATCATCAGCTTCATATCAATCACCCACCGAATCAACTGCATCATCGTTCTCCTTCCTCCGCTTTCCGCAAAATCTCATACAGCTCGTCAATTTCCGCCTTGGACAGGGCCCGGTCCTCCGCCAGGGCGGACATCATCAGCCCCACACTGCCCCGATACACCTTGTCCAGGAAGGACCGGGTCTCCCGGCGCGCCGCCCGGTCCCTGGACACCGCCGGGGTGTAGTGCTTCGTCCGGCCCTCCAGGTCGCAGTGGACCAGTCCCTTGTCCTCCATCCGCCGCAGAGTGGTGATGGTGGTGCTCTTGGCCCAGCCCGGCCGGTCCCCCAGCGCCGCCACCAGCTCCATCACCGTCATGGGCGACCTCTCCCACAGGCAGTCTAATACATACCACTCGCTGTTGGTCAGATTGATGTTGTCCATGATGTCCACTCCTTTGGTTTACTTTGTAGACCTATCATACCACAGTTGGTCTACAGTGTCAACCTGTATTTTTTCACACAACGTGCTCCCCTCCGGTTGACAGCGTTTCTCCGCTCTGATATACTGTCAGGGACAACTGAATCGTATAATGTCTTCAGGGCAGGGTGAAATTCCCGATCGGCGGTAAAGTCCGCGAGCGCGAAAGCGCTGATTTGGTGCGATTCCAAAACCGACAGTATAGTCTGGATTTGAAGAAGGTGTGTTGAAATGACCGGCGGTCGGGCCGGGCTTTTGCACGTTCTTCTGTCGATCCGGACAGCGGCTCTGTAGACATATTCAATACACCTGAAAAAATCAGCGCCTGAACGCCATTACAATACGTTCAGGTGTTAATTTTTTTAGGAGGCTTTTTTATGAAGGACAAAACCAGAAGAACGGTCATAACGGGGATGCTCTGCGCCCTGGCCTACACCACAGCAGTCGTGGGCCGGGTCCCGATGGTGCTTTTTTTGAAGTACGACCCCAAGGATGTTGTAATTGCCGCCGGCGGCTTACTGTTCGGCCCGCTGACCGCGCTGGCGGCCGCGGCGGCCGCCTCTCTTCTGGAGATGCTTACCGTCAGTGAAAACGGTATTTTAGGCTGTTTCATGAATATTATCTCAAGCTGCTCCTTCGCGTGTACCGCGGCGATTATCCATCAAAAAAGACGGACGGTCAGAGGCGCGGCCCTTGGCCTCTTCTGCGGATGGGGATGTATGGTCGCAGTAATGCTGTTTTGGAATTATCTGGTCGCGCCGGTCTATATGGGCTGTTCCAGAGAAGCCGTCCTGGCGCTGATGCTTCCAGCCTTCCTGCCCTTCAATCTGATGAAGGGCGGCCTGAATATGGCAGTCACAATGCTTTTATACAGACCTGTCACAAAGCTCGCCGCGCGATGGGACAGAGGGGCCTTCCATAATTAACAGACAGACTATGGCCGATTCTGTTTTGTTTCTGGACATTCGGGCCAAACTATGGTAGACTGACATCACACCGATCCACACCAACATGAAGGAGAAATATTATGGACAACAAGGTTATGTATTCCCTGAGCTACGGTCTGTTTGTGCTGTCCGCCCGTCAGGGGGACAAGGACAACGGCTGCATCACCAACACCGCCATCCAGGTGACCACCGACCCCAACCGCATCGTCATCGCCGTCAACAAGAGCAACTACACCCACGACATGGTGAAGGAGACGGGCCGGTTTACCGTTTCCGTCCTGTCGGAGGAGGCGGAGTTTGAGCTTTTCAAGCGCTTTGGCTTCCAGTCGGGCCGGGATGTGGACAAGTTCGCCGGCTTTGAGGCCCACGTCAAAAAGGACGCCGAGGGCATCCCCTATGTCACCCAGGGGACCAACGCCTGGCTGAGCTGCAAGGTGGTATCCGCCACCGACCTGGGCACCCACACCCTCTTCCTGGCCGACGTGCTGGACGGCGGCGTCCTCTCCAGCGCCCCCAGCGCCACCTACAGCTACTATCAGGCCCACATCAAGCCCAAGCCCGGCGCGGCGGCTCCCAGCGAGAAAAAACGCTGGGTCTGCAAGGTCTGCGGCTACGTCTATGAGGGCGACGAGCTGCCCGCCGACTATATCTGCCCCTGGTGCAAGCACCCGGCCTCCGACTTCGAGCTTCTGGCATAATAAATTCCGCGCCGGGGTGAAACCTCCGGCGCGGTTTTGCGTCTAATAAGGATGAAGACACTTGGTCCCTGGCTCCCCCTCTGGGGGAGCTGTCAGCCGCAGGCTGACTGAGAGGGCCCTCTCCGGCCGCTTTGCGGCCACCTCTCCCACAGGGAGAGGCAAGAGATAGAGTAACAAGGAGGCCCCCTATGGAAGACGCCAAGATCATCGATCTGTACTGGGCCCGGTCCCAGCAGGCGGTAGCGGCCAGCGAGGAGAAATACGGCCCCTACTGCCACACCATCGCGCGGCGGATTCTGGACCGGGAGGAGGACGCGGAGGAGTGCGTCAACGACACTTGGCTCCGGGCGTGGAACGCCATGCCGCCCCAGCGGCCGGGGGTCCTGTCCGCCTTTTTCGGCAAGCTGACCCGGAACCTGTCCCTGGACCGGTGGCGGCGGCTGAAAGCGGCCAAGCGGGGCGGCAGTCAGGTGGAGATAGCCCTCCATGAGCTGGAGGACTGTCTGCCCGACCGCCGCAGTCCCGATGAAAATCTGGAGGCGGGGGAGACGGCGGCCCTCATTTCCGCATTCCTCCGCCGCCAGCCCGAGCTGGACCGGGCGCTCTTCGTCCGGCGGTACTTCCATCTGGAGCCCTTGAATGACCTGGCCTCCCGGTTTGGGCTGACGGTGGGACAGGTGAAGTCCCGCCTGCACCGGACGCGGCAAAAATTGAAAACGGAGCTGGAGCGGGAGGGGGTAGCGGTATGAACAGCGAGCATCTTTTGGACGCGATCGGCCTTCTGGACGACGGCCTGATCCATGAGGCGGAGGAGTACCGCCGGCCCAGACGGGATCATGGCCGCTGGATCAGCCTGGCGGCCAGCCTTGCCGTTGTGCTGACCCTGGGCTACGGTCTGACCCATCTGGGCATCGGCGGCGGAGGCGTCGCTTCGGCCCCAGGTGGAATGACAGGCGCGGCGGGAGAGGGCATGCCCTCCGCCAGCACCCCGGCGGAGCCGCCCCTGTCCACGGAAGACATGGACCAAAACGGCGGCGCCCCTGACCATGAGAAGGCCGACGCTTCTGGGGATTGGTACTTCGCCCTCCGGGTGGACGGGGTCTTGTACCAGGCCACAGATAAGTATATCCACCTGGAACCGGAGGAGAGCGATATCCGCTGCACCACCTCCTTCCTCAACGGCGCGGAGCCGGAGGAGGACGGTCAGGCCAATTTCCTGCCGGTGGGGCGCCCCTATGTGCTGCTGGACGACGGCACCGCAGCGGTGCTCCACAATGAGGAGACCAACTCCTGGCGGATCTATGATTCCGTCCCGCCCTGGGAGAAATAGAAAAATCAGCCCCCGAGGGGGCTGATTTTTTTATGTCTCTTCTTCAATGACCCGCACCTGGATTTCCAGCACCCGGCGGTGCTCCACCCGGGTGACGGTGACGTCCAGGCCCTCGGCCTGGAAGCGGTCCCCAGCCTCGGGGACCCGGCCCACCTGCTCCAGTACCCAGCCGGAGACGGTGGCGGCGCCGCAGGTCCCCTTCACCTGGAACAGGTCGTACATGTCGTCCAGGTCGGCGGAGCAGGCAATGATATAGCTGCCGTCAGGCTGCTTCTGGAACACCTCGATGACCTCATCGTGCTCATCCCAGATTTCGCCCACCAGCTCCTCCAGAATGTCTTCCAGGGTGCAGATGCCCTGGGTGCCGCCGTACTCGTCTACCACCACGGCCATATGGGCCTTATTCTTCTGGAGGATGCGCAGCAGCTCGAAGACCTTAGTGTTGCCGGTGGTGTAGAACACGGGGGATTTTAAGCTGGACACCATGGTCTCCCCCCGGTAGCGGGCGGCGTAGAAGTCCTTCTCGTGGATGACGCCCACAATATTGTCGATGGTGTCGTGATAGATGGGAATGCGGGAATAACCCGTCTCGGCGAAGAGGGAGGCGATTTCCTCCATGGTGCTCTCCTCCTCGGCGGCGGTCAGGTCCACTCGGGGGGTGAGGATCTCGGAGACCTCCAGGTCGTTGAACTCAATGGCGTTGCGGATCAGGTCGCTTTCGTGTTCGTCCAGGCCGCCCTCGTTCTCCGCCTGGTCCACCATGCCCACCAGCTCCTCCTCGGTGATACCGTCCTCCCCCTTGGCCCGGAAGAGCTTGCTCATCAGTCTCTTCCACTGGGTGAACAGGAAGTTCAGAGGGGTGAGGATTACCATAAACAGCCGCAGCAGGGGCTGGGCGAACATGGCGAAGTCCTCAGGCCGCTCCTTGGACATGCTCTTGGGCGTCACCTCGCCGAAAATCAGGATGATAACGGTCAGGGCCACAGTGGACACGGTGGGGCCGTACTGGTGGAACCATTTGGTGCACAGCACAGTGGCCACGGTGGTGGCGGTGATGTTGACGATGTTGTTGCCGATGAGGATGGTGGTCAGCAGTTTGTCATACTCCTCCGCCAGGGCCAAGGTCCTGACGGCCCGGCGGCTGCCGTTGTCTGCCCGGGTCTTCAGGCGAATGCGGTTGAGGGAGGTGTAGGCGGTTTCGGTGGCTGAGAAGTAGGCCGACATGACCACCAGCAGCAGAAGGGCGGCAATCATGGCTAAGTCAGAACTGTCTATGCCCATAGGGGAACGATCACTCCAATTTTTGTTTACCCCAGAGAAAGGCGGGGTATATTTGAATAGGGAGTATACCACACCTGACACGGGATTGCAAACCAATTTTCGCCGATGCACGAAACCTTCACATAATTTTAACAAAAAACCGGAAAAAGGACTTGACGGAGGGGGACAGGCGTGGTATAGTAACTCTACCTGTGAAAAGGGGCTTTTTTCTGCTGTCCGGATGACGGTGTCCGGGGGCGGACCCCTCCACCTGCGGGACACAGGGAGGCAGCGAGCCGAGCTTCCACCGTGTTTTGGGGCGTGTTACCGCGCCCTTTGGCGCTGGATATCGGCTTAAGACAGGCCGTATCCAGCGTTTTTCTTTTGAAGACGCCTGCGGTATGTCAAATAAAAAAGGAGGTGCCGAACAATATGGCAGCAAAAGCCGGCGCTCGCATCAAGATCACCCTGCGGTGCTCTGAGTGCAAGCAGAGAAATTACAATACCTTTAAGAACAAGAAGAATACCCCTGACCGTCTTGAGTTGAACAAATACTGCCCCTTCTGCAGGAAGCACACCGTTCACAATGAGACGAAGTGATTGGCGCAAAGCCGAAATGAAAGAAGGGTATCCGAATGGCTGAGAACGAAAAGAAAGTAGAGCAGGCCGTTGAGGCCAAAAAGGACAAAAAGTCCGACAAGAAGTCTGAAAAGAACGCCAAGCCCGGCTTTTTTGCCCGCGTGGGCAAGTGGCTCCGGGATATGAAGAGCGAGCTGAAGAAGGTCCAGTGGCCCACCAAAAAGCAGACCGTCAACAATACCCTGATTGTTATCGTCTGCGTCATCGTGGTGGGGCTGTGCATTGCCCTGTTCGACTTTGTGGCCAACAACGCGATCGGCTTGCTCCTCGGCAGGTGACGCGGATGGCTGACAACGCGAACTGGTATGTGGTCCACACTTATTCCGGCTATGAGAACACAGTGAAGGCCACCATCGAGAAGTATGTTGAAAACCGTAATATGCACGAGCTGATCCACGAGATCAGCATCCCCCTGGAGACTGTCACCGAGATTACCGACAACGGCCCTAAGGACGTGGAGCGCAAGGTGTTCCCCGGCTATGTCCTGGTGAAGATGGTGATGAACGACGAGACTTGGCACGTGGTGCGCAACATCCGGGGTGTTACCGGATTTTTGGGCGAGGGCAACAAGGCTATCCCTCTGACCGACGCCGACGTGGCCGCCCTTGGGGTGGAAAAGCGGGAGGTCGTGGTCAGCTATGAGCTGGGTGACACCGTGCGCATCACCGACGGCGCCTTGGAGTCCTTCCTGGGCACCGTGGACGAGATCGACCTGGACAACAACAAGGTCCGCGTGGTGGTGTCCATGTTTGGACGGGAGACCCCCGTGGAGCTGGAACTGGATCAGGTGGAACCGGCAAACGCATGAGATCCCTGATGTAGGGGCGGCCTGTGGCCGCCCGTATGAGACGGGTTACCATTGCAAGACGCGGGCGGATGATATCCGCCCCTACAGATAATTTTTGTAACCAAGTGGGAGGAGTTAAAAGCTCCGCCAAACGACCACATTTTCAAATGGAGGTGCTCTTTCGTGGCACAGAAAGTAACTGGATACGTAAAACTGCAGATTCCCGCAGGCAAGGCGACTCCCGCCCCCCCGGTGGGTCCCGCCCTGGGCCAGCACGGCGTGAACATCGCCGCCTTTACCAAGGAGTTCAACGAGCGGACCAAGAACGACGTGGGCTTGATTATCCCCGTCATCATCACCGTCTACGCCGACCGCTCCTTCACCTTTATCACCAAGACGCCCCCCGCCCCCGTGCTGATCAAGAAGGCTTGCGGCATTGACAAGGCCTCCGGTGTGCCCAACAAGAACAAGGTGGCCACCATCAGCAAGGAGGATGTGCGCAAGATCGCCGAGACCAAGATGCCCGACCTCAACGCCGCCTCTATCGAGGCCGCCATGAGCATGATCGCCGGCACTGCCCGCTCCATGGGTATCCTGGTGGGCGAGTAAGGAGGGGACAAGAATGTTTAGAGGAAAGAAATATAAAGAGAGCGCCAAGAAGATCGACAAGAACGCGCTGTATGATACCGCCGACGCCATGAAGCTGGTGGTGGACACCGCCACCGCCAAGTTCGACGAGACCGTTGAGCTCCATGTGAAGCTGGGCGTCGACTCCCGTCACGCTGACCAGCAGGTCCGCGGTGCCATCGTCCTGCCCCACGGCACTGGCAAGACCCAGCGGGTGCTGGTCTTCGCTAAGGCCGCCAAGGCCGACGAGGCCCGGGAAGCCGGCGCCGACTTTGTGGGCGATATGGACCTGGTGGAGAAGATCCAGAAGGAGAACTGGTTCGACTTCGACGTGGTAGTCGCCACCCCCGACATGATGGGTGTGGTGGGCCGTCTGGGTAAGGTGTTGGGCCCCAAGGGTTTGATGCCCTCCCCCAAGGCCGGCACCGTTACCCCCGACGTGACCAAGGCCGTCAACGAGATTAAGGCCGGTAAGGTGGAGTACCGTCTGGACAAGACCAACATTATCCACTGCCCCATCGGCAAGGTCTCCTTCGGCCCCGAGAAGCTGAGCGAGAACTTCGCCGCCCTTATGGGCGCCATCATCAAGGCCAAGCCCGCCGCTGCCAAGGGCCAGTATATCAAGAGCTGCACCGTGGCCTCCACCATGGGTCCCGGCGTCAAGGTCAACGGCGCCAAGCTGGTGTAATTTGAAATTTTGACATAGAGATCCCCCGATCATGTGGTCGGGGGATTTTTGTGCTCAATTTGAAAGCCCAAGAAAATAATCAGAGGTAACATGGTAAAATCTGCACAAAGTGATAAGATGCCGAATGGGAAGCTCATTGATTCCCTGCTCGTACCGCGAATAGGTCTGCTGTGTGGTTTTGAGCAGCTTGGCAATGTCATACTGGGTTAAATCGTGGTCTTCGCGCAACTCCCGCATGCGTTCGATGTAGGTTTTCATAATAGATCAGCTCCATTTGTCGGATGAATCTATTATGGCAACACTAGATGTGATGTATTGACTTCACGCTAAATATGGTGTATGATATTGGACAAAAGGGAAGCGACGCTGTGGAAATATGGGCTTGCTTAAGGATTTCCTTTGGGTTACAATAGACTTACATTACCTGTGCAAGGAGGTATTTTGATGGATGAAAAAATTCCCGGCCTGTTCCGGAGCCGCCGGGGCCAGTGCATGAAGTGCCAGACAATCGGAGAACTGAAAGAGTATCACGGCCTGGACCTGAGCCGGTGCCCGGATGGAAAAGAGAAGCTGCTGGAGGGGAAGTTCTTCCAGTGGCGCTGCCCCAAGTGCGGCCTGGAGGCGGACACCGCCTGGCCCTGCTGGTATTTCGACTCGGAGGCCAAGCTGGGGGTCGCCCTGGTCCCCGGCATCGACTCGTCTGGTGCCGGTGAGGCCCTCCGGGTGATGAACCGAAACCTGGAGGGGCTGGGACTGGCCGGTATGGAGCGCCGGGTGGCGGGAAACTTCTATGCCGTGCAGGAGATTGTCCGGGCCAGGGACGCCGGACTGGACGACCGGGTCCTCCAGCTGATCAAGCCCCTTATCATCGGTCAGCTCCAGTCGGCGGGCAAGGAGGTCTGGAACGGCTTTTTCCAAGAGGTCTCCACCCCGGAGCCCTGGGAGCAGGAGCCCGTTCAGGGGGTGCTCTACGCTTCCATCGGGCCGGACAAGACCCCAGAGTACGGCCAGCCCATCTACTGGTATGATATCCATCTCACCGACCGGAATATCATACATACCGGAGTCAACCAGGTGATCTTTGATATGTGCCAGCAGATGCTGGACCGGCTGGAGGTTCCGCCTGATGACGGGAGCTTCCAGATCTACGACCTAAACTGGGCCATCAGCTGCCACAACCGGATGCAGCAGGGGTAAGGAGGGGACGAAGATGTTTGGATTTTTCAAGAAGAAGGACAACCAGGACAACGGGAGTAAGGTCCGTACAGCAGAGAAGGCGCAGTCCAACGTGCGGCCCCAGGGGCCCTGGGCCCAGGCGGCGGCTATGATGGACCGGGGCGAGACTGCCCAGGCCCTGGAGCACTTTGCCCGGACCGCGATCCAGACCCGGGACCTGTCCCACATGGATATGGCGGAGCGGTGGCTGGGCGATCAGGCCCTGCTGGACCGTGCGGGGGAGGGGACGGTGTGCCTCTTTGTGGCCTTGCTCACCCAGGTGCTGGACCCCGTGGAGCCCGTCCAGCGCCAACGGCTGTGGGACGGCTGCCTCAACGCCCTGCGGGCGCTGGGGGACGACGCCGCCCCCCGGCAGGACATGACCAACCGCTACACTGCCGAGTGCATCCTCCTGCGCCACATGGGCCGGACCGAGGAGGCCCTGAAGGCGGCCCAGGAGGGGATATCCCGGCACAAAGCGGCTTCCTGCTATACCTTTGCCGGCCTGTGCTGTCTGGATCTAGACGACCCGGAGGGGGCGGAGGACTATGTGAAGGAGGGTCTGGAGCGCGATCCCAGGAATCTGGCCCCCTGCAACGACCTGGCCGACTATTTCCTGCGGGTGAGGAACCTGCCCAAGGCCATTGAGTACTACTCCATGGTCACCGACCGGGGGGACCAGCAGGATGTGGAGTGGGCGGAGCCCTCCCTCATCTACTGCCGCTGGCTGGACAGCGGCGACCCCGCTGAGCTGGAACGGCTGGTGCTGTGCGCTGCCTCTCAGCCCCGGAACCAGCGGGGGAGCGAGCTGTGCCAGTGGGCCCGGGAGGAACAGCTGATTCCCTATGTGGAGCGGTTTTTCCCCAGCTGGGACGCCACTGTAAAGATGATCCCCAACTTTATCGCCAAGGGCACCGGCGGGGAGGTCAAGCTGGTGCTTAGCTGCGAGGAAGCGGCCAGCGCCGCCAACGCCGTGCGGCTGGCCGTCACTGAGTACGGCAAAAAGTCCGGCGGGATTCATCTCGTTGTCAACGCCGTCTCCGACCCGCCTCTGGACAGCACTCTGATTCCCGACGGGGTGCGGCTATGGAACTACAGCCCGGACCACAATGCCAGTCCGGCGGTGAAGCCGCCCAGCGCCCTGGTCTGGGATCGGGTCAAGGAGCTGGCCCAGTCCCCCTTTAACCTGGGAGAGTGGTATGCCCGGGCGGAGAAGCTGTGCGAGGGCCTGACCTTTGAGGACCTGTACGGCTGCATGGTCCATCCTCCAGAGCCGGACGATGGACGCGTTCCGGCGGACCAGTGGCTGCTGCGGGTACAGTTTGGGGCGGTTTGTCTGCTGGCCCAGCTGGGCAGAGACGACAGCCGGATGCCCTCCCCTGAGCTGATGATCTACGCCGGCAAACTTCCTTCTCAGGAACTGGTCCGCATCTGTTTGGGCCAGCTGGACTGGCCGGTGATTCCCGCACTGACGTTGCTGGCCTGGCAGGCCAAGGAGGGCCTGGCCGACCGGGAGCAGGCCCTGGGGGTGCTGTCTCTGCTGAAGACCCGGGTGCCGGAGCACGACTACTGCTTCTTCGAGCACGCCCTGGCCTGTGCCCTGTCCTGGTTTCCGGGAGAGAGCGAGGAATTTCATCAGAAGATGCACCACTGGCGGCGTATGCTGGAGGAATAACCGAATCAGGAAGGGGCCGGACAAAAGTCCGGCCCCTTTGCCGTCAATCCGCTTCCAGCGCCTGGAACACCCGCCGGGACCGGAGGGCCACCAAGGCGGACAGTGCCGCCGCCCCCAGCAGGACGGTCCAGGGGGACAGGCGCTCGAAGAGGATACCGTATCCCGCCTGCCCCAGAGGGGAAGCGCAGTTGGCCACCGCCTGAATGCAGGCGATTACCTTGCCCAGCAGCTGGCCGGGCACCTGGGCCTGGACCAGGGTGAGCATTACCACGGTAAACAGCGTGGCGGCGGCCATGACAGCCATAGCCATCCCGGTAATCAGCCAGTAGCTCACCGCCGCGGACACCCCGGGAAGGACAGCCAGCCCCATAACGCCCGCCATCCCGGCGCAGGCCAGCAGGCACAGCGATCCGTGGCGGGGCTTCAGCCGTGGGCCCAGCACGCCGGCCAGCAGTCCGCCCAATAGGCCTCCAAACCCCAGGGCCGCCTGGGTCAGGCCCAGGTAGGCGTCGCTCATGTCCAGCACCTGGGCCACAATGGCGGGGATGCCCACGATCATCACCGCCGACAAAATCAGGTTGAAGGCGGACAGCACCAGGGTTACTCGCAGAAAGACAGGCCGCTCCCGGGAGATGTACCGCCAGCTCTCCCCCAGGTCCTTTCCCACGGTAGCCAGCACCCCGGCGTCACGGGGCCGCCTCTCGTGAGGGACGCGGATGAAAAGCTCCATCACCGCCGAGCAGAAAAAGCACACCCCGCCGATGGTGAGAATAGGTCCCAGTCCCCACAGGCCGAAGATGACGCCCCCCAGGGCGGGGCCCAGCAGGTTGGCCAGAGTGGCTACCATGTTGATGACCGCGTTGCCCTGGGTGAGGCGGTCAGGGGACAGCAGCAGGGGCAGGCTGGCCTGGACCGCCGGCTGGTAGGCCCCGGCGATGGCGTAGAGCAGCATCAGCGTCACAATGACCAGAGGGACCAGAGGGGCCCTGCCCCACAGCAGGGTGTAGGCTACTGTCAGCCCGGCGGTGAGGAAGTCCAGCCCCACCATGATGCGGCCCTTGTGGACCCGGTCCGCCGCCGTCCCGCCGATGGGGCCCATGAGAATCATGGGCAGGAAGGAACAGGCGTTTACCGCACCAAAGAGGGCGATGGAACCTGTCTCCCGCAGCAGGTACAGGGGCAGGGCGAAGTGGAGAATGGCGTTGCCGAAGAGGGAGATGATCTGCCCAATGACCACCAGGGTAAAATCCCGGGTGAACAGAGGGCTTTTTTGGGTTTCCATAAAAATTACTCCTTTCTTTTAAAACCGACCGTCGGTTTGTATAGTTCCTAAATAAAACTGCCCCTCGGGCAGCTTGATTTAGGAACGGCAAAAGTCCGCCATTGATTCAATGATATCGCTGTCCAGCAGCTCGAAGCCGTACTGCCGGGTGAACTGGTTGAAGAAGGCACACCGGGCCCGGACCTGCTCCGGTGTGCTGGGCCGGAAGATAGGGTTGAGCCACAGGTCGGACAGGATTAGCAGTACCTCAGACAGCTCCTCCGGGTGGTCAGTGTGGATGGAGCCGTCAGCAATGCCCTCTTTCAGAATGGGGAGGATATAATCCGGGGCGGCCTCACCCAGAATGCTCTGCATCTGGAGGGCCATAAACTTGGGATTCTCAAGGAGGAAGGGCAGCATATGGAGAATCTTCCCCTGGAAGGACAGCTGCATGGAGGTGCGGAACAGCTCCCGCAGCTTCTCCGCCCCGGTGAGGCCCTTCCTGTCCCGGATCTCCGCCAGGACGGCGCTGTTAAAGTCCCCCATCCGGTCTACCACGGCGATGAGGATGGCCTCCTTGGAGGCGAAATGGTGGTAGATGGCCCCCTTGGACAGCTTGGTGGCGTCGATGATGTCCTGAAGGGTAGTTTTGTCGTAGCCCTTTTGGAGAAAGAGGGTGGATGCGGTGTCCAGAATGAGCTGAACGGTCTGTTCCGGGTGCTTGTTCCGGGCCATTGCGGGCCCCTCCTCTCGAATACAGACCAACGGTCTGTATGTTATATTAGCACGATTGTCACAGGCTGTCAACTCAAACTTGCCACAAACTGCCGTGCCACCCGGGGGGTGCGGCCGGCGTGGCGGATTTCCCAGGTCATAGCCTGGGCGTGGAGGCGGTCGGTGGGGATGTCGATTCCCGCCTGGGCGGCCAGGTGGTCCACCAGGGCCAGATAGCCCGCCTTGTTCATGGTCAGGTAGGGGATGCGCAGGCCGAAGCGCTCGGCCAGGGCGGTCTTTTCCGAGATGGTCTCAAAGGTGTCCACCTCGTCCCCCGCCCGGTCTGCAAAGGTCTGGCGCACCAGGTGCCGGCGGTTGGAGGTGGCGTAGATGGCGACGTTAATAGGCCGTTTCTCCAAAGAGCCTTCCAGGATGGTCTTTAGGGCGGAATAGGTCTTGTCGTCCTGGTCGAAGGCCAGGTCGTCGATGAACAGGATGAACTTCTGCCGCCGGCCGGCCAGGGAGCGAATGAGGCCGGGCATCCCGGTGAGGTTCTCCTTCTCCACCTCGATGAGGCGCAGGTCCTCCATGCCGGGCAGGTAGAGCATGGACTTCACCGTGGCCGATTTTCCGGTGCCTCCGTCGCCGAAGAGCAGGACGTTGTTGGCCTGACGGCCCGCCAGCATGAGCCGGGTGTTCTGCTCCACCTGGCCCCGCTGGTGTTCATAGCCCAGCAGGTCCTCGGGGCGGGGACAGTCCGGGTCGGCCACCGGCACCAGATTGCCGTCCTCCCACAGGAAGGCCCGGTATTTGGCAAACAGCCCCGCCCCGTGGCCTTTGTAGAACTGGGTCAGGCTGTCAAAATCGAAAGGGGCGGCCGCCCGCCACCGGGGCAGCCCGGCCAGGGTAGCGGTATACTCGTCGGGCAGCAGGGGCTTCATGGCGTCGATGAAGCGGTCGCAGTCGGTTTCGGCCAGCAGGACCAGGGTGTCAATGTCCCGCCGGGCGGCGTTCTCCAGGGCGGGGTCGGACTTCCCTTGGTCGATGAGCCGGGAGTAGGGGGTCTCGTTGTATCGCAGCCAGTCCCACAGCCAGTCGCCCAGACCCTCGTAGCCGTCCGAGCGCAGGACGTAGAACCGGGAGACGTACTCCTCCAGGGCCTCCTCCCCGTTTTTCTGGTACAGGGCGTCCAGCATCATCCAAATGCCGCCAAGGACGGTGGTGTTGGTTACCTCCCGGTAGGCGGATATGCCCCGCAGGGCGGCGCGCAAGGCGTTCAGTTCCATAGCAATCTCCTTCGTTTGGCGTTTTTTCCATTTTACCGGGTAAAAGCGGCCTTGTCAACGGTCAAGAGACATGATAGAATGGGAAAAATAGTTTGATGTGAGGTAACTATGGTCACCATTGGAGAAATTGAGATCGAAACGCCCCTGGCCCTGGGCCCCATGGCCGGAGTGACGGATATGGCCTTCCGCACCATCTGCCGGGAGCAGGGGGCGGGGCTGACCTGCACCGAGATGGTCAGCGCCAAGGCCCTGTGCTATCAGGATAAAAAATCCATCCCTCTTTTACAGATGGGAGAAAATGAGACCCCCGCCGCCGCTCAGATTTTTGGCAGCGACCCCAAGTGCATGGAGGAGGGAGCCGCCATCGCCCATGAGGTCTCTGGGGCGGACATCATCGACATCAACATGGGCTGTCCGGTCCCCAAGGTGGCCAACTCCGGGGACGGCTCCGGCCTGATGCGGAATCCGGATTTGGCGGTGAAAGTGGCCGAGGCCGTCATCCGGGGGGCAAGGTGCCCGGTGACGGTAAAATTCCGCCTGGGCTGGAACAAGGGCTCCATCAACTGCGTGGAGTTCGCTCAGGCCATGGAGGAGGCCGGTGTGGCGGCGGTTGCGGTCCACGGCCGGACCAAGGTGCAGATGTACTCCGGGACCGCCAACTGGGATTGGATTCGTGAGGTGAAAAAGGCGGTAAAAATTCCCGTCATCGCCAACGGCGACGTGTTCAAGGGGACCGACGCCCCCCGAATTTTGAAGTACACCGGGGCGGATATGGCCATGATTGGCCGGGGAGTGTTCGGCAACCCCTGGATTTTCGCCCAATGCAGGGCCGCCCTGAACGGGGAGCCCGTCCCCGACCTGCCGCCGCTGGCGGAGCGGTGCGACACCGCCGTGCGGCAGTTCGAGATGGCCGCGAAGAATAAAGGGGAAAAAATTGCCTGCCTGGAGGCCCGGAAGCAGTACGCCTGGTATCTCAAAGGGGTTCCCCACGCGGGGTATTATAAGGAGCAGATCGTGAAAATCACCACCCTGGAGGATGTCTACCGGGTGACGGCGGGCATCAAGCGGGATCTGTGCTAGAAAAGGGGGGAGCCGTTGTGACCGACCGGGAACTGGTGGAGAAAGCGAAACAGGGCGACCAGTCCGCCTTTGAGCAGCTGGTGCTGGAAAATCAAAATCGGGCGTACTCCCTGGCACTGCGGCTGATAGGGGATCGGGAAGAGGCGGCGGACCTGGCCCAGGAGGCTTTTGTCCGGGCATGGCAGGGCCTGGAGCAGTTTCAGGGGGGGAGCAGCTTCGCCACCTGGGTCTACCGGCTGACTACCAATGTGTGCATCGACTACCTTCGGAAGAAAAAGCGGCGGGAGGCGGTGGAGCCGTCGGTGTCGCTGGACGACCCGGACAGCGGCTGGGCAGAGCCCTTTCTTTGGGAGCAGGACCCTCAGCGGTTGCTGGAACAGTCGGAGCGGGGGCGGGCCCTGGCCCAAGGGCTGGACCGGCTGCCCGACTGGCAGCGGGAGATTCTGGTGCTCCGTGAGCTGTCCGGGCTGAGCTACCAGGAGATTGGGGAAAAGCTGGACCTGGATTTGGGGACAGTGAAGTCCCGCATTGCCCGGGCCCGGATGAATCTGCGAAAAATTTTGCTGGAGGACGGGAACTTTTTTTGGAAGATGCCGTCTAAACCAGCAAAGGACGAAAAAAGGGGGGAAGGCCATGACCTGTGACCGATATTTTGAACTGCTCTCCGCCCGCGTGGACCGGGAGCTGACCCGGGAGGAAGCGGAGGAGGTGGAGCTGCACCTTGTCGGCTGTGCCCAATGCCGGATTGTCTGGGAGCAGATGGAGGAGGCCCGGGAGGCCTTTGCCCATTTGGAGGAGGTCCCCGCCCCCGAGGGCTTCGCCCAAGGCGTGATGGAACGCGTCCGGGTGGTGGAATCGGAAAAGAAAGTCATCCCTCTGTTCAAGCGGCCCCAGGTCCGGGCCCTGGCCGGACTGGCCGCCTGTCTGGTGCTGGTGGTGGGGCTGTATGGCGCATCCCGGCCCCGGAATTTGGACGTCAAGGGAGAGATAATGGATATGACAGTCCGCGGCTTCAGCCGGGATGCTGCGTCCGGAGAACTGGAGGATGCCCCCCAGATCGCCGCCTACACCGCCCCGGAGGACAATGAGATGCAGAAGGCTGCTCCCAATCCCGCCGCAGATGGCCTTTCCAGCGATTGGGCCGACGCGGAGGTCACCCTGATTTTGGACCGCCTGCCCCAGGGCGCGGAGGAGGTGCTCCCCCCGGATGCCGCAGTGGTTTATGATGAGGAGGCTGGCGGAGACGTCTACACTTGGCTTACCACGGAGGAACTGGCCGCAATTGAGAAGCTGGCCTTCGAGCAGGGTATGATTGCTGGAACTACTGAGATTTTTCCCTCTCCGACTGGGGCGCGGTGCGCTCTGATTGTGCGGAGGGGATGAAACGAAAACGGCTCTCCGCCCAGTGCGGAGGGCCTTTTCAGTCTCAGCCAAAATCCCTCGGAAAATACCAAAAAGAATTTATACTATTTCAAAGGGCTGGCCGTCCTTTCATACATTGTCATGAAAAAGGCGGGGAGCATAACAGCCAGCATCTGGAACATCGCTCCGCTGTTCCCAATGACGTTTCGGGCCCAGCAGAAGGGCGGGGATGCTCACTGCCACCCCTTGCAAGCCCTGTTGGGCGTAACGCCAGGGGGGTCAGCGTAGATAATGGAATGGTTACACCCCTTTCCCGCCTTGGGTCCCGGCCCTTTCCGCCCGTCGTACCCGTTCGGCGGCGGGGCTGTAAAAGGCCGGGGCGTTCTCAAAGCAAATGTAGTGGCGGCCTGTGTTGACGGCGGCCACCGCCGTTGTGCCGCTCCCGGCGCAGATGTCCGCCACCACCTCACCTGGCAGGCTGCGGTGGTACAGGTGGTCAAAGTGAACCGCCGTCAACACCCCTGCATCTGCTTCCGGGAAACCCGCACATGGGGAGGAATTTCCCACCTTGGAGCATAACACAAACGCCGCCATTGCCGATATGGTCATTCTGGATGAGAATGGCTCTATGACGATCCCCGTCAGTGGTGGAACGCATCTGAGCGAGAACTATATAGGCGAACACTTTGCCGACTACGATTCCTACTTGGGGCTGTCCCGCTTCAAGGGCCCGCTATGGCAGGCTTTAGCGGGGCCATCAAAAATATTTCCATCGACTGCGACTGTGGCGGAAATCCTTCTGAACCTGACCTGCACGATATTGGCATTCTGGCTTCTGCCGACCCGGTGGCACTGAATCAAGCTGGCATTGATCTGGTATATGCGACGGGGCCCCTCTGGTCAACCGAATCAAATCCCGCAGCGGTCTCCACACACTGGAACACGCAGAGGAAATCGGCCGGGGAACAAGATAAATTACGGTTCAAGGCACGGCAGCCAGCGCGGCCGGAAACCAGTCCTGACAGCAGAGGACAATGAAAATATCCAGTGCTGTATGGATGAGAGTCGGCTCCGAGCTCGTGCCTGTCTCCAGACAGGAGCGCGGCGTCAAGGTCTATCTCAGATGTGCAGAGCCGACACGCTGCTCCCCGACGAATGACGTCAAGGGCGGCGTCGGCGGCATCCTCGGCGCAGACATCAGCCCCGAGGGCCGCGTGGAGCCCGGCGAGATCATCTTCCCGAAGACCGGCTCCTTTGTTGCCTCCACTGGCTTCTATAGCCGCAGCAAGAGAGGGAGCTAGGCCCCGGCTTGCAGCAGGGCCGAGACGCTCAGGCCCGGCCCGCTGCTCAAATATAACACTCAAAAGGAGGCGGGCGTATCATGGCGAAAACGCTCACAGACATCGGCATCCAGAAGATCGGGCGGAGATTTGTCGACTCTGTCCACCATGCGAATTATACTCTGGACGGGGAGCCGAAAACCGTCCCCCCGTTCCGGACGATCGTCAACGGCCCCGACGTGAGGGTCTATATCTACTTCGACGACACCGTCATCGGGGACGTCGCAAACGTGGAGCTCGTCGACACGGACGGCGACATCATCGCCACATCCGACGACAAGGTCTTCACCAAAACACCGGGCAAAGGGCTATATGTAGCGTTCAAATACAATGTTAAAGAAATGGAGGTAGAAAGTAGTGGAGTCTTATGAGCGCATCGGCTGGCAAGATCACGTCGTCGACATCATCACTGAGGAAGTCATCCAAGAGGGGACGCCCGTGAGTCAGACTAACATGAACCACATGCTCTATAATCTCGACCTCAACTCCGTCAACACGATCAAGATCACGGCCACGGACGGCAAGGGAGGCACGAGCTACCGGCGACTCACGTTCAAGCGCACCAACAGCGCCCCGACCATCTCCGGGCAGGACACCGATCTCGGCCACAAGACCGGCAGCTTCGCCGAGGCGTACACCGTCAGCGACGTTGAGGGCGACAATGTGGTTGTCACGGAGTTCGTCGACGATAAGCAGATCAGGAGCTATCAAGCCACTCTCGGACAGCTTACATTTTGGGACAAGGAGCCAACTCTGTGATCCCGCCACAGAGCAATGCTTCTGATCTGTGGCCGGTAGATCGGTGGTTATACAAAGAACGTCATTTGGTTGAATGCTTCCTCCAAAAGCTCAACTGGTTTTGCGGAATCGCCACCAGATATGACAAATTGGAAACTTCTTTTTTCGCTTTCATTTACATTGGCACTATTGCGATTTTGTTGATTTAGTTCAGTTTTCATTATTTTTCAAACGAGCCATAAAAACTGGAGAGGCGCCGCTTACATAACGCCTCTCCGCCTAAAACTCAATATTTCCTGCTAAGGGCCTTTTTGTGCTGTCCGCACAGTATGGGGCGGTTCACACCCGAAGGGGATTTTACAGTCTACATAATTTCAGTCAGCTTTTCCGGCGACAGGAGGGAGACGGTCCGGTAGCCCAGCTCCACCCAGCCCTGGCGGGCGAACTCGCCCAGCACCCGGCTCACCGTCACCCGGCTGACGGAGACGGCGGCGGCGACGTCCTCCTGGGTGCAGGAGACCACTCCGTCCCGGCCGGCCAGGGTGAGCAGGTAGTTGGCCACCCGCCACCGGGCGGGCCGGAAGGCCATCTGATCCACCTGCCCCGACAGCAGACGCACCGTCCGGGCCAGGTACTTCATCATAGCCAGGGCCAGCTCCGGGTCCCGGGCGAACTCCTGGGCCACCAGCTCCCGGTCGATGGGGACGATCTCACAGGGAGTAAGCGCCACCGCCGAGGACACCCGGGGCAGTTCGTCGAAAAAGGAGGCCTCCCCGAAGAGGTTTCCGGCGGTGTAGACGTTCAAGACCCGCTCCGCCCCGTCCTCAGACTGGATGAAGCTCTTTGCTCTGCCGGACTTGAGGTAGTAAAAGCAGGTGGCTTCGGTATCCTGGAGATAAATGAGATAGCCCGTCGGGCACCGCACCGGCGGACGGCTTTTGGCAAAGGCCTCCCATATCCTGGCGGGAAAGTCCAGCTCGTGGTTCACAGGCACGCCCCCTCGATCTCGAAGTTTTCCCAGACAAGGGCGGCGGCGCGGGTCAGCAGCAGGGGCGCGCCGCCGTGGAAACGGGTCAGAAGAAGCCCCTGACCCGTCATTCGCGGCTGATGATACCAGCTGTCCAGAAGGGCATATCGGGGGCGGGACAACTCGATCACAACGCTTTTCAACTCGCTGATGCGCCCGACAGGAACGCTCTCCGCCAGCAGGCAGGAGGTACCGAAGAAAAACAAGCTCCGACCGTAGACCCACAGGGGAAGGCGGTAATTTGCCCCATCCAGGGACAGGGAGAGGGAATAGATAAAGTCCCCGTGAGGCGGCTCGGTCTGGTAGTGCAGCTCCAGGGAGCGTCCCCGGTAGGTAAACTGCTCCTGATTGTTCCAGGTAGAAAATTGCCCTCCGGTGTCAGGAACGGCGATCATACTCATTTCCTCCGTAAATTTTCTACATTGTAACATACATTACATTCTTCCGGCAAGCCCTGTGGTAAAATTCTCTCAATAAACCGCAAGGAGGTAGTTTACCCTATGGGAATGACAATGACGCAGAAGATTTTAGCAAGGCACGCCGGAGTGGACAAGGTGGAGGCCGGACAGCTCATCGAGGCCAGGCTGGACCTGGTGCTGGGCAACGACATTACCACCCCTGTCGCCATCACCGAGTTTGAGAAGGCGGGCTTCACTCAAGTTTTCAACAAGGACAAGATCGCCATCGTCCTGGACCACTACACCCCCTGCAAGGACATCAAGTCCGCCCAGCTGTGCAAGCAGGCCCGGGAGTTTGCCCACAAGCACCAGATCACCAACTTCTTCGACGTGGGCCAGATGGGTGTGGAGCACGCCCTCCTGCCTGAGAAGGGGCTGACTGCCCCGGGTGAGGTGATTGTGGGCGCCGATTCCCACACCTGCACCTATGGGGCGCTGGGGGCATTCTCCACCGGCATCGGCTCCACCGACATGGCTGCGGCCATGGCTACCGGCCTGCTGTGGTTCAAGGTGCCCTCCGCCATAAAGGTTACGCTGAAAGGCAAGCTCCAGCCCCATGTGTCCGGCAAGGACGTAATCCTCCATCTCATCGGCGAGATCGGCGTGGACGGGGCCCTTTACCAGTCTCTGGAGTTCGCCGGGGAGGGGGTTAGCTCCCTGACCATGGACGATCGATTTACCATCTCCAACATGGCCATCGAGGCCGGGGGCAAAAACGGCATTTTCCCCGTGGACGAAAGGACCATGGAGTACATCAATGGCCGGGTGTCCCGTCCCTGCGAGGCCTTCGCCGCCGACCCGGACGCCGTTTACGACCGGGAGGTGGTCATCGACCTGGACAAGCTGGAGCCCACCGTGGCCCTGCCCCACCTGCCCGAGAATACTAAGGTGGTGTCTGAGGTGGCCGGCACCCCCATCAATCAGGTGGTCATCGGCTCCTGCACCAACGGCCGCATCGGCGACCTGCGCGTTGCCGCTGCCATTATGAAGGGCAAGAAAGTGGCCTCCAACGTGCGCTGCGTGGTTATCCCCGCCACCCAGGCTATTACCCTCCAGGCTATGGAGGAGGGCCTCATTCAGACCTTCATCGAGGCGGGCGCTGCGGTGTCCACCCCCACCTGCGGCCCCTGCCTGGGGGGACACATGGGCGTTATGGCCGAGGGGGAGCGCACTGTCTCCACCACCAACCGGAACTTCGTGGGCCGCATGGGACACACCACCTCCGAGATCATCCTGGCCTCCCCCGCTGTGGCCGCCGCCTCCGCCATCGCCGGCTGTGTGGCCGACCCGAGGGGATGATAGAATGGCAAATCTGATGGACGACATTATAGAGACCGCCGAAAAATTTATCGCTGACATCCAGGAGCATTTTGAAAGCCCGCTGGACTACTCCGTGGAGAGCCTGGAAGAGGTAGACAAGATGCTGGGGGCCTTTGGGAGGACCGAACTGAGCGAGGACGAGCTGTATAACACATCCGCCGCAGTGGGCTGCTATATCTTCGAGGTGGCCCGCCGGAACTATGGCGGACGGTACTTCTGGATCGAGAAGGAGCAGCAGCCCGTCCTGGCGGCGGGCCGGCCCGAGTTCTCGGTGGAAATTAAGGTCTGGGAGAAGGTCAGAGGCCGGCTCGTCAAGGGAGAGGAGGACAACATTCCTTTCTACATTGCCGGATATAAGGAGCATATTGAGATCGGCAAAACAAAACCGGGCTATTTTGTAACCATTGTGTGACGGGACAAAAGCCTCCTTTGGCAAAGGAGGTGCCCCAGTTCGCAAACTGGGGCGGAGCCCCTTTCAAAAGGGGCCTAAAGAGCTTAACAGAAAGGAACTGATACCATGAAAGTTTACAAATACGGCGCCAATGTGGACACCGACGTGATCATCCCGGCGCGGCACCTGAACGACCCCTCCCCGGCGGCTCTGGCCAGCCATTGCATGGAGGACATCGACGAAAAATTCGCCTCCACCGTGGAGGCGGGGGACATCATCGTGGCCGGGCCCAACTTCGGCTGCGGCTCCAGCCGGGAACACGCCCCTCTGGCCATCAAATCCTGCGGGGTGAAGTGCGTGATCGCCCCCTCCTTCGCCCGCATCTTCTACCGCAACGCCATCAACATCGGCTTCCCCATCGTGGAGTGCCCCCGGGCGGCGGAGGAGATCCAGGCCGGAGACCAGGTGGAGGTGGATTTCGCCAGCGGTGTGATTACCGATGTAACCACCGGAAAGACCTACCAGGCCGCGCCCTTCCCGGAGTTTATCAACGGCATCATCAAAAGCGGCGGGCTGCTCAACTCCCTGAAGGAGCGAGGGGTGGCGAAGTAATGCCGGCCATCGTCATCAGCATGGATTCCCGGAAGATGGAAAATCCCGATTTGGATATCCGCTACCTCCTGCCCGACCGGATTGAGGAGTGGTCCGGGGGCGCGGTGTCGGACGATGGTTATGACTATGTTGACGAGGAGGGCCATATCCTGGGCGTCTGGCTGGAGACCGAGGATGCGGAGGGCTGGTGGCCCAAAATCGTGGAGCTGCTGAAAACGGAGCAGTTTTGTGAAAATGACCTGTCACGGTCCGCCCAGGTGCTGATTTCTGAGGAGTCAGGCGCGGAGTTTGAGAAGTGCCGCCAGGTCTGGCCGGAGTAAAAATAAGGAGTGAACAGCATGAATTATAAAATTGCCCTCATTAAGGGCGACGGCATCGGCCCCGAAGTAGTGGGGGAGGCTGTCAAGGTGATGGACGCTGTCGGCGCGAAGTTCGGCCACAAGTTTGAATATGTGGACGTCCTCATGGGGGGCTGCGCCATCGACGCGGTGGGCAAGAGCTATCCCGAGGGCACCGCTGAAAAGTGCAAGGAGTGTGACGCTGTCCTGCTGGGGGCGGTGGGCGGACCCAAGTGGGGCCACTCTACCGACCCGGACAAGCGCCCCGAGACCGCCCTGCTGTCCATCCGCAAGGACCTGGGGCTGTACGCCAACCTGCGCCCCGCCGCTCTGCGGCCCGCCCTGGCCGATGCCTGCCCCCTGAAAAATGATAAGAATATTGACCTGATGATCGTCCGGGAGCTGACCGGCGGCGTGTACTTCGGCAAGCGGGACCGCTACCAGACCGAGGACCGGGGGGAGGAGGCCAGCGACCTGATGGCCTACTCCGAGAAGGAGATTGAGCGCATCGGCCGCCGGGGCTTTGAGCTGGCCCGGCTGCGGAGCAGGAAGCTGGCCAGCGTGGACAAGGCCAACGTGCTGGAGACCTCCCGGCTGTGGCGGCAGGTGATGCACCGGCTGGCGGAGGAGTACCCCGATGTGGCGTATGAGGACGTGCTGGTGGACAACGCCGCCATGCAGCTGGTGAGGGCCCCGGGACAGTTTGACGTGGTGGTCACCGAGAATATGTTCGGCGACATTCTGTCTGACGAGGCGTCCATGATTACCGGCTCCATCGGACTGCTGCCCTCCGCCTCCATCGGCGACACCGCCCCTGGGCTGTATGAGCCCATCCACGGCTCCGCCCCCGACATCGCCGGCCAGGACAAGGCCAACCCCATCGCCACCATCCTGTCGGTGGCTATGATGTTCCGCTACTCCTTCGACCTGCCCGCCGAGGCCCAGGCCATCGAGGATGCGGTGGACGCTGTCCTCAACGAGGGCTGGCGCACCGCCGACATCGCCAAGCCCGGCGAGACCGCCGTGGGCACCCTGAAAATGGGCGAGCTGATTCGGGAAAAGCTGTAATATTTCAGGCACGGCGGTCATGGACCGCCGTGCTGTACTTGTTTCAAGAGGGAGGATCGCATGGAAAAAAGTGAGTGGGTCATAGATGCTGTGAAAAAGCTGGAGCGTGTTTACGGTGCGAAGTGCGGACAATGTGGGGCACAGTTTATATATACGGTGACGACCGCCGACACGGATATGGTCCCGATCTATTGCGGCAGCGCCTATGATCCGAAGAATAAAGTACTTGTTGTTGCGGAGCGGACCAGTGACGAGTATCAATATGGGTGTGAAGGCCGTCTGCCTGAGCGGATGGAACAGATTTTTGGAGGCCATTTTGTCTATCTGAACTATAAGTCAAAATGTCCACTCTGCGGCGGCGACCTAAAGGAACGGAGAACGGTTCCCTGGGATGTGTATTTAAGCGGCAGGGAAAAAGCCTTTATCGTATTTTATGACGAAGGTTATCAGCAGAACGTAAAAGAAATATTATAAAAGCTTCCTTAGATAGTGTCTACATGAGTTAAGCACGAATAGCAACCCAAATAGCGATACAACGGATGTGTACCGCAGCGATAAAGGCATCAGAGGTCTTAGCATAACGAGTGGCAATACCTCCCCAGTCGAAACCGCATAGGCCAGGATATCATTTGTGTCATAGCCACGGTCTGTCAGCAAGATTTCCGCAGAAATACCCTCTATCAGGAGGACAGCTTCTTTGCAATCCGCTCGGGTACCTTCTGTAATAAGTACTCGGACTGGCATACCATTCGCATCCACGGCCAGATGTATTTTGGTGTTGAACCCCCTTTTGTCCTGGTCATATCCTGATTGCCGCCCTTCGCCCCCGCCGCCTGGGGATGCACTTTGACGTGGCTGGCGTCAATCATCAGCCATTCATAATCCGGATCATCTATCAGGATTTCCAGCAATTTTTCCCAAACACATTTCCTGCGCCAAGGGATGAACCTCTGATGAACGCTGCCCCACTTCCCGTAATCGGGAGGCAGGTCCCGCCAGGGCGCTCCGGTTCGCAATGCCCAAAACATCGCATTGATAAAACGCCGGTTATCCTGAGCAACTCGTCCCCACTGGCCCCGTTGTCCCGGCGAATGTGGTTCAGGCAACGCCCACACTTTATCATTTATGTCATGTCTGTGATAAGAAGCTTCCATCTCCCCTGTCTTTTCAGATGTCTCCATTCTATCACAATCCCTTTATCTTTGTGTAGACGCTATCTAGGTTTTCTTGGTTTTAAAAATACAATTTCTCTTTTTGTGGGTCAGATCTCAATGGCAGTGGCCCGGGGGAGATAGGATTGGGTATAAAGGATGATGCTGTCCCCCTCCTTCAGGGTCAGATCGCCGTTGGGGATCAAGATGTTTCCTTTCCGGCGGACCATCACGATAATGGTCTGGCGGGAGATGTCCAGGTCCCGGATGCGCTGGCCGTTCCAGGGATTTTGGGCACGCAGAACCATCTCCTTCAGGTCGATGTGCCTGTCCTCCCCCAAGGATTTGGCGCCCAGGACCAGGGTATCGTCAGGGAGGAGCTCCACGTTGCCCCTGGGGACCACGATCTGTCCGCCCCGCTGGATAGCCGCCACAATGATGCCTGCGGGCAACCCCAGATTTTGGATGGTCTGACCGGACCATTGGTCCTTTTTGGACAGGTTCACTTTAATAAAGTGGATATCCGTCTCGTTGGCATATTCGCTGAGCCGTTTGATACGGGAGTACTGATCCACAAAGCCGGCGGAGATGATACCCGTGGGGATGGCTACCATCCCCACCCCAAGAAAGGCGATGAAGATGCCAAACAGCTTGCCCATGGTGGTGATGGGGTAGATGTCGCCGTAGCCAACGGTGAGCAGGGTGGACACCGACCACCAGATTCCAGAGAAGGCGTTGGTAAACACCTCAGGCTGGGCCTCATGCTCCAGGCTGTACATGCAAAGGCTGGAGGCCAGCATCAGCACCAGGATGATAAACACAGAGGACATCAGCTGCTGCCGTTTGCTGGCGATAACCTGGGTAATAACATTCAGGGAGTCGTAATAGGCGTTGACCCGGAAGAGCCGGAAAATGCGCACCACCCGGAACATCCGAAAGGCCACCGCCCCGGCTGGGAAGAAGAAGGGGAGATAGTAGGGCAGGAAGGAGAGCAGGTCCACCAGACCACTGAAGGAGAATATGTATTTGACCACCGCCCGGGTCTCCGGCAGCCTAGGGTGGAGAAAACGGGCAGTCCACAGCCGCAGGCAGTAGTCCACTGCAAAAAAGGCCACGGTGACTGTCTCCACGGACAGAAGAAACCCGCCATAGTCGGCCCGGATACTGTCAAAGGTGTAGAACACACTGGCGGCCAGGTTGACGACAATCGCCAAGGAGTTGACCAGGTCATAGAGCCGGCTGGAGCGGTCCTCAGAGGCCCCCACCTCCACAATGTGGAATATTCGCTTTCTGCGGGCCAGCCAAGTGTCGTGATCAGCCATAAGGAGCCTCCTTCGGTTCGTCTGTCATGGGCGCGGGAGAAATGCGGCGCTGTCTCTATTATAGCGCTATTTTTTCGGATTGCAACATGGAAGAGATGCCCCGCCAGGGTATCCCCGGGAAAGAGGGGGCCTGAGGAGGCTTTCATGCTGTCTGCCGGGGTAATTGCGCAATTTTCATTGACAGAGTGGCAGATTTCTACTAGAATAGAGAGAACTTGGGAGAAAAAGGAGGATCCGTTTATGGATTTGAGAGAGAAAAAACCGAGACAGAATCCGGCGGCGCTGCTGCCCATCCTGGTGTTCCTTGCGCTGTATCTTGGGATGGGCCTGATATTCGAGTACCATCTGGGTGTCTCAATGGCCTTTTACAACATCCCCATTGTAGTGGTGTTTATGGTGGCCCTGCTGGTAGCCTGCCTGCAAAACCGGGAACTGAAATTTGATGACAAGCTGACCATTATGGCCCGGGGCGTCGGGGACAAGAACATCATGACGATGATTCTCATCTTCCTGGTGGCCGGCGTATTTGTGGGGGTTACCGGGCGCAGCAGCGCCGAGGCAGTGGCCTACTTCCTGCTGTCTGTCACCCCCGCCTGGGCCTCTGTGGCAGTGCTGTTCATAGCGGCCTGTTTTGTGTCCACCGCCATGGGCACTTCGGTGGGCACCATCACCCTCATCACTCCCATCGCCGCGGCGGTGTCCAATGTGTCCGGCTTTTCCATGGCTCTGTGCGTGGGGTCCGTTATGGGCGGAGCCATGTTCGGCGACAACCTGTCCTTCATCTCCGACACCACAATTGCCGCCTGCAATACTCAGGGCTGTGAGATGAGGGACAAATTCCGGGCCAATTTCAAGATCGCCCTTCCAACCGCCGCTGTGACCCTGGTGGTGATTCTGGTCCAGTGCCTCAATACGGGGGTGGGTCAGATCGATATTCCAGAGTATAATCTACTTCTACTTATCCCTTATGTATTGGTTCTAATTGGCGGAATTGCCGGACTGAACGTGTTCGTGGTGTTGCTGGTAGGCATTCTGGCCGGTATCGCCATCGTGCTGCCCACCGGGACCGTCGATTTTATGGGACTGCTGAAGAGCATGGGTACCGGGGCCTCCAACATGTTTGAGACCATTATGGTCACCGTTCTGGTATCCTCCATGTGTGCCCTTATCCGGGAGTTCGGCGGCTTTGAGGCCCTGCTCGCCTTTATCCGCCGGGTATTCAAGGGTCGGGTGGGCAGCCGTCTGGGCGTGGGCCTGCTGGTGGGCGCTATGGACATCGCCACCGCTAACAATACCGTGGCCATCGTCATGGCCGGGCCCATCGCCAAGGAGATCAGCGAGGAGTATCACATCAGCCCCAAGGAATCGGCATCCCTGCTGGACACCTTCTCCTGCGTGTTCCAGGGTATTATCCCCTACGGCGCTCAAATGCTGGTGGCCATTACCGCTTCCGGCGGGGTGGTGTCTGCCTTCCAGATTATGCCCTGCCTCTATTACCCCTACCTGCTGGCCGTTGCCTGCGTAGTTTATATTCTGGTAGGAGCGGGAAAGAAACAATAGATGTTCCAGTCCCCGGAGGCCGCAAAGCGGACTCTGGGGACTTATTCCGCACAGGAAATATGCCCCTGGATTGGGGAGACAATAAAATACTTGACAAACCGGATGTTTCTCTGTACTCTTAACTATAACTTCATCGAAAGAAGGCATCTCCATGAGTGAGTATAAAATCAACACCAAATGCGTCCAGGGGGGCTATACCCCCGGCAACGGCGAGCCCCGGCAGATTCCCATCATCCAGTCCACCACCTTTAAATACGCCACCAGTGAGGATATGGGCAAGCTCTTCGACCTGGAAACCAGCGGTTATTTCTACACCCGTCTACAAAACCCCACCAACGACCACGTGGCTGCCAAGATCTGCGACATGGAGGGCGGCACCGCCGCTATGCTCACCTCCTCCGGCCAGGCGGCCAACTTCTACGCTGTCTTCAACATCGCCAACTGCGGCGACCATGTGGTGGCCTCCTCCACCATCTACGGGGGCACCTATAACCTCTTCCACGTCACCATGCGGAAGATGGGCATCGACTTCACCTTCATCTCCCCCGACTGCACCGAGGAGGAACTGAACGCCGCCTTCAAGCCCAACACCAAGGCGGTCTTCGGCGAGACCATCGCCAACCCCGCCCTCACCGTGCTGGACATCGAAAAATTTGCCAAAGCGGCCCACGCCCACGGTGTGCCGCTGATTGTGGACAACACCTTCGCCACCCCGGTGAACTGCCGGCCCTTCGAGTGGGGCTGCGACATCGTCACCCACTCCACTACCAAGTATATGGACGGCCACGGGGCCGGGGTAGGCGGCTGCATCGTAGACAGCGGCAGGTTCGACTGGATGGCCCACGCCGACAAATTCCCTGGTCTGTGCACCCCCGACGACAGCTACCACGGCATTACCTATGCCGAGAAATTCGGCCAGGGGGGCGCCTTCATCACCAAGTGCACCGCCCAGCTCATGCGAGACTTCGGCTCCATCCAGTCTCCCCAGAACGCCTTTTTGCTGAACCTGGGCCTGGAGAGCCTCCATGTCCGGATGCCCCGGCACTGTGAAAATGCCCTGGCAGTGGCCAAATACCTGAAGACCCACCCCAAGATCAGCTTTGTCACCTACCCCGGCCTGGAGGGGGACAAATACTACGAGCTGGCCCAGAAGTATATGCCCGACGGCACTTGCGGCGTGGTATCCTTCGGCTTCCAGGGCGGTCGTGCCGCCGCCGAGACCTTTATGAAGCACCTGCGTCTGGCCGCCATCGAGACCCACGTGGCTGACGCCCGCACCTGTACCCTCCACCCCGCCTCCGCCACCCACCGGCAGATGAACGACCAGGAGCTCGTGGCCGCCGGCATCACCCCTGATCTGGTCCGTTTCTCCTGCGGTATTGAAGATGCCGCCGATTTGATTGCCGATATCGAGCAGGCCCTGGCTCAAGTGTGAGGTGCTGATGATGAAAAATGCTGGAACCGTTTTGATGTACAACTGCTCCGGAGAGGAGTTTTCCAAGCTGAAGCAGATTTTCGCTATGCTCCGCCTGCGCATGCGGCCGGTGGAGCCCGACCGCTATCATGTCCCCTTGGAAGAGCTTGCTCAGGGAAAGGGAGAGCCTGGGCAGCCGGCGGAGCCCCTGCCTGAGCCTGTGCTCGTCTTCTGCTATTTGGGACAAGCTTTGTTCAATCAGGTCCTGGAGGTGATCCGGGTGGCTAAATTGCCTCCTATCTCGTTGAAAGCGGTGCTTACCGATACCAATCGGGAATGGAATACCTCCCAGCTTTATCAGGAGCTTGTGAAGGAGCGTGAAGCCGTCACCGCAGAAAATACTTAAAAACTTGGAAAGCGTCAAGAAGAATTTGGATAAGTAAAGGCTTAAACTTTACAGGGGGCGTAACACAAAGAACATCCAGGATACCCGGCAGCTGAAGGAAAAGCATGTTACGAGGCATCTTTCCTGCCCTCAGCAGCTGCAGACGACAGAAAGGAAGAAGGTGTCCCCTTCGGGGACCAGTGCACCGGTCATAATAAAGCAGCCACATTTAGACACGCTGTTAAGCATAGTGGCAGACTTTGAAATCAAGACAAATTACATAATGGATCTCCCTATATGCGTAATAGTAAATTCTATTACCCGGTAAAGTCTACAAAGGGAAAGTCGATAGCGAATTTAAAGAAAACAGAAGAAAGATGACTTGTGCAGGGAATCGTCGTTGGCGAAGCTGGGCTTGTTTTTTGTGATCTGGCGGAACTGACGGTTCAAGCCCTCAATGATATTCGTCGTGTATATGATTTTCCAGAGCCTCATCCTCGGTGACAGCGGTATAGACCTTCTTCCAAAACTCCCCTGCTTTTGAGATCGTTCAGCACATTCAGCCAAAACTTGCTGCTCTCGTGCTCCCCGATCCAGACGCCCAGGATGTCCTTTGTGCCGTCCATGGTGATGCCCAAAACCACATACGCCGCCTTTGTCTGATACTGGTGATTTTCCTTTACCTTGTAGTGGATGGCGTGGATACACCGCCTCCAGCGGCCGGTTCTCCTCCGCGCTAAGAGCCGCCGCTATGCGGTGGTTGCGCTCTGTACGCTCGCCTGCGGGTGAGTGTGCCACGCCGTGACCTCCGGCATGATCTTCTCACTGATCTTGCTCACCAGCTCCGGCGAATGTCCACATCGTACAGGCTCTTGATCTGCTCCGAGATGTCACGCTGGCTCATCCCGCAGGCATACAGACCCAGAATTTTCTCCTCATGCCGTCCGCATTCCGGCTGTATTTGCCAATGATCTGCGGTTCATATTCCCCATTCCGATCTCGTGGAACGTTCATATCTACCGCTCCAAGTTGGGTTTTCACAGTCTTTTTCGAGTATCCGTTTCGGTAATTTCGGGGCTTATTTTCAACGCCAGAATCCGACACCCGCTGACTTTTTTCATACCCCAGTGCTGTGTCCAGCTCACTCTCCATCACCTGCTGCAGCACATCCCGAAACATTTCTTTCATGGCATCCATGATCTCGGTGGTGCTGTTGAATTTCTGGCTGTCCACATAGGCCTTCAGCATTTCCTTCGGTGTCTTCTCCATAATATTACATCCTTTCAATCAAGTTTCTTTCCTGCTCCGATTCTTGACTGTAAGGATGCCTTTTATTCTCTTTTACACAATTTTTCCGGTGATCTCTCGACCTCTATAACCGTCGTATTGTTGCATATGTAATTGGTGACCGAAGTGACAATCCGCTGGTTTTTAAAACCTTTGACGGGCGCGTCCTGGGACAGTTCCTGGGCCTGCTCATCGCTGTCACCTCTCAGACCTGGTGTGTTCCAGGCAGAAAGTTGTACGTTTCCGTGCAACTAAGATGGGGATACCACCCATATTCAAACCGTCCCGGCCCCCTTTGGGGAGGCCAGGACGGTTTTTCGATTACTTGGTGCCAAAGATACGGTCGCCGGCGTCGCCCAGACCGGGGACGATATAGGCGTGCTCATTCAGCTTCTCATCCACGCCCGCCACGTAGATGTCCACGTCGGGGTGGTCTTTCATAATGCACTCAATGCCCTCGGGGGCGGCCAGCACGTTCATCAGCTTGATGTGCTTGCAGCCGTAGCCCTTGATGAAGGTGATGGCGGCAGAGGCGGAACCGCCGGTGGCCAGCATGGGGTCCAGGACGATGACGTCCCGCTCGGCGATGTCGGCAGGCATCTTACAGTAGTACTCCACGGGCTTGTGGGTCTCCGGGTCCCGGTACAGGCCGATGTGCCCCACCTTGGCGGAAGGGATCATTTTGATAATGCCGTCCACCATACCCAGACCGGCCCGGAGGATGGGCACCACGGCCAGCTTTTTGCCCGCCAGCGTCTTGAAGGTTCCAGTGGTGATGGGGGTCTTAACCTCGACATCCTCCAGAGGCAGATCGCGGGTGGCCTCGTAGCATTCCAGAGCAGCGATCTCCGAGACAATCTCCCTGAACTCCTTCACGCCGGTGGTCTCGTCCCGGAGGATAGTCAGCTTGTGCTGAAGCAGCGGATGGTCCAGGATGTGTACCTTTTCATTATACATATTTTTGATCCCCTTCTATTGTAAAATTTGTGTTTCGCTCACGTTCCAGCCGCTCCCGCTCCGCCTGGGACAGGCGGTGGTAGTCGGGAACCAGGTCCGCCGCCGGCACCAGGCCGCCGGTTTTTATCAGCTCCTCCGCTGCCCGGGCCACCCCCCAGGCGCTCTGCATCCGCAGGTGGACAGGGGCCAGGGATAAGCCGGTGATCTCTTCTCTCAGGGTATTATAACACAGCCTCGCCCCGTCGCCAACGACTATTTTTGATTCCGGGAATTTTTTCAGCTCTTCCCCCAACTCAGCCAGGGAGAGGGCCCGGTCGGGACACAGCCGCTCCAGGGTGTCTCCCCGGGCCCGGAACAGGGCATTGTACACCTGCTTCCGCCGGGCGTCCATGGCGCAGACGATGAGCTTTCCCTCTAGATGGGCCAGGGGCCAGGCCATAGACTCCAGGGTGGAGCAGGGGGCGCAGGGCTTGTCCCCCGCCCAGGCCAGCCCCTTGGCGGTGGCCGCCCCGATGCGCAGGCCGGTAAAGGATCCAGGTCCGGCGGCCACAGCGATCACGTCCACACGCTCCAGGCTCTCTCCGCAGTTATGCAGCATGTCGTTCACCATGGGCAGCAGGGTGCGGCTGTGGGTCAGGCCGCTGTTCTGACAGGACTGGGCCAGCAGCTCCCCGTCCCGGCACAGGGCGGCGGAGCAGGCCGTCGCCGACGACTCCAGCGCTAAAATGTTCACAGCTCCACCCCCTCAATGTTGATGATCCGCTGGTTCTCGGACGCCCCCCGGCGTATCTTCACGGAAATGGCCTCCTCTAAGGCGTCGGACACATTCTCGCTCCACTCCACGGCGCACACGCCCCCCCGGACCAGGTAGTCCTCCCAACCGATGTCAAACAGCTCGTCGGCCGAGCCCAGGCGGTACATGTCAAAGTGGAACAGGGGGAGCCTCCCCCCCTCGTACTCATTGACGATCGTAAAGGTGGGGCTGGTCACCCGGCCAGTGATCCCCAGGCCCCGGGCCAGACCCCGGGTAAAGGCGGTCTTGCCCGCCCCAAGGCCGCCGGTGAAAGCGACCACTGCCCCCGGCTCCAATACCTCGGCCAGCCGGGCCCCCAGTTCCTCCGTCTCACGCTCGCTGTTGGCGACAAATTCCACCGCCCGCGCCCCCGTTCACAGAAAATTTTCAGCTTCTTAAACATTATACCACAGTTGGGGTTTGCGTTTCCAGCAAAATGTGATAAAATATATGATTGAATTTTATCCGTGCGGGGAGGTGACCATTCCGCTGTGTCCTTTCTATCTCTTATCTTCTCTCCCATCAGGGAGTTTTTCAAAAAGGGCGATGTGATCCTGCTGGGGCTGTGTCTGGCCGCCAGCGGTTTTGGGCTGATCCTGATTTTTTCCGCCACCCAGTACCTGGGTGAGACCCGATGGATACGGTTTGTGTCTGTCCAGTTCATCGCCGTCTGTCTGGGTGTTATCGTCTATATGCTGCTCACCTTTGTGGACTTTCAGCTCTTTGTGGAGAAACGCTGGAAGCTGCTGCTGCTGTTCAACGTGGGCTTTATCCTCCTCCTCCTCACCCCCCTGGGAGAGGACTACAACTCCGGCAACCTGAACTGGCTGGTCATCTCCCGCATCATCCCCAAATTCCCCATGGACGTTCAGCCCAACGAGATCGTCAAGATCCCCTTTATCCTGCTGCTGGCCCTCCAGATCGTAAAAATACAGGACCGGGAACTGGATATCAGCTCGGTCCCCTCCATCCTCCAGATCGGCGGGCACACCGTCTTTATGCTGGGCCTCATCGCCGCCATCTGCGGCGACTTTGGCATGTGTGTCATCTACATGATGATCTTTGTTTCCATGGCCTGGGCCTCGGGAGTGAAGCTGCGGTGGTTCCTGCTGGTCGGGGGCGGACTGGCTCTGGCGGTGGTGATCTTTTGGCTGTTCTTCCTGCCCGAGACCCGGTGGTGGACCGACTACCGCATCATGCGCTTCCGGGTGGTGCTGGATCACAGCCTGGACGTCAGGGGAAAGGGCTGGCATCAGACACGGTCTGTCCTGGCTATCGGCTCGGGCAAGCTGTTCGGCCAGGGCTACTGCCAAGGTATCCAGACCCAGGCTTTAACCAGCGACGCCCTCCCCGCACGGCACACCGACTTCATCTACGCCGTCTGCGGCGAGGAGCTGGGGCTGGTGGGCTGCATGGCCCTGCTCCTTCTCCTCTCTCTCATTGTTCTGCGGTGCGTGTGGGTGGGCCGGCACGCCAGTTCCCCCTTCAACGCCTATGTGTGTGTGGGTATGGCCGGGATGTTGCTGGCCCAGATCACATTCAACGTAGGCATGTGCCTGTTCGTTCTCCCTGTTATGGGACTGACCCTCCCCTTCATCAGCTACGGCGGGTCGTCCATCATCACCCTGTTCGCCGCAATGGGCATCGTCTCCAGCGTGAAGGCCCGGCCCATGCCAAGCTGGCTACGGGATCGGAGCCAGGTATAAAAAGAGCGCCCCGCCTGACGGCGGGGCGCTCCAGCTTGTCGAAAAATGGCCTGTCTGGCTTCATAACCAGACAGGCCGCAAAGTTAATGAGGGATAAAATGTACGAAG
>JBCLQX010000004.1:0-159250 GCA_041223805.1 Oscillospiraceae bacterium 44-34 | reverse complement strand
TTTACCGGGTTCAAGCGGGTTGAAAACTTTGATATTTGGGCGCTGTTGAGCCTTGCGACACTGAAAAATTCATGGTATAATGTCCTGGAATCAACTGGAAGGGTGATTGCTGATGAAGAAAAATTATATTCTCCTGCTGAGCGTTTTCCTGTCGCTATCTTTCCTGACAGCCTGCGGCAACCGGGAAGATTCTCCCCCGGAACCCGAAGCAGAAACAGGGATCATCGAACTGACTGTGTGGGGCGCCGAGGAGGACGAGGCGCTGCTTCAAGAAATTTTCACTTCATTCCAATCTCATTACGCTGGACAGGCCAGCTTTCAAATTACCTTTCAGCCTCAAAGCGAGTCCAACTGTAAGGATGCTCTGCTGGGCGACCTGGAGGGGGGCGCAGATGTATTTGCCTTCGCCGATGACCAGGTGTCCGCTCTGGCCGCCGCTGGAGGTCTGGACCCTATCGTAGACAGCACCGCGATTCGAAATGCCAGTCTCTCCGCCGCGGTAGAGGCGGCCAGCGTGGGAGACACTCTTTACGCCTATCCGCTGACTGCGGACAACGGTTATTTTCTGTACTACAATAAGGCGTACTTTTCTGACCAGGACGTCCAAAGTCTGGAACGGATGCTGGAGCTGGCCGCTCAGGCCGGACGGCTGGTGGCGATGGACTGGTCCTCCGCTTGGTATGTCTACGCCTTTTTCGGCAATACCGGTCTGACGGTTGGCCTCAATGACGACGGCCTGACCAACTATTGCACCTGGAACAGCACCGATGGAACTATACAGGGTGTGGATGTGGCAGAGGCCATGCTGTCCATTGCGGCCAGTCCCGGCTTTACCAGCATAACAGATCAGGAATTTTTGGCCGGCGTGCAGAACGGCTCTGTGATTGCCGGGGTAAGCGGCGTCTGGAATGCGGTGGCAATTCAGGAGGCCTGGGGAGAGGATACCGGAGCGGCCAAGCTGCCCGCATACACCTGCAATGGAAAACAGGTTCAGATGGCTTCCTTCTCCGGATGCAAGCTGATTGGCGTGAACGCCTATTCCAGACATCCAGAGTGGGCGGCGCGGCTGGCCGAGTGGATCACCAGCGAGGAAAACCAGCGTTTGAGTTTTGAGCGGCGGGGACAGGGTCCGGCCAATATCAATGCGGCAAATTCTACGCAGGTTCAGTCCTCGCCAGCTATCGCAGCCCTGCTGGCCCAGTCGGAGTTTTCTCAGCTCCAGCGGGTGGGCGGAAAGTTCTGGGATCCGGTATCTGAATTTGCCTTAAATATGGCGGCAGGCAATCCCTCTGGTGCCTCCCTTCAGGCTCAGCTGGACCGGCTGGCCGAGAACGTCGCCGCACGGTAGGCACCGATACGATACTTTGGGAGGAAATCACATGAAAGGCAAACTGACACTACAGCAGCGTTTAATTCTGCCCATTGTCCTGCTGGGGCTGGTGGCGTTTCTGTCCAACGTCCTGGCGGTATTCAGCATCAACAACGTCCACTCCAACGCAGGAACTATTGTTGATAACTATATGGTCAGCGAAGGGAAGCTGGAGGAAATCAGACGCTCCATGATGGATATTCATCTGCTGGCCTTGTCTCACATTGTGGCTGCGGACCACGCTACCATGATCCAGCTCGTTCAGGAGATTAAGGCGAAGGAGGCCTCTCTGGATGAAATCCTGTCCAGCTATGAGAGCTTTGCCGCAGAGGAGGATACCGCGGTCTATCAGTCCCTTCTGCGGGACTACGACTCCTTCAAACACGCCCTGGTCTACCTGGTATCTGCCAGCGCTGACAGTAAAACCCAGGAGGCCTACGCAACAGCCAACGGGGATGTAGCCCACTGGAGCGAAGCTGCGGACCAGGACGTCGCAGCTCTTTACGCCGCAGTCAGCAACCGGGCGGAAGCCGCGCGGAATCATTTGTCCTTTGTGTACATAACCGCTCTGATCATCAGCGCCGCTACCTTGATTGCTGGTATCCTCCTGGTGGCGGCAGCCTTCCGAATCATCCGAAAACATGTGATCTCTCCGATCCACGACGCAATGGATACTCTCCAGGACAGCTCTGAGCGTATCAGCGGAGTAGTCAGTGATGTACGTCAGCGGACTCAAACCTCCAGCGGCAGTGTACGAGATCTGTCCGGCCTGGCGGAACAGCTCTCCGCCGCTCTGGAAGAAATCGCCGCCAGCACCTCAGCCATCAGCCACAGCGTATCCGGCACACAGGAAGATGCCCGAAATATGGCAGAGGAGTGTTCTTCCATTACGACCTATTCCACTGAAATGCGGGGACGGGCTGAAGAGATGGAACGCTCCGCGCAAAGGGAAACAGAGGTGGTACAGAAAAAAACGGCGGAGATCATGTCCCTCTTGGATCAGGCTATTGAAAAAAGCCAGAATGTCAACCAGATCAGCGTTCTGACCAAGGCAATTCTCAATATCTCCTCCTCTACCAATTTGATTGCTATTAATGCCTCTATTGAGGCCGCCCGGGCAGGCACAGCGGGCGCTGGATTCTCCATTGTGGCGCAGGAGATCCGTCAGTTGGCCGATTCCTGCGCTGAGACGGCCAATCATATTCAGGAGGTCAGCGGAATTGTCACAGGAGCGGTGGATTATCTCTCAGAGAGCGCCCGGGAGTTGTCCGGTTATCTAAGCCAAGCTATCATGGCTCAACTGGAACGGTCTGTGCAGGCTGGACAGCAGTATAGAGAGGATTCCGACTATATCGGACATGCCATGGAGGCGTTCAATGACAGAACTGCTCATTTGAAAATGGCAATGGATGATATTGCCAGCTCTATCTCCAGCATTTCTGGTGCGATTGACGGTGCCGTCGCCGATGTCACCGGCGTCGCCGGCAGTACCCGCGTCCTGGTGGACGATATGGCGGGAATCGCCTCCGGTATGGGGACCAATCAGGAAATAGTGGGAGAACTGCAAAAACAGATGGATGTTTTTTCCAATTTGTAGCTGAATATAGGCTTCTACAATAACGGCTGTGTCCTGCTCAAATATTTTCAGCGGTTCTTTCCCCAGTTCAGGGATAGAACCGCTTTTTAAAGGTATTCGACATTTGGACACCACAGTATATATTGTTTAATCTTATTTTATAGTTACCACGGTTGAAAAGCCAGCAGTTCAGCAGCACCACGGAGGTTATGAGCGCGATGAAAAAGATGTTCCGGGATGTGATCCAGACGGCAGCTATGAGCCGAAGACCATCGGCAAATACAGCCGGAACGCGGACGGCACGGAAGAGAAGATTATCGGTCTCTACGCCAGCAGGACATTGCCGAGCAGATCAAGGGAGCTGTACGATGTGGAGATATCTCCGGAGCCGGTGACAAAGATCACGGAAAAAATCATGCCGGAGGTGACAGCATGGCAGAATCGGCCTTTGGAAGCGGTGTATCCCCAAGGAAGCAGAAGACGTCCTGCTCCAGTTTGGGGGAACGTGGCGCGGTCAGTATCCCTCCTGCGTAAAAATCTGGGAGGAAAATTGGGGCGTTTTAAGTATTTTTTACGAATACCCGCCTGAGATTCGGAAAATCATATACACGACCAACATCTATTGCGATTTTGTTGATTTAGCCCAGCCTTCACTATTTTTCAAACAGGCCCTAACACTAGTTCAACAGAGAATGATTCCTGCAATTTTTCCCAGATTCCATTACCCCACCAGCACAAAAACGCTGATGGGTGTTTTTCCAATCGCTGTAGTTTGCCGGTAGATCCCGCCAAGGCACTCCCGTACGATCCCAAATACCTCATTGATAAAACGCCAGTTATTCTCGACTATTCCGCCCCACTGGCCTCGTTGTCCAGGTAGTTTTCCCACCAGCCAAATCTAATCTCTTCTTGCCTCCCCCTCCTCCTTTGTCTATACCTCTTAATTTATCTGGTCCTTTGACAGGCCACTTTTTGTACATGGTAAAATACAGCGGCTAACCGCTCAGGGACTCCTCCTGGAGGCGGTCAAATTCCGCCATGCACTCATCCACTGTAGCACCGTTCAAAAGCATGCGGACAATGAGACAGGTATTGCCCCACTGCTCCACTTTCATGCTGGCATTGGAGCCGAGGACAAAGACATTTTCGCGAATCCTGTCATTCAGTGGTTTCAGGGCGGGAATACAGTCCACCTCCACATTTTGGGAGGGTGAAATTACCTTATTGGTCTCCGCATAGACCTGCAGGGCCTCATCGGAAAGGATGATGTCCATAATGCGCATTGCGTCTTCTGCGTGCTCCGCAGCGCTGCCGACGGCAAGGCCTGTCATCGGCATAACCGGCATCTGTCCCCGGTTACTGGGAAATCCGATGACCTGAAGGTTGAAATCGGGGTTTCCATAGGCGGTCTCCGAATTCGCCGCGCTCCAATATGCCATAACGATGGGGGTTTTCTGTGCCAGGAAGTCCGGACCCTCCGCCTCGATTGCTTCGCTGACGAGAGCCTTCTCTGCATCGATATAGCCACAGTCGATGAGCTCCTGGAGGAACTCAAAGCCGGGGCGCATATAGTCGCTGTATTTGCTCGTCCCATTGTTCAGCGCCTCAATTTCCGCCTCGGTATTTCCGCCGTTATAGAGGTCCGCATAGGCCTGGGCAAAAACAAAGGTCTCCAGCCACCAGCGGTTGGCGCCGACGGGGGTGTCGATCCCATTGGCCTGAAACACCCGGCAGCACTCCAGAAATTCCTCCGGCGTCTCCGGCAGGCTGAGGCCGTATTGATCAAACATGTCCTTGTTGACAAAAAGACCGTAGGCCACCACCTCCTGAGGAATTGCCACCAGCTTTCCGTCAATGGAATTGGCAGTCCAGATAATCTCTCTCAGGTTTTTTGCGCTGTCCAGCGAGGACAGATCCATCAGCTTCCCCTCAGTGCCCAGGGTGAGAATTGTGTCAGGATTGAGCAAATAGATATCGTCCATGTCGCTGCGGGCGCGGTCGAGCGTCACCTCGTCATAGGTCTTGTCCTGGTGATCCTCCGCTGTATAGGTCTTATATGCCACGGTCACACCCAGCCGTTCCTCCGCCATGATAATGGTCAGGTCTGAGGCGCTTCTGGCCACATTGTCAGCGTCAGGATCTGTTTTTTCCATTGGGCTGAACAGATTGACGATCCGTTCGTTGTCCTCCACCGGCGCAGCCAGATTTCTATCTGGATCTTTGCCGCTTCCGCAGGAGGAAGCCCCTAGCAGAACCGCGCCTGACAAAAAAAGCGCCGCAGCCCTCCTGAAAATTCCAATGGTGTTTGGGTTCATGGAAGATTCCTTTCAGTTTACATACTGCCGGATAGCCTTTTTCAGCAGCTCCATGTTGATGGGTTTTGCCACATGAGCGTTCATACCGGCGTCCAAGGCTGACTTTTCGTCCTCGGCGAAGGCGTTGGCAGTCATGGCTATGATCGGTATTATGGCCGCATCCTTCCGTTCCAAGGCCCGGATAGCCCGTGTGGCATCGTAGCCGTTCATAACAGGCATCTGAACGTCCATTAAAATTGCGTCAAACTCGCCCTCCGCGGCGCTGGCAAAGCGTTCCAGCACCAGCTGACCGTTTTCAGCAATTTCGCAGCTGGCCCCTTCGATTTTTAAAACCTCCGTCAGGATTTCCGCATTTATTTCGTTGTCCTCGGCGGCAAGAATATGCAGGCCGCGCAGATCGGCATCTCTGGGAACTTCTGCGCCTTCCCTGCAATCAGGGTCTGCCCGCAGCTTTTGGATTTTTTCCTGAAAGGTGGATACAAAGAAGGGCTTTGGAAGCACATCTGAGTTCTTTATAAAAAGCCGGTCCTCCACCTTGTGGGAATCGTGGTCCGTCAGAAACAGGACAGGCACCTGGTCCGGCAGCAGCTCCCGCAATATTTCCGCTGTCTGACCGCCGTCCATATCCGGAATGCTCCAGTCCAAGAGAAGCGCCTGATAGTCCCCGGCACCCCTTCGAAGCAGGCAGGCGGCCTCCTCCGCACTGGAGACAGCCTCTGCCGCAACGCCCGCGTCTTTCATCAGCGCCTGAATATCCTGATATGTCTTCTCGTCGCTGTCCACAATCAGAATCCGAGTAATGCCGTTCTCTGCCCAGAATCGCTGGTCCGCCTGGTCCTCGGGAATCCTCAGCTCCAGCTCGACCCGGAAAAGGCTGCCCTGATTCACCTCGCTGAATACCTCGATGGTGCCACCCATCAGCTCTACAATGCTTTTGGTGATCGCCATGCCAAGCCCGGTGCCCTGGACCTTGTTCGTCGTGCTGTTTTCCGCCCGGGTGAAGGCGTCGAAGATGGTTTCCAGATACTCAGGGGTCATGCCGTATCCGTTGTCCTCCACCTCGATGCGAATGTGCTCATACTGACTGGAGCGCTGCTTGAGCCCCACAATGCGGAACCAGATACTGCCGCCCTCCTGGGTGTACTTGACGGCGTTTGAGAGCAGGTTGATCAGAATTTGATTGATTCTGGTCTCGTCGCCCATCAGATACTCATGCTTGACGCCGGTCACATCCACATGGAGGGCCTGCCTTTTGGCCCTGGCCATGGGCTGGATGATAGCATCCACAGAGGACACCAGGTCGTTCAGGGTGAATTTTTCAAAGCTGAGGACAACCTTTCCGCTCTCAATTTTGGAGACGTCCAGGATGTCGTTGATGAGGCTGAGCAGGTGCTGCCCGGAAGCCATGATTTTTTTCGTATACTCCCGTACCTTGACCGGATTTTCCGCGTCCATGGCGAGCAGCGTTGTAAAGCCAAGAACCGCATTCATTGGGGTACGAATGTCATGGGACATGTTGGAGAGAAATGTGGTTTTTGAGTTGTTTGCGATTTGCGCCGCCTGAAGCGCCTGTGACAGCTGCTGGCTGTGCAGCTCCCGCTCAGCCTCTCGTTCCTTTCTAAGCTTGATCTGCTGCCGTTGATTGAAATAGTACAAGATACAGCACAGAAGGAAGGCGGTCAGCATAACGGCCACAACGATGAAGATATTTTGATTGATGGTCGTCCCTTCCTGCTGGATGGCCTCAATGGGCACATATCCAACCAGAAAGATTGCCCCGTTGTTGATTGGCCACATATAGTTCAGGGCCTTGGCGCCCCGGATATCGTGATAAAAAAGGATATGCCGGCCTGTATCCAGGCATTCCTCCACCTCTGTCCGCAGCTCCGGGTCCTGTATGCTGTTGGCCCGGTAAAAATCGGTCAGATTCAGGTGCCCCGCGCTCCGCATGCCCATCCCCTTTGGCTTCAGGACAAATCTCTCGCTTTCCGCGTCCATCAAATAAAGGGTAGCCTTTTTATTATAAAATCCGTCTGGGAGTGATTTGTCCAGAGAATCGTAGACATACTCCACATACAGCGTTCCAAGCTCCTGGCCATCCCTGACAACAGGGCATTTAATGGAGTAGGCCCATGTTCCCATATGATTCAGATAGGATTGGGAAACCGGCAATCCATTTACAGTCTTTTCCGAAGAGAAGTTCAAGCTCTCCGGAGAAAATATTTCTCCGTTGCTGGATATACCCTGGCTTTCCCCTGTCAGGACCAGAGACAGCTTTACCATAACGGTCTGGTTGTTGTGATAGGTGAGGATATATTCCTCCGGGACCTCCGCCGCGGCGATATCCTGAGCGACCAGCGTCTGAAACTCCGCTTCGTTTTTCAGGATGGCCTCTATGGTGCATTTGATCAGGTCCAGGCTCTCACTGAGGTTTTGAACGGCTGAATCGGACATCTCCCGGGATATCTTTCTCGCTACCGAAAACACGACAGTTCCCAGAATGCAGAAGACCAGAATAATGGGGAGAAACAAAGAGAGCCCCTGATTCTTTTTTCCAGCCGCCTTTTTCATCGCAAATCGCCATCCCGCCGTTCAGATTCCAAGAGAAACAATTGTCCAGCATTTGCCATACCGCCATACTCCATTATATCACATTCACATGGGTGATGTGCCCTGTGTCAGGCGGTCCTGCCGGACTACAGCATAGTTTTCGCTTTCGTAAGCTCCTGCGCGATATTCAGCACATGGTCGCCGATGCGCTCAAAGTCGGTAAGAAGCTCGGAATAGAGGATACAGGCCTCGTCAGAACAGATACCGTCCCGCATGCGAATCAGCTGATCCCGGCGGAAATCGGCCGTCATATCATCAATTTTCTGTTCCAGCTGGGCCACCCGGGCCAGCCACTCCGGGTCCCCCGCGTCGCTGGACAGCAGGGCGGACACCGCCCGGAGGGAGAGGTCCCGCATCTGCCGGACCTCGTTTTGCGCAAACTCAGAGAAAGGGATGTCCTGTTCCGCCAGCAGTCTGGTATAGCCGGCCAGATTGTCCGCATGGTCTCCAATGCGCTCAATATTGCCGGAGATAGCAAAAAGGCTGCTGACCACCCTGGAGCCCCGCTCGTTGGTCTCAATGGTGATAAGCCGGGAAATATATCGGGAGATCTCCCGGTTCAGAAAATCTATGTATTGCTCCCGGCGCTCCACCCGTTCCAGAGGGGTGACATCCCGGGCTAGAACCGCCTTGAAGCTGGTATCCACGTTCTGCCGCGCCATCTCCAGCATTCGGTGCAGTTCGTTGCGCAGCTGGTCCACTACGATGGCGGACACACCCAGGCCGCCGTCCTTGCCGCCGGCGGCGACAGGGGTGAGGTATACAAGGCGCATCCCTTTCTCGGCCTCCGGAGCGGGAGCCTCCTGGTCGGGGAGGATTCGGGTAGCCAGCTTGGCCATCTGGTTGCCCAGTGGGAGGAGGAGAAGTGTGGTGGTCAGATTGAAGATCACATGCATCACGGCGATTTGAGCCATAGGCCCCGGAACCACGGAGGCAATCAGGTCCGTGAGTGGGAAGAGCATAACGATGGCGGTGAAGATGCCAGTGCCGATCACGTTGAACATCAAATGGACGCAGGTGGCCCGTTTGGCGTCCCGGCTGGTGCCGAAGGAAGCCAAAACAGCGGTGATACAGGTACCGATGTTCTGCCCGAACAGAACATAGACAGCGCCGGAAAACTCCACCACACCGGCGGCGGCAAGGGTTTGCAGAATGCCTACAGAGGCGGCGGAGGACTGGATCAGGGCGGTGAAGAGCGCCCCGAACAGGATGCCCAGAATAGGGTTGGAGAGCGTGCCCATCAGGGTGATAAAGGCCGACACCTCACGCAGAGGCTCCATTGCGGCGCTCATCATGTCCATCCCGATAAACAAAATGCCCAGTCCGGCCATAAGCTGTCCAATATGCTGGAACTTGGACCTCTTGGTAAAGACCATCAGGGAGACTCCCACAAAGGCCACCAGCGGGGCAAGGGCCCCCACATCCAACGCAATGAGAAGTCCGGTGGTGGTTTTGCCCACATTGGCTCCCATAATCAGCCAGACCGCTTGACTTAGGGTCATCATTCCGGCGTTGACAAAACCGACCACCATAACCGTGGTGGCGGAGGAGGACTGAACGGCGGTGGTGATGAGCGCACCCAGCAGAATGCCCATAAAACGGTTGGAGGTTAGCCTTTCCAGAACGGATTTCATCTGGTTGCCTGCGGCCGCCTCCAGGCCGGCGCTCATCATCTGCATCCCATGCAGGAACAGAGCCAGACCGCCGAAAACCCCGAAAAACTCTAAAAGATTCATATAGTGTCCTTTCCGCGGCAGGCCGCATGGATTCCATTCTACAAATATTCCAAAATTTCTCCATTTTTATTATAGGTGTACAGCTCCAAACCTGTCAACTGACATTCTCTACAATCTTCCAAGATATCTCATGGGGATGGAAGAATGCCCCCCTGATATGGTCATGGTCCAATATCAGGGGGGTATCTGTTTTTCTGGAGCGGTTCGGCCCTGCGGAAGGATAGAGGATTATTTTCTCTTCTTTTTCTTGTCAAAGAAGCCTTTCAGCCCGCCCTCGGGGACCTCCTCGCCCATTGCGGCGGCAAAGGTGTGGAGGGCCGATTTCTGCTCGGCGTTGAGGCTGACGGGTACCTGGACTCGGACGGTAACGTACTGGTCGCCCCGGCGCTGCCCCCGGCTGTTCAGGTCCGGAATGCCCTTGCCCCGGAGGCGGAAGGTGGTCCCCGTCTGAGTGCCGGCGGGGAGGCTGTATTTTACCTTGCCGTCGATGGTGGGGATCTCCAGCTCCGCGCCCATAGCCGCCTGATAGAAGCTGATGGGCTGTTCGTAGAGCACGGTGACGCCGTCCCGCTGGAACTGGGGGTGGGGCTTCACCTGTATCCGCACCAGCAGGTCGCCGGAGGGTCCGCCGTTGGTCCCGGCGTTGCCCTGTCCCCGCATGGAGACGGCCTGACCGTCGTCGATGCCCGCCGGGATGGTGACGGTGATACGCTGCTTTTTCCGCACGCTGCCCGCCCCGCCGCACTTCTTGCAGGGGGTGTGGATGATTTTTCCCGTCCCCCGGCACTTGGAGCAGGTGGTGGTGGTGGAGAAGGCAAAGCCCCCCGCGCCCCGCTGGATGCGCACCTGGCCGGCTCCCCGGCAGTCAGGACAGGTCTCGGCGGTGGTACCCGCCGCGCAGCCCGAGCCCTTGCACTCCTCGCAGGGCTCGGTGCGGCTGAGCTCGATCTCCTTGGTGCAGCCGAAGGCGGCCTCCTCGAAGGTGAGGGCCAGATTGACCCGCAGGCTCTCCCCCTTCTGGGGACCGTTCCTGCGGCCTCCGCCGCCAAAGCCTCCCCCAAAGCCCCCGCCGAAGAAGGAGCCGAATATGTCGCCCAGGTCGATGTCCCCCATGTCGAAGCCGAAGCCGCCGCCCCCGCCGCCGTAACTGGGGTCTACACCGGCAAAGCCGAACTGATCGTAGCGGGCCTTTTTCTCCGGGTCGGACAGGATGCCGTAGGCCTCGTTGATCTCCTTGAACTTGGCTTCCGCGTCCTTGTCGCCGGGGTTCACGTCGGGGTGGTACTTCTTGGCCAGCTTGCGGTAGGCCTTTTTCAGCTCCTCATCGCTGGCTCCCTTGGACAGACCCAGGACCTCGTAATAATCTCGTTTTTGTTCCGCCATATGGATTCACCTAATTTCAAAAGGATGCGGGCGGCCAAAGGCCGCCCCTACGGGCTGATCCTGTAGGGGCGACCTGTGGTCGCCCGTAATAATATACGGACAACCTTAATTTTTACTTCTGGTCGTCGTCGATGACCTCGTAGTCGGCGTCCACCACGCCGTCGCCTGCGGGTCCGGACTGCTGCTGGCCGCCGGAGAAGCCGCCGCCCATGTCGGGGCCGGGGCCGGCCTGACCCGCCTGGCCGTAGATCTTGGAGCCCACCTCGGCAAACTCCTTGTTGACGGCCTCGGTGGCGTCCTTGATGGCGTTGATGTCAGCCCCTTTCAGGGTCTCCTTCAGGTGGTCCAGAGCGGCCTGGACCTTGGCCTTGTCCTCAGCGGGAATCTTGTCGCCCACCTCGCCCAGGGTCTTTTCCACCTGATAGGCAGTCTGGTCGCCGGCGTTGCGAATGTCGGCGGCCTCCCGGGCCTTCTTGTCCTCGGCGGCGAACTGCTCGGCCTCCCGCATGGCCTTGTCGATCTCCTCCTTGCTCATGTTGGTGGAGGAGGTGATCGTGATATTCTGCTCCCGGCCGGTGCCCTGATCCTTGGCGGACACGTTCACGATACCGTTGGCGTCGATGTTGAAGGTGACCTCGATCTTGGGCTCGCCCCGGCGGGCGGGGAGGATGCCGTCCAGCATGAAGACACCCAGCTGCTTGTTGTACTGGGCCATCTCCCGCTCGCCCTGGAGGACTTTAACCTCCACGGAGGTCTGGTTGTCGGAGTAGGTGGTGAACACCTGACTGCCGTGGGCGGGGATGGTGGTGTTGCGGTCGATGATCTTGGTCATGACGCCGCCGGCGGTCTCGATGCCCAGAGACAGGGGAGTGACGTCCAGCAGCAGCAGGTCCTTCACGTCGCCGGTGAACACGCCGCCCTGGAGGGCCGCGCCCATAGCCACGCACTCGTCGGGGTTGATACCCTTGAAGCCGTCCCGGCCGGTGATACCCTTAACGGCCTCCTGAACGGCGGGGATGCGGCTGGAGCCGCCCACCAGGAGGACCTTGTGCAGGTCGCCCGCCTGGAGCTTGGCGTCGCCCATCGCCTGACGAACGGGGCCCATGGTGGCCTCCACCAGATGGTGGGTCAACTCGTTGAACTTGGCCCGGCTGAGGGTCAGGTCCAGGTGCTTGGGGCCGGTAGCGTCGGCGGTGATATAGGGCAGGTTGATGGCGGTGGTGGTGACGCCGGACAGCTCGATCTTGGCCTTCTCAGCGGCCTCCTTGAGGCGCTGCATAGCGACCTTGTCCCCGGACAGGTCCACGCCCTCGGCCTTCTTGAACTCAGCCACCATCCAGTCCATGACGCACTTGTCAAAGTCGTCGCCGCCCAAGCGGTTGTTGCCGGCAGTGGCCAGCACCTCGATGACGCCGTCGTCAATGTCCAGGATGGACACGTCGAAGGTGCCGCCGCCCAGGTCGTAGACCATGATCTTCTGGGCCGCTTCCTTGTCCACGCCGTAGGCCAGAGCGGCGGCGGTGGGCTCGTTGATGATGCGCTTGACCTCCAGACCAGCGATCTTGCCGGCGTCCTTGGTGGCCTGGCGCTGGGCGTCGGTGAAGTAGGCGGGGACGGTGATGACCGCCTCGGTGACGGTCTGGCCCAGATAGCCCTCGGCGTCAGCCTTCAGCTTCTGGAGAATCATGGCGCTGATCTCCTGGGGGGTATACTTCTTGCCGTCCACCTCCACCCGGTAGTCGGAGCCCATCTCCCGTTTGATGGAGCTGATGGTCCGGTCGGGGTTGGTGATGGCCTGACGCTTGGCCACCTGGCCCACCATGCGCTCGCCGTCCTTGGAGAAAGCCACGACGGAAGGGGTGGTGCGGTTGCCCTCGGCGTTGGCGATGACCACGGCGTCGCCGCCCTCCATCACCGCCACGCAGCTGTTAGTCGTACCTAAATCGATGCCAATGATTTTTCCCATGATGTTTTTCCTCCTAAATATATGAAAGATTGGTGTTAACAAATTTAGTGTAGGAGCAGCGCCCCCACGGAAAACAGCGCAGACAGCCAGACCAGCAGCCCGGCGCTGAGCATCAGCGTAAACTTGATGTTTTTACAGGTCGTACCCATGTCAATCTGACCTCCCCGTCTGTTATCAGTTGGCCACCTGGACCATTGCGAACCGTATGACCTTCTCCCCCAGCATGAACCCGGCCTGGAAGACCTGGGCCACCACGTTTTCGCCCAGATTCTCGTCCTCAATGTGCATCACCGCATTGTGGAGATTGGGGTCGAAGGGCTGGCCCTGGGCCTCGATCTCGGTGATGCCCAGCTTAGCAAAAACCTCTTTCAACTGGTTCATGGTCATCTCCACGCCTTTTTTATAGGCCTCGTCACTGGTGTCCTGCTTCAAGGCCCGCTCCAGGTTGTCGTAGACGGGGAGAAAGGCCTGGACGGTATCCGCTTTTGCGTCGGTCCACAGGCTCTCCTTCTCCTTGGCGGTGCGCTTGCGGTAGTTGTCATACTCGGCAGCCAGCCGGAGAAACTGCTCCTTGGGGACCAACTGCTCCTGGGCGGGGGCCTCTCCGGAGACGTTCTCCGACTCTTCGCCAGGGGCTTCAGCTTCCGGTTCAACGACCTCCGTTTCTCTGCCCCGCTCCTCCAGGACTTCCTCCTCCGAGGCCACGGCGGTCTCCTGAACGGGGTTCTTTTCTTTCTTCTTACTCACGATCCATACTCCTTCACGGCTCATTATTTATTCTTCGGGCTTCTCCGGGGGTGGCAGCTCCTTGCCGAACATCCGGGTGAGGCTGTCAGCGAAATAGGACAGCCGGGCGGTCACCTTGGCGTAGTCCATCCGGGTGGGGCCCACCACTCCGATGATTCCCCGCATGTTGTCCCCGATGTCGTAGCTGGCCATCACCACGCTGGTGTCCTTCAACGCATCGTTCACGTTCTCCGGCCCGATGAGAATATTCATGTTCTTGCCGGTGTCCAGAGTGGCGGGGAGCCGGGGAACGTCACTCTCCTCGCTGAGGTAGGTCATCAGAGGCTTGGCCTTATCCAGGCTGCGGTATTCGGGGTGCTCCAGCAGGTGGGTGATGCCCGCTGTGCGGAACTTCTGCTGTCCCTGGTCTGCCAGCACCTCCATAGCGAACTCCACCACCATAGCAATAAGCTCAAAGGCCCCTGGGGCAGTGCGGGTCTCCATCTTGTCCAGTGTCTCCTCCATCTCTTCCTGGGACAAGCCCACAAAGGAAGAGTTGAGGACGGCGGACAACATCTGGAGCTGAGGATCGCTCAGCCCGTCCGGGATGCGGATGAGCTTGTTTTTTACCACGCTGTTGTCCGTCATCACCACGGCGATAAAGGCGTTTTCCTCCACCATCAGCAGGTCAAACCGCTTGACGGTGATGCGTTCCTTGGCGGCGGCCATGGTGAACACGGGGTAGTCACTGATTTGGGAGAGCACCTTCCCCGCCCGGTCGATGACCCGGTCCAGTTCCCCCATTTTCAGGTTCAGCGCGTCGTTGATACGCTGGGTCTCCTGGAGGGTGAGCTGCTGGCGGTCCATCAGCTCGTTGACGTAGAGCCGATAGCCGGCGGCGGAGGGGATGCGTCCGGCAGAGGTATGGGGCTGCTCCAGGTAGCCCTGCTCGGTGAGGTCAGCCATCTCGTTGCGGATGGTGGCGGTGGACACATCCAGCCCGGTCAGCTGGGACACAGCCTTGGAACCCACCGGCTCGGCGGTAGCAATGTAGGTCTCTACGATGGCACGAAGGATACACTTTTTCCGGTCTGACAGCGCCACGGCACGCACCGCCTCTCGTTTCTCAATTCTTTAGCACTCATATTCCGCGAGTGCTAAAGATAATGTACCACTCCCCCCGGAAATTGTCAATAGCCACTTTATGAATTTATTATAAACAAATTCCCTCCGGCCATTCCTAAATGGTGTCGTCAATAGATAAGGAACCAAATAGTAATACAGCAGATTTGGACAGCGTCAGCGAAAAAAGAGGCGTTTGGGGCGCAGCGAACCACAATACCGCGCCATCTTTTGAGAAGCAGAAAGCATTCTCAACGAGATGGCGGAGTGGAGTTTTTACAGATATTCATCGTATTCCCTCTGGTGTTTACGGTTTTTTCTCGGCGGAATGACTGATATCATTCCATCTTCAGTCAGTGGCTTTGAAAAGGATTGCGTCTGTATCATAACCCCGATCAGCAAAAAAACATTCTGCCTGGAATACCTCAATCATCTGCGTTGCAATTGTGCAATCCGCTGTGGTACCAGGAGTGATAAAGAATCGCACCGGCATACCATGCGCATCCACGGCCAAATATATCTTGGTGTTGAACCCCCTTTTGTGCGGTCCATCGCCTGATTTCCACCCTGTGCGCCAGCGGCGTCTGGATGTACTTTGACATGGCTGACATCAATCATCAGCCACTCAAAGTCTGTGTCATTCACCAGAACTTCCAGAATCTTTTCCCAGATTCCTTTGTCGCGCCATCGGCAGAACCGGCGGTGTACATTCTTCCAGTTTCCATAGGTTTCTGGCATATCTCGCCAAGGCGCTCCAGTACGCAGAATCCAGAACACGCCGTTGATAAACTGCCGGGTGTCTCGGGCATTCCCCCCTCGGCTTCCCTTTTCACCTATAGCGTATGGTCTGATTTTCTCCCACGCTCTGTCGCTAATATCGTGTCGATGCTGTTCTTCTGCCATTTTTCTGCTCCCCTACTATTTTTTGAGGACATTATATCATATTTTTATTGACGGCACTATCTAGCGGAACAGCCGGAACTGTGCTAATTCCAACTCCTATTGTTTAGATTACATCTCCATATAATACAGTACAATGTAAGAAACTGCATTCATTAAGTGTTTGAGCATCGTGTGGCGATGAGAAATTTTAACCATAGCCTCAGCGGAAGAGATGGAAATCTCATAATCTTTGCTGAGCTGTCTGGAATGATTGAGCCGAGAGAGGGCTCGCTCCACCACCCAGCGCCAAGGGAATTTTCCCCATTGAACGGGGCTTGATTCTCTCTGAAATATCAACACCAAGGTCAAGCTGTCTCTCGGTTATTTTTCCCTGCTTTATCTATTCGACAGGGGGGCACTTCGCCCCCTCAAATTTTCAACCGTTTTTGGCAAAATGGTCGCACCAGGGGCGCAGGGTACACACCGCACACTGTGGCCTTCTTGCGATACACACGACCCGGCCATGGAGGACCATACGGTGACAAAAGTTGTTGGACTCCTCCGGGGGCAGGACGGCCCGCAGCTGCGTCTCCACCTTAGCCGGGTCCTTGGTGCCGTCGGTGAGGCCCAGCAGGCCGGTAATACGGATGCAGTGGGTATCCGCCACCACCACGCCTGGGGTATGGTACACATCCCCCAGGATCAGGTTGGCGGTCTTCCGGCCCACGCCGGGAAGCTTGAGCAGGTCCTCCATGGTGTCGGGGACCCTTCCGCCATAATCCCTGATCAACATCTGGGATGCCAGAACGATATCCTTGGCCTTGGCCCGGAAGAAGCCGGTGGAATGGATGTACTTCTCCACTTCAGAGATATCTGCCTCCGCCAGAGCCTCCAGCGTAGGGAAACGGGCATACAGCGCCGGGGTCACCTTGTTTACTCGCTCGTCGGTACACTGGGCGGCCAGCCGGACGGAAAACAACAGCTCATAGTCCTTATCATAGTCCAGAGAACAGATGCCGTCTGGGTAGAGAACCTTCAACTCTTCTACAATGGCGCGGACATCCTCGGGAGTCTTGTTCATGGGGGTCACCTCTTTGTCAATGTTTGGGCGGACAGTCTTACCTCTACAATATAACACACCCCCGGCAAAATTTCGATCCTTTTTTCAAAACTCCCTTGCCTTTTTTCTCCCCCCGGGATATGATGGAGAAAATGAGGTGATGCTTTGAAAAGTCTGTTCCGCTGTCCCCTGTGCGCATCCCCGCTGGAGCGGGAGGAAAATTGCTGGTCCTGCCCGGCGGGCCACAGCTTCGATCGGGCCTCCTCCGGCTATGTCCACCTCCTTCCCGCCAATCAGAAGCATTCCAAGGACCCGGGGGATGATAAGGCCATGGTAGCCGCCCGGTCAACCTTTCTGGATAAGGGCTACTACGCTCCCCTGCGTGAGGCCTTGTGTTGCTCTGTCGCAGAGTACGCCGTCAATTTCCCCACCCCTGTTTTAATAGACAGTGGCTGTGGAGAGGGCTACTACACCGCTGAACTATTTCAGGCTCTGTGCCGGGAGGAGTTTGTCCCTCAAATTGCCGGGGTAGATCTGTCCAAAGCCGCCCTGCGCCGGGCGGCGAAACGCCTCCCCCAGGGGGAATTTGCCGTAGCCTCGGCATACCATCTGCCCGTCCCGGACCAGTCGGCAGACATACTGGTGAACATCTTCTCTCCCCTGGCTTCCGACGAGTTCGCCCGGGTGCTCCGCACTGGCGGGCTGTTCTGCTACGCTGTCCCCTCCGCCCGGCACCTGTGGGAAATCAAAGAGGTGCTCTATCCCCGTCCCTACGAGAACCCCGTGAAGCGTGAGGATTACAACGGCTTTATTTGGTGTGGTGTAAAGGAGATTCGCTATACGGTTGATCTGGCAGAAAACGCAGACATCATGGCTCTGTTCCACATGACGCCCTACGCCTGGAAAACGCCCAGGGAGGGGGTCGCCCGGCTAGAGGCGCTGGACCGTCTAAGCTGTGAGATTGGATTTGATCTGCACCTGTACCATCGCCTGTAACTATGCATACCACGCGTCCCCGCAAAATACAGCGGCCGCCTGTCGGGCGGCCGCTGTACTGCGTTCAGTTCAATTTATCCAGCCCCAGTCTGAGACGGCGCAGGGTCTCGTCCTTCCCCAAAATGCGGCAGATTTCCACCGCGCCGCCTGGGGTGACGGCCTGGCCGGCGGCGGCGATGCGCACCGGCCACATGAGAGTGGCATTCTTGACCTCCAGCTTCTCCGCCAAGGCCACCAGCCCGCCGTGAATATTGTCCTGGGTCCAGTCGGCGACACCCTCCAGCATGGGGATGGCCGCCTCCAGCATATCCTTGGAGACCTCCGGGTTAGTTTTGGACTTCTTGTTGGTGAACAGGTCCACGCTGTACTCGGGCAGGGCGTTGAAGAAGGCCACCTTCTCGGGGATCTCGGTAAGCCGCTCGCACCGGGCCTGGAGGAGGGCGGCGATCTCAGAAACCGACAGGCTTTTACCCTTTACAGCCTGCCGAATATAGGGCTCCGCCGCCCGGGCAAAGTCCTCGGGGGACATCGCCCGGAGATAGAGGGCGTTGAAGTGGGTCAGCTTCTCGATATCAAAGATGGCGGGGGACTTGGACATCCCCTCCAGGTCGAAGGCCTTCGCCAGTTCCTCCAGAGAGAATACCTCCTGCTCGGCAATCTCTCCCCGAGGGGACCAGCCCAGCAGGGCCACATAGTTCAAAATCGCCTCCGTGAGGAAGCCCTGGGCTTTCAGGTCCTCATAAGAGGGGTCGCCGTGGCGCTTGGACATCTTATTCTGGGCGTCCCGCATTACGGGCGAGCAGTGGACGTAGGTGGGAACCTCCCAGCCGAAGCCCTCATACAGCAGGTTGTACTTGGGGGCGGAGGCCAGGTACTCGCTGCCTCGGACCACATGGGTAATGCCCATGAGATGGTCGTCAATGACGTTGGCGAAGTTGTAGGTGGGCAGGCCGTCCCGCTTGATGAGGACCTGGTCGTCCAGCGTCTTGTTCTCCACGGTGATATCGCCGAAGATGGCATCCCGGAAGGTGGTGGTCCCCTCCTCCGGGATACGCTGGCGGATGACATAGGGCTCGCCGGCGTCCACCCGGGCCTGGGCCTCCTCCGGTGACAGGAACCAGCAGGGGTCTAACCTCCGTGAGAAATCGCCGGAGTCCTCCCCGCTGTCCGCCTTTTCACAGAAGCAGTAGTAGGCGTGGCCCTTCTCCACCAGCAGACGGGCATATTTTCCATAGGTATCCCGCCGCTGAGACTGGATATAGGGGGCCACAGGACCGCCCACGTCGGGGCCCTCATCGTGGTCCAGATGGCACTCGGCCAAGGTGCGGTAAATTACCTCGGTGGCTCCCTCAATCAGACGGCCCTGGTCGGTGTCTTCAATACGCAGGATGAAGGTCCCCCCGGCGTTCCGGGCGATAAGCCAGGTATACAGCGCCGTGCGCAGGTTGCCCACGTGCATATACCCCGTGGGAGACGGCGCAAACCGGGTGCGCACCTTACCCCTGGGAATCTTGGCCTCCATCTCCTCAAAGTATTTCATGTCTAAAGCCATGCTCTCTCCTCCAGTACACAGGTTTTCCTTATTATAGTGAATCTTCCCCGGTTTGGCAAGAGTCCGTTGTGAAATTTCCGCCAGTATGCTATGATTGGCTTATGGCAATATTTTTAGAAGGTGATCCGCTTGCTTCTGATTCAGGAAATCGACCTCACCTGGCACAAACGCGAACGGGGCGGTCAATATGCCCAAGCGCGCCGGCATTTTCCGCAGGCCTATCCTCTGGATAAGCCGCCAGCGGGGGCGGGCGCGGCGGTACACCACCTCAGCTTCTATCAAAATAGAGACAGCTTTATAGAGGCCTCCCGGGACATACAACAATCTCTGGAGCCGTTTTTGCTTCGAATTGGCTTCACCCGGGAGCAAGCGCAGCGGGAGATTCAGCAAAGGCTGTCTCTCATCAAACGAAACCGCCTTCGGCCCTTTTCCTGTATTGAGGATTTAAACCTGACCAATCTGTCGGTCCGGCCTGTGCCAGAGGGCTATTCCATCTCTTTTTTCTACGACGAGCACCGCAGCGGGATGCCTTATCGCCGTGGGCGCAATCAGGACTTTCAAAACCCGGGCTCTCCGCTGTACTGCAAAGACTGTTTGAATGAGACCGCCTTTATCCTCCGGCCCGGTCAATATGGAAGGATCATCTGGAATGAGCGCGGAACGGACTATGACAGTGGAACATGGTATTACCAGCTGCATATCCTCAATTTATTGCATGTTTCTCCGGAACAGAGTATCACACATGATATTTTTCTTGCCGCCCAGCCGGATTTTGAATACAGACAGCTCGCCGCATTGTATTGATCCCCCCACGCCCGCAGCTCCGGCGCCGGCATTTCAGCCAATCAGCTAAATTTAATCCTTTGTTCATTGCTTTTTATTGTAAAAGAGTATATGCTATAGGAAACACTATAGAGGCGGCCTTGGCCGCCCACGGCACATCTCCGCTATCACCGGGCGGCCACAGGCCGCCCCTACAAACGTCAGAGAGGGGAATTTCATTTTGAAAGAAAAAAAGAACCGAAAACCCATGGGCCGGGCAGGCAGTCTGCTGGTCAGCCTGCTGATTACGGCGGCGGTGGGCTTTGTCTACTTCTACGTGTCCCTGCCCGCCATCAACCCTCAGTCCGGCGACTTTTACAGCTTCCTGCTTCTGCTGTGTCTCGTGTACACCATCAGCGTTTTTGTGCTGTCCGCCAAACCGCTGGACCAGGGTGAATACTCTGTTGTGCGCACCCCCAGGGAGAAACTGAAAGAGTGGTTTCAGTTCGTCAAGAAGAGCTGCCTGCCCGTTCTGATCCTCTTCGCCCTCATTGTCGCGGTGGCCGTGGTGGGGCAGGTCGTCTCCATGCCCATCTTCCGGGCCTCCGCCTATCGGGAACTGCTCACCGTCCAGACGGGCGGCTTCGCTACTGACATCGCTGAAATTTCCTTCAACGAGATTCCTACCCTGGACCGGGCCTCCGCCAACTACCTGGGCGACCGGCAGATGGGTACGCTCAGCGACATGGTCAGCCAGTTTGAGTACTCCAACGACTCCACCCAGATCAACTACCAGGGCCGGCCCGTTCGGGTGGCCCCCATCGCCTACGCCGACCTGATCAAGTGGTTCACCAACCGGGGCGGCGGCCTGCCCGCCTATGTGGTGGTGGACATGGTGACTCAGGAGGCCAAGGTGATACGGCTGACCGAAGGGATGAAATATTCCTTCTCTGAGCCGCTGAACCGGAATATCATGCGTCACCTGCGTTTCCAGTACCCCACCATGATGTTCGCCACTCCCGAATTTGAGATCGACGAGAGCGGCCATCCCTGGTGGATTGCCCCCCGGGTGGTCAAGCGCATCGGCCTGTTCGGCGGCGTGGACATCCAGGGCGCCGTGCTGGTAGACGCTGTGACTGGCGAGAGCGCCTACCATGAGGAGGTCCCCAACTGGGTGGACACCCTCTACGTCCCTGACCTCATCATGCAGCAGTACGACTACTACGGCACCCTGGTCCACGGCTTTATCAACTCCGTTTTGGGTCAGCGGGACGTGACCAAAACCACCGATGGATACAACTATATTGCTATGAACGACGACGTATACGCCTACACCGGGGTCACCTCCGCCAATGCCGACCAGTCCAACCTGGGCTTCCTGCTGTGCAACATGCGCACCAAGGAGACCCATTTCTACACCGCCCCCGGTGCCACTGAGTATGCTGCCATGGCTTCCGCCCAAGGCGTGGTTCAGGACCTGGGCTACACCGCCACCTTCCCCCTGCTGCTGAATATTTCCGGCGAACCCACTTACTTCATCCCCTTGAAAGACGCCACCAATCTGGTGAAGACTTACGCCATGGTCAACGTAGCTCAGTACCAGATCGTGGCCACGGGAACCTCTGTCTCCGCCTGTGAGCAGAGCTATATCCAGATGCTCCAGGACAAAGGCGTCACCCAGACGGAACAGCTGCCTCAGACCAAAGCGGCGGGAACGGTTGTTGAGATACGCACCTCTGTCATTGAGGGCAACTCTTACTACTTCATTCGCCTCCAAAATGAGGACATTTTCTACTCCATCTCTGCCGCTCAGAATCGGGATGTGGTTACCTTGAACGTGGGCGATACCGTCACCATTGAACACGCTGTTGAGACTTCGATACACCAAGGTTCTATTTTGAATGCGTATAGTCTGACCATCGACAGCCGGGTTCCAATTCTTTTCCTTCCCCCGGCCATAGAAGATAACGCAGCATAAACAGAAGGACCGTCCGCGAAAAACGGGCGGTCCTATTTCTGTACTTCCTTTATCAGCCGTTCTTTTTCTTGCCGGGTCAGCTTCTTAATGGCGATTTCCCGCTTTAAAGCGGCGGATTTATCGGGGACCTCCTGGGTGTAAACCACCTCCAGGGGACCTCTCCCCCGGGTGTACTTGGCCCCCTTCCCCGAGCGGTGGACAGCCAGGCGGCGGTCTACATCGTCGGTGATGCCGGTGTATAAAGTTCCGTCGCCGCAGCGGAGAATATAGACATACCAGAGCATGAAACGTCCCCCTCTTCCCCCTATAATACCATATTGTGTCTAATTTAGAAACACTTCCTTTTTTATCCTCCGAAAGAGCCAAAACAGTTGCCTTTCTCGCCCAATGGTGGTACAATGAGTTGATATTATGTCGGCGCTGGCCAAGCGCCCAAAGACAAAGGAGCAATTTCACATGGACGAAAAGAAAGTAATGCTCTCTGGCATTCAGCCCAGCGGCAACTTGCACCTGGGCAACTACCTGGGCCCCCTGCGCCACTGGCCGGAGATGATTGAGGAATTTGACTGCTACTTCTTCCTGGCCGACCTGCACACCATCACCGTGCGCCAGGACCCAGCCCAGCTGCGCCGCCGTGTCCTGACCCTGCTGGCCCAATATATCGCCTGTGGCCTGGATCCGGAGAAGTGTACTTTATTTATCCAATCCCATGTCCCTGCCCATGCCCAGCTGGGCTGGGTGCTGGACTGCTACACCATGTTCGGCGAGCTCAGCCGGATGACCCAGTTTAAGGACAAGTCCGCCAAGCACAAGGACAATATCAACGCCGGCCTGTTCACCTACCCCGCCCTGATGGCCGCTGACATCCTTCTCTACCAGCCCGACTATGTTCCGGTTGGGGAGGACCAGAAGCAGCATGTGGAGATCTGCCGGGACATCGCCGAACGGTTCAACGGCATCTACGGCGATGTGTTTAAGGTCCCCGAGCCCCACATCGCCAAGGTAGGGGCCCGGATCATGAGCCTGAACGACCCCTCCTCCAAGATGAGCAAGTCCAACCCCGAGGGCTGCGTCTTCCTTATGGAGAAGCCAGAGGACATCGCCCGCAAATTCAAGCGGGCTGTCACCGACAGCGACACGGTAAAGCCCGTCCGCTATGACCCGGCGGCCAAGCCCGGCGTATCCAACCTGATCCAGGTCTACGCCGCCGCCACCGGTAAGAGCTTTGAAGAGATTGAGGCGGAGTTCGACGGTCGAGGCTACGGCGCGCTCAAGCCCGCCGTGGGCGAAGCCGTAGTGGAGACCCTGCGGCCCATCCGGGAGGAGACCGAGCGTCTGCTGGCGGACAAGGCCTATCTGGAAAGCGTCTACAAGGCTGGGGCGGAGAGGGCCTCTTACGTGGCCAACAAGACCCTGCGCAAGGTATATAAGAAGGTGGGCTTTGTGGCCCGGTAGGTTCCTGTCCCATTGTGTAGGACAGAATCCTTGCTCTATATCTCGAAACCCACAGATAAAAGAGGAAACTTTACTATGCCAATCCAACTTTCCGCTGTAGGGCTGGCCTCAGCCGCCCTCCTGGTCGCCGCTCTGGTATCCCTGATCTCCACGCCGGTGGTCCGCTCCCTGGCCTTTCGGGTAGGAGCCGTGGACATCCCCAAGGACGCCCGCCGGATGCACGACCACCCCATCCCCCGCATGGGAGGACTGGCTATCTTCTTCGGCTTTATCCTCAGCGTGCTGATCTTCCAGCCCCTCACCCCGGAGCTGCGGGGGATGCTGCTGGGGGCCGTCGTCATCGTCATTCTGGGCATCCTGGACGACATCTCCTCCCTGCCCGCCCTGCCCAAATTCTTTGTCCAGATCGGAGCCGCCCTGATTGCGGTGCTCCACGGCAACTGCATCGAGTTCCTGTCCAACCCTAACATTTTCAGCAGCGAGCCCTTCTGGGAGCTGGGCTGGCTGTCCATCCCCATCACGGTATTCTGGATCGTGGGCATCACCAACGCGGTCAACCTGATCGACGGCCTGGACGGGCTGGCCTGCGGGGTGTCCACCATCAGCTCCATGACCCTGCTGGTGATTGCCCTCAGTGTGGCGGAGCCCGATGTGGCCGTCCTCATGGGGGCGCTGGCCGGGGCGTGCATCGGCTTTCTGCCCTACAACCTGAACCCGGCCAAGATCTTTATGGGAGATACCGGCTCCACCTTCCTGGGTTTTGTTTTGGCGGTGGTGTCCATCCAGGGACTGTTCAAATACGCCACCATCATCTCCTTCGCGGTGCCCTTCCTCATGCTGGGTCTGCCCATCTTCGACACCTGCTTCGCCATCCTGCGCCGGGTATCCCGCGGCCAATCCCCTATGAAGCCGGACAGAGGTCACATCCACCACAGACTGATCGACATGGGCTTTACACAGAAACAGGCCGTGGCGGTGCTGTATATCATCAGCGCCATCCTGGGCCTGTCCGCCGTGGTACTCACCACCATCGGCGTGGTCCGGGCCATGCTGTTTCTGCTCGCTCTGTGCGCTGCTGGAGCCGTGGCTGGCAAGCTGTACCTGGACAGATCCGGCGGTGACACCCCCGTACAGCCCGGCGGCAGCCGGATCGCAAAACCCCGGCGCAGCCGGCCCACAAACAGCGAAAATTTCTTTGGTGAGGAGGACCGGTCGGACAAATGAGCAAAATCAAGGTAATGACTGTCTTTGGCACCCGTCCTGAGGCGATTAAAATGGCGCCTCTGGTCCTGGAGTTGAACCGCCGCCCTGAATTTAAAGCCCTATGCTGTGTCACTGCGCAGCACAGAGAGATGTTGGACTCCGTGCTGGATATTTTCCGCCTGAAGCCTGACTATGATTTGGACATTATGGAGCCCCGGCAGACTCTGTCCACCATCACCTCCAAGTGCCTGACCGGGATGGACCGTGTACTGGAGGAGACGCAGCCCGACCTGGTTCTGGTCCATGGCGATACCTCCACCACCTTCGCGGGAGCCCTGTCCGCCTTCTATCATAAAATTCCGGTGGGACACGTGGAGGCCGGTCTGCGCACTTGCAATAAATGGTCCCCTTACCCCGAGGAGATGAACCGGAAGATGGTGGGCTCCATCGCCGACCTCCACTTCTGCCCCACCCGCTCCAATCGGGATAACCTGGTTCGGGAAAACATTACTCAAGGAGTCTTTTTAACTGGAAATACCGTTATAGACGCTCTCCAGACAACTGTTATAAGAGATTTCGCTTTTTCTGAGGCAATGCTCAATCGGCTTGATTATGTAAATCAGAAAGTGATTTTAATTACCTGCCACCGCCGGGAAAACTATGGTCAGCCTATGGAAGACATTATGGCCGCGTTTGCCCACGTGGCCCAGGCCCATCCGGAGGCCGAGCTGGTTTACCCTGTCCACCTCAGCCCTGTAGTACAGGAGTGCGCCCACCGCCACTTGGACGGGATTGAAAATGTCCACTTGATCCCTCCCTTGGACGTGAGGGAGATGCACAACCTGATGGCCCGGTGCTGTCTGGTTATGACTGATTCGGGCGGCCTTCAGGAGGAGGCTCCTGCCTTGGGCAAGCCGGTGCTTGTCCTTCGTACGGAAACCGAGCGCCCAGAGGCTGTCACCGCCGGAACGGTAAAGCTGGCGGGAGTGCGTTATGGCCGCATTGTGGAATTGGCGGACGAACTGCTGGATAATCCCTCCGCCTATGCTGAGATGTCCCGGGCCGCCAACCCATATGGCGACGGGCACGCCTGCCGCCGCATTGCCGACGCCATCTCCTGGCACTTCGGCAAGCGTGAGACTCCGCCGGAGGAATTTGGAGGTTAAGCTCTTGGAGCAAAAAAAACGTTTGGTTATCGCGGCCGCCATTATCCTTCTCATGGCTGCGGCCATGTTTACCAGCTTTGGACGGGTGCTTTTTGCCGCTAATACTCCAGAGGTGATCCTTCCCTCCTCCAGTGCCGGCCCGGGAGATACCTCCGGCACCGGCAGTCAGGGACAGGACTATCAACGGATCGAAATCACCACTCAAACTATCGCCAGCGTTGTGGCAACCCTGTCCCGGCCCACCAGTTATTACCGTGAGCTGACGGTAGAGACCTTCTGGCCGGAGGGTTCCTCCTCCACCCAGGTTCAGGTTTGGGTGGACGGCGGCTGGTCCCACAGCCGGCAGTCCCTGCCTTCCGGCGTGGTCCGCCATGATTTGACCGGTGACGGCTTTCTTTACTACTGGTATGACGGATCCTCGCAGTACAGACAGGCCCCGGCGGACGAACGCTCCTCTGATCTGGCGCAGCACATTCCCACTTATGAGACGGTGCTGACACTGGCTTCAGATGAGATCGCCGCCGCAGGATATGAGACTCGGGGGGAACTCCCCTGTATCCGGGTCGACGTTCAGAGAACCGATTCCCAACAGCTACAGCGCTTTTGGATCAGCACAGCCAGCGGTCTGCTGGTCTCCGCCGAGACGGAGGAGGACAACCGTCTTGTCTACCGCATGACCGCCTACTCCCCTGTTCAGACGCCTTGCCCCAGCAGTGCAGAGTTTTCCCTGCCAGACGGGGAAATTCTGCACAAGGCGGGCGGATGATCTAAGGCTTCTCCGATGAATCCTCACCCAGTCCCATGAGCAGGACAAGCCCCAACGCAATGACCAGCTCCAGGTCGTCCCCCTCCACCAATAAGTACAGCATAATCAACAGCAGAAGCACGTCGCCGCTGTCAATACGGTCCAGATGCAGAGATTTCAGCAGACCAGACAGCCCCTCACTGTCGAAAAGCGTCTTTTTGCCGGACAGAAGCTCTGGCAGGCGGAAGGGTAGTTGATGGGGGCGGCTCTCCTGGCTGGAAACACTGTCGATGGAATTTTCTTCCACCCGGGTATAAGACATGTCCGCCGGGATATAACGATTATACACGCTCCCCCTCCTTCCCGCCCAAAACGCCCAGCGCCACCCGGACCAGCTTGGCCGTCCGGGCAATCTGAAGGGCCCGGTCCAGCCGGGCCCGCCGCTCCTCCTTGAGAAAGGGGCGCAGGGCATTGAGCAGGGCGGCATTCCGGTCCTCGGTGCTCTGGACCTGCCGGAAAACCTCCATACCTATCTGAATCATCTTGGGGTCAATTTGTCCCAGAAGGGCGGACAGATCCGGAGGAGCATTTTCAGACGCCTCGGTGGTATCCGAGGTCTCACCCTGCTCCGCTGAACTTTCCAGAGCCGGCGGAGGCTGGGCTGCAGACGGCTGTTCTCCAGACAGTGAGCGAGCCAGAGCCATGATCTGCCCCATAGCTTCCTGATTGCCCAGAATGGAATTCAATTGTTCCTCAAAGCCGGCCACAAAAATCCCCCCTTGTCACTCGAGTCTCCTTCTGTCCATTTCCTTCGAGCGGCTCGCTGGACCACAGTCAGAGAAGATGGCTGATCTACTCCAGCCCCGCCTGTTTGGCCTGAGCGCCGATCCGATCCACCAGCTCAGCCCCCTCCTTGCTGTTCATCAGCTGCTCCATCATGGCCATCAGCTGTCTGGGATTTCCCGCCGCTGCTGCCTGAGCCGCCTGCTGAACACCTCCGCTCTGCTGCTTCAGCAGAGCCATCAGCTTCTGCGCGTCGCTGGACTGGGCCAGCTGGCTGATTGCTTCCCGATTTTTCATCAGCTCCGCCATCCGGCCCTTTTCTGAACGTTCCATATTATATATCACTCCCCGCAGGTTTTACTCCAGTATATGCGAAGAAAGGTCCAGGTGACACTCCTTGAATATTTTAGTTTTTTCTGATTCCCACCGCTCCCTGTCCGGAATGTATACCGCAATTGACAGGCATCAGCCCCACCAGGTGATCCATCTCGGGGACTTGATGGACGACGCAGAGGAGGTGGCACAGCACTATCCCAAGCTGCCGTTCTGCCTTGTTCCCGGCAACTGCGACGGATGGGGGACAGCCACGCCTGTCAAAAAGCAGATTACTTTGTCAGGAAAATCCATTCTCCTCTCCCACGGTCACCGCTGGGGAGTCAAGAGCGGCTATGATGCGGCCATATCAGACGCCCGAGCTGTCCGTGCGGACATCCTTCTCTTTGGCCATACCCACGTTCCTCTATGCCGTCAGTTGGAAGATGGGCTGTGGATGATGAACCCCGGTCCCGCCCAATCCAGCTATGGTTTGATTGAAATTGTAAACGGCAGGGTTTCCTGTTCTCTCCATCAAGTATAGAACCGGTCCGCAACCGAAAACCGCTCCCCGTAAATCTCCAACCCTGCCGGGAGGTAAATCCCCGTGAAAAAGTTGCTCTATATCCTTCTTCACCGCTCGGTATTTGTCGCGCTGGCTCTGCTGGTCCAGATCGCCGCACTGGCCGTAATGGTGATTTCCTTTTCTGCCACTGAAGTTTTCTATTGGTGCTGTATCACCCTCAGCGTAGCCGCCGCCATCGCCATTGTAGGCAGCCGTATGGAGCCCGGCTATAAAATTGCCTGGCTCCTGTTGATTTTGCCCTTTCCCATCTTCGGCGGCGTCTTCTATCTGATGGTAGGGGGCGGCTATATTCCCAAACGCACACAGAATCGGATGAAGGGCATGCTGGAGAAATCCTTCGCCACCCTGAAGGATGACTTCAAGGCCGACGACCTGCTCCCCCTTGGAGGCGATGCCGCCGGGCAGGCCAATTATCTGGAACGCCGTGCCGCCTGCCCCGCCTACACCAACACAGAGACCGAATACTTTCCTCTGGGCGACCTCGCCTTCCCCCGGATGCTTGATGAGCTGGAGAAGGCGAAGAAATACATCTTTCTGGAGTATTTTATCATCCAGCCCGGCGTCTTCTGGGACAGCATTCTGGCAATTTTGGAGCGGAAGTCGGCTCAAGGCGTAGAAGTCCGGGTGATGTATGACGATTTTGGCTGTATGTTTACTCTGCCCCGGAACTACAATGAACTTTTGATTAAAAAGGGGATCCAGTGCCAGGTATTCAACCGGCTGATGCCGGTGATGTCGCTGCGCCTGAACAACCGGGACCACCGAAAACTGCTTATTATCGACGGCAAGGTGGGCTTTACCGGCGGCATTAATCTGGCCGATGAGTATATTAATGTTCGGGTGCGCTTCGGCCACTGGAAAGACAGCGCGATTCTGCTGGAGGGGGACGCCGTCTGGTCGATGACTGTGATGTTTCTCACCATGTGGGACCATATCGCCAACTGGGATGAGGACTTTGAATACTTCCGCCCCCCTGCTGCCCCGGTGCGGCCCTGGACAGGCTACGTTCAGCCCTATACCGACACTCCGCTGGACCGGGAGACAGTAGGGCAGGCAGTCTACCTCAACATGATCGCAAAGGCCAAGAACTATATCTATATTACAACCCCCTATCTGATTATTGACGTGGCCACCAACACTGCCCTCTGTAACGCCGCCAAGTCCGGGGTAGATGTGCGCATCATCACCCCCCATATCCCTGACAAACGGTACGTCTTTGAGGTTACCCGGGCCCACTATCCGCCCCTTCTGGAGGCGGGAGTTAAAATTTACGAATACACCCCCGGTTTTATTCACGCCAAAAATTTTGTGGTGGACGACCGCTTTGCCGCCGTTGGCACCGTCAATCTGGATTACCGCAGCCTATTCCTCCACTTTGAGGACGGTGTGTGGCTGTGTGAGGCCCCCTGTATCCGGGATATTCGCAAAGATTTTGAGCAGACCCTGGCGGTCTCTGAGCCAAGCTCCCTGCGGCAGTTCAAGCACTTGAACATCCTTCTTCAGCTCTACCGGAGCATCCTGCGGGTCTTTGCGCCGCTGATGTAAGCTACAAGGGGCCGCCCCATAGGGCGGCCCCTCTCTTACCGGCAGCAGCAGCTATTTGCGCTGCTGGTGGTAGTGATGGTGTTGGGCGGGAAGAACTCGTCCACGGGGAACTGTACCTGACGGAACAGGTCACAGGGGTCCTCCTGGCAGTTATCCTCGCCGCAGCTACAGTCCTTGGTGGGAATACAGTAGTCATAGGCGGGGATGAGCAGCTGGGTATCCCGCTCCATGCGGATAATGGAAAACTGGCCCAAGGTGATAAACACCCGGTGCTGGTCGCCGCCGGTGACCAGCTCGTCGCCGAAACAGGCGGCCACCGCCATAGGGATGTCCACACAGCCGCAGTCGCAGGGGCGGCACTCGCACACGTCTACCAGTTTCAGACTGAGGATCAGGGGATCGACCGCCTCCACCACAGCGGTGGGCAGGTTAGACTGGGGCACGCACTGGACCTGGTTCTCATTGCTGTCAGAGGTAAAGCTCTTGGACCCGCTCTCGCTGCCGAAAAGCACGGCCCGCTTGCTGAACACGGCCAACCCGCAGACCTGAACAGGACGGGCTGCGCCCACAAAAGCGTCGGCGGTAATGCGGTAGAAATACCGCACATCCACGGTGAAAAATCCCCGGTTGAAGGTGACTGGTTCCACATCGATGTACGCATACAGCAGCTCGGCGGTCCCGGCCTTGATAGACTGAGCCCGGTCGATTACCTCCTGAGAACAGCGGGTCGGGTAAACTCTCAAATCTTCAACACAGTCCTTGTCACGGCATGAATCAAAGATCTTTTTCGTGTGTATGCACACGGCCTCCCGGATACTACGATCGTCGCTGACGGGGCCGGGCACGACCTTTTCTGGCATAGAATTCCCTCCTAGATTTGGATGGTCATGGGCGCCGAAACGCCCGGTAAGGGTTTTGCTTACAACACATCTTATGTACCAGACTGGTTTTGGTGCGAGGCGAAAGGTTTTTCTCTTGCCCTTTCTTCCGTTTTCATTTATAATGGAACCATCAAAGGAGGCGTTTCCATGTCCGTCGGATTTATACAGGATGAACTGGACCTGAAACTGCTGGTCCTCTATATCATGGACCGGGCCGCGGGCCCTATCACCTTCCTCCAGCTCTTTGAGCTGGCTCTGTGCGACGCAGGGGTCGATTACTTCTCCCTCACCCAGGCCGTGGACCACATGGTATCTACCGGTCAGCTGGACAGGGCGGAAAACCGCTACATTATCACAGATAAGGGTCGGCGCAACAGCCAGATCTGTGAGAGCAGCCTGCCCCGCTCGGTCCGGCGGCACTGCGATGAAAATCTGGTTCAGGTAAACGAGGCGCTCCGGCAGGAGGCCCAGGTACGCGCTCAGATTATGGAGAAGGAGGACGGTACCGCCACCCTCTGCCTCACTCTTGAGGACGGCACCTCCCCCCTGCTCCATGTGGCCCTGCTGACCCCCAACCCCGGGCAGGCCGGACATTGGGCCGCCGCCTTCAAGCGGGACCCCTCCGCACTCTACCATGGAATTATCAATCTGCTGAATTAGGAGGAACTTAAATGAGACGAAATGACCGCACCCAGGACCGGGAATTTTCCCTGGCTCTCATTGATCGCTGTACCCACGGTGTCATGGCCCTGTCCACTGGGGAATCCATTCCGTACTGCCTGCCGCTGTCCTTCGTCCGTCTGGAGGACGCCCTCTATTTCCACTGCGCCCAAGAGGGACGTAAGCTTGAGCTGCTGCGCCGCTTTCCCCAGGTGTGTGTCACCTTTGTGGGGGATGACCGGCCTGTTTTTGTACCGCCGGCCATGTACTCCACTTATTTTCAGTCCGTCATTGTCACTGGAACGGCCAGTGAGGTCACTGATCCCCTGAAAAAGGCTGAGGCCCTCCGGGCCCTGTGCCAAAAAACCACCCCGGAATATATGGACGGCTTCCCGGCGGCTGTGGAAAAAAGCCTGTCTGTCACCGCCGTCTGGAAAATCCATATGGAGGAAATCAGCGGCAAAGCGAAGCTGGAGCACTGACATGTCTCATCTGTTGGAGAAAGCAAATGGAAAAGGACGCTGTTTGGACCAAACAGCGTCCTTTTATTTACCGTCTGCCGCCCCGGTAGCTTCCCCTCCGGGCACCCACCCCGGCGTGGGGACGGCGCTTTTTTCGGAAAACTAAAAGGCGGAGCATTACCACTGCGATCAGCAGGAATACCACGGCCAGCATCAGCTTAATTCCGGAGCTCTGGAAAAAGTTGAAGAACTGCTGTTTTTTATACAACAGCTCGGACCGCTCCACCGAGGTGACGGCCACCAGGTCCAGCTCGCCGTAGACCTCGCCGTTATAGGACAGAGTCATAACGCCCATGACCTCCCCCGCTTTCACCGGGGCCTCCACCTCGTCAGCAAAGAGGCGGATGTCGGTTTCGATGTCCTCCAGATTCATGGACTTGGGCAGGGTTTTGGTGATAGACCCCTGTGGCTTCACGTTCACCTCGTCAGCCTGGCGGGACAGAGTGACCTTCACCTTCTCCACCGGCTCATCTCCCCGCGTAATCGTAACCCGGTGGAAATTGCTGAAGCCGTATTCCAGCAGGCGCTTGCTCTCCCGCAGCTGTCCCTGTCTCAGCTCCGCCTCTCCCGGCACCTCCATGGGCCCGGAACCCAGCACAACAGAGATGAGCAGCTCGTCCCCATCCTCGGCAGCCGCCACCAGGCAGCGGCCCGCCTCATCAGTGTTGCCCGTCTTGCCGCCGATGCATTTGTCATAGACATAACCACTATACCAGTTGTTGGAAATCAAACCATTGGTATTAAAGAAGTACCGCTCTTCGCTCATATTGGTGGCTGGAACAGTGTGAGCCGCCGTCTTGATAATGGTGCGGAACAGGTCGTACTCCAGGGCGGCCTGCATAATGAGGGACAGATCATAGGCTGTGGAGTAGTGCTCCTCGTTGTGGCGGCCATAAGTATTGGTGAAGTGAGTACCTTGGCACCCCAACTCCGACGCTCTGCGGTTCATGTGGGCCACAAAGTCCTCTATCGAACCGTCTACCGCTTCGGCCAGAACATTAGCTGCGTCGCAGGAGGAGGGAAGCATCAGACAGTACAGCAGCTCCTCCACTGTAATCTCCTCTCCAGCCTTAAACCCGCTGGTGACATAGCTGCTTGGAATATCCTGAACGGCCGTCCCATTCACTATGACTACAGTCTCCGGAGAGAACTGTCCCGTCTGGATGGCCTCTACCACCAGCAGGGCGGTCATCACCTTAGTCGTACTGGCAGGGTAGGCCCGCTCATTGGCCTTCATATCGTAGAGCACTTCACCGTGGCTGGCGTCCAGCAGCACCGCGTGGGTGCAAAAGAGATCCAAATCCTCCTGAGCGCCGGCAGGTGGGATAAGGGACAGCAGAATTGGAATCAGAAGAAACAAGGAAAGAAAACGATATTTTTTCATAGGAAATTCTCCGTATGTATGATATAATGTAAGAAGGTTGCAGGTTCATCCCACATATGAAGACGGGCCCCTGGACCTCCGGCAACTTCCAGTGTAGCGCGAACGAGGTAAAAAAGCAATTAAGAACTTCTTAAAATGCCACAGGATCTTGTTTTTATTATAGCAAAGAGCGGTCTGCCACGCAAGAGGGAGGCGTATAAAATGAGCGGAAAATCCAGGTATGCGGCGGTGGTACTGGCAATGACGGCCAGTTTCGTCCTGTTCTGTGCCGGGCGCTTCTCTGCCCACGTCAGCAGCGTTCAGCCTTGGCAGGTAAATACCGCCCGCCGCCCGCCGTCAGAGGTTTCAGACGTCTCAGTGTCAGAACAGAGCTATCCAGAGAGCCTCCTCCCCGGTGAAACAATTAATATCAACACCGCAGATATTTACGATCTCCAGCGCCTGCCCGGTATCGGAGAGAAACGAGCCTCCAACATCATCTCCTGGCGCGAGGAGCACGGTCCTTTCCAGAGTGTGGATCAGTTGGACGAGGTCTCCGGTATAGGGCCCGGAATTTTGGATAGCCTGAGCGAATATGCGTGTGTAACGTAAAGGAGTTTCTGAAATGGCTAAAATTTTGGTAGTAGATGACGAGCAGGTCCTGGTCAAGGGCATCAAATTCAATCTGGAGCACGAGGGCTATCAGGTCGAGGTGGGCTACGACGGCGAGCAAGCGGTGGAGCTGGCCCGTGAAGGGAGCTTCGACCTGATCCTTCTTGATCTGATGATGCCTAAGATTGACGGACTTCAGGCCTGCATGCGCATCCGGGAATTCTCCAACGTCCCCATTATTATGTTAACGGCCAAAGGAGAGGACACTGACAAGATCATGGGCTTTGAGTGCGGCGCTGACGACTACATCACCAAGCCCTTCAATATTTTGGAGTTGAAGGCCAGGGTTCGGGCTCTGCTGCGCCGTGCCGGAGCCGCCGAGCAGAAGAGCGCCGGGGCTGTGCTGGAGGTCGGCCACATCAGACTGGACACCGGCGGAAGGGCCGCCTGGCGGGACGGCGTCCCCGTAGAACTCACTGCCAAGGAATTTGACCTGATGGAGCTGCTTTTGCGCAACCCTGGGCGGGTGTACAGTCGGGAAAACCTTCTCAACGTGGTATGGGGTTATGAGTATATCGGCGACTACCGCACAGTAGATGTCCATGTCCGCCGCCTGCGCGAGAAGCTGGAGCTGGACCCCGCAAGCCCGGAATTTATCCGCACCAAGTGGGGTGTGGGATATTATCTGGCGAAAACGTAATAGAAATTTCACGTGAGACAGGACGTCCCGGCCCGCCGTTGCGGCCTGTATGAGGAGGTATCCCGCTACGAATAAGAAAAATAAAGTCCCTTTTTTCGCTTCTCTCCAGGTCAAGTATGCCCTGAGCTACCTGGTCATTTTTGCTGTGGTGCTGGTGCTCCTGAACACCTATCCAGTGATGGCCTCCCAGGACCTGCTCTTCACCTCCAAGCGGGATTCCTTGAAAAGCCAAGCGGCGGTGATAGCCTCCGCCCTCATGGAGCTGGAATCCCTCTCCGCCGATCAGGTGGCTCGGGTAATGAACATGCTGGACAGCATGGGATTGAGGCGCATTCTGGTCACAGACCCTGCGGGGCTGATTCTCTACGACAGCACCCGGCAGCCTCAGGAGAAGGAGCAGTCTCTAGAGGAAAATCCACCGGAGTATCGCTATGCCCTGTATCAGGAGGTGGTCTCCGCTCTGCGGGGAAACGATGTGTCCTACTCTCGATACACAGATCGGAAATTCATCTCCACCGCCGCCATGCCCATTGTCTACCGGGGCATGGTCATCGGATCCATCTATATTCTGGAGATAGACGAGGTGCAGGGACAACTGCTGTACAGCCTGCAGCAGAACCTGCGCACCATCTCCCTGGTCATTGCGGCTGTCACTGTGGTGATGTCCACCCTGTTTTCCAAGCTGCTCACTTCCCGAATCGCCGCCCTGCTGAGGGCCATCCGCATTGTAGGCGAGGGGGAATATGGGCATCGGCTCCAGCCTGTGGGGAGGGACGAAATGGCCCAGCTGGCCGGGGAGTTTAACAATCTCACAGACCGTCTTCAGACCACGGAGGAGGTCCGCCGCCGCTTTGTCTCTGACGCAAGCCATGAGCTGAAAACACCCCTGGCTTCCATCCGCCTGCTGGCTGATTCCATCTTACAGACCGATGAAATGGACCCGGCTGTGGTACGGGATTTTGTCTCCGACATCGGCTCCGAAGCCGAACGCCTGACACGCATCACGGAACACCTGCTTGCCCTTACCCGTCTGGACAGTCTGCCTGCTGGACAGCAGGTTCCAGTGGATGTGTCCCAGGTGACAGAGCGGATTACCGCCCTCCTCCAGCCCGTGGCTGACGCAGCTGGGGTGACGGTGGAAAAAAATCTTCGTCCGGATTGTCTCATCCTCTGCACGGAAGATGACTTGTCTCAGGTCTGCTTTAATCTGGTGGAAAACGCTATCAAATATAATTATTCCGGTGGAAAAGTCTTTGTCATGGTATATCAGGACGGAAATCAGGTACTGCTGGAGGTCGGCGACACCGGCGTGGGTATTCCGGAGGAGGACCTGCCCAAGGTGTTTAACCGCTTCTACCGGGTGGACAAGGCCCGTTCCCGGGCCGCCGGCGGCACCGGGCTTGGGTTGTCAATCGTGCGGGACACCGTGCGCCGGCATGGCGGCTGGGTTACCGCCCGGCCCCGCAATCCAGAGGGCAGCTTGTTTACCGCAGGTTTTCCCCGGCATATACCCAGCCACGAGGAAAGGAGGAATTCAGGTGTATAAAAGAATAGGACTTCCCGTTTTGCTGGCTCTGCTGGTTCTGCTGTCCGCCTGCGGCAGAGAGAACGTTGCACTGGACCCATCCGGCTGTCTGCTCTGGTTCCCTGTGGACGATAGACTTCCCGGCTACGGCCACGGTCCAGCCCTGAGCAGCGAGTCCTACGGCGACAGTGAAACCTCAGATCCAGGGACGCTGCTCAACGCCCTTTTGGCCGGTCCCTCCCAGGATGGGCTTCGCTCCCCGTTTCCCCGGGGCGTCACTCTGCAGCATTGGGCTTGGGACGAAAGCCGACCGGGTGTGCTGCTGGTCAGCCTGTCGGAACAATATGGCGCCCTGGCCGACGTCTCCCTCAGCCTGGCTGACTACTGTATTGTATTAACGCTTTCCCAAATAAAAGGAGTAGATAACGTGGAAATCACTGCTGGTGGACATTGGGTCAGCTACCGCAGCCATCAGCTTCTTTCTACCCGAGAGGCGGTACTCCGGGATGAGCTCGCGGATACAGCTTTGGACCTTTCGTAGTGTGTCCTTTCTCCCGAAATTACAGTCAATATCTCAAAATGAAAAGGCGGCATGTCCCATGATCGACTGGAAAAAGAATACCATTCATGTACTGGATATCACCGGCTATACCGCAGACGGAATGGGAGTAGCCCGGCTGGATGGCCGTGTGGTCTTTATCCCCTGTACCATTCAAGGCGAGCGGTGGCAGGTACGCCTGGAGAAAGTTAATAAAACAGTGGCCTGGGGCCGGGGGATAGCATTACTTGCCCCCTCCCCCGAACGAATTTCTCCAGACTGTCCTCTTTTTGGAAAATGCGGCGGCTGTCAATTTCGTCATATGACCTATTCTGAGGAGTTGCGAGCCAAGGGACAGCGCATCACTGACGCCCTGGAGCGGGTGGGACATGTAAATCTTGACCTCCCCCCCGTTCTTGGAGCGGAACAAACCAACCGTTATCGAAATAAGGTCCAGTTTCCTGTCTCCTCCGGGGAGCGGGGCCTTTCTGTAGGCTATTACCGCTCTCGAAGCCACGATGTGCTGGACGCCCAGGACTGTCTCCTCCAGCCGGAAACCGTCACCCGCCTGAGGAACGCCTTTCGGAACTGGATGGAGGAACAGGCCATCCCTGCTTATGATGAAAAAACAGGTTTGGGCCTGATCCGCCATCTCTATGTCCGTACCAACCATTTGGGAGAAAGTCTGGTATGTGTTGTGACCAACGGCACAATGCTGCCGCATCAGGACGAACTCCTCCATACCCTGCGCGGTGCGGAGTCGGGACTGACCGGCGTAGTACAGAACATCAATACCCGGAACACAAATGTGGTCCTGGGGGAGCAGTACCACACGCTCTGGGGCCGGGATTGGATAGAGGAAACGTTATGTCAACATACCTTCCGTCTCTCTGTACCTTCTTTTTTTCAAATCAACTGGGCACAGACAGAAAAGCTCTATAACATCGCCTTGAACTTTGCCCAGCTTACAGGGACAGAAACAGTGCTGGATCTTTACTGTGGTATTGGTACAATCTCCCTGATTCTGGCTAAACAGGCTGGCCGGGTAATTGGTGCCGAAATTGTTCCACAAGCCATTGAAGACGCAAGAGAAAACGCCCGGCGCAACGGAATCGAAAACACGGAATTTTTCTGCGGTGACGCCGGAGCGATGGCCCGGAGACTGTCAGAGGAGGGTGTCCGCCCTGATGTCATCTGTGTGGACCCGCCACGAAAGGGATTATTGCCTGATGTGCCCGCAGTCCTAGCCGGCATGTCTCCGGACCGTATTGTCTATGTCTCCTGTGACCCGGCCACTTTGGCCCGGGATTTATACCGCTTCGCTCAGTTGGGCTATCAGGCGTTACAGGCCAGAGGGGTGGACCTGTTTCCTGGAACAGCTCATGTGGAGACGGTTGTGTTGCTGCAAAGAGGAAACTTGTAGAAATCCTGCGTTTCCAGCACTTTGCCCGTCATGTGGTGTTTGACGCCGAGGGCGATAAACTCCGTAATAAGCGCATTGAGGATTACATCACCGTTTCGGTCGTCATTGATATGGAGTGTGGGAGCACAAAAACTGAATAAAGCAAGGACAGGCCAACGCCGCAGATTTTGAAAAAGTTTGCTGAACTTCTTCTGCTGTGTCCGTCCCCACATATACGTTTTTATGATCTCCGCTTCTATTGCCTTGATAATTATCCATCTCCGCTTCTTCTTCTAAATTACCCCCTGATGTAGTACTTTTATGATCCTACATCAGGGGTCTATTCTCCGTTTTACTGGAGCAGTTCACATTGGGAGGGGCGCTGATTTTTAGGACATACCCTCTCATGGTCATGCATAGAGTGGAAATGACACAGGGTCAGATAAATCATAGGAGTGTTGCTTCCATGCAGACTAACAACAAAATATTACTCCGGGGGCGTCTGGATGCCCCTCCCGCCTTTTCTCACAGCAACCACGGTGTGGAATACCTCACATTTCCCCTTGCAGTCCGCCGCCTCTCCAAGACGGAGGACCGGCTTAACATTGTTGCCGCCCGTGAGCAGCTTAACGCTCTCCCCCCTTTGGAGGAGGGCAGCCCCCTCACTGTCGAGGGCGAGGTGCGCACCTTCAACAACCGCAGCGGTGTGGGCAGCCGTCTGGTGGTCAGTGTGTTTGCCCGAGCTCTGTCCCAGGAGGATGGAGAGGACGAAAATCACCTTGCGCTGTCCGGCGCTCTGTGCAAGCCTCCCATTCTCCGCTCCACTCCCCTGGGCCGAACCATCTGCGACATGATCCTGGCCATCAACCGCCGCTATGGTCGGGCAGACTATCTGCCCTGCATCGCCTGGGGCAGCCTGGCCTATCGCTGCGGGTCCATGGCGGTGGGCGACCGGCTGGCCCTGGAGGGGCGGCTTCAAAGCCGTATTTACACCAAGGACGTGGATGGCAGACCTCAGGAGCGCACCGCCTTTGAGGTATCCGTCATGTCTCTGACGGATGCTGAGGATACATATATCGGATAACGTTGACATCCTCCCCCCGGCAGTAGTATCATAATATCACTGTTTTCCGGAAAGGATTGATATTATGTCAACTATATATGACAGCGTGGATCAACTGGTCGGGGGAACGCCTCTTCTTCGCCTCTCCCATCTGGCTGTGCGGCATGGCTGGCGGGGCGACGTGCTGGCCAAGCTGGAGTATCTGAACCCCGCCGGTTCCGCCAAAGACCGGCTGGCCCTCTTTCTCATCAATGACGCCGAGGCCCGGGGCGTACTGAAGCCTGGAGGCGCCATCATCGAACCGACCTCCGGTAATACCGGAATCGGGCTGGCCATGGTGGCGGCTGCCCGGGGGTATCGTGTCATCCTCACTATGCCAGATTCTATGTCTGCCGAGCGGAGGGCCATGCTGGCCGCCTATGGCGCTGAGCTGGTGCTCACCCCTGGCGCACAGGGCATGCAGGGCGCGGTAGAGAGAGCGGAGGAACTTCTCACCTCCATTCCTGGCAGCTTTATGCCGCAGCAGTTCCAAAACCCCGCCGGCCCGGCCGCTCATTTTCATACTACCGGCCCGGAAATCTGGCGGGATACTGATGGTAATGTGGACATCCTGGTGGCCTGTGTGGGCACTGGCGGCACCCTGTCCGGTACTGCCCAATTCTTAAAGGCGCAGAACCCCAAAATCTGGGTGGCGGCAGTGGAACCTGACGCCTCTCCCCTGCTCTCCGGCGGTCAGGCGGGTCCCCACGCCATTCAGGGAATCGGCGCTAATTTTATTCCTGGGGCACTGGATCGCACCTGTTATGACAAGGTCATCCGGGTAAAGGACGAGGACGCCTTTGCCATGGGACGAGAGGTAGTACGCCGGGAAGGCATTCTTGTTGGTATCTCCTCCGGGGCGGCTCTGTGGGCGGCTGGACAGTTGGCCTGTCAGGAAGAAAATACCGGAAAGACCATTGCTGTCATCCTCCCTGATTCCGGAGACCGCTATCTGTCCTCCGCCATGTTTGCTTCAATATGAACCAACCCGATATGGCGGTCTGCTTTTTCCATTTTTTCTCACCGCATATTTTCCCTCTGAGGGAAAAACAATAGAGATACATCCATTTTCAAGGAGGTATTTCTATGAAACGCAGCTTTTCTCCCCGTCGGGCTGCCGCGCCCCTTCTGGTGCTGGTTCTGGCCTTCTCTCTGTCCTTTCCTGCCTCCGCACTTTTCTGGAATAAGAAGAATGCGGAGCCCTATGTAGAGGATTTTTCTAAAAACGGCCTGATTGGCTCCACCATCGCCTTTGACGCTGCAGACTTTGTGGTCAAACCCGAAAAAGCAGCGGTTCTAAACGGCATCACTATAGACCAGCTCCCCGACCCGGGGACAGGCATTTTGAACATCGGCGGACAACCCCTGGAGACAGGCTCCTATGTGGATATCACCGCTCTCTCCGGACTGCGGTTCCAAAGTGCTCAAAATCCCACCGAGTCCACCACCACGCTCGTTTTCACCCCCTCTTTTTCCTCTGGCACGCAGGCCAGGCAGACCACTGTGACTGTCTACCTGCTCACAGAAAAAAACGCACCTCCGGTGGCCCGCAACATGGAATTAACCACCTATAAAAATGTAGCCATCACCGGCTATTTCGACGCAGTGGACGGCGAGGGAGACGCCCTCACCTTCCAACTCACCTCCACCCCCGCCCGGGGCGCTGTCACCTTGGCGGAGGACGGCTCCAGCCAGTTTGTCTATACTCCCTATGAAAACAAGACCGGCCGGGACTCCTTCACCTATATAGCCATCGACCCGGCAGGCAATGCCTCCCCTGATGCCAAGGTCACATTGCGTATCGACAAGCCCGACACCAAGGTCACTTACTCCGATTTGACCGGCCACCCAGCCCAAAAGTCCGCCATCCGTCTGGCAGAAGAGGGCATCTATGTGGGCCGGTATGTCAACGGCCGGTATTTCTTCGACCCGGATCAGACGGTCACCCGGGCTCAGTTCCTCACTATGGCTATGTCGGTAGCCGGACTGGAGGACCTGGAGGGAATCACCCTCACCGGCTTCTCCGATGACGACGCCATTCCCACCTGGGCCAAAGGCGCTGTCTCCGCCGCCCTGAAGGCCGGGGTGGTGCAGGGCTCCCGGGACGAAAACGGCGCCCCCGTCTTCCGGGCTGGCAGCTCCATCTCCCGGGCTGAGGCCGCCGTCATGCTGGACAATCTGCTGGAAATTACCGATGTCCCTGTAGCGGTATTTTCCAATGACGGTGCGGACCACTGGGCCGCTCAGGCTGCGGCCAATCTTTCCGCCTCCGGCATTATCCAAGCGGAGACCGCCGGAGTCGCTCAGTTGAGCAACTCCCTCACCATGGCTGAAGCCGCCGAAATGCTGGACGGCGCACTGGACATGATGAATGCCCGAACCAGCGGCAGCTGGCTGCCCTGGAAACAGTAATATCCTCAGCCGGAAGCGGATATCTGCTTCCGGCTTTACATCCTGCCCCAGCTGTGCTACACTTGAAGCCATGCAGGGGAGGTGCAGCAAAATGGTGTATTCTTTCAAAAGGCGCCGTCTTAAAAAACAACATATTCTGTGGGTTATTCTGCTGCTGGCCGCTCTGTTTTGGCAGTATTACCTTCTGCTCGGACCCTCCTCCCGCTTTGGTATGGCAAAGCAGCTGCGGGAGCGCTACGGCAGAGATTTTGTCATCCTCTCCTCAGAAAAAGCGCCTGGCGACAGCCTCGGCTACTGCGTCTTCAGCGCCCGGACCTTTGTGGCGGCCCCCAGGGAAGACCTGGATTTTTCCTTCTACGCCTCCAGCTATCTGGCCTCCGACGGTTTCTGGCCCGTCCTCCACCGCTATTACAACGACACCTATGTGGAGAACCAGCTGCTGTGCATCTGGGAAAGGGACGCCCAGGCCGCCGGCCTGGACTACAAGGTCAGCCGCAACCGGTATCCTCTGTCCGGACAGAGGGAGACCTTTTGCTCCGGCTTTCGGGTAAATATCGATGTCACACCGGACAACCTGGACCAGGTCTGCGCTCTGCTGTCCGCCAGCATGGAGCGGATGCTGGCCGAGACCCCCGCCGAGCAGGGAAATATGCTGTCCTTTGTCTTCAATCTCCGCTATCGGGAAGACAGCTGGGCGGAGAACGATTCCAATCTGACCACGCTCAATCTGTTTCACAATCTCTACCATGCTGACAGCGCCTTCGAATGGCGGGACGTCGATACAAACCCGGAGGCCATCCGGCAGTACATCCTGGACGAGGCCGCCCGGTATGCGAGCCGGAAATATCCCGAGAGCTGAAAAACCGCCGAAGCTATCGCTTCGGCGGTTTTTGTGCTCAATAGAACTTCTTGCGGTTCTTGCGGGCGGCCTCGGACTTCTTGCGGCGCTTGACACTGGGGCTCTCGTAGTGCTCACGCTTACGGACCTCGGCCAGCACTCCGGACTTGGCACAGCTGCGCTTAAAGCGCTTCAAGGCGCTCTCCAGAGACTCGTTTTCTCTCACACGGACTTCCGACATTTATATTTCCCTCCCTCCGCGCGCGGCGGGGGTCTCCCGCTCACGTAAGGGCCATTTTTATGGCTTTAACATTGCTATTATATTGCCTTTTGGGCCGTCTGTCAAGAGAAGATTTGTAAACAGCCTGTGAATGTTACTGGGGCTTGAAGATCAGGCTGACCAGCTTACCCTTGACGACGATAGACTTGACCAGGGTCATCCCCTCGGCCAGCTTGGCGATCTTGGGCTCGGCCAGGGCGGCGGCCACCACATCCTCGTCGGAGGCGCCGGCGGGGACCACGATATTGGCCTTCACCTTGCCGCCCACCTGAACGGCCATCCGGGCGGTGGCAGAGACGGTCTTGCTCTCGTCGTACTCCGGCCAGGGCTGGAGGCACACCTGCCCGCCGAAGCCGTTCATCTCCCACAGCTCTTCGCACAGGTGGGGGGCGAAGGGGGACAGCATCAGCAGCAGCTGCCTGTAGTCGCCCCTGGTGGCCCCCTTGGCGTAGAAGTCGTTGACCAGAGACATAAGGGCGGCGATGGCGGTGTTGAACTTCATGGCCTCGATGTCATCGGACACCTTCTTAATGGCCCGGTGGACCGCCTGCTCGTTCTCTGGGGAGACCTCCGCCCCGTCTTTCAGCTTCTCGCTCAGGTTCCACACCCGGTCCAGGAACTTCTTGCAGCCCCGGACGGACTCGTCAGACCAGGTGGCGGTCTTTTCAAAGTCGCCGATGAACATGATATACAGCCGCATGGTGTCCGCGCCGTACTCCCGGATCACGTCGTCCGGGTTGACCACGTTGCCCAGGGACTTGGACATCTTCACCGAGGGCCGCAGGGCCTCGGACTTGTACTTGTCGATGAGGGCCTGCTTCTCCTCCTCGGTGTCCACGTTTCCCACATAGTGGGGGTTCCTGCCCAGAATCATGCCGTGGCTGGTGCGCTTGGCGTAGGGCTCGGCGTGGGGGATGACCCCGATGTCGTGGAGGAAGTTGTTCCAGAACCGGGAGTAGAGCAGGTGGAGGGTGGTGTGCTCCATACCGCCGTTGTACCAGTCCACCTGGCCCCAGTAGTCCAGCGCCTCTTTCGATGCCAGGGCCTTGTCGTTGTGGGGGTCCATATACCGCAGGAAGTACCAGCTGGACCCCGCCCACTGAGGCATGGTGTCGGTCTCCCGCTTGGCGGGACCGCCGCAGCAGGGACAGGCGGTGTTCACCCAGTCGGTCATTTTGGCAATGGGGGATTCACCGTTGTCGGTGGGCTCATAGCTCTCCACCTCGGGGAGGAGCAGAGGCAGCTGGTCCTCAGGCAGGGGCACCCAGCCGCACTTGTCGCACCACACCATCGGGATGGGCTCGCCCCAGTACCGCTGGCGGGAGAACACCCAGTCCCGGAGCTTGAAGTTCACCTGCTCATGGCCGATGCCCTTCTCCTCCAGCCATTTGGTGATGGCGGGGATGGCATCCTTGACAGTCAGGCCGTTGAGAAAGTCGGAGTTGACCATGATGCCGGTCTCGTCCTTGGCGGTGAAGGCCTCCTTCTGCACGTCCTCGCCGCCGGACACCACCTCGATGATCTCACAGCCGAATTTTTTGGCAAAGGCCCAGTCGCGGGTATCGTGGGCGGGGACGGCCATGATGGCCCCGGTGCCGTAGGAGGCCAGGACGTAGTCAGAGATAAAGATGGGAATCTCTCTCCCATTGACGGGGTTAATTGCCGCGACCCCCTGGAGCATGACGCCGGTCTTTTCCTTGTCGGCGGACAGCTCGGTGCGCTCAAAGTCAGACTTCTTTCCGGCCTCCTCCACATAGGCGGCCACCTCGTCCCAGTTGGACAGCTTGTCCTTCCATGCCTTCACGAAGCGGTGCTCGGGAGAGATGACCATGTAGGTGGCGCCGAAGAGGGTGTCGGGGCGGGTGGTGAACACCACGATGTCCTCCCCGGTGGTGGCCTTGAAGGTGACCTCCGCACCGGTGGACCGGCCAATCCAGTTGCGCTGCTGGGTCTTGACCCGGTCGATAAAGTCCACCGTGTCCAGCCCGTCGATGAGCTTCTGGGCGTAGGCGGTGATTTTCAGCATCCACTGACTTTTCTCCTTGCGGACGACAGGCGCGCCGCACCGCTCGCAGACACCCTCGACGACCTCCTCGTTGGCCAGGACGCACTTGCAGGAGGTGCACCAGTTGACCGGCATGGTGGTCTTATAGGCCAGGCCGTGCTTGTAAAGCTGGAGGAAGATCCATTGGGTCCACTTATAATAATTGGGGTCGGTGGTGTCCACGCACCGGTCCCAGTCAAAGGAGTAGCCCAGCATGTGGAGCTGGCGGGTGAAATTCTCGATGTTCTGTTTGGTGATGACGGCGGGGTGGATGTGGTTCTTGATGGCGAAGTTCTCGGTGGGCAGGCCGAAGGCGTCGTACCCGATGGGGAACAGCACATTATAGCCGTCCATCCGCTTCTTCCGGGCGATGACGTCCATAGCGGTATAGGGCCGGGGGTGGCCCACATGCAGGCCGGCGGCGGAGGGGTAGGGGAACTCCACCAGACCGTAGAACTTGGGCTTGCTGGTGTTGCCGTTCTGGCAGGCAAAGGTCTTCTCGTCCTTCCACCTGGTCTGCCACTTCTTTTCAATGGCGGTAAAATCGTACTTCAATACAAACACTCTCCTGTATCGTTTGGCCCTGTGGACCGAATCGACCGTAATTCTATGCTATTATAGCGGAATGAGAGGCTGATTGCAAGGGTTTTGCCAAAAACCCCGCAATCAATTTTCCCAGAACTCCGACCGGCCGGGTCCCGCTTGCCGTTTTGCTTGGACTCTGCTATAATATGCCAAACAGTCCGGCAAAGGAGGTAATCCCTGTGGCAAAATTTCAGCTTCTCCCCGGCGAGACCCTCATCGGCGGGGGGCACATGACCTACTGGCACGAACGGTATAACTACAGCGGCAAAAGCGACTCTCTGGCCCCCCGTGTTCACCAGGTCTCGGAATCCACCAAGGTCTATGTCACCGACCGGCGGGTATTCTGCGCCCACTTCCCCACCGGGATGGAAAATTTTAACTGGCCGCTGGAGGAGCTGCGGGGCTATCAGCGGGGCACCCGCCTCAAGTTCCCCTCTGTGACCATCCTCACCCGGGACGGCGGGCAGTTTGAGTTCTGCTGTGTCCAGGCCAAACAGCTGGCCCAGTGGCTGAAGCAGGCCGGTCTGCCCGAGGTGGACATCGACTCTATTGTTCCTCCCATGACCCGGGAGGAAAAGGTCCGCCGCCTGCCGGGGCGGATCGCCTTCTATCTGTCGGCAATTTTGTCCCTCCTGGTGGTGTTTGCCCTGCCCACCAGCTGGGTCTATGACCTGGGCCTCAAGGCCGGCACAGAGCAGGGCCAGCGGCCCGGCGCTCAGGTGCGGACAGTCCAGACGCGGGAGGATATTCATACCCTTATCCTGGCCAATGCCCCGGCCACCGTCTCCCCGGAGGGACTGATTCCCTGCCCCCTGTCCAGGCTCCGGGACAACGAGATGTCAGAATCCCGCTACCGTTATAGAACCAGCAACACCCGCAGCCATAGCTTTCGTGGCTTTGACGACTACCGCGTCCTCCCCCGGGACCCCGGCGCTCTGGACCGGCTCTGGCAGCTCCTGTGGGGCGGCACCTATAACAGCGGCTACTACCTGAAGCCTCTGGAGGACGGAACCTACATCTGCGTCTATCTGGACGACTGCGCCTTCCTGTTCGGGGAGCCGGAGGAGCTGTACACCGGCGTCCTGCGTGGTGTGGACGCCCCGGAGGAGGCCCGGATGCTCCATGCCATGGAGGCGGCGGGGTACGACCTGGACACCAGCTTCATCCTGGATATGTACCGCCACGGAAAGGTGAATGAGTTCGCCGATATCGCAATGCGGGGCGGGGTTTGGCTCACGGGATTTTTCATCGCTGTCTATCTACATGTTTCCATCCAGGACAGGAAAAAGCAGCCGGCCCCGTGAGGGCCGGCTGCTTTGGTGCTTTTTAGAGGAAAGTTGTCCGCCTCAGCGGCCGGCGCTTACGCCACCGCCTCAAAACCGGACTCCTCCCCGTCCTCCTGCTGGGGCTCCTGGGCGGGGTTGGCCTTTGTAACGGTGCGGGTGGTGCCGCCGGAGACGTACACGTCGCCGCATTCAGGACAGATATCGGTGTGGATGGTCACCGACTGGCTGACCACCCTCCGGTCCTCCCGCTGGGCCTTGGCCTGCTCCCGAACCACATGCTCCTGCTCGTGGCCCCGGACAGCGGAGGCAGCCTGCTCAGGCGCGATGTTGGTGGCGGTCTTAAAGGAGACGCCTGGGTCGTCAGAGCCGTCCTGATACTTGCGGTTCTTGCAGGTCTGGCACTCGGATTCCTCCATGACCTCCTGAGGAGTCTTGGAGGAATCTTCTTCCGCTTTCAGCGGGTCAGCCTCCCCTTTCTCCCAGGTGAGCTTCACCTTGCTGTCCCCGGTCTCCCCGCCTCTCAGCAGCTTCTCCAGACCCTTGGACTGATTCCAGCCCAGCAGCTCGTTCTCCAGGCCCTCGGCCTTGCCGTCCAGATACCGGATGCGGGCACGCACCGCCATCTCGGCGGGATCAGCCCCCTCCCGCATGGTGGGGAACTGAAGTTCCACCTCCTCCGGAACATTCTGAGACGCCCCCCGGTGAACGGTGGGCACCTTGTCAACAGGCGGCACCGGTGCGGTCACAGCACGGGAAACCGGGCTAACCGGCTCAGTACTGCCAGGATTGGCGTTTCGGCCCGCATTCCTGTTTTGGTAGACAGAATAGTAAGCGCTTATGCCGCTATAGTCTCCATAGGCGCCAATGGCTGACATTGCGGACACTCCTTTCCTGATGATACTCACATGTTGATTATACTAAATTCTCTTTCTCAATACAAGGGGATTATGAAAAATTTCCGGCCAGTCTGGGTGTACTCGGTATATCCGTCTTTCATCCTTACCGGTCGTGGTATACCTCAGATCACGGCCCTTTGGACAAATAAAGCAATCATATCTGCCAGCCATTTTCATCATCCGGATTTATTTTACCATGTCCTCCACCTGATTTAAATGATTTTATCAAGAAACAGTATCAAAAGATGGCCTGTTTTTTGAGTTTTATGCCCTCAGCAAAACTGGCTGGAGCTGCCGGCCGGCCAAGGCGGCGGAGGCGGCGTCGGCTACCTGGGAGAAGTCGGCCACCAAGGAGGTGGGCTTTTTCTCAAAATCGTCCTGCCCGAAGGGGACGAAGTAGATGTATTTCCGGGGCAGCAGGGTGCCGATGCTGGCGGCGGAGGCGGCCAGTCCGTCGTTGGTGGAGGGGGCAATGAGCACCGGGCGCTCGTTGCGCAGATGGGCCTTGGCCGCCATGGTGACGCTGGTATCGGTGACCCCAGCGGCCAACTTGCCCAGGGTGTTGCCAGTGCAGGGGCAGATGATGAGCAGATCCAGGAGCTTCTGCGGGCCGATGGGCTCTGCATCCTTGACGGTGGAAATCACCCGGCAGTCGCAGATGCGCTCCATCTCCCGCATCAAGTCGTGGGCCTTACCGAAGCGGGTATCGGTGTCCGCTGTTGCCTCAGAGACAATGGGCACCACCCGGGCAAACCGGGCTTTCACCCGCTCCAGTGCCTCCATAGCCCTTGCATGTGTACAGAAGGACCCGCACACGGCGAATCCAACAGTTTTGTCTTCCAAAGAAATCTTCCTTTCTATCGGGAACACGGCAGGGGCGCACGGTGTGCGCCCTTCCGGAGAGGATCAGAATCCAATCTCCCGCAGCATATTATAAATAGTGTCCTTGATAGCGGCCCCCGCCGTCACCGGGGCCACCTTGCCGGGGAGGGCCAGGGCCCAGATTACGGTGAGGCCCATCTCGCCGGCGGCCCTCAGGTCCACCCCCCCCGGCTTGGAGGCCAGATCCAGAATGAGACATTCAGGCTTTAAGTCCTCCAGTTCCGCCCGGCCCAGTACCTGGGCGGGGACGGTATTGACGATCAGATCATAGCCGCACAGCCAGCCCTTCAGATGGCTCAGCTGTTCTCCGCCAAAGCCCATAGCCTGGGCCCAGGCCAGCTGGTCGTACCTCCGGGCAGCCACGCTCACCTTTGACCCCAGCGCCTGGAAGCGCTGGGCGGTGAGTCGGCCCACCCGGCCGAAGCCGATGACCAGCGTTTTGGAGCCGTGGATGGTAATGGGCAGGTGTTCCATGGCCAGCTGAACGGCCCCTTCCGCCGTGGGGACGGCGTTGGCCACCGCCAGCTCCTCCCGGGCAAAGTAGTCGTGGATGGTCAGTCCCCGTTCCTTGGCCAGTCCATAGACCTCCTGGCTGATTCGGCCGCCGCAGAGAAACTGATGGGGGGCCAGCTGGTCCAAAACAGGCGTCAACGGATGCTCCAGCAGGGAGAGGGGGGTGTTGAGCAGTCCATTTTCTGTGGTCACGGTGAGGGGAAAGATTACACAGTCCGCTTTCTCTGCCCGGCGCAGCGTGACCTCGGGGGTGAGGCCAGGGATAGGCTCCTGGGGTTCCCCCAGGGCATAGGTATGGACGGTGTGGCCGTCCTCGGCCAGCAGCTGGGCCAGTTTGGCCTGCCGCAGGTCGCCGCCCACCACCCAGATATTCAGTTCATGTTTCATAATTACCTCCAGGACCGCCGGTCGCAGGGCGGCGGGTTCTACCCCATTGTATGGAGCAGGGAGGAAGGAGGTGCAGAGAGAGGTCGCTGATATGCAGTATGGACGCTTCGTCCTGTGAAAGAGGGAATGCATCATCGGTCAGATGATATAGAACTAATATTTTACATGAAACATCGCCCAGCCCACCTCCTTTGGGCGTTCAAGAAGCGGAAGGGGGTGTTCGCCGGGACAAAAGCTGGATTTGAGTCAACGAAGCCGGGCGCCCCAATGGGCACCCGGCTTCGGGCTGAAAGAGAGGGAATGCTCAGCTTCTGGCGAGGGTGAAACGGTCCACCAGCTGCTTCAGGCTGGCGGCCTCGGCGGAGAGCTGCTCGCTGGCCGCGGCGCTCTCCTGGGCGGTTGCGCTGTTGGTCTGAACCACAGCGGAAATCTGGTCGACCCCCTCCGTAACCTGGGCGATGGCGGCAGTCTGGCTCTCCACAGCCTTCACCACAATGTCCATCTGGGTGGTCACATGGCCGGCGAAGAAGCTGGTGCGCTCCAAGGCCTCGGTGACATTGGTCACCGCCTGGCTGCCCTCGGTGACGGCGGCAATGGAGCTTTCAATCAGCTCCTTGGTAGCCTTGGCCGCCTCGTCGGACTTGGAGGCAAGGTTGCGGACCTCATCGGCCACTACGGCGAAGCCTTTACCTGCGGAGCCCGCCCGGGCCGCCTCCACAGCGGCGTTCAGGGCCAGAATGTTGGTTTGAAAAGCGATGTTTTCTATAGCGGCGATAATCTTGGATATCTCCTCGGAGGAGCTGGAGATTTTCTCCATGGCGGTGTTCAGGTCCTTGACATACTCCATACTGGTGCCCAGCTGAGCGCCGGCCTGCCCCACGAACTGACCGGCCTCCTCGGAGGCGGAGGCGGTCTTCTGTGCGCTGGCGGAGATGTCGGTAATGGTAGCGGCAAGCTGTTCCACAGCGCTGGCCTGCTCCATGGAGCCTTGGCTCAGGGTCTGGGCACCGGTGGAGACCTGCCCACTGGCAGAGGATACCTGACTTGCCGAGGCGTCAATCTGGCGGATGGTGTTGCTCAGCTCCACCTTGAGAGTGCGCATGGAGCGCAGGATGCCCTGGAACTCGCCGACATAGGCGCTGTGGTGGGAGGACTGGATGTCAAAGTTCTGATTGGCCATCTCAGTGAGCAGGTAACCGATGTCGTTGATAATAGTGTTCAGACCTGACACCAGGTCCGCTGTGGAGCGGGTCAGCACCGCAGTCTCGTCCTGACCGGTGATCTGGGGAACCGGCGACTGAAGGTCGCCCGCCACCAGCAGCTTCATCCGCTCAGCGCAGGCCCGCATGGGAACGCTGATATTGCTGGAGAGCTTCATGGCCACTACGATAGATGCCAGAATAGCGGCTAAAATTACCGCAATGTTGATAATCATGCCAAAGTATGTATCGGCCAGGTAGTCCGTCTTCAGAGCGGTTACGGCCACGCTCCAACCGTCCGTTCCGCCCACAGGGGCATAGGCCGCAAAACGGTGCCCGTCGGCGGCACGGAAGCTGCCGAAACCGTTCTCGCCCCGGCGCATGGCCCCGTGAATGGCGGCCAGCTCGTTTAAAGAGGAATCGCCCTGGGCCTCCCGCTCCACGTTTTGGGTGGTGATGGTGTCCAGGGTCACGTCAGCAATGGTATCGCCCGATTTGTTGATCATATAGGCCCGGCTGTTCTGACTGACCTGAATAGAAGACACGATATTGTTTAAAAAGGTCTCAGGCGGTACGAAATAGACCACGCCCACAATCCGGCCGCCCTGGATCCCGTCGGCATAGAGGGGGGCCGCCACCATGATGGACAGCTCTCCTGTGATTTTGCTGATTAGTGGTTCGGAGACGTAGACCGTCCCCTTCATGGCCTGCTGCACATACTCCCGGTCGGAATAGTCCTTGCCGTCAAAGATACTGTAGCCGTTTGAACCGATGATGTTGCCCCGTTGGAAACCGTGCATCCGAACACGCTCGTCGATGATGGCCTGCTTCTCCGCCACGGGCACGGCGAGATCAGACAGCTGGGGGATACAGCCTGTATCCATCGCCACATTTTTATAGGCGGTCAGTTCCTGCTCAACCCGCTCTGCCGCCAAGACTGCTGTTTGACTCATTATCTGGTCCACCGTGGCAATGGTGCTTTTGTAATTCAGTGTGATGCTGAATGTTCCAACTGTGACCATCGCAATCAGAACTGTTGCCATCAGACACACCGTGATCTTCTTGCGGATACTGTTCATCTTCATTTTTCCTGCACCTCAATTTTTAATCACTGAACTGCGCGTATAAGCTAATAAGGCCATTCTTATTATAGGAGTTGAAACGCTTACTTGTCAATGATTTCCTACTATTTTGCAGTTTTATTTAAGGAGGTTTGAAGGGATAAAACAGAATTGGTCTCTAAAAGACGATAACAGATAAAACGCATAAAAATTGTTAAAAATATTTGATCTATTTATAGAAATTGACAATTCACTTTTCCCCGGCAAAGTGGTATGCTTTTTACAACTTTCGAACGGAGAGGAATACGCCCTATGACTAACGCCATCCGCAGCTTTTACAGCTATTTTTTCGGCTTTACCTGCTTTAAGGGTAAGGCTTGTTTCGGTTTGGCTGGAAAAGTGGGCGTATAAGTTTGGTTTTGTTAAACCATCTGAATGACCCGCGGCCGAACCGGCCGCGGGTTTTTTGCACCAGACACCAATTTAGGAGGAAACCGTTATGATAGTCATTTTAAAGCACGACCACAACCCCGGCCAGCTGGACAGCCTGATTTCCTGGCTCCAGGACAAGGGCATCACCATCCACACCAGCGTGGGTGAGGCCAACACCGTCCTGGGCCTGGTGGGCGACACCTCCAAGCTGGACATCGACCTCATCGCCGCCCTGGACATCGTGGAGGACGTGATGCGGGTCCAGGAGCCTTATAAAAATGCCAACCGGAAGTTCCACCCGGAGGACACAGTGGTCCGGGTGGGAAATACCCAGATTGGCGGCGGAAATCTGACCATCATGGCCGGACCCTGCTCGGTGGAGAGCGAGGAGCAGGTAGTGGCCATCGCCAAGGCCGTCAAGGCCAGCGGCGCCACCATGCTCCGAGGGGGCGCGTTCAAGCCCCGTACCTCCCCCTACGCCTTCCAGGGCCTGGGGGCCACCGGCCTGGAGTATCTGAAGGCCGCCCGGGCGGAGACCGGCCTGCCCATTGTCACCGAGCTGATGGACATCACCCAGCTGCCCCTGTTCCAGGATGTGGACGTGATCCAGATCGGCGCCCGGAACATGCAGAATTTCGACCTGCTCAAGGCCGTTGGCCACCAGGACAAGCCCGTGATGATCAAACGGGGCATGTCGGCCACCTATGAGGAGTGGCTGATGAGCGCCGAATACGTCATGGCCGGGGGCAACGAGAACGTGATCCTCTGCGAGCGGGGCATCCGCACCTTCGAGAGTTACACCCGCAACACCCTGGATCTGGCGGCTATTCCTGTGCTGCGCAAGCTTACCCACCTGCCTGTCATCGTGGACCCCAGCCACGCCACTGGGAAGTACTGGCTGGTGGAGCCCCTGGCTATGGGGGCGGTGGCCACCGGGGCGGACGGCCTGCAGATTGAGGTCCACAACGACCCAGCCCATGCCCTGTGCGACGGGCCCCAGTCCCTGAAGCCCGAGGCCTTTGACCCTCTGGCCAAGAAATTACTGGCCCTCCACGCCACCATTCGGGGTATGGAGGGGCAGGCATGAAGGTAGGCATCGTCGGACTGGGCTTGATGGGCGGGTCCATGGCCAAGAGCATCAAAAACCGCACCGGACACACGGTATACGGCATCGACCTGGACCAGGAGACCATGATGCTGGCCCGGATGTGCGGAGCCATCGACGGGGCGCTGGACGGGGACACCCTGCCCCAATGTGATTTGATCCTGGCGGCGATTCGGCCCCAGGCCACCGTGGACTGGGTTAAGGCCCACGCCTCTCAAATTGCCAAATCCGCCATTCTGGTGGACCTGTGCGGGGTGAAGCGGGTGGTGGTGGAACAGATTGCCCCCATCGCGGAGGAACAGGGCTTCGCCTATATCGGCGGCCACCCTATGGCCGGGAAGGAGCGAGGGGGCTTCACCTCCTCCAGCGACAGTCTGTATGTGGGGGCGTCCATGATCCTCACCCCGGATAAGCGCACCGATATGAAGCTGTTGGAGACCCTCCAGGCGTTTTTTCTGGATGTGGGCTTCGCCCGGCTCACCTTCTCCCAGCCGGAGGAGCACGACCGGATCATCGCCTTTACCTCCCAGCTGGCCCACATCGTATCCAGCGCCTATGTGAAGTCCCCCGAGGCCCAGCGCCGCCGGGGCTTCTCCGCCGGCAGCTTCAAGGACATGACCCGGGTGGCCCGGCTGGACGAGGACATGTGGACCGAGCTGTTTCTGGATGACGCGGACTACCTCACCAAGGAGTTGGAGATCCTCATCGGCCACCTGGAGGAGTACCGGGCCGCCTTGGAGAGCGGGGACGCGGAGAAGCTCCGCGGTCTCCTCAAGGAGGGCCGGGAACTGAAAGCCACCGCGGGCGGAAACTGAAAGGAGCGATTCTATGTCCATCCAAACCATCCATGTCCACACCCAACCGGAGTATGACGTAACCATCGGCCCCGGCCTTTTGAAGGAGTGCGGCCCCCGGCTGAAGGAGGTGCTGCCCCTGTGCCGCATGGCGGTGGTCACCGACAGCAATGTGGCCCCCCTGTACCTGGAGACCGTGAAAAGCTCTCTTTTAGAAGCGGGATTCAAGGTCAGCGCCTACACCTTCCCCGCCGGGGAGGAGAGCAAGAATTTCGACACCCTGTCCGATATTCTGGAGTTCCTGGCCCGGGAGCAGCTCACCCGCATCGATTGTGTGGCCGCGTTGGGCGGCGGCGTTACCGGGGACATGGCCGGGCTGGCCGCCGCGCTCTACCTGCGGGGGGTGAAGTACGTCCAGCTGCCCACCACCCTGCTGTCCGCCGTGGACTCCTCGGTGGGGGGCAAGACGGCCATCGATCTGTCCGCCGGGAAAAATCTGGCCGGGGCCTTTATGCAGCCCTCCGCCGTAATCTGCGACACCAACTGCCTCAAAACCCTGCCCCCGGACGTTTTCGCGGACGGGGCGGCGGAGGCGCTCAAGACAGGCGTGCTGTGCAGCGAGGCGCTGTTTGCCCGCATGGAGTCCGGACTGCGCGTGTCCGAGCTGGAGGAGATCATCGCCCAGTGCGTGGCGTTCAAGGCCGGTGTGGTGGAGCGGGACGAGAAGGAGCAGGGGGAGCGGAAGCTGCTCAACCTGGGCCACACCGTGGGCCACGCCATTGAGAAGTGCAGCGATTTTCGCATCCCCCATGGCCACGCCGTGGCGGCGGGGCTGGCAATCATGACCCGTGCGGCGGAAAACCTGGGGTGGATGACAGGCGAGTCCAAGCGGACCCTTGAAGCGGAACGCATTGAAAGCGCCGTGGAAACGCTGGGATTGCCCTCCGCGACAGAATATCCCCCCGCGGCCCTGGCCCAGGCGGCGTTGAGCGACAAAAAGCGGGCGGGAGACAGTATCACGATTGTGGTGCCGAGTAAGATCGGCCGCTGTGAGCTGAAAACGATCCCGGTCACGGAGCTGCAATCCATCATCGAAGCGGGGTGGGCGCTGGAATGAACCTCCGTATCACCCCCGGCCCCCTGGAGGGGACGGTCACCCCGCCCCCCAGCAAGTCCCAGGCCCACCGGGCTATTCTGGCCCAGCTGCTGGCAGGGGGCGGCACCGTCTCCAATCTGGCTGCGTCTCAGGACATTGAGGCCACCCGGCGCTGTGCCGCCGCCCTGAAAACGGAGGGGGACGGCCTGCCCCTGCTGGACTGCGGGGAATCCGGGTCCACCCTGCGGTTTCTGATCCCGATTGCGCTGGCCCTCCGGGGTGGGGGGATATTCACCGGCCGGGGCCGGCTGATGGAGCGTCCCCAGAAGCCCTACTTCGACATCTTTGACGAGAAGGGCATCTCCTACGAACAAAAGGACGGCGTCCTCACCGTTCGAGGGGAGCTGAAGCCGGGGGAGTACCGCCTGCCCGGCAACGTGTCCAGCCAGTTCGTCACCGGACTGCTCTACGCCCTGCCCCTGCTGGATGGGGACAGCGAGATCATGCTCACATCCCCTCTGGAGAGCCGGGGCTATGTGGACATGACCTTGGAGGTGCTGGACAGGTTCGGCATTCAGATTGAGGTGCTGGAAGACGGCTATCTGGTTCCCGGCGGGCAGAAGTACCGGCCCTGTGACCTCGAGGTGGAGGCCGACTGGTCCCAGGCGGCGTTCTGGCTGGCAGCGGGTTCATTGGGAAATCCGGTGCTGACGGTTGGCTTGAGCGACCAGTCTACCCAGGGGGACCGGGTGATTGACGAACATTTTGCCAGCTTCGCCTGGGGGACGTGGCGGACGGTGGAGATTGACGTCTCCGACTGTCCCGACCTGCTCCCACCCCTGGCCGTCATGGCGGCCTTCCACGACGGGGCCACCCGCCTGACCAACGCCGCCCGGCTGCGGTTGAAGGAGAGCGACCGGCTGGCCACCGTCACGAAGATGCTCACCGCCCTGGGCGGGCAGGTGGAGGAGGGACCTGACTGGCTGGCCATCCCCGGGACCCGCTTTTTGAAGGGCGGCACGGTGGACGGGGCCAACGACCACCGGATTGTCATGGCGGCGGCCATCGCCGCCACCCGCTGCACCGGCCCTGTGACTATCTTAGGGGCGGAGGCGGTGAACAAATCTTACCCCACGTTCTGGGAGGAATATAAGCGGTTGGGAGGGGAATTTGATGTCCTCTGAGTTTGGAAAAATTTTAAAGGTGTCCGTCTTCGGCCAGTCTCACGGGACGGCCATCGGGGTGAATATCGACGGCCTGCCCGCCGGGGAAACCATCGGCCTGGAGGAGCTCCAGCGCTTTCTGGACCGGCGCAGGCCAGGGAAAAGTCCCCTGTCTACCGCCCGGAATGAGGGGGATGTGCCGGAAATCCTCTCCGGTCTGCTGGACGGCAAAACCTGCGGCGCGCCTCTGTGCGCCGTCATCCGGAACAGTGACCAGCATTCCAAGGACTACTCGGAGCTGGCCGACAAGCCCCGGCCCGGCCACGCCGACTACACCGCCTGGGTGAAGTGGAAGGGTTTTGCCGATATGCGGGGAGGGGGCCACTTCTCTGGCCGGCTCACCGCCCCCCTGTGCATCGCCGGGGGGATCGCCAAGCAGATTCTGGCCCGGCGTGGGATTTATGTGGGGGCCCACCTGGATTCGGTGGGCACCGCAGCGGACGCACACTTCCCCCTGTTCCCCACAAGGGAACTGTTTGAGGAGATTGCCGCCAAGCCCTTTCCCACCCTGAGCGACAATGACGGGGCCCGGATGCAGGATGTGATCCTGGCGGCGAAAAGCGCGCTGGACAGCGTGGGAGGCGTAATCGAGTGCGCCGCCATCGGCCTGCCCGCCGGGCTGGGTGACCCCATGTTTGACGGTGTGGAGAACCGTCTTGCCGCCGCCCTGTTCGGAATTCCAGCCGTCAAGGGGGTGGAGTTCGGCGCGGGATTTAACGCCGCTGCCCGCCGGGGTTCGGAGAACAACGACCCCTTTGCGGTGGAGAACGGCAGAATTGCTGCCGTCAGCAACAACGCCGGCGGCATTTTAGGCGGGATCACCACGGGAATGCCGCTGACCCTGCGGGTGGCTGTCAAGCCCACCGCGTCCATTGCCAAGGAACAGCAGACCGTCAGCCTCTCGAAGCTGGAGGACGCCCAACTGCAAATCCACGGCCGCCACGACCCCTGCATCGCCCACCGGGCCGTCCCGGTGGTGGAGGCGGTGACGGCCACTGTACTGTTAGACTTACTGTTGGAGGGAAATCATGGAACTTTCTGAAATTCGCGCCAAAATTGACGCCGTAGACGACCAGCTGCTGAAGCTCTTCCTGGAGCGCATGGAGCTCAGCGAGGCGGTCGCCGCCTACAAAAACGAGCACAAGCTGCCCATCCTGAACAAGACCCGGGAGCGGGAAATTCTGGCCAAAGTCACGGAGCGGGCCGGGGACAAGGAGCGGTACGCCTACCACCTGTACTCCACCCTCTTCGAGCTGGCCCGGTCCCGCCAGGCGGAGCTTATCTCCGCCCCCACCAGGGTAGCGGCCAGGGTGGAAGCCGCCCTGGCCTCCAACAGCGAGGTATTCCCCCAGACGGGGATGGTGGCCTGCCAGGGGGTGGAGGGGGCCAACTCCCAGGTGGCCTGCGACCGGCTGCTCCCCCGGGGCAATATTGTCTATGTAAAGAGCTTCGAGGCGGTGGTGGCCGCGGTGGAGTCCGGGCTGTGTAAATTTGGGGTGCTGCCCATTGAGAACAGCTCCAACGGCTCGGTCCGGGCGGTGTATCAGCTCCTCCAGGAGCACGACCTGAGCGTGGTCCGGTCCACCCGCCTGTGCATCCGCCATGAGCTGCTGGCCCTGCCCGGGACGAAGCTGGAGGATATTACCGAGATCTACTCCCATGAGCAGGCCATTGGCCAGTGCTCCAAATTCCTGGGCGGGCTGAAGGACGTGAAGGTGATCCCCTGCGGCAACACCGCCGCCGCCGCCAAGCTGGTGGCCGAGAGCGGGAACCCTCATGCCGCCGCCATCTCCTCCCACCCCTGCGCCGCCCTCTACGGCCTGGAGTGCGTCAACGGCAGCATTCAGGACAGCGACAACAACTACACCCGCTTCATCTGTGTCACCAAGGACCCGGTCATCTACGCCGGGGCCAACAAGATCAGCCTGATTATTGCCCTGGACAACAGGCCGGGGGCCCTGTATGAGGTGCTGTCCAAGCTGGCGGCGCTGGACATCGACATGACCAAGCTGGAGTCCTGCCCCGTGGCGGGGAGCGATTTTGAGTTTGTCTTTTTCCTGGAGCTGGAGGCCAGCGTGAAGGACCCCAGCGTCCGAGCCTGCCTGGAGGAGCTGGAGCGCAGCTGCGCCCAGTTCCACTTCCTGGGCGGCTATGCGGAAGTGTGACGCAATGGGAGAGAAAATTTACGGCCTGCTGGGCCGCAGGCTGGGACACAGCTGGTCGGTCCCCATCCACCAGGCCCTGGGCTGCGAGGACTACCGCCTCATCGAGCTGGAGCCCGAGCAGCTGGGGGACTTCCTCCGCCGGGAGGACATCGGCGGGCTGAACGTCACCATCCCCTATAAGCGGGATGTGATGTCCTTCTGCGATGTGATCGACCCGGCGGCGGCGGCCATCGGCTCGGTCAACACCATCGTTCGCCGGGAGGGGAGGCTGTACGGCTATAATACCGACATCGACGGGTTTTTATACATGCTGGACCGGGCAGGCATCTCCCTGACGGACAAGAAGGTGCTTGTCCTGGGCAGCGGCGGGGCGTCCCTCACAGCCCAGGCCGCCGCGAGGCGGGCGGGGGCCCGGAAGATCGTTGTGGTCTCCCGCTCCGGCCCGGACAACTATGAAAATCTGGATCGCCACCAATATTCTGACGTCCTTATCAACACCACCCCCATCGGTATGTGGCCCAATATGGAGGGACGGCCGGTGGATGTATGGTCGCTGGATGTAACGGCGGTGGCGGATGTGATCTACAATCCGGGCCGCACGGAGCTGCTCCTCCAGGCGGAAGAGATCGACCGGGATTTCCACCGGATGTCAGACGCCCCCCGGGACGTACTTGTCAATGCGGGCCTGCGGCCCATCCGATATACCGGGGGCCTGCCTATGCTGGTCCGGCAGGCGGTGCGGGCAGAGGAGCTGTTCTTTGACAGGAGCATCCCGGACAGCGAGACCGAACGAATCCTGGCCGGTCTCTGGCAGGAGCGGACCAATATCGTCCTGGTGGGAATGCCCGGGTGCGGCAAGACCACCGTGGGTCAGGAGCTGGCCCAGCTGTCCGGCAGGCCTTTTGTTGATTTGGATAAAAGAATCGTTGACTCTGCGGGCGCCTCTATCCCGGAGATTTTCGCCCAGGAGGGTGAGGAGACCTTCCGGCATTTGGAGAGCCTGGTATTAGACGATGTCTGTACCCAAGGCGGACAAGTGATTGCTACCGGCGGCGGAGCCGTCCTCCAGGCGGAAAACCGGGCAGCCATGCGCCGCACCGGGCGGGTATACTTCCTTCGCCGGGACTTGGCTCAGCTGCCCAAGGACGGCCGGCCCCTGTCTCAGAGCGGCGACCTCGCCGAGATGTACCGTCTACGGGAGCCCCTGTACCGGGCGGCGGCGGACGCGGAAATTGACAACAACACCACGGCGGCAGGGGCCGCCCACTGGGTCTGGAGGGATTTCTGTGAACATTCTGGTGATTAACGGCCCAAATATGAATTTTTTGGGCATCCGCCAGCCGGAAATTTACGGCAGGGCCACCTATGATGACCTGAAGGACATGATTTCCGCTGAGGCGGCGGAGCTGGGCGTACAGGTGGACTTTTTCCAGTCCAACCACGAGGGGGCCCTGGTGGACGCCATCCAGCAGGCCTACCTTGACAAGATAGACGGCATTATCATCAACCCCGCCGCCTATACCCACACCAGCGTGGCCCTGCTGGACGCGGTGAAGGCGGTGGGCATCCCCACGGTGGAGGTCCACATCTCCGACCCGGACAGCCGGGAGGAGTTCCGGCATGTGTCATATGTCAGACAGGCGTGTGTCGCCACCGTCAAGGGCCGCGGCCTGGAGGGCTATCTGGAGGCCCTGCGGCTGCTGGCAAAAGGATGAAAAAATCACCTGTCCCAACCGGGACAGGTGATTTGCTTGTCAGGAGAATTTCCTTACTTCGCAGCCTTAGCAGCCTTGATGGCCTCAATGAGCAACGGGGTGACCTTAAACAGGTCGCCGCAGATGCCGTAATCGGCGATCTCGAAGATGGGAGCGGTGTCGTTCTTGTTGACGGCGATGATGCACTCGGAGTCCTGCATACCGGCCTTGTGCTGGATAGCGCCGGAGATGCCCAGAGCGACATAGATCTTGGGGTGGACGGTCTTGCCGGTCTGGCCCACCTGATGGTCGGCGGACAGCCAGCCGGAGTCGATGGTAGCACGGGAGCCGCCCACGACGCCGCCCAGGACCTCAGCCAGTTCTTCGGCCAGCTTGATGCCGCCCTCCACGTCCTTGGAGATGCCGCGGCCCACGGAGACGACCACGTCGGCGCCGATCAGGTCCACCAGTTTCTTGGCAGCCTTGACCACCTCGACAACCTCGGTCTGCATGTCGTCAGCGGTGAGGGTGAAGTTGGGCTTGATGATCTCGCAGGCGTCGGCCTTGGCCTGGTCAAAGGCGGCCTTCTTCATCACGCCGGGGCGCACGGTGGCCATGGCGGGACGGAACCGGGGGCAGATGATGGAGGCCATCAGATGGCCGCCGAAAGCGGGACGGGTCATCTTCAGGTCACGGGACACGTCGTGCTTCTGGCCCAGCACCACGGCGTGGCTGGTGGCGTCGATGCGCTCGGGGGCCAGAGTGGAGTTCTCCTTCAGGAAGTCCTTGTAGATGCCCATGTCCACGTCCAGGTGGGTGCAGTCGGCGCACAGGCCGGTGTGCAGACGGGCGGCGCAGCGGGGGCCCAGGTCACGGCCGATGTTGGTTGCGCCGATGAGCATGATCTCGGGCTTGTACTCCTCAATCACGTCGCAGATGACCTTGGTGTAGCCGTCGGTGGTGTAGTTCTTCAGCAGGGGGTGGTCGCAGACGTACACGCCGTCGGCGCCGTAGCCACCCAGTTCCTTGGCGATGCCCTCAATGCCCTCGCCCAGCAGGATGCCGTACAGCTTGGTGTCCAGCTCGTCGGCCAGCTTGCGGCCCTCGGAGATCAGCTCATAAGAGGTGGGCATCATGCTGCCCTGGCGCTGCTCACAGAATACCCAGACTCCGCCCTTGAAGGCGGCGACGTCGGAACTATTAAAAGTAGACATATTCTTCTATCTCCCTTCTTAGATCATGTGCTTCTTGGCCAGAATACCGGCCAGCTGCTCGCAGGTAGCCTTGTCAGCGCCCTCCAGCATCATGCCGGCGCCCTTCTGGGGAGGCGTAAAGGAGGTCAGGATGTTGGTGGGGGAGCCGCTCAGGCCGATGGTGTCCTTGTCGATGAAGGGATGATCTTTCAGGGTGTTGTAATCAAAGATCTCATAGGGCTTGGAGTAGCACTCATAGATGCCGCCCACGCTCATGTAGCGGGGGGTGTTCAGCTCCTTGATGCAGGTGATGAGGCAGGGGGTCTTGACCTTGATGGTCATATAGCCGTCCTCCAGCATCCGCTTGACGGTGATGGTGTCGCCCTCCTTGGTGATCTCGGCGGCGTAGGACACCTGGGGCAGGCCCAGCTTCTCAGCGATCTGGGGGCCCACCTGGGCGGTGTCGCCATCGATGGCCTGACGGCCGCACATTACGATGTCGTCCTTGTCCACGCCGATCTTGTCGATGGCGGCGGCCAGGATCTGAGAGGTGGCGTAAGTATCGGAGCCGCCGAACTCACGGGCGGACACCAGCACGGCGCGGTCCACGCCCCGGGCCATGACCTCGCGGAGCATGCCCTCTGCGGGCGGGGGGCCCATGGAGACAACGACCACTTCGGCGCCGGTTTGCTCCTTCAGCACCAAGGCGGCCTCAACGGCGTTCAGGTCGTCGGGGTTGGTAATGGCGGCCATGGAGGCCCGGTTCAGGGTGCCGTCGGGGTTAACGGCCACCTTACCGGAGGTATCAGGGACCTGCTTGACACAAACAATGATTTTCATTTCAATCTGCCTCCTATCTTATTTCACGCCCATGTACTTGGCAATGACCATCCGCTGGACCTCGGAAGTGCCCTCGTAGATCTCGGTGATCTTGGCATCGCGCATCATGCGCTCCACGGGGTACTCACGGGTGTAGCCGTAGCCGCCGAACAGCTGGACGGCGCGGCGGGTCACGTCGGAGGCGGTCTCAGCGGCGAACAGCTTGGCCATGGAGGCCTCCTTGCTGTAATCGCCGTGCTCCTGCTTCTTCATGGCGGCGGCGTAGACCAGGTGCTGTGCGGCCTGGGTGCGGCACTCCATATCGGCCAGCTGGAACTGGGTGTTCTGCATCTGGCTCAGGCGCATCTTGAACTGCACGCGCTCCTGGGTGTACTTGACGGCCTCCTGAATGGCGCCTTCAGCCAGGCCCAGGGCCTGGGAGGCGATGCCGATGCGGCCGCCGTCCAGGGTCTGCATGGCGATCTTGAAGCCGCCGCCCTCTTTGCCCAGCAGATTCTCCTTGGGGACGATGCAGTCCTCAAAGATCAGGTCGCAGGTGGAGGAACCGCGGATGCCCATCTTCTTCTCATGCTTGCCGGTGGAGAAGCCGGGGAAGGATTTTTCCACGATGAAGGCGGAGATGCCCCGGTTGCCCTTGGACTTGTCGGTCATGGCGAAGACCACGAAGGTGTCGGCCACGTTGCCGTTGGTGATGAAGCACTTGGTGCCGTTGAGGACATAGTGGTCGCCCTCCAGCACAGCGGTGGTCTGCTGGCCGGAGGCATCGGTGCCGGCGCCGGGCTCGGTCAGGCCGAAAGCGCCGATCTTCTTGCCGGAGCACAGGTCGGGCAGGTACTTCTTCTTCTGCTCCTCGGTGCCGTGCTCAAAAATGGGGGCACAGCACAGAGAGGTGTGGGCGGATACGATGACGGCGGTGGTGCCGCACACCTTGGCCAGCTCCTCCACGCACATGGCGTAGGACAGCACGTCGCCGCCGGCGCCGCCGTACTCCTTGGGGAAGTAGATGCCCATCATGCCCAGCTTGGCCATCTTCTCCACGGTCTCCATGGGGAAGCGCTCCTCCTCGTCGATCTCCTCGGCCAAAGGCTTGACCTCGGTCTCGGCGAACTCGCGGTACATCTTGCGGACCATCTCTTGCTCTTTAGACAGGTGAAAATCCATTTTGCAGTCCTCCTACTTTTAATTCCCGACTTTGACCGATTTTCGCTTGTTAGATTTTTAACAAACAAAAATCGAAAAAAGAGCAACACGGGCCTGTCCCGGCGTTGCGGCGGTTATCAAAGTCGGCATATGGGATTCCTTAACCATAGAAATTATATCGGGTTTCCAGTCCGGGCGCAAGTGGGACAGTCCTGGGAAAATAGACATTTTTTCTCTGCGTAATTTGTACAAAAAGACGAAATTCGCAAATATTAAACTGGAGTATGCGGATGTTGCTCCAAAGGAGACGGAGAAAAAAGCCCTATTGATTTACCAATGTCATTAAGCTAAGGGATTTTCTCAAAAATTCCACTTAAATAATTCGGAATAGCCACAAAAGCAAGTGAAAAATGCAACATTTTTAGCGTAGCGTGTAGCAATGCCGCGCCAGTGTTTGAGAAGAAGAAAAGCGTTCTCAACGAGATGGCGAAGTTTATAAAGATATTTGTCGTATTCACGTAATTCTTTGCGGTTTTTCTTCGAAGGGATAACCGGCGTCATCCCCTTGTCAGCAGCTTTGAGAATGATTGCGTCTGTATCATAGCCCTGATCTGCCAGAAGATATTCCGCTTGGAATCCCTCGATCAACTGCGCCGCAGTGGATCTCCTCCAAGGGCGTCCCCGTCTGGCGGAAGATGGAGATGGCGTAAAAGTGGTATCCGCCGTGCTGGCCTTCTCCCGGTCATTCCTGTTCACGGTTGCAAGTATTCAGATATTCAGATCATGCCTGTCCTGCTGGAGGACATCACCGGCGTGTGGCTGGCGACACCTGTGGCCAAGTTGCTGGGGACAGCCATGGCGGCGGTGCTGCTGCTGAAATACCGGAAACGGTACGGGTACTGAGCGAAATATTTCGTGACACGCAGGAAAAATTTCACTGGAAGTATTTTCATAAAATTTAGGATGCGCTATAATAATCAAAATTGAGAGGAGGCCGTCCCATGCCCCGCATCCTGATTATCGAAGATGATACCGATATTAACAACTCCACCGCCGCGTACCTGCGCCGTCAGGGCTGTGAGTGCGTCCAGGCCTTTTCCGGCACCGAGGGCCGTCTGCTGTGGCGGGCGGGCGGTATTGACCTGCTGTTGGTGGACCTGATGCTCCCGGGCCTGTCCGGCGGCGAGCTCATCGCGGAGATCCGCGAAACCAGCCAAACACCGGTGATCGTCCTGTCCGCCAAAACCGAGCTGTCCGACAAGGTGGAGCTGCTGGGCCTGGGGGCGGACGACTACCTGACCAAGCCCTATCAGCTGGAGGAGCTGTGGGCCCGGATTTTGGTCCAGCTCCGCCACGCCAGCGCCGCCCCTGTGGAGGCGTCCCTGCGCTACCGGGACTGGGTGCTCAACCTGGAGGAGATGACCCTCACCGCCGCCGGCCAGCCGGTCAGTCTCACCGCCCACGAATTTAAGATCGTGGAGCTGCTGGCCAGCCGTCCCAAGCGGGTCTTTACCAAGCAGCAAATTTATGAGGCCGTCTGGCAGGAGGATTACGCCATAGAGGACAAGACGATCACCGTTCACATCAGCAACATCCGGGCCAAGCTGCGGCCCAGCGGCACGGACGGCTACATCCAGACCGTGTGGGGGATCGGATTTAAACTATCAGAAGGTTAAACTTTATACTTTCTTTACCTTTCCTTTGCGATGTTTGGGCACTCGTCTGTTATCCTGTCCCTGCAAGTAAGAAATCCTGTAGGGGCGCATACGATGCGCCCGCGGGCGGCTGATAGCCGCCCCTGCAGAGCTTCTAAACAAAAGGAGGTTTTTGCATGTCAGTGATACAGACAAGCGGCCTGTCCAAGCGTTACAGGGACAGATGGGCGGTGGACCGACTGGACCTGGTGGTGGAGCAGGGGGATATCTACGGCTTCATCGGTCAGAACGGCGCGGGCAAGTCCACCACGTTAAAGCTCCTGTGCGGGCTGGCCCGGCCCACCCAGGGGGAGGCTCTGATTTTCGGCAAGCCGGTCCGGGACTCGGTGGCCCGCCGCCGGGTAGGGGCCCTCATTGAGCAGCCGGGTCTCTACCCCGACCTGAGCGGCCGGGAGAATCTGCGGCTCTGCGCCGCCCTGCTGGGTCTGGACAGCCCGGAGCGGCAGGTGGAGGAGATATTGAGGACCGTGGGCCTGGCCCCCGGGGAGAAGAAGCCGGTGCGCCACTACTCCATGGGCATGAAGCAGCGGCTGGGCGTGGCCCTGGCCCTGCTGGGCGGGCCGGACCTTCTCCTGCTGGACGAGCCCATCAACGGTCTGGACCCGGAGGGTATCCGGGAGATGCGGGAGCTCCTCCTGCGGCTGAACCGGGAGCGGGGCCTGACCATTCTGGTCAGCTCTCATATCCTGGGGGAGCTGAGCAAGATCGCCACCCGGTACGGCATCATCCAACAGGGGCGGATGGTGGAGCAGATTACCGCCGCCGAGCTGGAGCAGAAATGCACCGACTACCTGCACCTGAAGGCAGACCAGCCCCAGAAGGCGGCGGCCCTGCTGGAGCGGGAGCTCCGGCTCACCCGCTGGGAGATGCGCCCGGAGGGGGAGATCCGGATTTATGAAGCCGTGGACACCAGAGTAGTTGGACATCTCCTCACCCAAGCGGGGCTCGCGGTTGAGGAAATGGGCCTGCACCGGCAGGACCTGGAGGGCTATTTTCTGGATCGGATGGGAGGAAACGATCATGTTTAACCTGTTGAAAATGGATGTCTGGCGGCTGTTCAAGAGCCGGAGCTTTTATATTGTCCTGGGCGTGACAGCTGTGCTGCTGATTATGGTGACTGTGATGGCTTACGCTGTCGCGGACCCGGAAATGATGGACGCCATGGAAGCGCAGGGGGCGGATATTACAGAGTCTGACCGCATGATGAGCGAGTATATCCACAACATGTCACAACTGGACCTCATGCACGAAACCCTGGGAAGCGGCTTTTTGCTGGTTATGACCGGGATTGGGATGACGCTGTTTGCAGGCGGCGATTTTTCCAGCGGCTTTATTAAAAATATCTCTTCCGCCAAACCCCGCCGCCGGGATTATGTGCTGTCAAAAATTCTGCTGGCGGGCGTTTACAGTGGAATCATTACCGTTTTATCCGTCCTGCTGATGCTCTTGTCCCCCGTGCTGATCCATATGTACCCGGCGCCGGATTCGATTTCGCAGATTTTGCGGTATGTTCTCTGGATGTGGCTGCCCCACTGGGCCTTTGCCCTGATGCCCCTTACCCTGGTCCTGCTGACCAGAAGTACCACGCTGGGCATCATCCTCTCCCTGGTGGCCGGAAGCGGACTGGCGGTCGCTCTGATGGCGACGCTGGGCAGACTGCTCCGCTGGCCTCCCTTTGAGCAGTATTTTCTTGCCGCAGTGGTAAAAGGCGTTTATACCCCTGAGAGCGGGCTTGCTCCGATTGGAATAATTCTGGTCTGCGCCGCCGCCTGGGCGGCCGTCTACGGGATCGGAAGCCTGCTGACGATGGAGATGCGGGATATTTAAGGAGGAATTTCCATGCTGTCCGCCCTGATTTTGACCCTTGCCGCCCTGGGGGCCGCGGTTTTGCGCCTGTGGGCCTACCGGGCCCAAATGCTGGAGATGGCCCGGACGCTGGAGGAAACGACCGCAGAGAGCAATCTGCGCCTGACGGTCCGGATGTCCGGCGCGGCCCCCCGGCGGCTGTGCCAAGCGATGAACGCCCGGCTGGAGGAGGGGCGGCGGCTCCGCATAGAGACCCAGAAGGGGGAACAGGAGCTGAAATACACCATGGCCTGCATCTCCCACGACATCCGCACCCCTCTGGCCGGTGCCATGGGCTATTTGCAGCTGCTGGAGGGGGAGCCGGAGCGTCAAGCGGAGTATCTGGCCATCGTGGGCAAGCGGCTGGAGGAGCTGGAGGAGCTGTTAGAGGAGCTGTTCCTCTATACCCGCTTACAGGGCGGCTCCCTCCCCCTGGAATGCGGGGAAATGGCGGCTCTGCCGCCCCTGTGGGACGCTCTGGCGGAGTTTTACCCCCAGCTGGAGGCAGCGGGGGTGGAGCCGGAGCTACGGTTTGAACGGGAGGATATGGCGGTCTGGGCCAGCCCGGAGGCCCTGGGCCGGGTGTACCGGAACCTGATCGCCAACGCCCTGCGCCACGGCGGCGGGGAGCTGACCATCTCCGGCCGGAATGGGGAGATTTGCTTTTCCAACGCGCTGCCTCCCGGCCCCAGGCCCGACCCGGAGCACCTGTTTGACCGCTTCTATCAAAGCAGCCTCGCCCGGGCAAAGGGCGGGGCCGGTCTGGGTCTGTCCATCGTGCGGGAGCTGATGGAGCGGATGGGCGGACGGGTGTCCGCACAGATCACGGGGGATACGCTGGAAATCCGACTGACATGGCGATGAATAATGATGAAAACTGTAATCTGCGATGATAATAGTACCACCATTTAGAGCCTGTTTAAAATCTTTAGACAAAAGCGGCAGAGCGGGAGATAATAGGAAAAAACAAGTGGGAGCTGGGGGAAATGCATCAATACCCAAGTGATATCAGCCGGGAAAAATATAACCTGATTCGAGAGGATTCGGAAGGAGCAAAGGAAACAACTCGGCCCAAAAAATATGATTTATATGATGTGTTTTTGCAGCGCTATATGTAATCCAAGGAGGAATACAATGGCGGATGCTGCCCAGTGATTATCCCAAATGACAGAGTGTGTATTACCATTTCCATATTTGGCCGGAAAAAGACGAAACGTAGGTCAGCGTTCTGAACAAAGCACTACTAAAACTGGTGAAATAGATATGGAGTGAAGATTTAATGCGGGATAAAGCCATCTTTGGAATTGTAGACGCACAAATTGAAGCGGCTGGTGAAGTGGTATGCCCGCAGAGGTGTTCGTGTGGAATGTGTCCAGACCGACAACGGCTTTAAATTTACAAACCGTTTTTCCAACAGTAAGTGGGATATTCAGACCCTTTTTGAGAAAGCTGCCGCGGAGTTGGGCATCCAGCATAAATTGGTCCATCCTTACACATCCAGACATCATGGCAAGGTGGAGCGCAGCCACAAGGAAGACCAGAAACGCTTTTACTCTGACTTGAATAAACCACTCACTTCGTTTCTTTTTTGCACCACTTTGCTCCTATCACTCATAAAATAGTCCGGGGGTGATCATTTTGTCTTCCATCTACAATGCCAACAGCGGAGAACTGCTCACCATGGCGGTGGCTCTTTCCGCCGCCATAGCTCAGGGACAGAGCCAGACCAATCTGGCCAAGCTGGGAGCCTTCTTCACCATTGTGGGCGATACGCTGAACCTCTACGCCCTCCAGCCCAGCCAGGTGGACCGCACCGGGACCGCCCTCAGTCTCGCAGAAAATCTTTGATCTCCTCCATTCGGTCCATGGCTCCCTGATACCCCGCTGCCCAGAGAAGACGCAGCTTTTCCGTGTCCCGCTCGGTCCGGGCCACCCCCAGGGTGGACTCAGGGGCAATCACCAGCAGTTTCCCCTCTCGCTCCGCCTGAAACAGCGCCTCCCGGTCTTGGTTATAGACCTCAGCCCGGCCCTCCATAGCCTCTACAAAAGCGGGGTATCCTCTATATCTCTTGCGGATCAGCTTCATCATGTGGTCAGGCTTTCGGCGGTAACCTCGGGGGCGGGTGAGCACCACAATCACCCTATCGCATTTGTTCAGCGCCCGCCGCCAGGGGATAGCGTCGCCGATACCGCCATCCAGGTAGGGCTGGCCGTTGATCTCAAAGACGGGAAAGAGGAGCGGCATGGCACAGCTGGCCTGGAGGACGATGGATTCCTTGTCCTGCCTGGGGACTGGCAGGTAGTCCGCCTTTCCGGTGTTCAGATTGGTGACCACCGCCTCCACCTCGCCAGGAAAGGCGGCAAAGGTATCGTAATCAAAGGGCACCAGCTCGTTAGGGATGGTGCTGAAGCCGAATTTCAGCCCGAAATAGCTCCGGTTGCTCTTGTCTGTCAGGTTGCGCCACCCCATATACCGCCTGTCCGGGGCAAACCGGGTGACGACCTCCAGATTGCGTCGTGGCTGCCGTGACACATAGCTGACGCCGTAGGCAATACCCGCCGATACACCGATGACATAGTCTGCCATCACGTTTCCCTCCAGCAGACCGTCACACACACCGCTGGAAAAAATTGCCCGGAGGGCTCCACCCTCCAGAACCAATCCTGTTTTCATAAAAGACCTCCTGCGCCCCGTTGGGCGCTTTTTCCTTATTATACCCCTTCCACGGCAATTTTGCAAACCCGCTTTTGTCAAGACTAAATGCTAAAAAAGTCTAAAAAATATTTTTAGACCATCAGGAGGGCCGCCACTTGTTCCCGGAATAGGTGCTCGGAGCACAGAAAACCGAACATTTTTCGCGGGTAGTTGTTCAGCCATGTCTCGACGCGCTTGACTTCTCGGGGCGGCACCTTGCTGAGGTCGGTGCCTTTCGGGATGTGTCGCCGGATCAATCCGTTTTGGTTTTCGTTGCTGCCTCGCTCGCTTGGCGTGTACGGGTGGCAGTAGTAGACCTGCGTGCGCTTTCCTTTCCCTCGGCGTTTTCGTTCAATCCCGGCAGCGTCCGAGAACTCGGTGCCGTTGTCGCAGGTGATGGTCACGAAGATCTGAGGAAAGAGTGCGCCGATCTTTCGCTCGATGCCGTTCAGGGCCCGCACGACGCTGGCGCTGGTCTTATCCTTGAGCGGCACAATGATCTCTTTCCGTGTGAGGCGCTCGGTCAGTACGAGGAGGGTGTTTTTTACGCCCTCGCAGCTTTCGACCGAGTCCATCTCCCAGTGCCCGAAGGTGGTGCGCTCGGCCACTTCCTTCGGCCGTTGCTCGATGCTCTTGCCGGCAGGGGCTCGGCTGATGACCGTTTCTGGCTTTCTTGCCGGTTTGCGCTTGCCGCCCTGTGGCAGCATCTCGGTCGTCAGGTCGTCGCCGAAGATCTCCTTTCGGATGTAGTTGTAAACCGTGCCGGCGCAGATTTTGACGGCGAAGGGCCACCCGGCCACCACGGCCTCGCCGATGGCTGCCTCCGGGCTGTACTTTTCGTCGCGGATCTTCCCGATCAGGTAGTCTGCCAGCTCGTAGTCGTTGCCGAGCTTCAGGTCTGGCCCTTTCGCTCTGAGGTGCTCCTCGTAGAGCCGCTGGGCCCCGTCTGGATTGTATCGGATCTCGGTCGTGAGGTCGCTGTTTGTGTGCTCGTATGTGCTCCGCTTCATTTCGCGGTAAATTGTGGTATAGTGTACGCCGAGCTCCTTGGCGATGTCGACCGGCTTCATGCCGGCCCGCAGGAAGGCGTCGAGCTGGATCCGTTTCGTTTCTGTCAGGTGGCTAAAATGTTCTCCCATGATTTTCTCCTCCTATATGCAAAAAAGGGGCGGCCCATCGGCCGCCCCTTTCGGGTTTTACTGTCTGTCGTATTCTTTCAGGAGCTTGAGGGTCTCCCCGTCTGTCAGGATGTCGCCCAGCCTGCACTCCAGCGTGTTGCAGATCTTGAGGAGTGTTGGCAGCTTGGCCCCGTTGAGATCTCGAGCTCCTCGCTCGTATTGCTGGAGCACTTGGACATTGAGCCCCGCCAGCTTTGCGAGCTGAGATTGAGACAGACCGGCCTCTTTCCGAAGTCGTTGCAGGTTTTGGGTCTTGTTGTCCATAGCGCAGCCCTCCTTTTCTTGCTCCTATTATAGAGCATTTGCTCTATAATGTCAAGTGCGAAAATTGCAATATAGTCGCATAACAGAAAAAGCAGCACGGCAAAACGCCGCGCTGCTTCATTCTTTTCCGAGTAGATGGTAGATTGTCACGCCGAGAGCGTCGGCCAGATATTCGAGCTCAAAGTCTGCGACGATGCGCTCGCCGGTCTCGATCCTGCTGATGGCTTTCTGTCCGAGGTTGAGCCCTGCGAGCTGGAGCTTTGCCGCGAGCTGTTCCTGTGATAGGCCGGCCGCCTCACGGCAGGAGCGCACCTGTTCGCCGGATGCGTTGCAGCGGCCGGAAGGCTTGTATATTTTCATTGGATGCGCCCCTCCTTTTCTGTATTTTATGCCAAAGATGACTATGCTATATTGACGGTATCACGATTTCCGTGCTAATATTATCCCAAAGATGTCTAAACGCTAAAAAATGCAATAATGCCAAAAGGAGGAACACGATGGGGTTGTTTGATTTTTTGAAGAAAAAGCCGGAGGCTCCTGCTGTCTCTGTGAAAATTGAGGCCAGACAGGTCGAGGAGGAGGTAAAGCAGCGCACGCCCGGCGAGCTTCCGATGGCCGATGTCAGCGGGTATGTCAGCCCGTCCGGCGGCTTTGTAAATTACGGCCGTTTCCGCGTGTCAGGCACGAACGCCAGCACGGGCAGGAAGAACACGAAGCGGTACGAGGTGCAGGACGAGGCCGCTGCCAGAGCTGCGGCTATTGCCGACGGGCTCTCTGATCCGCTCGAGGTTTCTGTCGAGCCGTCTGCCGAGCCGTCAGATCGGCAGGTCGACTATGCGCTGGAGCTGGAGGCGATGCTGCCGGCCGGAACGTGCAAGGAGGATGTCAGTGCCATCATCAGCAGGATCACGGACGGCGACGAAGCTGCGCCGGATCCGGGTCTCTCGAGGTGGGCGCACGACTGCGGCGTCAAGTTTTCGCGCTTTGTTGGCCGTGATGCTTTCTTCGGGTATCTGTTCCAGCAGATGCGCGGGGCAGATCGCGGCGTACTGTATGCCTATGCCGTTTTTCTTCAGGAAAATGGCGGCGCCTTCAGCGATCCGCGCCGGCTGCCGGTGTATGGCGCACTGAGACGGTGCGGCGAGGCCATCGCTGCGGATCCGTCGCTGGTGAAGTCACTGGACGGCAGAGATGTGGACGATTTACGCAGCCCGAACAGGGGCACGAAGATTTACAAGGCGACGGCCGATTTTTTGAAGCAGCAGGGAGCCATCTGAACGCAAAAAAGCCCGCCCGGGATCTCCCGGGCGGGTTTTCTGCGTCTATGTAGTTTTAGACCTTCGCGGTGTAGTCCAGAGAGATCCAGCCGGCGCCGCTTTTCAGCTTGCCCCATTTCGAGGCGCCGGGCCCTTCGGCCTCCGCGGTGATGGTGTAGATCCCTTTGTCCTTGATGGAGCCGTTGGTGCCGTAGTTTGTGCCCGGCCCTTTGCGGATGTTCAGCTCGTCCGTCGTGACGCGGACACGGTAGGCGGTAGCTTTCCCGCCCGCTTTGATGTCGGCGGCGTCGACCCATCCGTAAACGGTGGAGCTGCTGCCGGCGGTTGCCTTCAGGTGGTAGGGGTGAGCCTTCCCGGGGGCGACGGCCGTGACCTTCGCCTTGCCGGGTTTGCAGGTCTTGGCTGCTGTGGCCGCGGATCCTGTGTAGTGCTTCGTGCCGGTGAACTCCACCTCGTCGCCGACCTTCAGATCGGCAGCGCCGGCGTCAGGCTTCTGGCCGCCCCCGGTTTCGCCTGCGGGGCTTCCGAGCCTGCGGTTTACCTCTGCGGCGATCTCTCTGTGGCGCTTGTAGAGGTAGTCGCCCGGGCAGGCTTTCGCAGCGTAGTCGCGGTGCACGGTCATGTTGCAGCCGTTCAGGTGGTTGACGCGGTCAGTCTTACTGGTAGACCAGACCAGCCGCTTGATCCCGTTGCGCTTGCAGATGTCGGTCACGAGATCCAGCAGCGCGGCGTATGCCTTGGCAGAGACAGGCCAGTCCGGGGCGCCTCCGTTGTTGGCGACCTCAATGGTGACGGCCCTCTGGTCGTTGGCGCCGGACGAGGTGCACCACGAGCGGTTTGCCTCGTCCACATAGAGGGCGACGCGCCCATCTGTGCCGACGCCGTAGTTGCTGGACGCCTGCCGGGAGGTGGACGCGAACAGGTTGCCGCAGGTCTCGACGGACAGGTTGCCGGCCATGCAGTGGATCGTGATGGTGTCGATCTTCTTGGTGCGCTTGCCCGAGTGGTTTGGGCTGAGCTTGGTGTAGCTGACAAGCGGGCTGTTACTCATGGCCGTCGTCCCCCTTTCCGTTTGCGAACTCGCCGCGGGCTTCCTCGCCGAGCTCCTCGCCCGGCTTCAGGTTGATGTCGTCGAAGTCGTTGCTTTTCATGGTGTTTCCTCCTTTGCAAAGATAGGGCGGGCCGTATTGACCCGCCCCTTGTGCGTTATTAGATGGGCAGCGCGCCGCCGTTGAGCTGGCTCACAGCGGCCTCGATGGCCGCGTTGACGCTTTCCTCGTCGACCGAGAAGCCTTTTTGCTTCAGGAAGTCGAGGACATACTGCTTTTTCTCGTCGCCACGGCCCTGCCCTTTGTAGAGCTGCTCAGCGGCAGCGACGCCGATCTTGACCCACTCGACCAGCTCCTTGCGCTGTGCGTCGGTGGTTTTGCTCTTGATCCACGGGATCAGGAACACGCTGACCGCGGCAGCGATCAGCATAATGGCCGCGTTGATGATGGGTGTGATGTCGATCATGTTCATCCTTTTGCCTCCTCATTTTCTGGTTGTGTTTGTGTGTTTTCGTACTCTCCGGCGGCTGGCCGCGGGTTTCCGTCGGCGTCCAGCCCGTGCCGGTTTCTGCTGACTTTCTCCGTGGCCGATGCGGCTGCATAGCTCACGAGATAGGTGACGCAGGCCGTGAAAATTGCGATTGTCACATCGCTGGCGGTCTGCTTGTCCATGAACGCAAGGACGAAGGAGGCCGTGGCGGCCGCTGTTGCGATCACCACGGCCCACGCCGCGAGCTTCTTCTTGAACTCCCACGGCCGCCGCGTTCGTCTCAGCCGTTTGGGCTCGTATTTTCTCATGGGCGCCCCCTTAATACATGGAGCGGATGCCCTGCTCGGTGAGGAAGTCCTTTTGTTCGTGCTTGACCTGCCGGGCATATTCGAGAGCCGCTTCCGTCTCTCCGTTGGCGTGGCCGTTCTTCAGCGCTGTGGCTGCGGCCTCACCGAGGGCGATGGCTGCCCCGACGCTGCGCACGAGGAGCACCTCGTTTTTCTCCCGGGCTTTCTCTCTGCGGTCGAGCTCCTCGTCTCTTTTGGTCATGCGCCGCTGGAGCATCCAAAAGCAGAAGCCAGTGATCGCCGAAGGGATCCCCATGATTGCCACGAGCTGTCCGATGTCGAGCTGGATCATGCTGCGCCTCCGTTCTCGACATCGACGACCTTCCACCCGGCCGGGTAGTCTGCCGGGCTGCGGTCGTTGGCCCCATCCCTGATGGAGCGGTAGACCTTTCCGTCAGTCCAGAGGCAGACCTCGCCCTTCTGGTAGCTGTCCTCGGCCATCGTCGGCTGAATAAAAGGCTTTGCCTTTGCCGGGTCGGTGGTGTGGTAGGGAGCCCAGTGGGCCGGGCTCTTTCCGGGCTCGATGTCGGGGTTGTTCTTGGTGCTGTGCTCTTGGCAGCAGCGCCAGCTCTGGCCCGCGTGAGTGCAAGGCTCGCCGACCTTGTGGGTGCCGTCCCCGTCGGGGCCGGCCTTTGTCCACGCCGGCAGGATCTCCTCGCAGGCGATGACCTGCGTGCCGGTGCGCTCTCCGGCTGTGATGGCGGCGATGGTGCTCAGGCGAGCGCTGCGAAGCGCAGCCTCGAGGCCGCTGTACTTTTCGCTCATTTCGTCAGCCCCCTCTCAATGGCACCAGACAGCTCCCCGAGATCCTTCTCGATGTCGTCGATGCGCTTCTTGTCCTCGGGGGAGGTGCCGCCAGCGGCGGCAGCCTCCTCCTTTTCGCGGATGGCCTTGATGCTGTGTTCCATGAAGTAGACCATGCTGCTCCTCCTTTCTGCTTATGCGAAGTTGCCGCCGACCGACTGGATGAAGCAGGGCCCGGTTGCGGATCCGCGCAGCAGCTTGACCCTGATTTTCACGCCCCACTCGTAGGCGGTTTTCGTGGTGTTGGTGAAAAAGTGCTTCTGGCCGGTGAGCACCTTGTTGGTGATGACCTCCCATGTGGGCGCCGCGTCGTTGCCGTTATTGCAGATCTCCACGGTCAGCGTGCTGCCGGCGGGGAAGCTGCCCTGAATGTTGACGAGCGCCTTGGTCGGCATTTCGTCGGCGGCCATCGCAACGGTCTGGACGAACTCGATGGCGTTGACTGCCTTGGTGAAGGTCAGCGTGCGCACGGTGCTCTCGTTCTTGGCGTCCGTGGCCGTGATGGCGATGGTGTGGGAGCCGTTCAGCATCTTCAGCCATGTGTCGGCCGGGATGCTGAGGGTGTTCGTGGCGCCGAGGGTTGCGGTGTAGCTTCTCAGGGTCGCTCCGTCCAGCTTCTCCACGACTTTGACCTGATGCCCGTCTGCGTCGGTGACGGTGTACTCGTAGCTCGGGGGCGTCGCCGTGAAGCTGCCGAGGTTGGTGTCCTTTCCGCTGATGACGGGCGGCCGGTTGTTGGTCACGGTGCGCTCGGTGCCGGTTGTGTATGCTGACTCGGCGCCGGCGCTGTCGTATGCCTTGACCCTGTACTGCACCTTCGCCCATCCGTAGGTGATGGCGTCGGAGAAACTGCGGGAGGATCCCTTGTAGACCTGCCCCCATGTGCCGCCGTCGACTTTGCGCTCCAGCACATAGCCGCTCAGGTTGCCGTCGGGGTCGGTCGACTGGCCCCACGAGATGCTCAGGTTTTCCCCGCCGATCACTTCGCTCGGCACATTGATGGTGGCCGGTGCGGTGGGCGCCTGATTGTAGATCACGGTGTAGCAGCCGTCGGCGTCGGTGGTGTCGGAGATCAGGAGATCAGAGGACAGATTACAAGCGGGGCGCAGGCCGTAGCAGCCGCTGCAGGCGCTGCCCCCGTCCAGCGTGCCGTCAGAGTCGACACGGCGGGCGTTGCGGGCCGACCCGGCATAGGCGTCCGCAAGCCACCAGTACCACGCGCTATTTGCGGCCGGGTTGCTGTTGTAGTTGGAATTGGCGACGCACTCGGGCGTCACGGTGGCGACGCGGCTGGCGTTGTCGCTGAAGATCGCCAGCTTGCTGCCGGCAGTCACATCGCCGGACAGGCCGACCTCTGTGCAGGTCAGGAGGAAGATCTTGTCTGTGCAGGTCTCCGTCCCGCCGCCGTCGGTAGAGCTGCGGCCGACGACGCGGTTGGTGCTCAGGAGAGCGTTGCGCTCGTTGGCGGTGAAGGCGTTCAGGAAGCCGGCGATGGTCTGGTACTGGTTGTAGCCGTTCCAGACATTGGCGGCACTCGGGGGAGCGTCTGCGCTGTGCTGCGCGGCGTACCACGCATTTGCGGCTGCGGCGCTGTTGAGCCACTGCCTGATGTTCGAGTAGATCCATCGGTTGTTGCCGTAGCTTCTGCGGTCGCTGTTCCCATTGGCGCTCTCCTTGGCGTCAAAGCACAGCATCTTGATGATCTGCACGGTCACAAGGGTGACGCTGTTATTGGGGAAGCCGCTGTGGTTTTTGTCTGCCACCTGCCAGATGATCGGCTTGCCGTGCAGGCTGCCGAACTTCACCTTTGACTTGTTGGCGAGATTGCTCAGTTTTTGAGGCATGAGGGTCGTCTCCTTTCGGTTGTGGTTTTAGCTCCGGGAAGTACGCGAAGAAGTAGGCGTCCATATTCTGCCGCAGGTGGTAGGTGTTGCCGTGTGAGATATGGCCGCACCAGCTCGCATACGACTGGATGACGCTCTCGAGGCTCAGCTTGCCCTCGTCGACCATTCTGCGGTATTTGCGGATCTTTCGCTTCATGTTGTCGATGCTCTTGGCCCGCACCTTCCTGACCACCTTGCCGGTGTTCGTGAGGTAAGTGTGGAAGCCGAGGAAGTCGATGCCATTCTTCAGCGGGAAGATCTGCGTCTTTTTGTTCAGCCGCAGGCCGAGGGGCGCGATGTACGCCTCGATCTCCTTGAGGATGCGCCGGAGCTTCAGCTTGTCGCTGTCGATGATGTAAAAGTCGTCCATATACCTGCCGTAAACGAGGCCGAGGTCATCGCGCAGCCAGTGGTCGAACTCGTCCAGATAGAGCAGGGCGAGCAGTTGGCTCGACTGGTTGCCGATGGGTATGCCCGGATCCGGCGTGCTGTCGATGATGATCCACAGCAGCCACTCGACGAAGTCACGCAGCTCGGCGTCGTCGATGACCATGAACGCCTTGCGGGCGGTCTCGTAACAGTAGGAATGGATCAGGGTGTAAAAGAACTTTGAAAAATCGCCCTTGAGTACCCAGCCGTCGGCGTAGTCCCACTCCTCCATCGGCCGGTATGGCAGGCCAGCAGCTCTGCGCGCTGCCTCGTCTGCTGCTTTCCGGCTGAAGAAATAGTGGCGCATGGCTGCGGCCAGACGGTCGAGGCCGTCGTGGGTGCCTTTGCCGATCTGCCCGGCATAGTTGTCGCGGATGAAACGCCGGCAGAATATCGGCTCGAGGATGTTGTCGCATAGCGAGTGCTGGACGACCTTGCCCTCGAAGTCGATGGCGAGGACGAGCCGCTCCTTGGGCTCGTAGACCTTGAAGGGGTAGTAGGGCCCGAAGGTGTACTCACGCCGCTGGAGCCTCTCGGACAGGTCGACGGTGCGCTCGATTGCTTCCATGCGGTAGCGCATGGCTGTGGGGTTGTCTCGCTTGCCGCAGCGGGTTTTCTTATAGGCGGCATACAGCGAGATGAAGCTGTTGACTTTGTTCTCCATTTATAAAAATCCCTGCCGTGGATAGCTCCGGCCACGCTTTGCGTGCGCCGCCGGGAGCATCGGCAGTCCTGTGTTTACCCATGACCGCGCCGGTCAAACGGCGCAGGCTGCGGGAGGGATACGCCTTCCTTGGACGATGGTGCACAGTGTTCGCCGCCTCTCGGCGGTTAATAAGTCGGGCTTTCCATCGAAGCGGGGCGCAGGCCGTTGTTGCCGTTGTAGGCGTTGTTCCTGTTCAGCGTGCCGTCAGAGTTGACATTGCGGGCGTTGTTGGCCGACCCGGCACGAAAAAACAAGGCGTACCCCACAGGGCTGCATCACTGACGGCGCGCTTGCGCGTCCATCTTTGCGGCCCTTTCTTTATCTGATTTGTACCATTTTGCGGTCTGGTTTTTCACTCCCGTCGCCATGCGTGACCAGTAGGCGAAGGCGTCATCACCGAGGCCGCTGAGGATCTCATGCGCGAGCTCGATGTGGTGCAGCAGTTTCCGGCAGTTGCGAAGCGCTGAGCGCTGTGCCCTGTATCGGAGCTCCCGCTCCTCGGGGTCTGTCAGGAGCAGATCGTTGGCCTCCATCAGGTCGGCCACCAGATCGCTCGCCTCGTTCATCATCCTTTGCGCCAGACCGAGCCGCTCCTTTTTCGGGAAAATGGCGGGGTTGCGCGTCTTGATGTAGGTGTGCTTTTCGAGCTCCTTGGCGTCGGTGATAACCTGCATCTCGGGGAGTTTCTCACGGCCGAAGGGCGGGCGGCCTACATTGGCCCGCTCGTATGGCCGCGAGTGTCCGTTGCTTGCCATAAAATCTCACCTCCTCGCCTTTGATGGTGATCCTCGCCCCTGTGCCGTCGTAGGCTGTGCCCTGAATGACGATCAGGCCGTCCTCCCGCTTGCAGCAGGAACAGGGCAGCGCAAGCTCGACGAACAGGTGGGCGATGATGCAGGACGCCTCCGGCAGTGGGATCGGTGTGTACCCATGCCCGCGCATGGCTTAACACTCGAGGCGCTGGAGCGAGGCGTTCCAGACGCCGGTGACGAGGGTGATGCCCTCGAGATCCACGAAAGTGATCTGGAAGGGGTTGGTCACGATGTCGCCGAACACAGCGTCCCACAGGGTCGTGATCTTGCTGGTGTTCTGTGCGACGATGTTGCTCAGGTTGACCACGGCCTGCGCCGCCTGTCGGGCGATCTCGATGGCCTGCTGCGCCAGTGCGAGGGCTTCGTTGGCTGTGGCCTGCGCTCCGAGGGCGATGGCCTTGTAGTTTTCGTAGTCCTCCTTGGTGGCGTAGGCGTCGGCCGGGATGTATGCGGTCACATTGGTCGCCGAGCCGATGGCCGTGACGATGTCGATGGTTTTCTCGACGATGGTGGAGCCGCCGATGGGCGGGATCCACTCGGCGAGATCGCCGCAGTTTCCGTAGCAGTACAGCACCTCGCCAACGGCGGGGTCGGGATCCTCTGCATAGAGCCCGAGCTCCCGGTAGTAGAAGCCGTCGCTCACTTCCTGATTGGTGAACACGCCGCCCACGGTGACGGTGCCGTCTCCGTTGATTGCGAGCTTCGTGATGTCGACGGTCGCTTTGGGGTTGATGACCTCGGTGAGGGTGCGGGGCGTCTGACCCTCCTCGAGGTAGCCGTCGCCGAGGACGATCTTGGTGTATTTGATGTTCTGGCCCGCCACGCCCTTCGCCAGTACGACGAGGCCCGCGGCGGTGATGTCGTTGTTGATAAATGCGGCCATGTTTTTCTCCTTTCCGCTTTAGTCTGCGGCGAGCACAGCGCTGGTGCCGATGCTGACGGTCTCGTGGTTGTTGTCGTGGACGACCGCCGCGTGGTACAGGTGGAGCTCGTCGCTGCCGAAGATGTGCGTCTCGTGGGTGTGATCCCGTGCTGCCATCCCGGCAAAAAGCTCCATCTCGCCGGTCAGGCAGATCAGGACGGCGTCGAGCCACGAGCTGCGCCGCTTGACTGTGCCGAGTAGCTTCATAAAGAGGTCAAAGTTTGCGTTGACCATCTCCGGGTTGTCGCTCAGGATCTTGAAGTGGTGAGGCTGGCCTCCGTACTCGTACCACTCGCGCACCTCGCCGCTGCCGAAGTAGTCGGTGATGATCTGCTCCACGGCGAAGCGGGTGCCGAGCTTGGCGTACACGAGGTCGCTGTTGCGGATAACCGCCCGCTTCGTCTCGATGGGCGCGGTGCTGTCATACCATTCGATGCGCAGCTCCCACGCCATCTCGTCGAGCTCTGCGTCGCTGAGCTTGTCGATCTTGTCCCACCTGCTGAGCAGTTTGAGGCGTGCGTAGGCGTCGCGGCTGATGATGTCGCAAGCCGCCGCGAGTCCTTGGTCGCTGGCGTCCTGCTGCATCCATGCGGGCAGGAGCTTGACCATCTCGATCTCGTTGAGTCGCATTTACACCACCCCCGTGACGCTCTTGTGGCTGACGGTCAGGTGGCCGCTGAACTTTGCGACCTGCGTGTCGCTGACCGGCGTGTGCGCCGGCTTCGCTACATCCACGCGGATCGCGCCGGTGAGGTTTTCGCCCCACGACGGGCACAGGATCAGCCTGCGGAGCTGGTCGGGGTTTACATCCCGGCCGAGAGCCTCCACCTGCCACTCGTTGTAGCGGGCGATGGCTCCGTCGCTTCCTTCCACATTCGCCACCACTTCGGCCTCGGTCTCCGGCGTCGTGTAGTAGGCGAGCTCGATGTCGTATGGCACAGTCTCAGGCGCCACGGCGCTCACCAGATCCGTGAGCGGTCTGATGTCCTTTGCGTTGACGACCTCCAGCACTTTCTCCAGCATGGCCTCGTCAGGGATTGCGCCGCCCTCCAGCAGAGGGACGATTTTGACGCAGCCCTCGAGGGTGCGGGTGATGGTGATGTCGATGCTTTCCGCGCCTGACAGGGCCCCGGAGAGCTCGATGGTCAGCAGGTCATCCGCGTATGTGACGGTGTAGTCACTGCCTTCAAGCGCTGGATCCGCGCTGCCGCTTGCTCTGACGAGCAAAGTCTCGGGCTTTAGGCGGGAGCCGCCGAGGAAGGCACGGCCCGCGTAGGCTGTCAGCGTGCGGTCGATGGTCTCGGTCTCGCTGACGGCTTTGGCGTCCACGATGGAGCTGTCTGCTGTCATCGTCCAGTAGATGTACGCCAGCTCAGGGCCGGCCGTCGACCTCTTGGCGGGTGCCAGACGGATGCGCTCACGCAGCCGGTCGTCCCCGTCCTTTGTGTAGGGCTCACCATCGTCGCCGCCGGCGGTCTCCGTCAGGTTTGTGACGCTCTCAATGTACGGGATCAGGTCGACCAGCGTGGTGATGGTACCGGCTGTGTAGCCGTTGTACTTCGCGCCGTTGTCCACAGCCGAGGCCGGGATCTCGACAGAGTAGGTGCCGGCCTGAAGGACGGCGATCTCGTCGGTCGCAAAATAATTTTCGCTGTCCGGCGTCGCCTTCGTCCATTTCGGGATGATGATGTTGCTCTCGAGTGGTGTGCTTACAGAGAAGCGCATGATCGTGGTTGCCTTGTCGCCCTCGAGCCGCCGGACATCCAGCCGCTCGCCGATTGCGTCCAGCACTTGCCCTCTCGCATAGCGGAGGAGCGTCTGCCGGCCCGCGTCGTTGATGCTGTTGTAGAGGGCCACAAACACAGCCACCAGACCCTCGCCGAAGATGCGGCGCTCGTCTCCGGGGTAGAGTGGCTCCGATGCCGCTTTCTCCAGCTCGGTGATGATAATGTTGTAAAGACTGGAGGCGTCTGTGGTGACGAGGCTGATGTCCTCGCCGTAGTTGTTGGTCGGGTCGCTCATGTCGATCACCTCCTTCATGTGATGTTGTCAATGCTGGCCCGGAGCTCAAAGTTGCCGGTATCGGCAGCCAGAGCGGCCAGCTCGGCCGAGCTCAAAGAGACGCGGGGCTCGTATGTTTCCACGACGAACTCCACATCGGCGGTCAGGTCTGAGCCTGCCGTCTGGCTCGGCTTGTCGATCAGCGTGCGGTCGATCCCCTTGATGCGCTCGTAGGGCACCTCCCCGCGGATGGTCTTGAGGAGGTTTTGCACGCAGGTTTGCGGTGTTCCGTTTCCGCTTGCTTTCATGGGATCACCTCGCTTTACTTGGTCAGTTGCGTGTTGTTTGGCTTCTTGGCAGCCTTGTCGGCGCTGGATGCTCCGACGGTGACGGCTGTGAGCCGTGGCCCTGTGCCGGATGCGCCGGCCGGCGATGATTTGCTGCCGCCTGCGCTGGCCTTTTTCCCGCTGGCTTCCTCGGAGTATTCCGTCAGGGTGATGGAGATCTTGCCCTTTAGGATCCTGCCGAGGTTGTCGAGCGTTGTGTCCCCGAGGCTCACAGCGGTGAGCTGAAGGTTTGCCGGGCCGAAGCGGCTGCCGGCCAGATAGAAGGGAGCGTACTGCGCGATCATAGAGACCCACGAGTCGAACTCGCCGCGGACATCGCAGCCCACAGCGGTCGCAAGGTCAAAGTCAAAATTGAACGATTGCAGCTTCAGGGCCTTGGTTTTCGTGGCGGGAGATCCGGCCTTGTCGTCACTGTTCTCCGTGTCGAGCTCGACGCTGGCCGAGACGCCGTTCAGGGCGGCGATCCGTTTGCTGGACACGCCCCATGTTTTTCCGTTCCATGATGCCATCACGGACATCGGTGTCACCTCCTTAATGCGGGCCGCTGGTCTCCCCGTGGACGCCGGCGTGGGTGTGGCTGTTGAGGCTTATGGCCCCGGCCTTGACATCGCCGCCGGCCACCACATCGGCAGAGGGCACGCTGACGCCCTTGTCCTGTACGGTAAAGGCGCCTTTTTTGATGGTCACATCGCCCGGGACGGTGCCGCTCCATTCTCCGTCCATGCGGGAGATGATGATGCCGGTGCCGTCCTCGAACATAGCGTAGGCCACTTCAGTGCCGACGGTCAGACCGCCCATCTCGCCCCGGAGATACCACGGGATCGTCAGCGGTCGCGTGACCATACTGTCGGCCGTGCTCGGGAGCACGCGGGCGGTCGTTTTGTCGCCGTTGCGGTCAGGTGTTCCCTCCACGCTGGAGATCTTGCCCTTTTGGATCATTTGTGTGTTGCTGTTTGGCATGGTTTAATATCCCTCCAGTGGTTTGCGGAGGTAGAGCTTGCTCCTCGTCTTTACATAGTCGTGCCGGATCCGGCTGATAAAGGCCGGGCCGTCCCACGACTGCACTGACTGAGTCTCCAGAGTGACCACGGAGCCCGCTGCGTAGTTGCGCAGCAGCGAGCCCGTCCAGAGCGTGCCGACCGTCGCGCCTTTGTTGGCGTCCCGGAGGAGTCCTTTTGCGAAGCGGTCGGCCTCGCTCTGGTCAGTCATTCGGAGCGGTAGGATCTTGCGCAGCACCTTGTCGCCGCCCGAAGGGGCTGCGAAGGTGCCGATCAGGCCGCCGTTTACAGCTTCGGCTGAGCCGTAGGCGTTGGCGCCCTCGTCTCTGTACTCGAAGTCGCTGGCGGGCGTGATGGTGATGGTGTCGGCAGGCGCTTGGCCTTCCATGTATGCCTCGTCGTAGACCACCAGCTTGCCGTCGTACACCAGAAACGCCGCACCCTCGAGGGTGCAGCGCGCTTGCAAAAATGCGAAGTCGGGGAGGTTGTTCTGCTCCACATAGTCGTATGTGTGGTCTGTGATGCCGTAGGTCTCGAGGGCCAGGCCGTGGCGTCCTGCAATCTCCTGCAAAAGCTGGAGGAATTTGACCCGCTCCCACGACTTGCTCCTTTTGTCCTTGACCGATTGCGGGGCAGAGTAGGCCCGCAGGGTGATGATGCCGGACTCCGGCACCACGCTTTCGACGAACATTTCCCCGGTTTTTGCGGCTCCGTCCTCGACGGCGATGTGGTCGCCCTTTTTGGGTGCCCATCTGTCCCACAGCTCCCGGGTGTCGTTGAGCTTCAGGAGCAGCTCGTCGCTCTGCTTCTCGGCGTACATATCGTGATAGCAGCGGTGGACGCTGATGTCGGGGTATATGTCGACGCCCTCGTACAGGATTTTCATGGCGTCACCTCCTCCACGGCGGCAGCGTGTCCGGGGTCTCTATCTGTTCGACGATAGGGATCCGCACGGCCTCGCCGCCCTCAAAGATAAGCACATCGCAGAGGTCGGGGTTTGCGGCGATGATGGTGCTCGCCATCCGCTCCTCGTTATAGGCGGCCAGCGCGATGCTGTCGAAAGTGTCGCCGCCTTGCGCTGTATAATCAATAAAGCCGACTGTCCGCTGTGACATAGGCGCCGCCCTCCCTTCTGCTGAGTGCTTCCAGTATGAAGTCGATGAACTCCGGCTCCAGATCTCGCAGTTTTCGGATCAGGGCGTCCTCATCGGTGTCCCCCTCGACTTTGATCTGAGGGGAGAAGGACAGGCCGCTCAGGTCGTAGACCACGGAGGTGCCGGATCCTGCACTGATTGGCTCGTACTCAGCCTCGTCCATAGCGCCGAGCATCCGGCCGGCCTCTGCCCAGTAGGAGAGATTGGCGCTGCGATATGCGGGGTTGAAGCTGATGACGGCCTCGGTCGGGTATCGCGGATCCTCGCCTGCGATGGACGGGCCGCTTGTGAAGCCGCCGGTGGCGAAGCCGGACACGCCCCCGCCGCCTCCACCGCCGCCGCCGAACAGTCCGGCGATCTTGTCAAATACGCCGGCGCCGAAGCTGACGATCTTGGCGATGACATTTGCGATGGTGCCCAGCACGGAGGCGACTGGCTGGAGCAGGCTCAGCAGGGGGCTCAGGACGGGAATGATCGCGTTAAGCAGCGACATCAGTGGCGGCAGCAGCGCCTCGACGATCTGCATCAGAGGCGGGAGCAGCGGCATGATGACGCTGTTGACGATCTGAAGGGCTACCTCCAGCAGCGGCGTGATGACCGGCAGCAGCGAGGCGATCAGGTTTGCGAGCACGGGCAAAACGGTCGAGATGATCTGCGTCAGCATCGGCAAAATTGTCGCCAGTATGCTCGAGATCGGCGGGAGGATTGCCTGAACGATCTGCATAAGCGGAGGGAGTAGCTGCTGCGCGAGCTCGAGAAGCGGTGGCAGGAACGAGCTCACGAGCTGGCTGAGCAGCGGGAGGATCCCGGCGGCCAGCTCCGTGACCATAGGCATGACCATCTTCAGCGCGTCGCCCATCCCGAGGAGGAACTCTTGCACAAACGGCATACAGGTGTTGAGCGTGTCGGTGATGATCGGGGCGATTGCCTCGAATGTCTCCATCAGGATCGGCGCCAGCGCCGTCAGGGTGTTGGCAATCATTGATGCCATAGGGAGCAGAGTCACCTCTGCCGACCGCTTGATCGCCTCAAAAGCAGAGCCGAGGTCGTTGTATTTGACATCGTTGATCTGCTGAAGGGCCGCCGCGCCGTCGTAGGCCGCGGTCTCTACATTTGCCAGAACAGGGAGCAGGCCAGCCTCCAGATCCTCGAACTGTGTGCCGAACAGGGCCACGGCCGTCGCATTTCGCTCCAGCGGGTCGTCCATGTTGTTGAGTGCTTCGACTGTGTCAAAAAACGCCGCCTGTGCGGTGTCCCCGCCGGCGGCGAACGCTTTGAACATGGAGTCGGCATCGAGCCCGAGGCTTTCAAAGGCTTCGCGGCTGCTGTCGCTGCCGTCCTTCGCTCTGATGTTGAACTCTTTGACCGCGTCGCCGACCTTGTCGATGGAGAACAGGCCGGCGTCTGCGCCTTCGATCAGGCTGCCCATGAACTGGTCAGCGCTCAGGCCGAGGGCCGCAAACTGGCCGCTGTATTCGTTGAGTGTGTCGAGCAGGTCGCCGTTTTTGTCGGCTCCGTTTTGTGCGCCGGTTGCGATCAGGCCGTAGGCTTCCTCGGCGCTGATGTTAAAGTTTTTCATCAGAGAGGCGGCAGCCCGGGCGCTTTCGCTTATGTCGTAGTCGAAGGTGTCGCGCAGCACGAAGCCCGCAGCGGTGGCCTGCTCCAGTGCTTCGCCAGTCAGGTCGCTGGCCTTTTGCGTTGCGGCCAGTCCGTCGGCCACATCGGCGAAGTCCTCGCCGAGGTTTTGCGCGTAGATGTTCTTGATGCTCTCACCGAGGGCGTCGAGCTCGTCACCAGTTGCTCCCGTAGATGCGGAGATCTGGTTGACTGCCTTGTTGTACTCGTCGCCGAGATCGGCCAGATACTTTCCGGCCTCGATGACAGCCTTGCCGGTTGCCACAGCGATGCCGCCGGCAGCGGCACCAACGGCGACGGCTTTCCAGTTGATTTTGTCGAGGTGCCCGGTCACATCCTCCATCGCCTTGCCCAGCGACGGGTCGATGGTGCCGGCGAAGCTCACGACTGCTTGCAGGATTTTGTTTTTCCCGGCCATTGGTGTCACCTCCTTCGCGGCCTGAAATTATACCGGGGGATGCTCGGGATCTTGGCCCGCTGTTTTTTGGCCTCCTCTGCCGCCTCCCAGTATTCGGTCAGGAAGTCCGTCAGGCGTTCTCGTCGGAGCTCTCCGGCTGAGATGTGGAAGGCTCGGGAGTAGTCTCGGACGAGCTCTCCGAGTCGCTTCCCTCGGATTGTTCCGCCGACCTCGCTGTGGTAAAATTTCGCCCGATCCTCACGAGCGTCATCACATCGGCGCCGCTGATGCGCTCAAGGTCAGTGATGTCGATGTCGGTGTTGACGGCGATGATCGCCATCATGGCGAGGTATGCGTGCAGGGAGTAGTCCAGCTCGCAGGCGCCGGCGCTGCCGCCCGATTTGCTCGTAGTGGCGCGCAGCTTGCGGGCCTCGGCCTCCGCGAACATTCCCACGGTGATCGCGCTGGTGTCGTAGGTCAGGGTCTTGACCTTCTTGCCGTTGATGGTGATGGGGTTGCTGAGTGTCAGTTTTTCCATGAGTTTTGTCTCCTCTCAATAAAAAGAGCGCCGCCCGAGATGGGCGGCGCCCGCAGATTACAGGACGCTGCGAATGGTCTGCGCGTAGTCCTTGCCACCGACGCGCAGGATCGTGTTGAGCTGGTCGATCAGCCAGTATTCAGTCCCGGCGACGAAAAGCTGGTAGCGGCTCACGGCCAGCGTGATCTCGTTCTCGCTCGGGTTGCCGGGATCCACAGACAGGCCGGGGATCGTCTTGGGCACAGAGCGGAGGAACGCCTTGCAGCCTTCGGTCTTGGTGGAGCCGTCGGAGCTTTTGACATCCTGCGCCCATCTGACCTCGATGGTCTTGCTCTCGAACTTGACGAGATCGCGCAGGCCGAGGTCGATGCCGATCTTGGTGATGGCTGCTTCCATCGCCTCGATCTGGCCGGTCATGGGTGCGGTATAGGTGCCCATCGCCTTGAAGTCGGCGGTCACAGGGGTGACGGCGGGCAGGGTGATGGTCACATCCTTGGCGACGAGTTTGCCGTCGATGTAGACGGTGTCGGCGAGGATGGGGCCCTTGAGGTCAAGCCACAGAGACATTACTCGTCACCTCCTTCGTAGTAGACGGAGAAGCCGGCGTCGGTGTATGCGACATAGACGCTCGCAGACTTCAGGGGCGGGGTCGGAGTGACCGCGATGTCCCAGCGGAAGTCGCCGTTCATAATGTCCGTGGTGCTGTTCTCGCTCTCGAGGAACAGGATCACAGGCTCGCCCAGCAGGGCGCCCATGCTGACATAGCCGTCGAGCTTCTCCTGCTCGCGGTTGATGATGCGATCCTTCAGCGCTCTGGTCATGGGGCTGTCGATCTCGGGGCTCCACTCGCGCTGGAAGCTGTTGGTGATGTGCATGAGCATCCGCATGGAAGTGTCGAAAATCGCCCGAGGGTCGACATCTGCGCCGTAGGTGTAGGCGGCCGTATGGTCGCCCCACAGTACCCACTCGCCGCCCCATGCGACGACGGTGCTGATGCCGTTCTGAGTCAGCTCCTTGCCGGCCTGCTGGTCGAAGCCGCGGTTGTTGGCGTTGGCTCCAAAATACTGCCGGATGACGGGCACCGACTTATTGCCGCAGGTCTCCATCGGGACGCTGTTGTGGCTGAAGTCTGCCCGCATGAGCTCGACGACCGCCAGCGTGCTCAGATGGAAGATCTTGCCGAGGTTGTTCATGGCCTGCGGCCAGTAGACCTTCGAGCGCTCGCCGGTGTATGCGTTTTCGCGCTTCCACGCTTTGGCCTTTTCAATGGTGTCCACGGCCTGCTTGCTGTCACGATCCACCAGAGGAAGGTCTGCGATGACGAAGGCGTCCCAGTGGCCGTTGATCTTCTGACAGGCCGAGAGCATAGCGCTGTAGACCGCGGGGCTGTCACTCCAGCCGGGTGCTGCGATCAGGTTACAGACCGCAAACTGCTCGGGATAGAGCAGGGCGATGGAGCTGATGCCGCTGTACTCGCCGGATGCCGTGACGCCTCCGATGATGTCCTCGGCGACGACCGTGCTGTCGTCCACCTCGTTGAAGCTGACGGTCATGGTGCCGGTGAGCTGCTCGTCCTCCTTCAGGCTCGTGATGACGACCGTGCCCTTGGTGAAGTTGTAGTCCAGCGCATAGTCGACGCCCTCGGTGTATGTGCCGGCCCCGTCGCCCGTCTTGGCGATGGTCAGGGTGTCGAGGATGACGGTGGAGCTGGAGAACTCAGCCCGGCCGCCCACGAAGTTGATCTGCTTCTCAGTGGGGGCCTCCATGCGGTGCTTGCCCTCGGAGGGATCGAGGACATTGATGACATAGATGGGGCCGATGTTCCCGATGGGGTTGTTGAAGTGCGCGTCCATGACCTCGCAGAGCGTGAAGGTGCCCCAGTCTCCGGCGTAGCCGAGCTTCTTCTGTGCGTCGATCATGTTGCTGATCTTGACAGGCTCGTTAATTACGCCGGCTCCTGCGAAGCCGCGCACAAGGTTGACGGGTGCCGTGCCGATATAGACCGGCGTGGTGCCCGCCTGTACGGCGTTCTGCGCCACTGTCTCGCCGATGTGGCCGTAGGCGCCGTAGAGGTATTCGTTTGCCATCTGCTTTTCCTCCTTTGCATAAAATTAGAGCGACCGGTGGGCCGCTCTTAAAGCAGGTGTTGGTAGCTGGTATGGTGTCGGGTCAGCGTCTCCTCGACGGAGAACTCGACCCACGCAAACCAGTAGGGGTAGTAGTCGGGTACGGCGTCCTGTTCAGCCACGGGGCCGAAGGTGATGCCGTCCTCCTTGATGACGCGAAGCTCGCCGATGTACTCAGCGTTTTCAATCAGGCGCAGGGCCGTGTCCACGAAACTCCATGTGTCGCGCCAGCCCTCGCCGTTTTTCTCGAAAAAGGCTGCTGCCGCCTCGTTGTACTGCTGGACATAGGTGCCGCTGCCGTCGCCTTTTGGTATGAAGATGTCGCGCCCGTGATAACCGGGATCCCATGCCGAAAAGCAGAGCCGGATCTTGATACCCCGGGAGCTTGCGATCATGTCGTCCTCCCCCTGCACGAGCTGCACGCAGACCGATGGGATCGGCGCCGCCACCTTCGGGGGCGTCCTATCTTTCGACGGGACAAAAAGCGAAAATGCAGCAGGATTTACCAGCTTATAAGGATAGGAGGCGTCTGTCGCGTTGTCGTCGGGGAGCTTCAGCTTTACCAGAGGGCAGACCTCAGCGGTCAGCCACTCCCTGACGATCTCGATGCTGTTGACTATGGACACGGCTGCACCTCCTACATGGTGATCGTCTGACCGAGGGCGATGGTGGCGATGCCCATATCCTCGCTCCAGTCGTTGACGATATACTCGCGGCCGTCCACATTGAGCCCCTCACCAGCCGGGCGCCGAGCAGGCAGATCCTCGACTGCTGCGTAAAGCATCAGCGAGGACTCTGCCACGCCCAGCTCTTGCCCCCCTTGGCGCTGCTTCAGGGCATTGTCATCCAGCACGACGGTGATGGTCTTGCCTTCGACGCGGTGCTCCTCTCCGAACTCGTCGAGATCGAGAAAAACAAGCCGGCGGTCGCGCTCGACCATTTCCTTGAAACTGGATCCCATTACACAGGATCCGCGGCGTCGATCTGAGGGGGCTCCTCGTCGTCGTCGCTCTGGCCGTTCCCAGTCTTGGCCTGCTCGATGGCGGCAATGACATCGGCCTTCTTGCGCAGAGCAGAGGCGTCCACGCCGTAGCTTGCGGCCACCTCCTTCAGCTCGTCAAGTTTCATGTCCTCGTCGTACTCAGCCTCCCCGGAGCCGGCAGAGGCTTCGGTTTCCTCGGTGCCGGGGTCGGGATCCTGTGGCGCGCCAGCGCCGGCCGGGTCGGGGCTTTCAGGATGTTCGGGCAGGTCGACATACTTGGCGATCTTCTGCTTTACCAGACGGGCCTCCAGCTCAGGGTCGAACTTCTGAGGGCCGTCGGCGTTGGTGATAGGGACGACCTTGCGGCCGTTGTAGTAGCCGAAGGTGCCCTGAATGATCTGGATCATGTTTTTCGCTCCTTTCTCTCCCGCTTATTCGCCGGTCAGGACATCGGCAGAGATCCACGGGTTTTTGTTGTTGGGGATCAGCAGCGGGCGGCTGGACAGGGTCAGGGTGCGGGTGTTGCCCTCGGCGCTGCTCACATACTTCGGGACGCGGCGGCCGGCGTAGGTGTGGAACTCACCATCAGACTGCTCCACCTGAGACACGGCGCCGTATGCGGTACGGCCTGCGGCGGGAGCGGTGAGGACGCACTTGCCGGACGGGATGTAGAGCTTGTCGTTTCCGGCGTCGTCGGTGTAGGTCTCGTCGTAGGAGATCACATTGATGATCCGGCCGTTGATGTTCAACCGTGCCATAATGGAAGCGCCCGGCGCCAGCTCCTCGGGGGCGACGCTGCCCAGCTCGTAGCGGCGGTTGTTGAGCATCTCCTTGATCTCGGCGTTTTCCACGATGGCGTCAGCCACATCAGGGGAGCACACCAGATCGGCAGCGCGTAGGCCACGGCGGGTCAGCATACGAGCCATCACGCCGAGGTCGGCGCGGATCTTGGCGTCGGCAGCGTCCCACTTCACGGTCGGGGTGTAGGTGGCAGGGTTGGCGTCCTCGGAGTAGAAGCGGATCTCCATCTCGTCGCCCTTTTCGGCGTCGTCTGCGATGTGCTTCATTACGCAGCCGTTGGTCAGCATGGTCTCGGCGGCCATAGCCTCCTCGCGGTTGGTGATAAGGTCGCCCAGCTCGTCGGCGTCACGCAGGATGAGCACCTGCTGGCGCTGCTCGGGAGTGAGCTGAGAGTACAGAGCCTCACCGAAGCCGCGCTTGCGCAGCTCGTCGAGGGTCAGGATGCGGCGAGGAGCCACGAAGGGCGGGGTGTAGCGCTCCATGTTGTAGCCCTTGCGCAGGATGGTGACGCCGCCCTTGCGAGGAGCCACGAAGGGCGCCAGCTTGCGGGTGCCGTCACGGTACTCAACGAGCACATCCTCAGAAGCGAAGATGTCGCTCGCGTCGTTGGTGGGGAAGTAGCGGTCACGCAGGAAGGTCGCCGCAGGGGTGAGCTGCTGGACGGCCATGAGCAGCGTGTGGGTGTCGTAAAAGTTAAAAGGCATTTTGTTATCCTCCTTTGCTCTTAATAGTCCAGCGCGTCAGACAGCAGGATCCCGCTCTTGCGCAGGGCCTCCTCGTCTGCGGCGGTCAGGGTGTAGCCTTCGGCCACGGTCAGCTTGTTGCGGGCAAAGTGGCCGGTGCGGTAGGCGGTGCCGGTGGTGCTGACAGCGGTGTCCACATCGTCGGCCAGCACATACAGGGCCTTGCCATCGGCCACAGCAGCAGCCAGAGCGGCGAAGTCTTTGCCGCCGGGAGTGCCGGAGATGACGGTGCCGCGCTTTACGATGCCGGCGGGGGTGTCGGGAAATTCCACTGTCACCACATCGGCGACGGGGTCGTTGGACACGATCAGGCCGTCATAGCCGACGGCGCCGATGTTTTCGTCGAGTCTCTTGCTCATTACTTCTTCCCTCCGTTCTTGGTGGAGTTGTAGATGCCGACGACGGCGTCCACCTTGGCCTTGTCGTCGTTCTCGCTGCCTTCCTCGCCGCCGTTAGGGGCAGCGCCGACATCCTCAGCGCCGGAGTCGTTGTTGTCCGCGGCCGCGTCCTTCAGGTGCTTGGCGCCGAGGGCGGCCTGCTTCTGCATAGCCTTGAGCGCGAGCTGCTCAGCGGTGCAGGTTTCCTCGCCATACTTGGCGTCCCTGACGAGCTGAGCGTCGCCCACGCTGGCGGCGATGCTGTCGATGGCCTCGATGCGGGCCCGCTCCTGCGTCACGGCATTAGCGGCGGCCTGCTGCTCGATCTGAGCCACGAGGTCGGGGTGCTGTGCTCTCATTTCCTCGAGAGTCATGGGTACATCTTCCTTTCTGTTTTCGCCGCCTGTGACGGTCGGCTTTTTATTTCCAGCCGCAGGAGCGGCGTGGATGCTATTGGACACGCGGATCGTGTCGGGGATATTGTGCAGGCCCTTGATGCTGTGCTGGATGCCTGCGACGAGGAGCACCTGCTTGTCGGCGCTTACCTCCACTTCGGGGCTCTGCCCGTCGAGGACGGTGTCGGCGAAGCCGTTGTCGACGGCCTCCTGACCGACCATCCATGTCTCCCGGGTCATCATGCCGCGGAGCTGATCGACCTCGAGACCTGTCTTTGCGTGGTAGATCTCGGCGATGGCCCGCTCGCTCGCGTCAAAGTCCTTTTGGAGCTTCTTCAGATCTGCGAGGGTGTAGTAGTCCCACAGCAGACCGGCGACTCCGTGGATCATCACCATGCTGCCGGGGTAGACCTGTACCTCGTCGCCCGCGCACATGATGACGCTTGCGGCGCTGGCTGCGATGCCCTCCACGACGACGACCTTATGGCCGCTCAGGCCCTTGATAGCGTTGTGGATAGCGATGCCGGTGTAGAGGTCTCCGCCGCAGCTATTGATCTTGATGGTGATGTTGCCCTTGTCTTTGACAGCGGCCAGATCCTCGAGGAAGCCCTCGGGGGTGATGTAGAGGCCGGGCTCCGGCTCTCCCGTCCACCAGTCGACGGGCTGGCGGCTCATTACATCGCCATACAGCAGGATCTCGCCGGTGTCGTCTCCAGTGCTGGCGATATTCCAGAACTTGACCGGCTGCTTGGCGGCAGGCTGTGGCCCGGCGCAGAGCCGGGCGGGTTTAGGTGTTCTCATGCTTGTCCTTGTCTCCTTCCTTGATGCTTTTGACGACCTCAGCGATGACCGCCTCGCGTACAGCGGCAGAGAGGCCGCTGGCGGGTTGTGCTTGGTCGCCGGTCTGGCCTTGCGCGGCCCTGAGCTTCTCGTTTTCTCTGGCGATCTGGTCGACATTGGCGTCCCACTGGCCGCCGTTGAGCCTGATGGTGGCCTGCTCGCGGGTCGTGATTGCTTCGCCGATGGCGAGGATCTCGGCCGTGATCTCCTTGGTCGGGTCGAGCTGCCCCTGAGACGGGCCGATCCATTCGGCTCCGAGGTACGCAGCCCGGACAGCCGGGTCGCTAAAAAAGCCCGGGGCGCTGATGCGTCCGCGGGCAACGGCCTCGGAGAGCCAGATCTCGTAAATAGGGGCGCAGAAGTCGGCCACAAACCACTCTCGGCGCATCTTAAATGCTTTCCACGCCTCCATCAGAGCGGCACGGCTCGCCGAGTAGCTGCTGTTAAACGCCTTCAGGAGCAGGTCGGCAGGGATCTCCAGCGCTGCGCCCACCTGCTCGCAGATGGCACGCAGGAAGGTGTTGAAGCCGCTGGCCGGCCGTTTCGGGTCTGCGAAGGTCACATCCTCGCCCGGCTCCATGATGTTGATCTGCCCGGGGCCCATTTCGTACTCGTTGGGATCCCGGCTCACTTCCGGCAGGGAGCTCCCCACTTCGTTGAATGGGTTGTCGCCGGTGTCTGCGTTGGTCTTGATGAAGGCCGTGAAAAAGCTCTCCACCACGGCAGCGGTCAGCTCGCTCTCGGTATAACGCCGGAGCTGAAGCAGCGGCTCGATGACCTGCGCGAGGTAGCTGACGCCGCGGTACTGATCCGGGCGCTCGCTTTCCATAATGTGCAGGATGTTGGGCAGGCCAGTCCGCTCTCCATACGCCTGCACGCGGGCCCACTGAGTCGACGCTGTGCCGATCTCGAAGGGGTAGGTGCTGCGGATATGGTAGGCCGCGATCTGCCCGTTGCTGTCTACCTCGACTCCGTCGTAGATCGTGTTGCCATTGGCCGCCTTGCCGGTGGTCAGCAGCATCGGGGTGATTGTACCAGATCCCGTCGGCGTCGCCACGCGGTCGGCCTCGATCAGGTGGATGCGCAGGGAGTAGGGCATGAGGGTCGTCGGCTCGTACTGCTTGATGACCGCAAACACATCACCGCTCACCAGCCACGAGGAGAGGGCGAGCTGTTGCATGGCTGCGAAGTTGTTGACGCCGGTGGCGTCGCACGCCCTCTTGTTTCCGGCCCACAGCGCAAACTCGCGCTCGGCCTGTGCCTGCCATGCGTCGGCCGCCTCCTGCGTCATCCCCAGCGCCTCGCGGTCGATCCTGCTCTTGAGCTGGAGCCCGATGCCGATGACATTTGTGCGATTTGTGCGGATGGCAGAAGTGGCGACGGGCGCCGCCATGTAAAGCATCCGGGCGCGCTGCCGGAGTGTTCGGTTGTGCGCGTCGATGTCCTCCTTCGGGCTCCCGCTCATGGCTCTGAAGCCTTTGGTCGCCTTCTTTTGGTAACTTGCGCCGGCGTCGCCGTAGCCCTTGTTCGTGGGGCGAGGCCCCTGCGGTCTGCTCTGCGGTCGGCTTCTGTTCTTTTTCTTGCTGATGGTGCTCACCTCCTTCCTGTAAAATGGCCGCCGCCGGGAGAAAAGGAGCGAAAACTCCCGGGCGGCAGTCTATGAAAAAAGCTCCGGGCGGGGCTCCTTTCACCAGTCACGAGGGACGACGCCCACGGCTTTGCGCGGCCGCTGTCCGCTGAGCTCTCCCTCGAGGTCTGCGATCTCTTTCTCGAGCTCCTTGATGGCTGCCCGGATGGCGCTGAGGTCTGTGTTGTACCGGGCGAGATTGCGCGAGCCGATGCCGTAGCTCTGGACGCCTCCGTCCAGCATCTCGGCCTCTCGCTTCAGGTATAGAGCGAGCCGGTCACGCTTTACGGTGATCTGCTCGATGATTGTGGCCTTGCTTTTCATGTGTGTCCTCCTTACCAGTCGTCTCCGTAGCCGCTGGCCTTGCTGCGCTTGGTGCGCGGCCTGCGCTGAGCCGTGGGCTTCGGTTGCTCCTCCAGCCCTTTCAGTCTGCGCTCAACGGCGTCCATGTCGGGGTTGATGATCTTGAGCCCTGCGATGGCATAGTCTCGGCAGTCGAGTGGCTCGTTTCTCTGGTGCCCGGGCAGCTTCACCCACGCCCACTGGTCTCCGCGCTTTGTTCGGGTGAGCTCCATCTTTTCCGAGAGCAGGCCGTTGAAGTAGTTGAGGTCGTAGCCGGCGTCGGGGTGCCGGTTGAAATGGCAGAACTTCGGCCCCGGCTCCTGCACTTTCAGATTTGCCATGATGGCCGCCTTGCCCGCGTCGACGCCGATGGTGTAGAGCCAGCAGGTGATCTTCTTGTTTTCCCGTATGGGCACCTTTGACGGCGGCGAGACATAGGGGATCCCGTCGCCGCCCTTGCCTTTGATTGCAAAGACGCGCTTACCTTGCCGGGCCCTGCACGCTTCATAGACCTCTTGCGTGAAGTGGCCGCCGGAGTCGACGCAGGTGATGGAGATCTTCAGGCCGCGGCCGTTTGCGAACTTGTAGACATGGTCGACGACATCGTCCAGACGGAGCCAGACCTCGGGCGTGTCTGGCCGTCCCATGATGACGCCCTTGACGATCCCCCATGTTTCTCCGTATTTCCCGTGGCCGACCACCTCGTACTCGAGGCGGTTGTCCTGCGTATCGACGCCGCAGGTGAGCACCAGCACGCCGTCAGGTAGCTCCACAGGGGTGCCGTCCGGGCGGGTGCCGTAGTCCTCGCGGCGGGCGAGCATGGTGTCCTCGTCCGCGATGTCTCCGCGATCCTCCCACAGTTGGCCGAGCAGGGTGTTGTAGACCACCTTGAGGCGCTGCGGGTCGTCCTTTGCGTCGAGGAACTTCAGGACGATTTTCTCCCACGGAGTCCACGGGGATGCGAAGGCGTTGAGCCAGAAGGATCGCACGCCCTTTTTGTAGGCGTCGGGGTTGTCGGGGATCCACTTCGCCGGCTGCTTTCGCACGACCTCCTCGGGGATCAGGCAGCCGCAGGCGGGGCAGACCCACGAGACGCCGCCCTTCAGGCTCCACGACTTTTTGCCGCGGATCTTTCTGGCCTCTGGATCGAAGCGGACGGCGTCGAAAACGATCTCGCTGTACTCCCCACACTCGGGGCAGCAGTGACACCATCGCTCCTGCGTGCCTTGGTAGAAGCTGGTCTCGATGTTGCTGGCTCCCTTGATGGTGGGGGTGGAGACCTCGACCGCCTTGGCGTTGTAGAATGTGGCCTGCCGAGCTTCAGCCAGCCCCCACGGGTCGCCCTCGGTGCCGGCGCTGCTTGCCCATCGGTCGCGCTCATCGCCGATAATATAGCGGGCGGGGGTGGATGCCAGCGCCGAGGCGCTGTTGGAGCCCGTCAGGGTCAGCATCCCGCCGGGAAATGACTTCTGGAGGATTGTGTTGCCGCTGTCTTTGGCTTTGACATCGTGCACCTTCGCCTTCAGCGGCTTGCTGTCCCGGATCATCGGGGCGACGCGCAGCCGCGAGAACTTGCGGGCGTCGTCGATTGTCGGGTGCACATACAGGATGCTGCCGGGGTCTTGGTCGATAATGTAGCCGATGATGTTGAGCTCGAGCTCAGACTTGCCGACCTGAGACGCCGCCACCATGACGATTTTGTGCACCTTCGGATCTGTAAAGGCTTTCATCGGCTCCTCGAGGTATGGGGTGCGCTTGGTGCGCCACGGGCCCGCCTCGGCCGAGCTTTCGGGAGAGAGGCGGCGGTGCTTGTCTGCCCACTCGTCCACGGTCAGGCTCTCGGGCGGTGCGAAGCGTTTGACTGCGCCCGAGATTGCGGCGTTGATTTTGGCGGCGGCCTTTTTAGTCGTCGGCGTCATCGGAGAGCTCGCTCCAGCCTTCCCGATCCCGTACCCGCCGCGCATAAACCTCGGGATCGTACTTGTAGGCGGCCAGCTCCTCGAGTATCTTGTAGACCTCGGCGCGGATGATCTCAGAAGCCTCGGCAGCGGTGCCCGCCGCAGAGACATCGACGGCCAGACGGCCCGGCAGGGCTATGAGCATCGATCTGATACTATACACGAGGTCGGTCATCACAGCCTCGACATCTTCGCTCCTGTGCATGGTGCCCTCGAGCTCTTTGAGCTGAAGGGCGGCCATGTCGGCCTTGTTTCTCTTGAGGTCTGCCTCAGCTTCCAGCCGGCGGCTCTCGACCTCGGCGTCTTTCTTCGGGGCGTCGCGGCCGTTCGCTTTGTCGCTCAGGTACTTGATGTACTTCTGGATCGTCGGGAGCAGGTCGTAGCGGTTGGCGTGCCCTTCCTTGGTGGCGGTAATGATGCCCTCCTTGGCGAGCTGCTGCACGCGGCGGGGGTCGACGCCGAAAATGGCAGCGATGGTCTTGCTGTCGACGAGCTTGGCGTTTGTGTTGTTGCTCGGCATGGCGTCCCCTCCTTTCTGTCGTGCTGCCTTGCCGCTGAGGGGCGCTTGCGAAACGAAACGCCCCCGAAAATATTTTTTGTGCCTGCGCGTTTTTTGGGCTCGCCAGCACCGCAGGCCGTTCAGGGCTGTCACAGTACCTTGCGGGCCGTTGGTGTTGCTCGTGCGGGCCTCTGTTAGGCTCTGTGGCGCGTTTTCTGCGCTGTTGGTGGTGTTGGTCGCCCTCGTGGCTGGTCGCCGCTGTGGGCGGCCTGTGTGGCGTTGTGGCGTGGCTTTGGCTCATAGCCCGAGGGCTCGCTTCATGTGGTGCTCGAGCCGCTTGGCTGTCTCGGTGTTGAGTCGCAGCATGATGGCCTCGTTGGTGCGGTCGCTGGTTATCATCTGCGGCACGGAGATGGTCGTCACCTTCTTGATGTCTGTGCGGGTTTTGCTCATACGCTGGAATGGGATCCAGTTGGTGCCGCCCTCCTGTGCGTTTCCTGTGCCCATGAGGATATTGTGCGAGCGCTGTGAGAATGGGCCGCCCGGTGTGCGTGTGTTCTTATAGCGGCCGATGACTTTCTTCTGGCCCTTGAGCACCTGCACCTTCAGGGTGTAGCTCTTGCCGTGTGGCGGGGTCTTCGGTGTCATGCCGAAGTGCACGGGGGTCAGGAGCCTGCCCTTGTAGGTGATGGCGAGCTCCTCGATGGTCTCGCCTGTGATGCGTATGCTGCCGGCCATCTTCTTCGGCTTGCCGCTGCTGGATGGCACGATCTCCGACTTCTTAATGTTGTAGACGCTCGTGACTTCCTGAGCTATCCAGCCCGGAGCTCTGGCCTTGACATCCTTGACGGTGCTGCTGATGGCTCTGCGGCCTCCCTCCTCGATGGCTTGCAGATCCGAGACGAGCTGGCTCAGGTTGCTGAGCTGTGCGGATATGCTTCCGCGTGACATGGTTGTCACCTCCTTCATGGCATAAAAAAGCCGCCGGGCGTTGGTGCGCTCGACGGCTGTGTTGCTGTGGTCGTTCTTTGGTTGTCTGACGGTTGCCCGCCTGATACTTCCCCAGCGTTGCTCGGGTGTCCGGCGGTCTTTCGACATAATACAGGATAGCATGGGGGCGTTGTCCCTTTCAATCCCATTTACTCTCATTTTGTCCGCTTTACTCTCATTTACTCCCCCGAGGTGCGGCTGTGGTGGCCTGCGCGGCCCCCTCCTGTGTGGGTGTGTCCATATCCTCGGCGACCTTGGCAAGGGCCAGCAGGGCCCGGCCGTGCAGCCTGAAGGTGCGTTTCTGGTAGGTTTCTTCCTTGTCGAGGTAGTCCTGCCGATCGCCGAACAGGGCGCCGGCGATCTCGTCCCAGCCAGCCCGGTCGAAGTAGCGCAGCCGGATGACTGCACGCTCGTCAGGGTGGTCGAGCTTGCGGATCATGCGCTCGATGGCCGCATTTTCCCGTCGTTCCTCGGCAATGGACTCCTTGATCTGTTCCTCGAGCTCCAGTTTGCGCGCCACCATCATGCCGGTGCGGTCGGTCGGCGTTCCTGACCCCCGGGGCATACCAGTCATGTCGGGCCCGGGCGGTGCTGTCATCGCCATCGCCATGCGGTCGAGGCGCTCGATCTGGTTGTCTATATCTCGCAGCATGGCGGTGTAGTCGGCCAGCCTGTCTTTTATCTTCTGAGTGATCGGCTTGTCGCTCATGTCTGTCTCAGGGCGTCACTCCTGTCCACCTCCTTCCATATCGTCAGGGCCGAAGATCGCGGCGATTTCCTCCCGCGGTAGCTCCCGGCCTTGACGGACGCAGCGCACATTTTGTTTTCCTGTTATTCTGATGTACCGCTTGACGATCACATCCGTGAAGGCCGGGGTCAGCTCCATGATGTAAGACGGTTGGCCGTATGCCTCGCAGGCGGCCATTGTTGTGCCGGATCCTCCGAAGGGGTCATAGACGCCCTTGGCGAAGTCCGTGTTGTCGACGAGCTTCTCCAGCAGCTCGACGGGTTTCTGCGTGGGGTGCAGCTCATTCCCGGAGCGGGAGATGCTCAGCACGTTGCCGTAGCCCTTGTGGCCGTCGAAGTGCGTCGCGGCCCGGGCGGCGAACAGTATGAGCTCATGCTGTGACCTCCAGCCGACGCCCATGCCCGGCGTGCCCTTGTCCCATACGATCTCAGACTTGACTCCGAAGCCGGCGGCCTCGACGAGGTCGAACAGGTAGACCCACATTCGCCAGTCGGTGAAGATGTAGGCGTAAAGGCACGGGATGTCGGTCAGGGCGCCGCGGATCAGGTTTTGGTAGCCCCGGGTGCTGAGGATGTCGTTGGCGATCTTCGGGGTCTTGCCGTCCTTGTGCGCCGTGCCGATGCTGCCGGTCGACTTCTGCGACTCCTTGTTGCCGCCTGAGCAGTAGGGCGGGTCGGTCAGCAGGATCTCCGGCGTCGCTCCGTCCAGCAGCAGGGCGCGATCCTCCGGCCGGGTGCAGTCTCCGCAGAGGACGCGGTGCTTGCCGAGGATCCAGAGGTCGCCGTACTGCGTGACGGGCTTTGCCGGCGGCGGGATCTCGGCGTCGGGGTCGCCCTTGAGCTCCTGATCGTGGACAGCTTCAGAGAGGGCCGTGACGATGTTGCCGTATTCCTCCTCGGTGTAGCCGGAGAGCATGAACGGGATCTCGCCCGTGTCTATGTCCGCAAATACCTCGGCGAGCATTTTGTTGTCGATGGTGGCGAGCTCTGCGATGCGGTTGTCTGCGGTCAGGTCGGCCATCTCCTCGGCCTCGCTGGCGTAGTTTTGGTAGTCGACCGGGGCCTCTTTCAGGTCGTCGAGCTCGGCAGCCATGAGGCGGCCGTGGCCCTTTACGATGTAGCCGCTGCGGGTGCTGACGGTGATCGGCCCGCGCCAGCCCGTCGCCCGGATGACTGAGGCGAGGAGCTTGATCTGCTCCGGCGGGTGCTGGTTCGGGTTCTTCGGGTTCGGCTGGAGGTCTTTGATCGGCACGATAGCGTCATGGGCGCAGAACACGGGGACGCCGTCGGCGTATGCCTTCGGCTCCGCTGTGGTGATGTACTCGGCCAGCTCCGGCCCGTCCTGCGGCTGTGGTTTATCCTTTGCCATTGTGCTTTCCTCCTCTCTTGAATTTCCCGGCCTGCGGGCAGGTGGCCCAGTGTGGCCGGTATCCGGCGTCTGTGGCCTCAGCTCCGGGCACGATCTCGCAGCTCACGACCTCGCCCCGGGTGGTGACGATCTTATCCTTCCCGCCGGGCACTGCCTTATAGTAGACCGGCGCCGGATCGCACGGCATGGCCTTCCCGGCCGGGGTCTTGATCCAGACGATCGGAGCACCGCAGCCTCGGCAGGTTGCTCTATTCATTGGCGGTTCCTCCTCTCCAGTGATCTGACTGTCTCCTTTGCAAGCACGACGATCAGCACGACTACGATGGCAGCCAGCACGATCCCGGTGGGGATCCAGATCGGGGCCAGCACCCACACCCACGGCCAGTCGATCAGGTGCGTGACCTTTAGTACGATAAAAGCGACGGCCAGCAGCGTCCAGAAGATACCGCCGGAGCTGCCGCTGCTCTTGTTGTTGTCGTTCATGGTTTCCTCCTTTCAGTGTTTGCCGCCGGCAGCGACGCCAGCCTTCAGGGCGCAGGTGGTACACGCTGCACGGAGCTCGGGCTCGACTGCCATCGCCTGACGGGCGAGGTCGGTCTCCCAGCACTCAGCTCCGCAGATCGGGCAGGTGACGAGCTTCCAGTCGTCGCGCTGCGGGTCGGGGATGTTGGCTTTCAGAGGCATGGCGAGGATCCCGCCGTCGCCGACCTTGTGCGGGGTGACTGTCACCTCCACAGGCTCGTCGGGGATCTTGGCGTTGAGGATCTCGTTGTACTTCTGGAAGATGGTCTCCTCGGCTGCCTTCCACTCGGGGCCGTGCTCGACTGCTTCGCCGGCTGCGACGTGGGCGAGCTCGTGGGTCAGCAGCTCAGGCCCGGCGCTGATCGGCACCTCGGCCGAGATGCAGACGATCGGCGTGCTGCCGTCGTCCGGGAATATGGTCAGGCCGTAGGCCGGTTTCCCTTCCTCGTCCTCGAGGCCCGGGACGTACTGCGCGTAGTATTCGAGGCGCGGGTACAGCTCCCTGAAGGCGAGGGCGACGATCGCGGTCGGGTCGTTCATGAAGGGCGAGGCCATCGGGCCGATCACCTCGTAGCGCTTCAGGGCTGCATAGGTCTGACGCAGCAGCGCCCTGACTTCGTCCTTCTTGATGCCGTTGATCGTGGGCCCGTTCAGGAGCAGGTCGAGCATTTTGTCGCTCCAGTGTTCCATCGGGGTCGTCTCGCTCATGTATTGGGCGGCGCCTTCGACCACGTCGACGGCCTCCCGGGTCAGTGTTGTGTATTCTTTCATGCGTTTCTCCCTTCTGCGGCTTTCTCCGCGTCCTTGAGCCGTTTCACGATTTCGGCGGGCTCGAGGCCGATGTCCTCATAGGGGCCGAGACGCTGCACGAGGTCGTCCTTCTTGGCCGGGCTCCAGTACCCGGTCTTGATGCCGTTGCAGCGCTGCGCGGTCAGTCTTTCCATGTGTGGCTCCTTTCTCAGATGGCCGAGCGGGTGCTGCCCGCCCGGCCTTGCTGGTTTACTTCATGACGACGACCTTGCCGGCCTCGATCAGATCCTTCAGGTTTTTCTCGAAGTAGTCGGCGATGTTGCGCTTGGCCTCCAGTTTCCAGACGCCGCCGTCAGCCTCGAAGAAGCCGATCCCCTCGTTGGGGTCGACGCGCAGCAGAAACTCGCTCTCGGGCTGAGGCACCTCGAGGAAGGTGCGGAACGGCTGGAGCTGGATGCGGGGCTTGACCTCGACGAGAGCGTTGAGAGCGACGCCCTGACGAGCCTCCACTGTCTGCGTGACGCCGTTGTCCTTGGTGGAGACGCTGTTCTCGTCGGTCATCCGGCTCAGCAGGTCGAGCAGGTATGCTGTGCCGTCGTTGGGGATGAACAGGCTGCGCAGCTCGATCAGCGCGACCTCGCGGCTGCGAAAACCTGTGCGCAGGCCCGGGACGTCAGCCTCGGCGCGGTAGAGGATATTGCGGGAGAAGTCCGGCAGGTAGGTGGTCATGACCTCGACGCTCTTGTAGCTCTTGGCCTGCACCATGACGACGGTGTTGATCTTGGCGAGCTCGGTGCGGATCAGCTTGCAGATGCCATCGAGGCCGCTGACGCTGATGCAGTCGGGCCGGTCGACGTGGGGCGGGATCCGGGTGAGGGGTGCGTCGGCGTAGGTCTGGCCGGCGATCTCGAAGGTTTTGGTCTCCTTCAGGGCGACGATTTTGTCGATCATTTTTGCGAGCATTGTGTTGTCCTCCTTTTCTTAGTTGGCAGCTTGTACGAGCTTCAGGATCTTGGGGGCCTCTTGCTGAGTGCCGTCCATGTTCATTTGGCCGGGGATCTGCGGCACCATTTCGGCCACGACCATTTCGCCGTTGCCGTCGCTGGTGATGCAGAGGGCTGTTGCGACCGGGTTGGTGGGCGCGAGCGTCGCCTTGGCCTGCACGGCCACGGAGATCGTCTGGCGCTCGTCGTCAGGCGTCAGCTCGATGGTGAGGGTGATCTTCCTCTTGGCTGTTGCCTTGGTGTTGAGGTCGAGGATGTTGTCGACGACTCGGCCCATCTCGTAGTCGACGCGCTCCTGAAACGCGCCGCGGGCCATTTGCAGGATGCTCGACCTGTCGATGTTCTTGTTCATGTGGTTTTACCTCCTTTGTGCTGCTGCATATAGTAAAAAATAAACTGCTGGATGATGCCGGCGTGGCCGTCGTAGTGCTCGACCGGGAACTTGCCGCCGTAGTGCTCGTCGATGACCTGCCGGATCCATGTGTCGACCGGGAAGGCTTCGACGCGGTGCAGCCCGAACAGGAGCACGCAGTCGGCGACCTTATTGCCGACGCCGTGGATGCTTTTCAGGTAGGTGCGGGCCTGCTCGGTCTCCATGCCGGTCAGCTCATGCAGGTCGATCCGGCCGTCGGCGACGTTCTGAGCGAGCTGCTCGACGTATTTGTCACGGTAGCCGAGGCCGAGGCCGCTCAGATCTTGGCCGGCCAGCCGTTCCCATGTCGGGAAGGTGTAGAACTCGTGGCCGGCGAGCTGCCGGCGCTCTCCGAACTGCTTGCAGAGGGCCGCGACCAGTTTCTTGATCCGCGGAATGTTGTTATTCTGGCTGATGACGAAGCTGACCAACGTCTCCCATAGATCCTGCGTGAGGATCTGGACGCCGGCGGCCTCCAGCACGGCCTCCCGGAGGAACAGGTCAGGGGATCCGTCTGCCAGCGTGGCCTCCCGGGCCTCGCGGACGATGCTGCCGTAGCGCTCGCCGTAGTTGAGGTAGTCCTGCCAGAGCGGCAGCGTGCCCTCCTCTATGAGCAGGTGCAGGTCATCGTCGGGCTCCTTCTGCTCCATGATGGCGCAGGTCTGGCCGGAGGGGATCAGGTACTTGCCGGGGCCGAGCTCCTTCCAGCGGAAACACTGGCCGCTTTCGGCGATCTTCTTCAGGTCGAAGTAGTCGACGGCGAGGGTGATGTCATCGAGGCTCATGCGGCGGCTCCTTTCTGGCCCATACGGCCTCGGTGGCGTCCGACCGAGTGGCCTTCCTGCGGCCGACCGTCTCGAGGACGCCGATGTCCTTCAGCTCGGTGAGCCTCGGGGCGACGTAGTTGCGGTTGAAATAGGGGATTTTCCCGGCGGCTACCAGCTCCTCGGTGATCTCGCTGGCCGTCATCTGACGGTCGCCGAGTGTCTCGAGGATCAGGCGACTGCGCTTCTTGACCTTCGGCAGAATGGCGTCATAGCTCTCGCGCCGGGTCTCTTTGGTGATGTTGTTCATCGGTTCCTCCTTCCTGAGCGACCAGCTCGACACGGTCGGCCGGCGCTCTGGTGATGCTGTGGCTGTTCTTATCGAGGAGGGAGACAGAGGTGCGCCGGGTGCCGGCTGCGTCATACCAGAGGATGTACTCGGTGATCTGCTGGTATGTGATGCCGTTATACCTGACTGGCAGCTTCAGCCTCATGGCCTCCGCGATCTGTTTGCTGTCCATTGGTTTCCTCACATTCTGCCGGCGCCGGCACTTCATTCCCCCATGAGTCCCACCCCGGGGCGGTCTCTCTGGCGAAAAGCTCGATCCGTGGTAGGTCGCCCATCAGCTCGACGATCCTGTCGCGGGCTTCGCCCGGTTTCTGGCTGTGCTGCTGAAGCGGGGAGAGGATGACGCTGTGGACGCCGGCGCTGACTCGCTTCGGCTTGCCCTTCACGGCCAGCAGGCAGATCTCTGAATTGCTGCGCGTCCAGTTGCCGAGCCCCATGAACAGGCCGGCGCCGTTTTTGTTCTGTTTCACCCAGTTGAAGGCGACGGTCTTGTAGGTGAAGCCCCACGCCTCGATCACGTCGAGGGCCTCCTTCAGCATTGGGAACGTGGCCCACATAAAGAGGGCACAGTCGTCGTTAGCAATACCCCCCCCGCAGCTCCGACGCCCATGCGCTTGATGTCCTCGACGGTCATGACGTCGTAGTGCTTGTTTGCTGCGGCTCGGGTTCCTCTGTTCTGGTAGCCCCACGGGGGATCCGCGTAGATGATGCTGTATTTCTTGTCGGGCAGCGGGATCATGGTGTCACCTCCCCGGCGTGCAATATCCCCGGGTTATCCCGGAGCGCTTTCTTCAGCTCCTCGACGGCCTCCGGGCTGAGGTTTTTCAGCTCGACGACGTCGGGAGGCAGATCGTGGAGGAACTTGATGTAGCCGGCCGTCGCCGGCACCTCGTAGGGAGCGAGCTCGACCTGCTTGACGTATTTGCGGCCGTAGGTCTCAGCCATGTCTCGCCAGACCGGCCACGGGACGCGGTAGAAGTCGCACAGGCTGAAGCTGACCAGCACGAAGGTCACGGCGCCGAGCTTGTGGTGGGCTTCGAGGTCGTCCTGCTGCTCCTGCGTGAGACGGCGCTGCTCGATGCGGTCGTCGTCGGTGTGCTTTGCCTCGAAGTAGATGCTCCGGCCGCCCTTCAGGGTGCCGCCGTAGTCCGGCTGGGCCTGCTTGGTGTAGCAGGCGAGGAACTGGCCCTTGCGGTTCTTAGCCCCGAGCGGCTTCATGGGCTCCGGGGTCTTTTCGATCTTAGCGATCCCGCGGTCGCGGTAGTATTCGCAAGAGGCCGAGATCATGTTCTCAAAGTAGTTGCCGGCTACTCTGGCCTGCTTGCCGGTGATCTGCGCCCTGATGTGGCGCTCGGCTTCGTATGGCGTCGGATCCGGGTAGCCCTCGGCATTGGTGCGCGGGTTGTACTTAGTCAATAGGCTCACCTCCCGGCCCGATGTCGAAGTGGGCGCCCGGTTGGGCTTTGAACTGCTCAGCGAGGTCGCAGACGATCCGGGCGTCGATCTCGACGCTGATGCTGCCGATCGGCCCGGGCAGGTGCAGCGTCACGCTGCCAGCGTCCTGCGGCTCAGGATCCGGGGCAGCAGCGGGAGAGGGCCCGACGCGGCTGATCTCCTCGAAGCCGTTCAGCACAGGGATCCCGGCGGTCTTGGCGACCTCGATCTCTCCGGCCATGCCCGCGGACGGGTGGGAGAGGCCGAAGGCCCACAGCTCGTCGCACTGGAGCACCAGCTCGCGGCCGAAGCTCAGGGCCAGCTCGCGCTCGGCCGGGATCGTGTCGTCCATGAACTGCGTGAGGTAGATGTGCGGGGCGATCGGGATGCAGCCCTTCATAGCTGCGGCCCGGCTGTATTCCTTGGCCCGCTGGATGTTGTTCTCGTAGTCCCCGCGGCACGGGGAGCAGATATAAACCTTTTTCATGATGTCCTCCTATTTCTGGCGCCAGCTTTCGCCGGTCAGGGCGATGGCTCTGCACATTTCCATCAGCCGGTCAATGGTGGCCCGGGCTGTGGTGTCGTCCCGGGTGTCCCGGGTGGTCATGCGTCGGATCAGCGTGTCGGCGTCGTAGTTGGTGGTCACTATGGTCGGCAGGTATGCCTCATAGCGGCCGTTGATGATGTTGTAGATGGTCGAGATCGCCCACTCGGTCGGGGGCTCTTTTCCCATGTCGTCGATGACCAGCAGTGGAACGGTCTTGTAGATCTTCAGGACGCTGCCCTCGTCGCCTTCGCTGCTGGAGTAGGTGCGCTTGATGCGCTCCAGCAGGTCGATCATGGTCATGCAGATGACCGGGCGTCCCTGAGCGATCAGGTGGTTGGCGATGGCTGCGGCGAGGTGGGTCTTGCCGGTGCCCGGTGGGCCGGCGATGAATAGGCCGTTGCGGCCGGGCTCTGGCTGCCCCTGAACTGGCAGCAGCCGGTCGAAGCTGTCCGCGTAGCGCTTGGCGATGGCCGCGGCCTTCTGGTTGCTGTCCGTGATCTGGAATGTCGAGAAGGTTCTGCGGAGGAAACGGTCGCCCATGCCGGACTCGCCGACGATGCGCTGGATCTTGTCGCGGAGCTTTCGATCCTCCTCAGCTTTGCGCTCGGCTTCTTCCTTGGCCTTGCGCTCGGCCTCAGCCTTCTCGAAGGCTGCCACGGCGTCGGGGCAGGTGCAGCGCTCCGGCCCGTATGGGGCCCACCAGATGCGATCCCCGAAGGGAAAGCCCTTGGTGTAGCGCGGAGCCCCGCAGAACTCGCAGGCGACCGGCTTCGGGGTGTTCGGCAGGTCTGCCACTGCCGGGTCGTTGCTGAGGATCCAGTTGGTGCCGCAGTCCCCGGCGTCAGTCGTCGAGGTCGTCTGCGGTCTTGAAGCCCTTCGAGTAGTCGCGGCCGGCGTCGGCTGCGCTGCTGCGTTCAGGATCTCCCCGATTTTCTGCATCTGTCGTCACCTCCTCGAGCTCGTTGTCCCATTGGCCGCCGTTCAGCCATGTGGCCGGGTTCGGTATGTAGCGGCCGTTGTCCCGGCGCCACTGTTCACTCCGCTTCTGAGCGTTCACGGCCTGCATGATCTTCTCATGCAGCTCGGCGTCCGGCCGCAGCCGTTTCCATGCCTTGAGGGCGTACTGTTTGGCGACTTTCTTCGGGTAGGCGCTCCAGAACTCTGCAAACCTGACCTCGATGGCGTCCTTCTTGCCCTCGCCAGCCCCCTCGTCAGAGGGGGAAGGGGGAGTAGTACCATCTGTACTCTTATCTACTCTACTCTGGTCTACTCTGCCTGCGGCTTTTCTGCGGCCTTTCTTCGGCTGACCGCTGGCCGTTTGCTGGTCGTCTGCGTTTTCTCCTGCGGCTGCTGCGGCCGCGTCACGCCGACGCTGCGATCGCTCTTTTTCGGCCTTCCGCTGGTCGATCAGCTTGCCGGCGTACTCGTACCAGTCGTGGATCTCGAGCTCGCCGTCCTCGTTTTCGTCCAGCCATCCGGCCCGGATCAGCGCCGCGGCCAGCTTTTCGGCGTCTCCTTCGTACTGAGCGGCCCGGGCGATCATGCGGTGCGTGATGCCGTCGAGCTTGCCGGTGGGGGCATTGTCGAGGGCCCACAGCCAGAAGGAGATCAGCAGGCCCATCATGTGCGGGGGCGAGATCTCGAGCTCGTCAGCAGCGTCGAACAGCTTGCGGTGATCTTTGAGTGTCTGATGCACTTGGATCCATGCCACGGTCGTCACCTCCTCTTTGTGGCCGCGTGTTCTTGGCTCTTAATTGGTCGGCCTTTGGTCGGCCGTCGGTCGTTCTAAAACGGGAGATCGCTGTCATCGCTGTCCACCTCCGTGAAGCCGGAGGCGTCTGCGTACCCGGGATCCGCGAAGTCGTCGCCCTGCGGCTGCGAGCCCGCGCTCTGGCCGTCTTTCTTGCTGTCGCTAAAGTTGATGTTCCTGACGGTGATCTCCGTTGCCTTGCGGCGGTTCCCGTCCTTGTCCTCATAGGTTCGGCTGGTCAGCTCTCCGTCGACGATGACGAGGCGGCCCTTGGTGAGGTACTTGCAGGCGAACTCGGCCTGCTGGCGCCACGCCACGCAGTCGATGAAATTGGTGATCCTGTTGCCGTCCTTGGTCTTGCGGCCGGTATCGCTGGCGAGCGTGAAGCTCGTGATCGCGGTGCCGCTTGGGGTGTATCTGAGCTCAGGGGTGGCCGTGAGGCGCCCCTGAAGTCCTGTGTGGTTATACATTAGGCTTGACCTCCTTGCTGGTTATGCTGCGCCGCTGCGGCGTCGAGGGAATTGCAGATCTCGTCGTACTCCTGACGGGTCAGGGTGGCGGGATCCTGCTTTTTGTACTTCTCGAGGATCCGGGCGTCGGTTCGCTCGCGGCTCATGCCGGCGGCCTCTGCCTTCTTGTAGAGGCGGCCGAGCTGCGCGTCGCTGAGCCGGCCGGAGCTCTGGCCCTGTCCTTGACGCTGCTGGCCCTGTCTGGCGGTTCCTGCGCCGCCGGAGCCCTTGCCCTGTGCGCTGAAGTCGTTGTTGTCGGGGTCGTCCTCGCCTTGGTCTACTGTGAACTTCTCGAAAAGGTAGTATTTCAGGGCGTAGGTGTGGGCCGCGCCCTTGGCCTTGGCCGGGTCGTCGTTCCAGCCGATCGAGTGGATCACGGCCTCGATGGTTTCGTCCTCGTTGTCGAGGTTCGTCCAGCGGATCGTCAGGTCGGCCTCGTAGAGGAACATGAGCTTGTCGCCGTTGCGGGTCTTGGTCTGCATGGTGATCCAGTACAGCGGGTCGCCGTTGTCCGAGTGCTTGGTGGCCGTCTCGGCGATGACGTCGAAGTCGACGCCGAGCTGGTTCATGATCGGGGTGATCTTCTCCCACACGTCGTAGATCTTGGCGTAGGAGTAGCTGACGCCGTCGCTGTGCTTCTTCTTCAGGATCTCCGGGCAGGCTTTCCTCATTTCGACGAGCTTCTGCCGGAGGGAGAGGCAGGAAGCCACGTCAGGCAGGGTCTCCGCGGTCTTGGCTGCTGCTGTGGTTTTCTTTTCTGCTGCGGTTGTCATGGTGGGCCTCCTTTACAGGTCGACCTTGAAGATGTCGGGCTGCTCCGTGATAGTGATGCCTTCGACGATCTCGCCGGTCTCGGTGATGGTGGCGACGCTGCCGACGAAGGTGAGCCCCTTCTTCAGCTCGCCCCACTTGGCACTCTCCTCGGTCTTGACGTAGTCGCCGAAGCCGTTGGCCTTCAGCCACGGCACCAGCTTCGCGTCGTCCGGCGTTGCCTTGGTGCCGCCCTTCTTGAGGGTCAGGGTGCCGGAGAGGAGGCGGTATTTCTCGGTCGTCTTGGTGGTCTTGTGGGGCACGGTGCGGAAATACTCGGCGAGGCAGCTCGTCAGGTAGGACGTGCCGTTCTCGAGCCGGCGCTTGGCTGCCTCCATCTTCTCGGTGATGGCTGCGACCTGCTGGTCGGCCAGCTCCTTCAGGCGGTCGTACTCCGCACGCTCCTCGGCTATCTTGCGGACGGCCCAGTCTGCACAGCGGTCGTCCGTGATCCTGAAGCGCGGGGTCTCCTGATCGGCGACGCTGCCGAGGTCAAACTCCTCGAGCTCCTCGAGGGTGGCAGCCGGCAGGGCCTCGGCCTGCTGAGCTGCCGAGCTTTCCTCGGTAGCTGCTGCCTGCTGTTCTGCGGCGATGGCCGCGTTGGTTTTATCACTCATTGTCTTGGCTCCTTTCTGCGAAAAAGCGATGGCCGCCGACCTCGATGACGAAGGTCTGGCTCTCGTGCCATGTGCTCGTTACTTTTGCGGGGTTATAGAAGAACATGACCGGCTCGTCGGTGATGAACTCGCCGGCGTCAAATACTGCTGCCACGGCCTCCCTGACGCTGTCGGTCGGATCCGGGCGGGCCGGTGCATACTTGAACGTCGCGACGACCTCAGAGGGCTGCGTGCCGGTCTTTTCGCAGGCGTTGAGGATGCACTGTGCGACCAGCATTTGCCCCTCGAAGGACTCGCCGCCAGCTTCAGCCATGACCACGCGCTCGACGACGTCGCGCTCTGCTGCGCTCAGCTCGAAGCGCGGGGCCGGCGTCGGTTCTGCTGCCGGTGTCTGGCTTGGTGTCTGGATCGGGGTCTGCGTTTCGATGACCGGCCGCGGCGTCGCCACTGTGGCCGTCCCGGGCTTGTCCGGGGTCAGCGCCCCGACCACGATGTAGATCAGGGCGGTCAGGGCGGCAGCAGCGAGCAGCAGGCAGGCGATTTGCCGGCGCAGGTACTTGGCGCGGCGCTTCTTTCGTGCTATACTGTACGACGAGCGAGATCCGACGGCTGGCTGGCCTGTTCTTCTCGCAGGGGTCGCCTGATTGCAGCAGGCGGCCCTTTTTGTTACTGTTGCCATTGTTTTCTCCTCTCAGCTCGTGGCTCTGGCTGCCATCTTCGCGGCGTAGTCCGCGAGGGTGAAGTCGCTGAACTCCGTCTCTCTGACGGTGTCCGCTGCCAGCAGCACGAGGTACTCGTTGTTGAAGTATTCGACCTCCGGCTGCCGTTCCCGGCAGAGGTCGAGCTTGCGGCGGGCGTAGGGTTCGCTGCGGTTCCAGACGTCGTCCGGGATCCAGCGGTCGAGGTACTCCTCGACGCGGTCGCGCAGCTCCTCGCTCGTGATTGTGATCGGTGAGCTCTTGCTCATTGTCCTCACCTCCGGGCTACGCGGGCCGGGAGGGTCTGTTCCGGCCGCGTCATGGCTTTATTGAAGCCCTGCGGCTCGTATCTGACGCCGACGATCCTGCGGCCGCTGACGCCGTACTTCGGGTTGTAGCCGAACAGGTTGACGTAGGCAGCGAGGTCGTCGCGCTCGTCGTCCATCGCCTTCAGCACCTCGAACAGGGCCAGCACGTCGTCGATCGCTCGGTGGCTGTTCTGTACCTTGTCCTCGAGCTCGTAGGCGAGGATCGCGTTGGCGAGCTTGTGAGGGTAGGGCCGGCGGTCTTTGTAGACCGTCAGGCTGTCCAGCCAGTCGATCCGGCCGACCTTGGCGCCGCGCAGCAGGCCACGCAGAAAGCAGGCGTCGAACTGTGCGTTGTGGGCGATCATCAGGACGGGGCCCGGCTGCATGAGCTTGGCGATCTGGCTGGCTGCCTTGGCCGGCTGCACGCCCTCGGTCTGGAGGAGGGCGTCGGTGATGCCGGTCAGGCTGACGATGTTCTCCGGCAGTGTCTCGCCCTCGGGCAGCTTGATGAAGGTGTCCATCTTGCCGGCGATCCTCAGCCCGCCGGAGGCCGTGCGCTCCACGCGCAGGGCCGCCAGCTCGATGATCTGATCCTTGTCGAAGTCGAGGCCACTGGTCTCGGTGTCGAAGATCACGAGGGCCTTGTACTTGTTCAGCAGGGCGGTCAGGTTACTCATGGGGCGCCTCCTGTTCTCTGGTGGCTCGCAGCGTGCCGAGCATGAAGGAGGCCGCAGCTCTGAGCTGCTCCTCGGTGGCGAAGCTGCCGCCGAAGCTCTCGATCAGCTCCTTGACGATGTCGCCGGCCTGCTCTGCGGTCACGTCCTGCTCGTCGAAGGAGATCAGGAGATCGGAGTCCAGATAGCAAGCGGGGCGCAGGCCGTCGTAGCCGTAGCAGGCGTTGTGCCTGTACAGCGTGCCGCCAGAGGCGACATAGCGGGCGCTATGCTCGTACCCATTGGAGGCCGTGCTGAAGGCCGTGGACAGCCACCACCAGTCGTCTGCGTTGGGGATCACGTCGCGGTTGCGCCGGTACTGGTCGACCGTCAGCAGGAAGATGGTGACGGTGCAGGTGCCGTAGTCCTTCAGGCCGTCGTCGGCCGTCAGGTCGAGCTCGCTCGTCAGGAAGGCGCTGGAGCAGCCGGCGGCGTCGATCAGGGTGTCGAGGAAGGGGCCGTTCAGGTAGCGCAGGCTGCTGGACTTGCTGAAGTCGTTGCAGTTGCCGTCGTCGAAGGCGCGATCCTCGACGATCTTCTCGGTCAGGCAGAGGGTGCCGGTGGCGTTATGTTCCAGCACGACCCAGCGCTGGCCGGCATAGTTGAAGGCGGTGCCGCGGGGTGCGGTCTTGAGTGCTTTTTTCGTGGTTTTGCTCCTTTCGTTCTTGGCGGCCGGCCCTTGGGGCTGGCCTGTATGTTCTTCAGCGGTTCGCCGGCGCGGATCCGGCTCTCACAGTGCGGGCAGATATAGCCCGACTTTGGGATCTTGGCGTATAGGCTCACATTCCAGTGAAGGCCGCAGCCGACGCACTTGGCTGTCACGAGCTCCCACCTCCTTCCGATGCCATCGCAAGGAAGAACGCCCGCCGGATGCGGTCGCGGTACTTCTTGCGGACTCTGGCCCGCTTGGCGTGGAGCGCATAATGGCGCCACTTCGGGGGTGCGCAGGCTGTGGCAATAGCGTCCCACGCTCTGGAGACGAAGCTGGTGAGCTTGCCGATGACATCTGCGGCCCATTTTTCCAGCCGCTTGACGGCTTCGGCTATTGTGTCGAAGGCGTCGAGGATCCTCTGCATTGTCTCGGGGCTGAGCTTCAGCCCTGACGCCGCGTCCGTTATTCGATCAATAGCATCCGGGCCAGCGGCAGGGAAGCGGCTGGTCACGACCTCGGCGAGTGCTGTGTGGGCGTCTCTCGCCCGCTGCGCGGCCTCGTAGTCGCCGGGGCTCATGCTGCCGTCGTAGATGTAGGGGTCTGGCTCGTCCCCGGCACCGTCTGCCAGCTTCTCGCTGAATGGGAGGCCAACGGCTTCGGCGGCCTTGCGGGCCTCCTCGATGCTGGTCTGCGCCTCCTCGATGTCGTAGCGGTTGGCGAGTCGGTTGTAGCCGTTCTCATAGTGCCAGCGGATGCCGGCCGCGAGCTGCTCGATGTTCATGTCCTCGCCGAAGTGGCCGCAGTAGTAGCCGTTCAGGGCGACGGCGTCAGGATCCACCTTCAGGACGCTGATGGCGTCGTTGAGGTCGCCGGCTTCCCACTCGCCGGCCTCGAGGTCGCTCCAGATGGGGAGGGCGTGCCACGAGCGGCCGGTGCGCCAGACGATGACCCACGCGATGCCTTCCCGCAGCTCGTCAGCGTTGTCTCGGGCGATGTCTTTCAGCGCTGCCATGTGTTTGCCTCCTTTCTGATAATGCGGACGACGGTGATGATGTCGTCGATCTGGTGCTTGGTGATGTAGGTGTCAGCCTCTGGGAGGCCGAGGTGGTTGCGGATGGGCTCGTCCCCGTCCAGCAGGTAGAGGTTGAGGGCGACGGCGTTGAGCCGGTAGACCGTGACCTCCACGATGCAGGGCTCGCCGCTTTCCTCCAGCGTTGCCGGGAATGATGCCCGGCAGAGGAGCGAGACGCCGAACTTAAAGGCGTTGGTCATTGTGCGCCACCTTCTTTCTCGGAGAGCCACTGGGCGAAGTCGCGCCGGATCTCTTTGGTGCTCGTGTAGCTGCGCGGGTTGAAGTACCCGCCGGAGAAGATTGTCACCTCGTAGGAACTGTTGAGCAGCTCGATGGCGATGGCCGCCGCCTCTGCGACGCTGTTGCACTCGTAGTAGGCGGTGAGGATGGTGCCGCCGGGGCCTCCGTGGAGATCTTCGTCCACCTTGCAGCCGAAGCCGGTGCGGATCCCGTTATAGGTTTTAGTCGTCATGGCCTTACTCCTTTCGTCTTGGCCCGGCCGCGGCCGGGGATCTTGGTGTTGGAGCCCTTCAGGAAACAAAAACACGACCGCCGACTTGCTCAGGAGCCCGCGCAGGTGCGCAGCTCGTCCATCTTTGCCGTCGTGGTCGTGTTGTAGTTTCTCATGGTGGGATCTCCTTTCTTCGGCCCGGCTTTTGCCGGGTGTTCTTGGCTACTGTGTCGGGGCTGCTGGTGCTGCCTTCTTGCCCCTGCGCTTGAAGTTTTCACGGAGCCGCCTCTCGGCGAGCTCTGCGTTGTACCCCTCGCGCTGGTTTTTGTCCAGCTCGCCGGTCGCGCCGCGCTGGAGCTCTTTGTAGATCGTGGTGTAGTGGACGGATAGGCGGGCCGCGATGTCGGCCGGCCGGTCTCCGTTCAGATGCCACGCCTCGATCTGTTTCCTGTCCTCGAAGGTCAGGTAGCGGTATCTCGCCGTTTTTCTCACCTCCGTCCTCGGGGTCGTTCTGTGTTGATATAAAAAGAAAAATGCACAGCGGACTCGGTTGAGTCTCTGTGCATTTAATAATAATGGATGCGGCAATTTTGCAAACCGCTTCAATTTTCTTGACACCTCTCTTTCCAGGGAGTACAATATACATAACTATTTTTCTGGAGGTGCTCCATGACCACCCACAAAAAAGTGTCTGTCTTTCCCATCTACCTGGTGGGCTTTGTGTGGCTGGGCTACGCTCTGATGTTCCCTCTGAATACCCCGCTGCACTATATCCTGTGCGCCGGACTGTCGTTGATCGCCTTTACTTTAGGTAAGGCGATTTTCCCGGACAAGGTCTATCAAACCCCCGGTGCGGCCAAGGAAGAAGTCAAGAAGCCCGAGTCCAAAAAGGAGGAGGACCCCCAAATCGCCGCCCTGCGGAAAGAGAAGGAGCGGGCCGTCTCTGAGCTGCGCCGCCTGAACGACGCCATCCCGGACAAGAAAATTTCCGCTCAGATCGACCATCTGGAGGAGGTCACCGGCATAATCATCGACCACATTATCGCCAACCCTGAAAAAAAGCCCCAAATTTCCCGCTTCCTGGACTACTTCCTGCCCACCACCATCAAGCTGCTCAACGCCTACGACCGGATGGACTCCACCGGTGTCTCGGGCAGCAACATCGACGCCACCAAGGAGAAGGTGGAGACCATGCTGGATACCCTGTGCGCCGCCTTCGACAAGCAGCTGGACGCCCTCTTCGGCGACGAGGCCCTGGACATCTCCACCGACATCACCGTGATGGAAAACCTGCTGGCCCAGGAGGGCCTGTCCGGGGGCGCGAAGCCCACCGGCGGGATGAATGGGCCCACGCTGGAGCTGTAAGGCGTGTAGGGCGGGACGACCCGGCCCGCCGTCTTCTGAATTTCCACCGGCTCATATACGGCGCGCCGGGGTCGTCGCGCCCTATAGACCATCATTTCGCAGGGGCGGATATCATCCGCCCGCAGTGGTACGCGAATTGGGAACAAGCGGCCGCAGGCCGCCCCTGAGAGAAAGGAGACGCCATGAAGAAACCCATAAGCAAGAAGCAGGCCCTGATGTTTGCCGTTATATGGACCATTGGCACGATAATCTGGTTCCTGAATTTGGCCCGCCCAGGCGAAAGCAGTTTTCTTGCCGTGGTAGCTGCCGTGTTATTTACCGTTAACGCGGTTATCTGGTGGCGCCGCTGGTATAATTTATCGTAAAGCTGAAACTAAAAATCAGGAGGAAAATAACTATGAGTGACGAACTGAACCTGAGCACCACTCCGGAGCTGACCTTTGAGCCCTCCGCCGCCCAGGCGGTGGAGGCCCCGGCGCTGACCCTGGAGCCCACCGCCCCCGCTACGCCTGCGGTGGATGAGTCTGTCCAGGCCGCCCGGGACGCCAACGCTGTCAAGCTGGACGAGTCCATGCTCAGCGAGGCGGAGAAGAAAATGGTGGAGGACTTCTCACAAAAAATCGACGTGACCGACAGCAATCTGGTTCTTAACTACGGCGCGGCGGCCCAGAAGAACATTGCCGCTTTCTCTGAAAGCGCTCTGAACAACGTGAAGACCAAGGACCTGGGCGAGGTGGGCGAGGCCCTGTCCTCTCTGGTGGTGGAGCTGAAAACCTTCGGCCAGCCGGAGAAAAAGGGCATCGGCGGCTTCTTCCAAAAGAAGAAAAATGAGCTGGAGGCCCTGAAAGCCAGCTACTCCAAGGCCGAGGTCAATGTGGACAAGATTGTCAAGGTGCTGGAGAACCACCAAGTCACCCTGATGAAGGACGTGGCCATGTTCGACCAGATGTATGAGCTGAACACCAAGTATTACAAGGAGCTGACCATGTATATCCTGGCCGGCAAGAAGCGGTTGGAGTACCTGCGTACCCACGACCTGGCCGAGCTGAAAAAGAAGGCAGAGACTACCGGCGCCCAGGAGGACGCCCAGGCCTACAACGACTTCGCCAACCTGTGCAACCGGTTTGAGAAGAAGCTCCACGACCTGGAGCTCACCCGGATGATCTCCATTCAGATGGGTCCCCAGACCCGGCTGCTCCAGAACAACGATACCCAGATGCTGGAGAAGATCCAGTCCTCTCTGGTGAACACCATCCCCCTGTGGAAGAGCCAGATGGTGCTGGCCCTGGGCCTGGAGCACAGCCGTCAGGCCACCGCTGCCCAGACTGCCGTCACCGATATGACCAATCAGCTCCTCCAGAAAAACGCCGACATGCTCAAGATGGGCACTATCGAGACTGCCCGGGAGGCCGAGCGGAGCGTGGTCTCTATCGAGACCCTCCAACATACCAACCAGCAGCTCATCACCACCCTGGACGAGGTGATGAAGATCCAGACCGAGGGCGCCCAAAAGAGGAAAGAGGCCGAGAAGGAGCTGGGCCGCATCGAGGGTGAGCTGAAACAGAAGCTGTTGGAGCTGCGAGGCTGACTGTAGGAGAACGCCATGAAATTTTTTCAAAAAACATGGGTAGCCTGGCTGATTGTTGTGGTCATGATTGCGGGGGCCGTGGTCATTGGACGGACCAAGGGCGGCGGCGCGCCCACGTCGGAAGCCCCCGCCTCCACCGGTCTGGACACCACCCTGTCCACCAGCGGTTACAGCAAGTATGTATGGGATGACGCGGATATTCTGTCCGCCGCCACAGAAAAGAAGATCAGCCTGTACAACGCCAACTGGGATTTTCGCTACAACAGCGTGGTGGCCATTGTCACTACCGATTCCGTCACCAGCCTGGAGGATTTCGCCTGGGATCAGGGGGTGGACATGGGCCTGGGCGAGGGCGATGCCGTTCTGGCCATTTCGGCGCGGGATGAGGACTGGTTTGTAGCCCCCGGCGACGACTTCTCCACCATTCTCACCAATCGGGTGGTCTCTGATCTGGAGGGTATCCTGTCGGGTGATTTGAATGACAAGACCATTTTGGCCTTTTATGAGGCTCTCAACGAGGTCTATCTGGACAACTTCGGCCTGGGCAACGCGGAACCTGACGGTTCCTACGGGTACAATAACAGCGGGGACACAGCCGCGGGCGTCATCATGCTGGCCTTTATTCTCATCGCCATTGTGGTGGTCATCAGCGCCATTGACCGCAGCCGGTACAACACCTACCGGCGGCAGTATTATGGCGTGGTCAATCCTCCGGTGATGTTCCGGCCCATCTTCTTCTGGCATGGGCCAAGCTCCTACTGGTACCGGCGACACTGGCATCAGCCTCCCCCGCCCCCGCCCCGACCTCCCAGAGGTCCTGGCGGCGGACCTGGAAACCGCCCCGGTGGCGGCTTTGGCTCCTCCAGCGGCTTTGGCGGCGCTGGCAACCGAGGTCCCAGAGGGGGCGGCACCTTTGGCGGACGTCCCTCCGGCGGCGGTCGGTCGGGCGGCTTTGGGGGCAGCTTCGGCGGCTCTTCCTTCGGCGGCAGCCGGGGCGGAGGCTCCTTTGGCGGCTCCCGAGGTGGGGGCTTCGGAGGCCGGTCGGGCGGCTTCGGAGGGGGGTCCCGCGGCGGCGGCTTTGGCGGACGCCGATAAACAGATGAAAACTCCCTCGCTTGACGCGAGGGAGTTCTTTTTATACCTGTATCCGCTCGATGCCATCCACGGCGGCCTGGACCATTCCCGCAATGTCTAAGCCTTGCTCCGCCGCCTCCAGCTCCTCTAAAGTGGGACGCAGACGGGGATGCCGGGGGGTGAAGACGGTGCAGCAGTCCTCATAGGGGAGAATAGATGTGTTGAAGGTGCCGATTTTCCGGGCGATTTTCACAATGTCCTCCTTGTCCATTCCCACCACCGGACGGAGGATGGGCAAATCGACGACTGCTCCGGTAACGGCCATAGCCTCCATAGTCTGGCTGGCCACCTGACCCAGGCACTCGCCGGTGACCAGGGCCTTGGCTCCGCACCGCTGGGCCACCCTTTCCGAAATACGCATCATAAACCGGCGCATGACCAAGGTGAACAGCTCCTGGGGGACGGACCGGCGCAGCTCCTCCTGGATAGCGGTGAAGGGCACCACATGGACGGTGAGCCGCCCGCACCAGGGGGTGAGCAACCGGGCTAGGTCGAGGACCTTCTCCTTGGCCTCGTTGGAGGTGTAGGGGTAGGAGAAAAAGTGGACCATCTCCAGGGCCACTCCCCGCTTGGCGATCATCCAGGAGGCCACCGGGGAGTCGATGCCCCCGGACAGCAGGGACACCGCCCGGCCGTTAATCCCCACCGGCAGTCCCCCCGCCCCTGGCTCCGGGTCGGCGTGGACAAAGGCGGCGTAGTCCCGAATCTCAATGTGGACGGTGAGTTCCGGGTTGTGGACGTCTACCTTCAGGTCGGGGTAGATCTCGTCCAACTCGCCGCCGACGTACTGGCTGAGCTGGATGGAGGTCATGGGGAAGGTCTTGTCCGCCCGCTTGGTCTCCACCTTGAAGGTGCGGGCGGCGGACAGCTTGCCGCCCAGATACTCCCGGGCGGCGGCGAGAATGGCGTCCTTGTCCTTCTCGCAGGCCCGGGCACGAGACAGGCCCACCACACCGAAGACCTTGGTCAGCGCCTCCCAGGCCCCGTCCACGTCACACTCGTCGGTCATGGGCTCCACATAAGTGGTGGACTGGCGGGTGTACACCCGAAACTGGCCCAGGTTGTTCAGCCGACGGTAGATATTTGCCTGGAGCTTGTCCTCAAAGCTGCGGCGGTTCAGGCCCTTGAGAACCATCTCCCCCAGCTTGAGTAGGATCATTTCGTTCATCGCAATCACCTTGTTAAAAATCTGTAGGGGCGGCCTGTGGCCGCCCGCCATATCTGAATAGGTCACACGGGCGGCCACAGGCCGTCCCTACAATTTCTTTCTCTGCCAGTCTGGAATCGCCTTGGCCTGCTCATACAGGCGGACGTAGCTCCGGTGGCGGCTGGAGGCGATCTCCCCCACCTTTACAGCCATCAGAACGGCGCACCCCTTCTCCTTCACATGGACGCAGTCCTGAAACTGGCACTTCCCCAGGTAGGGGGCAAACTCCCGGAAGGCGTATTGCAGCTCCTCTTTCTGGGCCAGCTCCATCTTGTCCACATCGAAGGAGGAGAAACCCGGGGTATCCGCCGCCAGCGCCCCGCAGGACAAGCGGAAGAGCTCCACATGCCGGGTGGTGTGCCGCCCCCGGCCCAGCTTATCGCTGACCTCCCCGGTGGCCAAATCGAAGTCACGCTCCAAGGCGTTTAAAATGCTGGATTTGCCCACCCCGGAGTTGCCGGTAAAGGCGCACACCTTGCCCGCCAGGAGTCGGCGCAGCTCCTCCAGTCCCTCGCCGGTCTGGGCGCTCACCCGGAGGGCGGGAAAGCCCGCCCTCTCATAGATACCAGCCAAGTCCTTCCCCGGTTCCAGGTCACACTTGTTGACGCAGATCAGAGTCTCACATCCCCGGGTGGCGGCAATCGCCGCCACCCGGTCAATGAGAAAGGGATCGGTCGCCGGGACCGCCTGGGAAGCCACCACTACCAGCAGGTCGATGTTGGCCACCGCGGGGCGGTAAAACTCATTTTTCCGGGGCAGAATCTCATCTAAGGCGCCGGAGCCGTCCTCCAGCGGAGTAAACCGCACCCGATCCCCTACCAGGGGAGCGAGGCCCGCATGACGGTGCTTCCCCCGGGCCCGGCAGGTCACAACAGACTGTCCGTCGTCCACATAGTAGAAGCCACTGAGGGCCTTTCGGATCACACCCTCATTCATGAGTCAAAATCCACCGTTTTGGTTCCACTGGCCACGCCGTTAATATAGATTGCCACTTCTTTGGTTCCCATACCGGTCATTCCCTGAACGGCCACATCCACCGCAGTGTCCATGGTGGCATCCGCAGTGGCGCTGCCCACCTCTACGCCGTCCAAAAGCAGACGTATAGTAACAGAGCCCTCATAGCCCTCCAACGAGACATTGACCATCTTGGTCACTGGCGTGGGCTCCTCCACAGGAGGCGGGTCGGGAGGCAGAGTAGCCGGGTCGGGACCCTTGCTGATCACCAGATTGACCTCGGTTCCCTCGGTGACGTCGGTGCCCTCAAGGGGGTACTGGCTGATGACCTTGCCCTCCTCAATCTCGTCGTCATACGCCTCCTGCTCAACATTGCCCTGTGCCAGATTGCAGTTGTCGATCTCAGTCAGGGCTCTGGCCTTGGTCATCCCCACCAGCTTGGGCATACGGAAGGGCTTGTCCTCTGGTCCCTTGCTAATGAGAATCTTTACCTCCGTGCCAGGAGGCACATCGACGCCCTCCATCGGGGTGTAGGAGATGATGAAACCCTGCTCGATGGTCTCATGGTTCTCATATTCGGGTACGCTGGGCCTTAGCCCGATATTCTTCAGCGCAGTGGAGGCATCCATATAGTTCATTCCATTTAGAGGGATCATCTTCACCAGCTTCGGACCGCCGCTGATGGTCACCTTGATTTCGGTGACGCTCTCCGTCACTTCCCGGTTCCCCTTGGGCTCCTGATCGATGATGGTTCCGGGCTCCGCATCGTTGGCTACCGTTTCTCCCTCCACCAGGGTAAAGCGGCCCAGCAAATCTGTATCGTCCTTGATCTCCTCATAGACTCTGCCCGTCAAATCAGGCACCGGGTACATCTCCGCGGGGGTCATGAGACCGGAGAAGACCGTATTGATCAGAAAATAAGCCACCAGCCCCACAAAGAGCAGGACAGCCGCAGCAGCCAGAAAGATAGGCCACACCGGATTTCGGCGGGGATAGTCGTCCTCATCATCCTCCTCGTATTGCCGGCTCCGCCGCCGGTCCCGCTCCTCCTGATGCCGGCGCTCTGAGCCTCCCCGGCCAGAGGATGTATGAACAGCAGGCCGGACCTGGGTGCGGTCGTCGTCCAACTCCTCCTCCGGGTCAAACTCAGAGGAATTATAGTCGAAGTTAATGTTGGGGTTCTTGCGGAATTCCTCCAGATCGGACAACATCTCGTCAGCAGACAGATAGCGGTTGTCCGGATTGGGGGCCATGGCCTTCATGGTGATGACCTCCAGCGCCTCTGGGATAGAGGGCTCCAGTTCCCTGGGAGACAGAGGGATGGAATTGATGTGCTGAATCGCCACCGACACAGGGGTATCTCCCTCAAAGGGCAGGCGGCCGGTGAGCATCTCATACAGGACCACCCCGGCGGAGTACAGATCGGACCGGGCGTCGATATGGCTGCCCCGGGCCTGCTCCGGGGAGATATAGTGGACCGAGCCCAAAGCCTCCTGGGTCAAGGTGCTGTGCCCGCCGGAGGCCACCCGGGCAATTCCGAAGTCAGCCACCTTCACGCTGCCGTCCCGCAGGACCATCACATTGTGTGGCTTTATGTCCCGATGAATAATCCCCCGACTGTGGGCGTGGCCCAAAGCCTTGGTGATCTGGGTGATAAAGTGGAGGGCCTCCCGCCAGTTCAGCCTGTTCCCCTTCTTCTGCATGTATTGCTTCAGGGTAATGCCGTCGATCAACTCCATGACGATGTACTCCAGCTCGGAGGAACGGCTCACATCATAGACAGCCACAATATTGGGGTGGGACAGCATGGCGACAGCCTGAGACTCATCGTGGAACCTGCGGCGGAACTCGGCGTCCTGAGACAGGTCCTCCCGCAAAATCTTAATGGCCACCAGCCGGTTCAACCGGTGGCATCGGGCCTTATACACCTTGGCCATACCGCCGGTGCCCACCAGCTCCAATATCTCATATCGGTTATCGAGTAATTTACCGATGTAAGGATCCATGGTAAATATCCTCCTCTTTTTCAGCGTTTCACCAGCACTACAGTCACGTTATCCGGCGCGCTGCGGCTGAGGGCGATTTCCAGAAGGCGATTGCAGCACTGTTCCGGCGCCCCTCCATGGACCACCTCATAAAGCATTTCCTGCTCATTGACCACATTGCTCAGCCCGTCGCTGCACAGCAGCAGATAGTCCCCCTCTGCCAAAGGCTGACGGAAACAATCCGCCCTCAGCTCAGGCTCAGCCCCCAAAGCCCGGGTAATCAGGTTCTTGTGGGGGTGGGTCCGGGCCTGCTCCCGGGTCAGTTCTCCCCGCTCCACCAAGTCCTCCACCAGGGAATGGTCACGGGTAACCAGGACAATGCCCTCGCTGTTGATGTGATAGGCCCGGCTGTCCCCCTCGTTGATAATCACCGCTTGGGTCCCGTCCACCAGAGCTGCCACAATCGTCGTACCCATGCCGGCGCACTCCATATCGCTGGCTGACCTCTGGAAGATGGCCTGATTGGCCACTGAGGCCGCATAGCCCATCCGCTCCTCCGGGCTGTCCGACGGACTGCCCTGGAAAAAGTGCTCCAGGAACAGCTCCACAGCCATAGTGCTGGCCACATTGCCCGCCCGGGCTCCACCCATACCATCACAGACCAGAGCAATGACTCTGCCATCCTCCAGCACCCTGGCGGCGTAGGAGTCCTGATTTTGCTGTCGCACCGCGCCTCGGTCGGTGACTCCCCATACCTGCATAAGCGTTCAACCTCGTTTCTCGCTTTGTCGCGTCTCTATGTCTCTTTCATCGCCTTGCGGCGCAGCTGGCCGCAGGAGGCGTCGATGTCGCCCCCCAGCTTTCGCCTGACGGTGACGGTGACGCCGTGCCCCTCCAGCCGCTTCTGAAAGGCCGCTACCCTGCGGCTGGGCTTAAGGGGGCTCTCCTCCACCTCGTTGAGGGGGATGAGATTCACATGGGCTGGGGCACCTTTCAGCCACTTGGCCAGCAGGTCGGCCTGCCAGTCGGCATCGTTCACCCCGCTGATCATGGCGTACTCGTAGGAGACGCGCCGGCCCGTCTTATTAAAATAACGGTGGCAGGTCTCCACCAATTTCTCCACGCCTACGGCCCTGTTGACGGGCATGATCTTGCTCCGGGTCTCGTCATCCGGGGCATGGAGGGAAACCGATAACGTCAATTGTAACCCATATTGGGCCAGTTTGTCAATCTCATCCACTAAACCACAGGTGGACAGGGAGATATGCCGCATCCCGATATTCAGCCCGTCCGGGTGATTTACCAGGGTGAGGAAGCGCAAAACTGTGTCGAAATTGTCCAGCGGCTCCCCGATCCCCATTAAAACGATGTTGGAAACGGGGACCCCGCTGTCGATTTGGGTAAACAGCACCTGATCCAGCATTTCTGCCGGCGTCAGGTCCCGGACCTTCCCGGCAATGGTAGAGGCACAGAAAGCGCACCCCATCCGGCATCCCACCTGGCAGGAGATGCACACCGTATTGCCGTGCCGGTAGCGCATGAGCACCGACTCCACGCAGTTGCCGTCGGCTAGTCGCCACAGATATTTGATGGTGCCATCCTCCTGAGACACCTGCTTCCGGGCTACTGTGGGGGGCGTGAGGAGGGCTTCCTCCGCCAATTTCTGCCTCAGGGCCTTGGACAGGTCAGTCATATCCTCAAAGGAGGCCATCCCACGATAGAGCCACTTGAAAATCTGCTTGGCCCGAAAGGCGGGCTCCCCCTGGTCCTTGAGCCAAGCAGTCAGTTCCTCCAGGGTCATGGATTTTATGTCAATCAAGGGACTCCCCCTCTCTGCGGAACCTACTGATGAAAAATCCGTCCGTCCCCTGCCGGTGGGGCCAGAGGGTCACTCTTCCGTCTCCCACAAATCCAACTGGTTCAGGGAGTGTAAAGGAATCAGCCTTGTACTCAGGATGGCATTTTAGAAAATCCTCCGCCACATCCTCATTCTCCCGCCGCAGGAGGGTACAGGTGGAGTAGACCAGCAAGCCATTTGGCTTTACATACCTTGCGGCTGTTTCCAAAATCTCCCGTTGGACCTTGGGCAGGTCCTTTAGCGGCTCCGGGTCCTTATATCGGATATCCGGCTTCTTCCGAATGACCCCCAGACCGGAGCAGGGGGCATCCACCAGCACCCTATCGAAGGTGTTCTCCCACTCAGGGCGGAACACCTTCCCGTCGGCGGTCATGGGGACAATATTACGTAAACTAAGCCGGCCAGCTCCGGCCTGGATCAGCTTCTTTTTATGGGGGTGGAGGTCGCAGGAAACCACCTCTCCCCTGCCCCCCATGCAAATAGCGGCGGCGAAACTCTTGCCGCCAGGGGCGGCACAACAGTCCAATACCCGCATCCCCGGCCCGGCGGACAGAGCCTCTACAGCCAGCCGGCTGGCCGGGTCCTGAATGTAAAACAGTCCCTCCTGAAAGGCGGTCAGCCGCTCCAGCTTGCCCGTTTTCTCCAAAATCAGACAGTCGGCCAGCCAGGGGTGGGGCCGCGCCTGAACCCCCTCCCCCTCCAGCGACTGGATCAGGCCCTGAACTGTCGTCCGGGTCCGGTTCACCATGGCTGTCATGGGGGCCTGTCCATTATTGGCGGTGAGCAGCTTCGCTGTCTCCTCACTGCCCAGGGCGGTGAGCAACTCCCTCACCAGCCAATCCGGGTGGGAGTACAAGATGGACAGATAGCTCACCGGGTCGGTCTGCGGGATAGTGGGCAGATTGTTCAGGTTCCGCTCCATATTCCGGAGAATCCCGTTGACCATCCCCGCCGCCCGGGGATTTTTGCAATGCTTACGGGTCAGCTCCACCGAGGCGTTCACCGCCGCGCTGTGGGGAATCTTGTCCAGAAAGAGCATCTGGTAGGCCCCCAGCCGCAGGGCCTCCACCACCCGGCCCTCCATCCGCTTCAGAGGGAGGTTGGAGAAGTGGGACAGGTAGAAATCCAGCAGCAGCCGGTTTTGCAGCACGCCGAAGCACAGTTGGGTGGCTAACGCCCCGTCCCGGCTGTCCAGACCGGCGGAGGCCAGCCGCTTTTTCAAAATGGCGTCCGACCATCCCCCCTGCCGCTGGCAGTCGTTCAGCGCCAGCAGCGATACCTCACGGGCGTCCATAAGCTTGTCCCTCCCCTCTCATCTCCCGTTCCCCTGCGGGGGCAAGGCTCCTTTGGAAAGGAGCTGTCACCGCCGCAGGCGGTGACTGAGGATTGCATTTTGCGGAGCAAAATATACGAAGTAATAAAATCTTACGAAACCACGTATGCTTCGCACGTTTCGCCTAGGGCGAAACACAATCCTCCGCCCCAGTGTGCGCACTGGGGCACCTCCTTTCAAAAGGAGGCTTTTGGCGCTCCCGGTCAGTTTTCAGCAGATCGAAAAGGCTCTCTCCCCCTGGGCGGAAAAGCGTTCCCGCCCGACGAGCCGCTCCCGGTGGTACTCCGTGCAGACCACAGTTCCATCCTCGAGGATATATTCCCGACGAAACAGATTCTCCGGCGTCCGCCCTCTGCCGTAATAGTACCAGCTCCAGCCGATTCTGTCGGCCTTTTCTACATAAAAGTCATTCCAGGTATTGACAATGCCTCTGGCTCCGAAAATTTCACAGGTCTCGCCCCTGTCAAACTGGATTACAAGCAGCTTCTCCGTCTCGTCAAAGCTGGCGCTGACCGGCGTGTGAATGTTATCCATAGGCCGTCCAAACCAGTCCCCCCAGAAGCAGAGGGACCCACATTTTTGAATGGTCAAGGAATCCACCGCCTCTTGATTGCAAAGCCCCAGACATAGGGTCAAATCCTCATGGGTAATCGCCACCACCCAGTCCATCGTCTTATCGAAGAGATACGCGTCGATCTCCTCCCAGAGCTCCAGCTGCTCCACATAGTCCGCCACCGCGCCGAAGCTGGCAACATACAGCATCCTGTCCCGTTCGGAATAAAAAAACACTTTTTTGTCCCTCGGGAGCCCCAGCTCTGCAATCTCCTCTGTGGGAATGCAGCGGGGTTGATACTGCGGAAGGTAGGCGTTCCACATCAGTCCGACCTGTTTTAACCGCGTTCGGTCCACATAGCGGTCTCGAAACCGCTCGATCAGCCATGGAGCGTTTAAAATTCGGCCGCAGGCCGTAAAGTCCAGCATGGTTTACACCTGAATGGGGTGCCCCGCCAGATAGGCGGCGGCGGTCATCCGTTTGCCGCCTGGGGGCTGGAGCTCCAGAATACGCAGAACATGTTGGAGTTCGCCACAGGCCACGTCGATCCCCTGCTTGCTGGCGGCAATGATGGCGCCGGGACCGGCGTCGGTGTGCTTCTCTACCACCTGGGCCCCCCAGATCTTGATAGGCTCGCCGCTGATGATGTCGGTAGACGCCCCCGGCCAGGGGTACAGGCCCCGGATCTGGTTGAAAATTTCCTGTGCACTCCGGGTCCAGTCCACCGGGGACATTTCCTTGGACAGCATGGGGGCCAGGGTAGCTTTCGTATGGTCCTGGGGAGTGCGGGCCGCAGTCCCGGCCTCAATTTGGGCCGCCGCCTCCAAGATCATCTTGCCGCCCAGCTCAGCCAGCCGGCCATATAGCATCTCCGCGGTCTCCTCTGGGGAGATGGGGGTGGACCGCTGGAGGATGATGTCCCCCGCGTCCAGCTCGGAGGCCATATGCATGATGGTGACCCCCGTCTCCGCCTCGCCCTTGAGGATAGCCCAGTTGATGGGGGCCGCCCCCCGGTACTTGGGCAGCAGGGAGGAGTGAACGTTGACGCACCCCTTGGGGGGCAGGTTCAAAATCTCATCAGGGAGGAATCGGCCATAGGCCGCCACCACGATCAGCTCTGGCTCCAGCTCCCGCAAAACGGCCAGAGCGGTCCCGTCCCGCAGAGTCTCTGGCTGATAGACGGGGATACCGCGGGACAGGGCGCGGGCCTTCACCGGGGTGGGCTGGAGCTTGTTGTGGTGCCGGCCCACCGGCCTGTCCGGCTGGCTGAACACACCCACCACCTGATACCCTGCCTCCGCCAGTCCCTCCAGGGAAGGAACGGCAAAGTCAGGGGTGCCCATAAAGACGATTCTCATCCGTCCGCCCTCTCCGACTCCATCTCGTCCAGTTCCTCGGCAGTATAGAGCCGATCTGTATGCTCGTCATACATATGGCCCTCCAAGTGCTCCAACTCGTGGCAGAAGCACCGGGCCGCCAGACCCTCGCCCTCCATCTCGAACCAGTTCCCGCCCCGGTCCTGGGCCCGCACTTTGACCCATATGGGCCGCTTCACATAGCCCCACATGCCGGGGATGGACAAACAGCCCTCCAGACCGTCCACCTCTCCCTCCTGGGCCACGATCTCCGGGTTGACCAGTTCTACCATCTCGTCCTTTTCCGGGTCAGGCACCACGATCACCGCCCGGCGCAGGATCCCCACCTGGGGTGCCGCCAGGCCCACGCCGTTGGCCTCTGCCAGCGTCTCCTTCAAGTCGTCCAGCAAATCAGCCAGCCTGTGGTCAAATTTGGTCACCGGATGACATCTCTTATTCAACGCTGGATCCCCCTGGGTCAAAATCGTCCTGATTGCCATATACGTCTCTTCTCCTTCTAGCTATGATAGGGGTCCGCATCTGCATAGACGGACACCCCTCTGTTTTCTTTGTCCCTATGGGCCTCCCGCAGCAGATGGGCCAGCAGGACCCGAAACTTTCTGCCGGACTGCCCTGACAGGGTGAGGCGGTAGCGGTAACGGTTGTTCACCTTGGCCACCGACGCAGGGGCGGGTCCCAACAACTTCCATTGCCCCGGAACGCTCAGAAGCCCCTGCTCCAGGGCCCGACGCAGACGGACACAGCACCGCAGAACCGCTCCCTCCTCCAGCCCGGAGGCAGTAACCACCACCCTTTGGACGAAGGGCGGGTCATTCCGCAGACGGCGCAGCTCAATCTCTCGCTCATAGAAGCCATCATAATCCTGAAGGGCGGCACAGCGAATCACATCATTATCCGGGGTAAAGGTCTGGATCACGGCCCTCCCCTGCTTTTCTCCCCGCCCCGCCCGGCCCACAACCTGGGTGAGGAGGGAAAAGGTTCGTTCTCCCGCCCGGAAATCGTCCACATATAGGGACAAATCAGGGGCAATGACCCCAACCAGGGTAACATTTTCAAAGTCCAGCCCCTTGGCCACCATCTGAGTGCCCACCAAAATGGGGATACGCTCCTTTCGGAATCGCTCCAGCAGTTCCTCATGGGGGTGGGCAGCAGAGACAGTATCCGTGTCCATCCGCAGCACCTCCCCCCAGGGAAACAGATCCCGCAGTTCCTCCTCCACCCGCTGGGTGCCGGTGCCGATAAAATTCATCAGTCCCCCACAGGAGGGGCACACCGGAGGAAGGGGCTGAGAGTGGCCGCAGTGATGGCACATCAGGCGGTTGTTGGCCGAGTGGTAGGTCAGCTTCACGGAACACCGGGGGCACTCGGGCACCTCCCCGCACTCCCCGCAGGACACCATCCGGCTGGCCCCACGGCGGTTGAGAAACAGGATAGCCTGCTCCTCCCGCTTGAAATTTGCCTCCAGCTCTCGCTTCAGCACAGAGCTGACCGCATTGGCGTTTCCCTGGCGCAGTTCCTCCTTCAAATCCACGATGAGCACCTGGGGCAAGGCCTTTTGGTTGTAGCGCGTCTTCAACGAAAACAGCCCAATCTGACCTTCCCGGGCCTGGTACATGGTCTCCACTGACGGGGTAGCGGAACCCAGCACCAGCAAGGCGTTGTTTTGCACACAGCGGTACTTGGCCACATCCCGGGCATGGTAGCGGGGGGCATTTTCCGACTTGTAGCTGGCCTCCTGTTCCTCGTCCAGAATGATGAGGCCCAGGTTCTCCAAGGGGGCAAAGACCGCCGACCGTGTTCCGACAACCACCTGCGCCTCTCCCCGGTGCGCCCGCTTCCACTCGTCATACCGCTCCCCCGCCCGGAGAGAGCTGTGAAGCACAGCTACCTGCTTGCCAAAGTGGGCGGCGAAAATCTGCAGGAGCTGGGGGGTAAGCACGATCTCAGGTACCAGCACCAAAGCAGTCCGTCCCCGGGAGAGGGTCTCCTGAATAAGCCGGATGTACACCTGGGTCTTGCCGCTGCCCGTCACGCCGTAGAGGAGGGCGGCAGCGGGCTTCTCCTGCCGGGCCAGAGCATCCAGCCCCTCAAAGGCGGCCCGCTGCTCCCCGTTCAGGACGGGCGGCGGAGCGGGCTCCACATCCTCCAAAGGCGTGCGGCGCAGCATCTCCTGCCTCTCCAGGGTTAGGATTCCGCTTTTCTCCAGCGACTTCAGAGTCTGCGGCGAGGCTCCGGTGAAGTAGCACAGCTCCTTGGTGGACGCAGCCCCCAGCGCGCACAGCAGTTCAACCACGGCGTAGCGCAGAGGAGCGGATTTCCGTCGGGGTGTTACAATCGCCATGGCTTCCTCTGTCGGAACAGCCAGCACCGCGACCTTTTCCGTCTTGTCCGCCACCGCCCGCTGAGCCCCTGTCTCCAGCGAGACCACGCCGGCCTCAGTCAGCCGGCGGATGGCAGGGTTGGGGTCTTTGGCCCTGAAGGCCAGGCGGATTTGCTCCATATCTCCTCTTCCGCCCCAGCTCCACAGCAGGTCCAAAAGCTGGATGGCGGAAGCAGAACCCTCGGCGGCCCTGTAGGCCCGCTCCCGGTCCATACCCTGCCTGACAAATACACAGTCCCGCAGGGAAAAGTACAGCCCCGCAGGGAGCATCGCCTTGACACAGTCGTAAACGGTACAGAAATACCTCTCCCGCATCCACAGGGCCAGCTGAAGCGCCTTGCCGTCCAGCACCGGCCAATCGTCCAGCACTGCCTGGATAGATTTCAGCGCCTGGCCTGCCGAGGGTGCCTCATAGACAGACAGAACAATTCCGTCCGACCCCCGATTACCGGCGGCAAAAGGGACCAGCACCCTCATGCCTGGCTCCAGCCGTCCCTCCAGCTCCCGGGGAATCAAATAGTCATAGGGCTTATCAATGGCATAAACTGCCTTGGCGACAGCCACCTTTGCAATTTTTCGACCCATGGCTGTCACCTCCTCCCGCAAAAGGCAGGGGCCGCCACTACCAGCGGTCCGCCTTACCGGGATTCCCCGGCAAAACGGGACGGCAAGACCGCCGTCCCCTGCATATTACATCTCCGTCTCCTCGCTTTTTTCCTCCAACTCACCATTGGCGACGGCCTGAATTGCAATGCTCACAGGCTTCTCAGACAGGGGCTCTCCCTCAATCTCGGCCTCCCGGGCAATCTGGCGGGCTTTGCAGGCCACCACGTTGACCAATTCGTAACGGCTGGGCACCTTTTCCAGCAAATCCTTCATAGCGGGGTACAGCATCATAATAAATCTCTCCTTGTCGAAGCGTTTCATATCAGACCCGCTTTCATGCAGGCCGTTCCTTAATTAGACACTCTTACTATTTTATACAAACTGACCCAGAATAGACCTTCGGTTTTCCACCCGGCAGGCGGCTGCGGTAAGGACAGCCTCAATCTCTGCCACAGCTGCGGACACCTTATCGTTAATCACCAAATAGTCGTAATTTGGAATCTCCTGAAACTCCACCCGGGCCTTCTCCAGCCGTCCGGCAATGACATCCTCGCTGTCCGTGTTCCGGCGGTGGAGACGACGGGAGAGTTCCTCAAAGGAAGGCGGGATAATAAAGATAAACAGGGCCTCAGGGCACCGGGCCCGGACCTTGGCCGCACCCTGGACCTCAATGTCCAGCAGCACGTCAATCCCCGAATCCAGCCGCTCCTGGATCACTTTGAGTGAGGTCCCATAGTAGTTGCCCACATACTCGGCATACTCCAGCAGCTCTCCGGCGGCAATCATCCGCTCGAACTCCGGCCGGTCCACAAAGTTATAATTTACGCCGTCCTGCTCCCCTACCCGAGGCTGCCGGGTGGTGTAGGACACAGAAAAATAGATGTTGTCCCGCTGGCCCAGCAGCTCCGCGATAACGGTGCTCTTGCCCACGCCCGACGGTCCGGACAGCACAATGAGCTGGCCCTTTTCTTTTTTCATGGCTTCTCCTCTCCGTCGCTCTGCTCCTTCCCCTCCAGACGGCCGGCGATGGCCCCGGGGGAGAGCGCAGACAGAATCAAATGGTCGTTATCCATCACCAGAATCGCCTGAGTACGCCGGCCATAGGTGGCGTCGATAAGAACGCCCCGTTCCCGCGCCTCTTGAACCATGCGCTTGATGGGGGCGGAATCAGGACTGACCACCGCCACCAGCCTGTGGGCAGACACCAGGCTGCCAAAGCCGACATTGATAAGCCGCAAAAGGGTCCCTCCTACTCAATATTCTGCACCTGCTCCCGAATTTTCTCGATCTCCGCCTTGATATCCACCACATGACCGGAGATCTCAATGTCGCTGCACTTGGAGCCAATGGTGTTGGCCTCCCGGTTGAATTCCTGAATGAGGAAGTCCAGCTTCCGGCCGGTGGCCCCCCCTTTGGACAGCATTTCCCTCAGCTGGGTGATATGGCTGCGCAGACGAACGGTCTCCTCGTCCACGGCAATCTTGTCGGCAAAAATGGCCGCCTCGGTGAGGATGCGGGCGGGGTCCAGCTGGGTATTTGCCAAAACCTCGTTCATTCTGGTCTCCAGCTTGGCCCGGTACTCAGCCACCGTCTGGGGAGAACGCTTTTCCACCAAAGCCACCTTGTCCTCAATTGCCGCAGCCCGGGACAGGATATCCTCCTTCAGCTGTTCCCCCTCCCGGGTGCGCATCTGATCAAAGTCGGCCAGCGCATGGTCCAGAACGGAGCAGATATCCTTAGCCATCTGTTCCACATCCTCCTCCGCCTTCTCCGCCAGCAGGACCTCGGGGAACCGGGAAAGCAGCGACACAGAGATATCGCTGGACAGGCCGTAGTCCTCCGCCAGCTGTCTCAGCGCCGCGTAATAGCCGTCAGCTACCGGTTTGTTGACAGACACCTGTACCCGGTCGGCGCCAGTGCTGTCCAGGGTGACAAACACGTCCACCTTTCCCCGGGAGATGGTGTTCTGCACCCGTGATTTGATAGCCTCCTCCGCGAAGAGATACAGTCTGGGGATACGAACGTTGCAATCCAGATAGCGGTTGTTGACGGAGCGCAGCTCCACAGTGATGGTACAGCCGCTGACGGTCTCTTCCGCCCGGCCATACCCGGTCATACTTTTGACCAAGGTCGGTCACTCTCCTTACTGTAGAAATGGCAAAACTGTTCCCTTCATTTTGAAAAAGAACAAAAGATAACTTGTACAGCTTCGCCGTCCTCCCCACCAAGCCTTCCGGTGCTGCGGGCAGGCCGCTCATTTTCCTAAAATCACTTTCTTTTTTCAAAAAAGCAACATTATACTCAATATCTTTTTCTCCGGCCCAAACGGTTTTGGAGCCGGGAGATAAGCTGGGACAGTCCCAGGTCGTAGGCCGCAAAAATCAGGCTGCCCGCGCCATAAATCAGCGGAACCCCGCCGGCCGTCCCGCTCAGCGCCTGGGAGGGAAAGAGTTCCCGCAGAACAAGCCAGAACAGGGTAAGCGTCAGAACAAACCAGGACAGCTTCAGTCCCCACTCCAATCCCGGACGGCGCAGAGACTCGATTCGTCCCTTGGTCACTGGATACAGGCCCAAAAATGCCAGGAACAGCAGAGCTATGCCCTTGTCAGGCAACAGAAACAGACCCAGCAGAGATGCCGCGGCCCAGCACAAATAGCCCGCCGCCCGGCCGGCGTAAAGGGAAGCCGCCATAGGAAACAATCCGGCCGCCGCGGTGAGCCCCAGCCGTCCCGAAGGCACGGCGCAGGCCAGCCACAACAGCACCAGACTGCCTGCGGCCAGCACGCCGCCCAGGGCCATACAGGCGCTTTTTCTTCCATCCGGTCCGGCCATCTCAGCAACGGCCTCCCCCACACAGACAGTTGAGACACATCAATGTGGTACAGCAGTCCATAGTGTCCATTCCGCCGCCGTAGCCTGCGGGCCGGTAGCCGCCCATGGATCCCCGTTGCATCACGGCCAGTGCCTGACGGTACTCCATATTATTAGGCTCCATCTGAACAGCCCGGGTGTAGTTCTGAAGAGCCTCGTCCAGCCATCCTTTGCGGTAAGCAACGCTGCCGGACAGGAAGTACCACTCCCCATCCTTCTGCCCTACCTCATAGAGCAGCTGCTCCGCCTGGTTCAAATCTCCAGCGTTAATCAGGTTGCGTATCCGCGTATAGGCGGGATTGGAAGAAGCATAGCTCTGCTGATAGCCGCCGTAGCTCCCTGACGTCCCCCCTGAGTAGCCGCCGGTACGCTGCTTGGTAATGGTGTCGTAGGCCTCATTGATCTCTTTCATCTTCTCCTCGGCCAAATCAGCCAGAGGATTGTTCTGATAGTTGTCCGGGTGATACTTCCGGGCCAGTTCCCGGTAGGCTTTCTTCACTTCGTCGTCACTGGCGTTTTGGCTCACACCCAGAACGCTGTATGGGTCTCTCATCTGTCGTTTCTCCAAATCTTTTGTTTTTTTATTTCTTTCCAGCTTCCATCCAACACAGCTCTCTGCACCAGTGGAAGCCCAAAATAAACAATATTTTCCAGCAGCGGCCCGCGGCATCCGAAGTCCCCCAGCTGGAGCGCCGCCCCAATCAGCTCCAGCGAGCGGTCCATGGTCAGCTTCAATGCCCCATCGTCTCCTCCCGGCCCGTAGCGGGCAGTCACCGGATTATACCGTGAGGCCAGCTTGTCCTCTTCCAGATCGTCCCGGGCGTCGGCCAGATAAATCCAACGGCCCAGATGATACAGCAGCTGGCGCAGCACCCGTCCCCGCTCCCCTTCCGCAGGCGCAGCGGACTGGAGCAGACGGGCAAAGGTATCCGCTGTCCGGTCCAGGGAGGAACAGCCCTCCTGTTCCAAAACGGACAACTCCTCCAGACAGGTCCGAACGGTCCCGTCAAAATCGGGACGGCGGCGGGCCGCCTTTTGATAAGCCGGCCGCAGGAACAGGGACAGCACCCGGGCGGGCAGGCCGCCCCACATTCCATCGTCCCGGGCGGAATCCCGCAGCTTCCACCATGCCAATACTACACTCTCATCCGCCGCCTGTTCCAAGGCGGGGCTGTCGGGACACATGGACTTTTTCACCAGAGGGTTGGCGTGACACCGGCCCCGGCAGGGAAAAAAGCCTTCCTCCGACTCCCACAGCAGCAGGGCCAGAAAAGTGAAATCAAAGTTAAGAAACATGGGGGCGATCAATCCATACCGCTGCCGCATGCAGCGGCACAGGCCGCAGTAGGTGGCCCGATACAGATCGAAATCCTTACATTTCAGCTCCGGCCGGAGGGGACGCACATAGCCGAACATCGCGCTTTCCCTCAGCGCAGCCGCTTCAAAATGGAAAACTCAGGGGCCTGACTGCGGGCAATGGCCCGGTTCATCAGAACCGAAGGGATAAACCCAGCCGCTAATCCCAGAAAAGCTGTCAGCATGGAAGCCAGCTCACCCAACCGCAACACATTCAGTCCCAGTGCGTAGCCCAACCCCAGCCCAATACAGGGAACCAGGAACACTACCACCGAGGTACTGACATTCCGCCCGCCGGAGGGTTCCACCTCCACAAAGTCACCCGGCTTCGCTCCAATGGCGTTGGAGGCCAGAGCCAGTATTTCCTGAGGCGGCTTAGCCGAACAGCCAGCGCAGGCGCCGTCGCAGTGCAGACCGCACTCCATCTGCCGCAGTAGAGAGACCTCAGCTACCCCTTCCCTCACAATTTTTTTTACAATCGCGTTCTGAACCATGATAATTTCCTCGTTTATCTGCTTATATTCACAGAAATGGTGTATTCCCCGATCACGCCTACCGTGCTGGAGCCATCCAAATAGACGCGGGCGCGGATCAGCTGAGTTCCCTCGTTGGTCACGCCGGACAGATCGGCCACCACACGCAACTGACTGGCGTCAATCTTCTCCAGTTCCTCCGCCGGCCCCCGGACCTTGACCTGAACGCTCCGGGTCACCAGCTCTGTTTGACTGAATTCCTCGGGCAGATTAACCGTTCTGATATTGCTCACCGCAAATGTCTCGGTGTCCAGTCCCTCCACCGTCACCTTGATGGTAGCTGTGGTCAGGCCGCTCTCATTAGTCAGGCTGGGGTCCAGGGTGATGGGCCGGGTAAACGTGTTGGTGCCCACCACGTCGGACAGGCTGATGGAGCCCAGAGATATCTCGTCCAGGCCCTCCAGGTCGGCCTCGGAACCGGAGACCACAATGGTCGGGGGATCAATGTCCCGCACGGCGTCATCCTCAGTGGCACCGCCGCCAGGCAAAAGGTTGACGGTCAGCTCAACCTCTTTCATCATCACCACTGGCACTACCACATAAGCTGTTTCGGAACTGAGCGTTACCTCCAGATCTGTAAGAGGATTCCCCTTACTGTCCAGAAGCGTGATGGGTAGGTCGCCGGCAAAACGCTCATCCAACTCATTGTCTTTTAAAATGGCGGCTGCCTTAGCTACCTGATTAACCTGTTCCACCGGCCCGCTGACCAGTACAGAGGCAGGCTCAATGGCCGGGGTGCCCGTCTGGTAGTCCTTATTGACTACTTTGCCGTCCAGAATAAACTCCACATCAAAGGGCTTGCTGTACAGCTTTTCCACCATCACAGTAATGCTGGACGGCTCCTGATCCGGGACATGGACTCCCTCCTCGTTGAAATTCTCCGGCCAGGAGGGTCGATACTTCAGCGTGTTTTCTCCCTCAACACAGCGGGAAACATCCACTACCACAGTCAGATTGTTCCGCTGCCGGAGCAGCTCGGTGCGGGCGCTGTTGGAGCCCTCCACCCGCAGCTCCACCACCTGGGGGGATATGTCAGAGATGGTGAGCCCCTGGCTTTTGAGAACACTGGTTCCCGTGGTCTCCACCCGTACATTGTGGATAGAGGTGATCCCATTAGGGTCCACCGCAGCCCGGATATAGGCCCAGAATACAATGGCCAGCAGAACAGACAACAGGATACAGACCCACCGCTTCTCCAACAGTCGTCCCATCATAACTGGTCACCCTCTTTCCTGCCTCCGCTCAGCAGAAGACCCACCAGGGGAAACTGGCCGCTCTTCTTCTCCTCCTGCTTATCGTTGAGCAATTCGTTGCGCAGCAGCCGTTCCAGCGTTTCCGGGGCCAAATGCCGTTTGAGCATCCCGCCTACAGCGGCGGAGATAGAACCCGTCTCCTCTGAGACAATGACCACTACCGCGTCGGAGTGCTCACTCATGCCGATACCCGCCCGGTGGCGCATTCCCAAGTCACGGCTCAGGTTCACATTGCCCGACAGGGGAAGCATACAGCCCGCCCCCACAATCCGGCCATCCCGGACAATGACCGCCCCGTCATGCAGAGGGGCTTTGTTCCAAAAGAGATTTTTCAGCAGCTCACTGGACACACTGCAGTCCAGCGCAGTGCCTGTTTTGATCACATCGTCCAGCAGGTCCTGCCGTTCGAAGACCATCAGCGCCCCCACCTTGTCCCGGGACAGGTCGGCATAAGCCTCGGTGGTCTGGCTGATGGCGGTCTCCATATCCTGGCCGGACTCCCTGCTGGAGGAGAAGACAAGGCCCAGCCGGCCACTGCCCATCCGCTCCAAAAACCGGCGAATCTCTGGCTGAAACAGGATGACCAGCACCAGAATTCCCCATTCCACCACCCTGTCCAGTAGAAAACTGGTAGCGGTCAGAGAGAGGACGGCGTCGGAGGAGACAAACATGACCATCATCAGAATCAGGACACCCCACATCAGCCGGCCTGAGCTGGTTTTGCGCAGCATCCACATCAGCTTGTAGATTACAAAGGATAAAATGGCGATATCCAGAATATCGGTCAGCTGAATCTGCAGCAGGGGAAAGTTGGACTGTAAAAACATTTGTACCGTATATAGCATCTCCATCATAAGGCCAAGCTCACCTCTCCCTCTCTGACAGCAGGGCATGTCCCGTGTCATTGTATCATTATACGATATTTCCCTCTGCTTGGCAACCGAAAAGGCCGACTCCGGGATGAAAATTTTTTAAAAATTTTTTGAAGGGACGGTCGGAGGGGAAAACGGGTCCCGCCGCTTCCCCTCCTGGAGCCCTTTTTCATGTTCTGTCCGCCCCAATCTTTCGGACACTCTGGAGAAACTGGTTGACTTCCCCGCTGGTATTGAAGGCGGAAACACTGGCCCGGACCGTCCCGGTCTGCAGCGTACCTGCGCTCTCATGGGCCAGGGGGGCGCAGTGGAGACCAGCCCGCAGGGCAAATCCCCGACCGCCCAGGATTTCCCCCACCTCCTCGCAGTCTCTGCCCCTCAGCCGGAAAGACAGGACTCCGGCCTGAGCGGCAGGGTCTCCGGACAAAAAGACCTCGGCGCCCGGGACAGAATACAGTCTCTCCCCCATACGGCGGATCAGTCTTGTCTCGTGGGCGGCAATACTTCTCACCCCTCGGCGCTCCAGAAAGCGCAGTCCCTCCAGCAGGCCGGCAATGCCCGCAACATTGTGGGTGCCCGCCTCCAGACGGTCCGGAAGGAAATCAGGCATGGACTGCCGTCTGGATTCGCTGCCTGTACCCCCCTCGATCAGGGGGACGGGGTCTGCGCCGCACAGCAGCAGTCCGGTTCCCTGTGGGCCATACAGCCCTTTATGCCCCGGCATGGCGATAAATGCCGCCCTCAGGGCGGAGAAGTCCACGGGCAGACACCCGGCAGACTGTGAGGCGTCAATAATCAGGGGCACGCCTCGTTCCCGGCACAGGGCCGCAATGTCCTCTACGGGCAGAATGAAGCCAAATACGTTGGATACATGAGTACATACCGCCAAATCAGCGCCCCGCTCCAGCTCCCGGCGGAAATCCTCCAGTACAGCTCCCCTGTCAAAGAGCTTTCCCCGGGCAATCCGCAGATCCGCATCCAAGGCGTGGAGGGGCCGGGTGACGGCGTTGTGTTCATAGCCGGAGATCACCACTCGGCTGCCCGTTCGGGCCAGCGTCTTGATGGCGATATTCAGGCCGTGTGTGGCGTTAAAAGTGAACACCACCCGCTCCGGATCATCCATATGGAACAGCCGGGCGGCCGCCTCCCGGCAGGCAAAGGCGGTGTCCGCTGCCGCCATGGCGGGCCGGTGGCCCCCACGCCCTGGACTGGCCAGATATCCAATGGCCCAGCCAGAAGCTCGGGCCACAGCGGCGGGCTTTTGCAGCGTGGTGGCGGCACTGTCCAGATAAATCACAGGGCCACCTCCTGATAGCTGCCGTCCCCGGCGGTAATATAAACCCGCTTGGGACTCAGGCCCACTCTCCGCAAAATACGCAGAGAATCCGGAAGGTTTCGCTGAGATATCTTTACCGAGTGGCTGCATCCCTCACCAGAGATGCTCTTGGGCGAACGAAGCACCCGGGCGGTAATACCCGCCCGCTCCAAAGCGGCGGCGGTACGCTGCGCATAGGTCAGCGAGCGGCATACAATCAGATAATAGAGCATGGCATGGTTCCTCTCCCGGGACGGAAAGCCTCCGCCCCACAGAAATAGCCGGGAAGGGAAGCTGCGTTCCCCTCTCGCTTTCAGACTATGCGGCATTGCGGACTATTGACACCATCGCCAACTCCCCCCATATCATTTCTTTCCGCCTCAACTTTGAACACAGCTCCCATGTTACCAAATATTTCCCTTGCAATCCCTGAAATTTCCTGATATACTGCCGTCTGCGAGAATTACCATCATGTCAGGCCAAGAACAGTGCACACTAAAAAGCAAAAGGAGAATTTTATTTATGCCGAAAAAAACAGCAAGACTGCTCGCAGCCTTACTGGCATCCTGCCTCCTCACCACTGCGTTCCCCCCAAGGGGACTGGCGGCCAGTGGGACAGACCTGCGCGACTACGTAAATAGCGCATCCAACGGTGTGGCAGATCTGGGAGGGCAGACTGTTCTGCTCAACGATACCGGCGGCGCCGGCAGCGCAGACGTCCCTTATGTCATTGACAAGCCTGTAACCATTCAGAACGGAACAATAACCGTTCGGGCCGGAGGATTTGTTCTGGGCGCGGACGTAACATTTTCCAATGTGGAGCTGCAATTCTCCACAAGCGTAGGTAATTATATTGTCGCAAACGGCCATACCCTGACGCTGAACAGTGTGAGGTGTGTCAACCGCAATGGAGACAACTCCTGCAACATATACGGCGGCGCCATGACCGGCCAATACAACAGCTTTACCGTTCCGGCCCCCGGCGCAAGCAGTAAAATCATCATTTCCGGAAACACCAGCCTCCAGGGAAGTGCCGGCAATACCGGGAACATTTACGCGGGCAATCTTTTCCGAACGACAGACGGGACAAATCCGACTCAGACCTTCAGCGGGACAGTGGATATCTCTGTCAAGGATAAAATCACCACCACAAATGCGCTGGGCACCATTTATGCCTGCGGAGCCCAGCAGACGAGCGCCAACGCAGCGGCAGACAGCTCATATGCCGTCTCAGGCGGCGTCACTGTCTCCGGAATAATCCCAAATGTGAACGGTTCCGGTTCTACTACGGCGGCGGTCTATCGCGGCGACGGAAATTTGGACACAAGAACCTTCACAGATCTCTCCAGTCTGACTGTGGAGTCAGGGAAGCTCGTCCTGACACAAAACAGTCAGTTTCGGAACAACGGGACGCTCTCCCTCTCTCCCAACGCGAAGCTGGACCTCAAAGAGGTCGACGGACTCAACCTTAATGTTCACAACTTCAACGGCGGGGGCCTCCTGTGTCTGAAAGCGGATCAGTCTTTGAACATCAGCGGTCAGGTTACAGGGACCACCAAGCTCGCCATCGGCGATACAAACTATGACAACACACAATCTACCTCTTTACCTTCCGTTGGACACACATACATAACAGCCCCAAATTCCAGCGATGGAAATTTTGAGCTTCTGCCCTATGGAAACTCCGGCTTAACCTTGGTCAAAGACGACAATGGCAGCTGGAAAGCCTCCGCAGGAGGCTCCGCCGGAGATGAAAATCTGGTGGCACGCTTTCAGTTTCTGAATAAAAATGTATCCGCGGCCCCTGGTGCGGAGACAGAGTTTGAGATGCTCTCCGAGAACGCGAACGGGGACGTCATATATTTGGATGACTCTTTGCTGACCGTTGAGGTAAACAATAAGGTTTTGCAGGCCAGACCGGACCCTGACGGAATCTATAAGTACATTTATGCGGACACCCTATATGAATTTACCGCCTATGTTGCCGCCAACACATTTTGTATCACCACATCTGAACCGGGCAGCCACACCATCAAAATCACACTGCCCAAGGCGGAGACTGCGGGCGGCACTGCTCTCAGCGATACCGCCACGCTGACTGTTTCCGGCGGCGGCACACCACCGCAGCCCGGCCATGTCCACAGCTGGAGCGGCAATTGGTCCTCTGACAGCACATACCACTGGCACGATTGCACAGCCGGGGGCTGCGACATCAAGGAAAACAGCAAAAAAGACGGCTATGGCGCTCACACTCCCGGCGCCTGGATCATTGATCAGGCGGCCACCCCCCTTCAAGACGGCAGCAGACATAAGGAATGCAACCTCTGCGGCCTTGTGACAGCTCGAGAGACCATCCCAGCCACCGACGGCTCCTCCAGCGGAGGGGGTGGTGGAGGAAGCTCCGGCGGCGGAAGTTCCACAACACCTCCGCAGACCAATCCGGACGGCTCCACAACAACCACCAGCACCGACAAAGCCACCGGAACAGTTACCTCCATCACCAAATATCCGGACGGCTCCCAGACCACTGTAGCGACAGAAACGGACGGCACCGTGACCACCACAGAGCGGGCGGCCAATGGCTCCACCGTCAAAACCGTACAGAAGCCGGATGGCTCCAGCCAAACCACCGTAAATCAGGCCAACAATGTGACGGCCCAGGTCAATGTTGATCCCCTCGGCAGGGCAGACGCTCAGGTCAGCCTCCCCCCTCAGGTGACTCAGACTGCGCAAAGCGGCGGGGAAACAGTCGTCCTCCCTATCCCTGCGCTGCCCAACACAGCCCTCTTAACTGTACAGACGGGCAGTTCTCAAGCTGTAAAGCTGGAGGTTCCTCTGTCCAACCCTACCCCCGGCGTGGTGGCCATCCTCACTCACCCAGATGGCTCCCAGGAAATCGTCAGAACCTCCAGCGTCACCGAGGGCGGACTGGTTTTGCCTGTCTCTGACGGAAGCGTTCTGGCCATTCAGGACAACAGCAAATCCTTCTCCGATATCGGAGGGCACTGGGCTCGGGGTCCCATCCAGTTTGTCTCTGCCCGGGAACTCTTTCTCGGCACATCTCCTTCGACTTTCGCCCCGGAAGAGGCCATGACCCGCGGCATGCTGACGACAGTCCTTGCCCGGCTGGACAGCGCTGAGCTTCATGAGGACGAAGTCTGGTATGCCCCCGGCGTGGATTGGGCGGTTACGCAGGGCATCAGCGACGGCTCTAACCCCACCGGCTTTATCACCCGGGAACAGCTTGTAACCATGCTGCACCGCTATGCAGGCAGCCCCGAGACTTTTGATATAGACCTGGTCTTCAGCGATACCGCAGAGATCAGCCCCTATGCTTTAGACGCAATGCGCTGGGCCGTGGAAAACGGCATCCTGAGCGGATACGAGGACAACCTCCTTGCCCCGGGAAAAAATGCCACACGGGCCCAGACTGCGGCGATATTTATGCGGTATGTCGATCTTTTGAATCAATAGGTCGGCAAACCAGTTCCTCCTTTTTTAAAAAAAGCGGAGAACGCACATCCTGCGTTCTCCGCTTTTTCTATGTTATTCCCACCAGCTGACCTGTAGCGGGTCCCGCTCCACGTAGCGGCGAAAGGCAACCGCCGGATAGCCGACCATCATACATCCGCAGATTCTTTGATCCTCTTTTAATCCAATGAGAGCGGAAAACCTGGACATATATTCCTTTCGGCCGGCCAATCGCTGTATTTGACCGCCCCAGCAGGTCCCAAGCCCCAGGGAGGGCGCCATGAGAGAGATAAAGGTGAGGGAAAACTGCGCATTACGTGGGTCAAAGGTGGATTTTTCGTTACACACGGCAAAAATCAACTGCGGACAGTTGTAGAGCAGCGCGTCAAATCCTTTTGTCCGCTGGACATTCACCGGACGAATCAGGATGTCATAGTCCGGGTCGTCCTTCGACAGGGTACTCACAATTTCAAAGTAGAGATCGTGGATCTGGGCCACACGCTCCCTCCCACGCACCACATGATAATGGACACCCTGGGAATTTTTGGCTGTCTGAGGATACCGGCCGGCGTCCAGAAGGCTAGTCAGGAGTTCCCTGGGGACCAGCCGCTGCTCAAACCGGCGCACAGAACGAGGGGCACGCAAGAAACGCAGCGCCTCCTCCGGTGCGGGCAGCGGCCTGAGCTCCTCCTGGAGCCGTGAGAGCGGATGGTCCATTTCCCCGGTGGGACAGACCGCGGCACAATGCCCGCAGCGATTACAGCGCTCCAGGTCAATCACAAGCAGGCCGTCCGCCGAATAAGAGATGGCGTCCATCTGAAGGCGGCACTCCTGATAACAGCTTTTACAGCCTGAGCATTGGACATAATGCTTCAAATGAAAAGCACCTCTTTCCTTCCAGTGAGCATATGAAGAGGGCCAACGCCGCAGGGCGCTGGCCTCTCTTCTGCGGAGCTTCAGTCAAACAGGCCAGGACGGTCACTCTGGCTGCTTCAGGTTGGAGACAACCAGTCTGCCCCAGCCCTTGCTGCCGTCCGCGATGGGGTCCACCACGCCGTCGCTCATGACCACCTTGCCCCGAACGATGGTATGGTTGATCTTGCAGCGCAGCTTCCAGCCGTCATAAACCTTGGCAATCTCTTTTGCGTGGGAGTAATTTTTCTGCCAGTCCACCACTGTCTCGTCGTTCATATCGAAGATTACCAGATCACCGTCGGCACCGGGCTGAATAATGCCCTTTTGAGGATAGATGTGGAAGGCCTTCGCAGGGTTGGCGCAGCACAGCTCCACCACTCGCTCCAGGGTCAGTCCCCGCTCCCCCTTCGCTACCTCATTGAGCATCAAAGGCAGACGCAGGTCAATGCCTACCAGGCCGGCGGCAGCCTTGAAGATATCCTGATAGCCGGAGTCCTTCTCAGAGGGAAGGAAGGGTCCATGGTCGCTGCCGATGAAATCCACAGTGCCGTCCAGCACATATTCCCATATCTGGTCCACAATCTCCTTGGTGCGCAGCGGAGGGTTGCACTTGGCATAGGGGCCGTGCTTGATCAGCTCCTCCTCGGTGAGCAGCAGATAGTGCGGACAGGTCTCCAGAAACACCTTCTGTCCCCGGGCCTTGGCCTCCTTGGCCATCTGCATGGCCTCAGGGGTGGAGATATGAGCCAGCTCCAAAACACAGCCGGTGGCGGCGGCGATGGTGAGCAGCTTCTGTACCGTGGTATACTCGCTGATGGGGGGACGGGAGGGACAGTGATACTCTGAGCCCACCTTGCCCTCAGCGCGGAATTTCTTGATCAGGCCCTGGATAATATCGTTGTTCTCCGCATGGGAAGCCAGCATCAGGCCTGTCTTGGCCACCTCCTGCATGCCCACGTAAATCTCATAATCGTTTGCCATAGTCAGGCCCACGAACTCCTGCTCTCTGCCCTCGGGAGCCTCATGGAGGAATGCCTTGTAAGCCACAACGCCCTCCCTGGCCACCTTGGTGATTTCCTCCGGATACTGGCCTCCGGCGGCGGCATAAAAGGCGTAATCCACCACGGGCCCGCGCTCCACAGCCACCCTCTTTCGGTTGTCCAGAATCTCCTTGTTGTACTGGGGCGGAGTGGAAATGGGGTGCTCTAGAATTGTGGTACAGCCTCCGGCGGCGGCGGCCTGTGTCTCTGTGTAGAAGGTGCCCCGCTCAGAATGGCCCGGGTCACGGACGTGAACGTGGGTGTCAATTCCGCCGGGGATGACATATTTGCCCGCGGCGTTAATGGTGCGCTCCGCCTCAGGAAGCATACCAGGCTGCGCAATCATAGCGAATTTCTCGTCTTTGATCCCTACGTCCGCCTTTTGAAAGGCGCCGTCCAGAAAAACAAGTCCGTTTATCACTGCCAAATCAAGTTTCACAATAAAATCCTCCTTTAAATGATTTCATTTCAGCGTTGAACGTTTACCAGGCAGTCAGGAGAACCGCTCCGCCCTCCTGACAGCCGTAAAAGAGGGCTCAATCCCGATTGGCTTCCTCTGGGAAGAAGGGGGCCAGATCTTCCTTGGTCATAGGTTTGGTGAACATGCTGACCACTACCATAACCACAGCGGACACAGCGCAGCCCGGCAGGGCAGCCATGACACCGTTGGGCTGACCCAGCGCATACCAAACGCACGCCGTCACAAAGCCGGCGATCATGGAGGCCAGCGCTCCCGTCTTAGTAATCTTCTTGTTAAACGCACCGATGAGAATCAGCATGGCGATGGCAGAGCCCATCAAGGTGACGCCCTTGGCCTGGATGTTCTGGATCACATCCTCCATCACGAAAATCAGAACGATGGAGACAACACCGATGACCACGGTGGATACACGGGCCATTTGAAGCTCGCTCTTGCTGCTCATCTTAGGATTGATGCATTTCTTATAGATGTCCACCGTCCATGTGGTGGAGGCCAGCAGGAGCATGGAGTCCGCCGTGGAGATGATGGCGGCAATAACGGCCGCAAACATAATCCCGCCCAGTACTGGGTTCAGCGTCTGGGTGACCAGAGTGCTGTATACCATATCCTGACGCTCAATGCCGGGAAGAACCAGAATACCGGACACGCCTACGATCACCAGAGGCAGGTAGAAGATACCCAGCATCAGGGCCGTGATGCCCTGACTGCGGCTGGCGGACTCGGGAGAGGTGGCGGTGAGGAAACGGCCGACAAACTGAGGCGCGCCAAAATTGCAGACGCCCCAAGTAACTGTCCAGCCCAGAGCCACAATCGGCGGAATATTGGGGGAGAATGCCGCAACCCGGTGCGCGTCCAGAGCCGCGATGCCCTCCATCATACCGCTCCATCCGCCAACGATGCCCAGATACTTGATTGCCATCATCCAGATACCGGCAATGATGACCCAGGAGCAGATGGTATCGGTCCAGGCCACCGCCTTCATGCCGCCCAGAGCGGTAAAGGCGATAAACACAATCATAACAATGACACAGCAGAGAATCTCATCCCAGTCCACAATGGCCTGCAAAATCACCACTGACGCCTTGACCTGGGCGGACATCAGGGTAGATGCGCCGATCAGGACAATAATGGAAGCAAACAGAGAATGCGGCCGACCGAATCGCTTTTCAATATACTCGGGCACAGTTGTGCACTCTGTCTGCCGCATACGCTTGGCAACCCACAGACAGGCTACAAAGGAGGTGACCAGAGTGCCAGCGAAGTTCCACATTCCGGACCAGCCGTTCAGATAGTAAAAGCCCAGATAGCTGACAATTGAGGTAGCTGAAATAATGGTGGCGAAGTAGGTTCCGGACAGAGGAATCAGTCCCAAGCCCTTGCCGGCCACCGCCCAGTCCTCAGCGTTCTTGATATTTCGGGATGAAATCAGGCCAAAGACAAACAGTCCGCCCATGACCAAACAAACAATCAGCAGATAAATTGTAGAGGGGCTCATTTCTTCTCCCCTCCCTTCGGTTTATTTACACCCTTGATCTCGGTATAAACAATCGGGAAAACGCTCAGGAAAATATAGAAAATCCACTGAGCGACCAGGGAAGGCTGCGCTCCTAAGAACATAATAATACTCCTTTCCTTTTAACACAATAGCTTTCACCATATTTATACGGTATGGAGATCAATTTTCAAAGCTCGGGGCAGGACGCCATACGTCTGTTCAGGACAACCGAAGAAATCAGGTCTTGTACCGCCGGTAACGGGCCAACCCGGCGGCCAGAAACAGCGCGCAGGCCACTCCGTCAAACACCGGGACGCCCAACCGTTTTTCAATATAACGATCCGCACCGGTATAATTGGCACACCCCAAAACAACTGCGTCCACACAGGGAGTTCGGACAGCCTCACGGGCCGCGGCCAGCAGATCTTCCGGATCGTCACTTTTGCTGACGATGACCCCTTTCAAAAAGCTGTCCAAGTGGTACTTGTGCGCCAAAGCGTACTTTCCAGACCGGGTTTTAGGTGTGGGAGAAATCACCGCAAAGCCGCTGCCCACACTAGCCGCCAGTTTCATGGAGGCCTCCGCAATGCCCACCACCGGCTTGGATACAATCTCCCGAGCCAGCTCCAGGTTGGGGTCGGCGTGGCACGCCAGAATAAAAGCATCATAGACATTCTCGCTTCTGCGCAGAACATCCTTCAATTCATCCACTGCGGCGGTACGGTCCTCATAGCTGGCCACCAGCTTGGGTGCCGTAGTCAGGCCGACAACATCAACCTGACATCCCTCCTGCGGGAAGCGGTCAACCGTTTCCCGCATCAAAACGCAGGTCTTTTCATCGCTGTTGGGATTAATTACCAGAATGCGAATTGGATGTGCCATCGACATACCTCCTTTTGCTGGCAGCCTCGCAGGACTGCCCTGTCTGTATTTGTTCCCTCAGTAGGTCCGCCGAAGCAAACCCTATGCAGGCATAGTATTGACCGCCAATGCCCAACATATTGGGACAGATTCTTCTCTGCTCAATGAGACCGCCCTACAGGCCAAATAGGACGATCAGTTTTTCCCAAGCGCTTGTTCACAATATAGAAACGCCGTTACAGTAAATTGCTATAAAAATGTGCCGCCTACTCAGGATGGGTCACATCCCTGAAGCGCCTTCTTTTGTTAACAATATCGGAACGTGGTTTCTAATTGTTATGGACAATATAACACACCTCGTCTTTAGATGCAATAACTTTTTATGCTTATCTCTGAATTTTGTGCAAATATAACAATTTCACTTTCCGGCTCGCCGGTTTAGAGGTTGACAGAGATTTTTATTTTGTTTATAATGTCTAAGACCGCCAATCTGCTCAATGAAATCACGACATTTTCACTTTCTGTGGAAATGCCGTGATTTGAGCGAAAAAAGAGGTTCCCAATCATGGATGAAAAGCAGCCAAGCGCCAATCATATCAATTCCATCAACCGTGCCTTCGACATCCTCCGCCTTTTCCGGGACTCCTGGGAACTGGGCATTCAGGATATCAGCCGTTTGACCGGTCTGAACAAGACCACTGTTTTCCGGGTAGTCAAGTCTCTTGAGGCAAACCGGATGCTGGAACAAAATCTCCAGACTGCCAAATATCATCCCGGCTTCGCCATTGTGGAGCTGGCCCACAGCGTATATAAGAATTTTGACGTCAAGCACATTTTTCTGCCTTATATGCGTCTTTTGCGGGAGGAATTCAATGAAGATGTGATCTTGTCGGTTCTGTCCGGCACCCGCGCCGTCTGCATTGAGCGGACAGAGGGCGACAACGCCATCAACCTCCACTCCAGAGTAGGTCGTGCCCTTCCCATCTATGGAGGCTCCACCGCCCGGGTGTTTCTTCCCTTTGTCAGCCAGGAGATTCTTTACCGTGTGTACCAAGAGGCGGAGACACAGACTGACCTTCTCGTCCCCGTATCCAGGGAAATCCTGGAGGAGAGCATTCAGTTTGTCTGCTCCCACGGATATTTGACCTCCTGCGGTGTGACGGACGCCGGGGTATTCAGTGTCAGCGTCCCTGTTCAAATGGACTCCTCCCACATATACAGTCTTGGCATCTGCGGCGTCGAGGAGCGTATGCGCGGCAAAGGGGTTGAAGCGATTACCTCCCGCCTGCTGGGCTACAGCCGGCAGCTTTCAGACAAATTGGCATGCTGCGATGTGATTGGTAAATAAGGACCTCTTTTTTTGCGTTTCAAGCCGGGCACAGCTTCCATTCCCCTGTGTCCCCGCAATGTAATGCCAGAAAGGATGTAATATCAATGAGCAGATTTTGGGATAATATGATGGAAATCGCCGTAATCGGCGAAAATGAGGACGGTTCTGTTTCCCGGTTGGGGGGCATCACCCCGGAATATGAACGGGGGGTCGCCGTGGCCCGCCAGCAGATGGAAGCGGCCGGCCTTCAGACCGAGGTAGACCCCGTTCACAACCTGGTGGGCACCCTCCCCGGCAGCGACCCAAACGCCAAAGCAATTCTCATCGGTTCCCACCTGGATACCGTGACCTGCGGAGGTAAATTTGACGGTGTTCTGGGAGTCAGCGGCGGGATCGAGGTCGCCAACCGTCTGAAGGAAGAGGGCCGCAGCCTCCGCCACCCCCTTCAAGTCTGGGGCTTCAATCTGGAGGAGGCCAGCCTGGTGGGCGGTACCTTCGGCAGCCGTTCCGTCGTTGGTTTTGTGGATATGACCGCCCCCGGCTTCGAGGACCGCCTTGCCCATTACGGCTGGACCACCAGGACAATCCAGGACTGCCGCCGTGATCTCAGCCGCTGGGCCTGCTACCTGGAGTACCACATCGAACAAGGCGATAAGCTGGACAATGAGAAGATTGATATTGGTGTGGTTAATGGGATTGTCAGTGTTATTCGCTACGATGTAACCGCCAAGGGCATGAGCAACCACGCCGGCACCACCATGATGGCCAACCGGAAAGACGCTCTGGTGGGAATGAGCAAACTCATTGTCAAAAGCGCTGAGCTTGCTCGGGAAATTGACGACACGCTGGTTTTCACTGTCGGCAAGCAGAGCGTCCAGCCTGGACAGGAGAACGTCATTCCCTGCCAGGTGGACGCCACCTTTGAAATGCGCCACATGGACAAGGCCAAAACAGATGAGCTGTTTCATAGAATCCAAGAATGCGCCGCCGAAATTCCCGATTGTGAGTTCTCCTTTGTCAACACCACGGCCAAATACTCCACCCCCTGCGACCCGAAGCTGATTCAGCTGATTGACCGGGTCTGTGAAGAGGCTGGTGTCTCCCACACCATCATGCCCAGCGGCGCTGGCCACGACGCTAACGCCATCGCCCATGAGGGAGTCCCCATCGGCATGATTTTTGTCCCCAGCGCAGGAGGGAAGAGCCATTGCGGCGATGAGTGGACTGACCCCCGCCTCTGTGATCTTGGCGCGGATATTCTGTACCGCTGTGTCCTGGCTCTGGATGAAGAACTGGACTGACTCAGGGGGCGGAAATATGCTGGCACACGGAAAATACGCAATTACAGACCCCTCCGCCCCCATGGCCGGCTTCCGGGAGGAAACGGCTCTGCGGATTCAAGACGGTGTCATTACAGAGCTTGGTAGCTGGAAGGACCTGAGAGCCCGTTATCCGGATGAGCCGGCGGTGGGCAACGGAAGGCAACTCCTGATGCCTGGCCTGATTGACGCCCATACCCATGGTGCCGGCCTCTCTTATGCCCAGAGAGGCGTCCGGCTGGACTATTTGGAAAATTCCCTGCTGGATTTCGCCACAGCACTGCAACTCCCGCCTGAGCTCACCGCCATGATGAATGCGGTGCGCCACATCCGAAACGGCTGCACCACCATACACCACAATGAAAGCGGAGCGGCCCTCGACCCCGCTTTGGCGGAGACCAGCCGCAGGAAAATAGCTGGTTACCGAAAAACTGGTATTCGACTGGGCTATTCCATGGGAATCAGGAACCGAAATACCCTCGCCCTGGAGGACGAGGCCTTTTTGGAAACTCTGCCAGAGGACCTGCGTCTCCAGGCCGAATCCCGAGTCCATTACGACAAAAAGGCGGCCGCTGATCAATATCTTGACGCCTTCGATGAGGTTTTCCGCACCGAAAATCATGGCTGTGTCCGCGTATTTCTTGGGCCAAATTGGGTTCAGGGCAGCACAGACGAGCTCCTGCTGCGGGTTAAGGAGCGGTCTGACTCTCTGGGAAAGCTCCCAATTCACCTTCACTGCCTGCAAACTCCAGTTCAAAAGGCCTTTGGCCTGCGCAACTACGGCAAATCCCTGGTAGGCCATCTGGACGACCTCGGTCTGGTTGACAGCAATCTGGTCTTGGGCCACGCAGTCTACCTTTCCCAGGATGATATCCAGCTGCTGGGCAACCGGCATGCAAGCGTTACTCACCACCCAAGCTGCAATCTCATCATGCGCAACGGCATTGCTCCTGTCTACGAGATGCTCCGGTCCGGCATCAACGTCGCTCTAGGCATTGACGAGAAGGGGATCAACGACGACGAGGACCCTATCATGGAGATGCGCATGATCTACTATCTCCACAGATGCCCCGGAACAGACCTGTCCTCCCTGCCGGCTGTCAGTCCCGAGACCGTTTTGCAAATCGCAACCTTGAACGGCGCCGCCCCCAGCGGCTTCGCCGCTCAGGTTGGTGCGCTCCGGCCGGGGATGGCAGCGGATCTGATACTTGTAGATATGGATGATATCTTAAATGAGCCCTGGGTCTCCCCTGACGCACCAATCCCCTGGCTATTTGTTCGCAGAGCTCTGGGCCGCCACGTCAATACAGTGATTATTGGCGGTAAAATTATTATGGAAGAGCGAAATATCAAGACGATCGACCTGGAAGCGCTGTATGATCAGGTACGTCAGGCCGCCAGCCTCGGTCGCATGCCAAAGCAGTTGGAAAACGAAGCTTTTCTTCAGCGCATCAAGCCCTATTATCAGGCTTGGTATAACGCATGGCTCAAAGATTTGGAGTTTGAACCATACTATTTCTTCAACAGCAGACAATAGTCCGACAAGCAAAGGCCGCCGTGGGAAATCTCCTACAGCGGCCTTCTGCTTCGGTATCCGATAAAATTTTCATGCCCACTATGGCATATCATCAGGGTTGACAGAGGTGGTATAACGGAAGCAGGAGATGATAATATGCTGCACAAACGAAGCACGAGAATTACTGGCACGAGGTTATGAAGCGACCCATGATATAAAGATGGCGGAGCACCTGGTATTTCTAGATGAAAGCGGAGTAAATACTGATTTGACCCGTCTTTATGGGCGAGCCCCCTCATCTCAAGGAGCAGTGGACCATTCCCCCTTGAATACGCCTCGGACAACGACCGTTCTTTCTTTCATCTGCTTAGATAGGGAGAAAGTTTCCAATGTTTGACCAATATATAGGTCATGAATAAAGCCTCAGCAATACCACGCAGAAGCTGGGGTAATAATCTGCTTTTCAGCTTGCGAAGAATCGCCTTAATTTTTGACCACATATTTTCAATTGGATTCAAATCAGGGCTGTACGCTGGCAAGTACAGTAATTTCATGCCAGCCCCCTGCAAAAGTGTCTGGACCGCATTGACACGATGCGTGCGCATATCATCCGTGATGACAATTATTGAGAAAAGTCTGCCAGATGGCAGACTTTTTCCACAAACTGAAGGCCGCCCTTTCGGGCGGCCTTGCGGCAAAAAGAATTATTTCAGATTGAAGAAAGCCTTCATGCCGGGATACTCGGCCACGTCGCCCAGCTCCTCCTCGATGCGGAGCAGCTGGTTGTACTTGGCCACGCGGTCGGTGCGGCTGGGAGCGCCAGTCTTGATCTGGCCGGCGTTGAGGGCCACGGCAATGTCGGCGATGGTGGCGTCCTCGGTCTCGCCGGAGCGGTGGGACACGATGGCGGTGTAGCCGGCCCGGTTGGCCATCTGGATGGCGTCCAGGGTCTCGGTGAGGGTGCCGATCTGGTTGACCTTGATGAGGATGGCGTTGCCCACCTTCTTCTCAATGCCGGTGGCCAGGCGGGACACGTTGGTGACAAACAGATCGTCGCCCACCAGCTGCACCCGGTCGCCGATGGCCTTGGTCAGCATGGCCCAGCCCTCCCAGTCGGTCTCGGCCATGCCGTCCTCCAGGGAGATGATGGGGTAGGTGTCGGCGAACTTCTTCCACATGTTCACCAGCTGCTGCTGGGTCAGCTTCTTGTTGCTCTTGGGCTGGATATAGCACTTCTCGTCCTCGTTCCACCACTCGGAGGAGGCGGCGTCGATGGCAATCTTGAAGTCCTCGCCGGGCTTGTAGCCGGCCTTCTCGATGGCCTCCACGATGACCTTCAGGGCGTCCTCGTCCTTCTTCAGGTTGGGGGCGTAGCCGCCCTCGTCGCCCACACCGGCGGCGGGGGTGCCGTTCTCCTTGAGGACGGTCTTCAGGGTGTGGAAGACCTCGGCGCAGCGGCGCAGAGCCTCGCGGAAGGAGGGAGCGGAGACAGGCATAATCATGAACTCCTGGATCTCCACGTTGTTGGTGGCGTGGGCGCCGCCGTTGAGGATGTTCATCATGGGGACGGGCAGCTGCTTGGCATTGGCGCCGCCGATATAGTTGTACAGAGAGGTGCCCAGAGCGGCGGCGGCAGCCTTGGCGCAGGCCAGAGAAGCGCCAAGGATGGCGTTGGCGCCCAGGCGGTCCTTGTTGGGGGTACCGTCCAACTCGATAAGCATCTTGTCGATGGCCACCTGGTCCAGCACATTGGTGCCAATGAGGGCCTCGGCAATCTCACTGTTCACATTAGCAACAGCCTTCTCTACGCCCTTGCCCATATAGCGGCTCTTGTCACCGTCCCGGAGCTCACAGGCCTCATAGATGCCGGTGGAAGCGCCAGAAGGAACGGCGGCGCGGCCCATGGTGCCGTCCTCCAGGTAGACCTCTACCTCAACGGTGGGATTGCCGCGGCTGTCCAGAATCTCGCGGCCGATTACGTCTACGATTTCGATCATCTGCTTCATGGAATTTGATCTCCTTTCAAATTGTCAAATCGGATATCATTTTGTAAAGCGGGGCTCCCCCGCGGGTCAACAAATTATTGGGCAATCAGGGTCTGTCCATCCATTTCCGCCGGCTTTTCCAGTCCCATCAAATCCAGCATGGTAGGAGCGATGTCACACAGGCGGCCGTCCCGCAGGGTGACGTTAGCACCCACGATATAGAAGGGCACCAGATTGGTGGTGTGGGCGGTGAAGGGGGAGCCGTCGGTGTCCACCATCCGCTCGGCGTTGCCGTGGTCGGCGGTAATGAGGGACACGCCGCCCATCTTGGAGGTGGCCTCCACCACCTTGCCCACGCACTCGTCCACGGTGGACACCGCCTTGCAGGCGGCCTCGTAGACGCCGGTGTGGCCCACCATATCGCAGTTGGCGAAGTTGAGGATAATCACGTCATAGTTGCCGCTGAGGATGCGCTTGACGGCCTCCTCGGTAACCTCATAGGCAGACATTTCGGGCTGGAGGTCATAGGTGGCCACCTTGGGGGAGTTGATGAGGCACCGGTCCTCCCCGGGAAACACCTGCTCCACGCCGCCGTTGAAGAAGAAGGTCACGTGGGCGTACTTCTCGGTCTCAGCAATGCGCAGCTGAGTCAGGCCCAGGTTGGAAATATATTCGCCAAAGATATTTTGCAGCTTCTGGCGGGGATAAGCCACCGAGACATTGGGCATGGTGGCGTCGTATTCGGTGGTGCAAACGAAGTCCACAGGGACAAAACCGGTCTTGCGCTCCACATCGGTGAAGTCCTCGTCCACCAGGGTGCGGGTAATCTCCCGGGCCCGGTCGGGGCGGAAGTTGAAGAAGATCACCGAGTCGTTATCCCGGATCTGGGCGTCCTTGGCGCACACCACGGGGACCATAAACTCGTCGGTGACCCCGGCGTCATAGGAGGCCTGAACAGCCTCGGCAGCGTCTGCGGCGAAGGGGGCCTGGCCGCAGACCATGGCGTCATAGGCCTTTTGGAGGCGGTCCCACCGCTTGTCCCGGTCCATGGCGTAGTATCGGCCCATGACGGTGGCAATCTGTCCAATGCCCAGCTGCTGCATCTTGGCCTGGAGCTTCTCCACAAATCCCTTGCCCGAGGAGGGGGGCACATCCCGGCCGTCCAGGAAGCAGTGGACATAGACCTTTTTCAGCCCCTGGTCCTGGGCCATTTTCAGTAGAGCGTACAGGTGAGTAATGTGGCTGTGGACACCGCCGTCGGACAGCAGGCCCATCAGGTGCAGGGCACTCCCCCACTCCCGGCAGTTCTCCATGGCCTCCAGATAGGCGGGGTTTTCAAAGAAGGCCCCGGTCTCAATGTCCCGACTGATGTGAGGCAGGTCCTGAAAGACCACTCGCCCCGCGCCGATATTGGTATGGCCCACCTCGCTGTTGCCCATCTGCCCGTCGGGCAGACCCACGTCCAACCCGGAGGCGGACAGCTTACTGCCGGGACATTGGGAGAAGATTCGGTCCAGATTAGGTGTAGAGGCGTTGGCCACCGCATTGCCCGCAGAAGGCCCCTCCACGCCAAACCCGTCCATGATAATCAAAGTAGTAGGTGTTTTCATAAAACAAACCTTTCCTTATTTACACCGTTTCCACTCCACCGCCTTTGTAGGGGCAGCCTTTGGCCGTCAGCGGGCGCATACTATGCGCCCCTACAGAGGGGTGCGGGCATATCCGGCATATTACTCCTGATTGGCCGCGTTGATGATCTGCACGAAGTCGGCAGGCTTCAGGGCCGCACCGCCGATGAGGCCGCCGTCCACGTCGGGCTGGGCCAGCAACTCCTGGGCGTTCTTGGCGTTCATGGAGCCGCCGTACTGGATGGTGACGGAGCGGGCCACATGGGCGCCGTACAGCTTGCGAATAACGGTGCGGATGGCTTGGCAGACCTCACCGGCCTGCTCGGCGGTGGCGGTCTTGCCAGTGCCGATGGCCCACAGGGGTTCATAGGCAATGACCACGTGGCGGGCGTCCTCGGGGGCTACGTTGGCCAGGGCACACTTCACCTGATAGGCGATGAGTTCCATGGTGACGCCCAGTTCCCGCTGCTCCAGGCTCTCACCCACGCAGACGATGGGAATCAAGCCTGCGGCGATGGCGGCATGGACCTTCTTGTTGACAGTGAAGTCGGTCTCGTTGTAGTACTGGCGGCGCTCGGAGTGACCGATAATGACGTACTTGGCCCCAGCCTCCTTGATCATCTCGGCAGTGATCTCGCCGGTGTAGGCGCCGTGGTCCAGCTCATGGCAGGTCTCAGCACCGATGGCGATATGGCAATCCTTGAACAGGCGGACGGCGGCCTGAATGTTGACGGCGGGGACGCACAGCACCACGCTGCACCACTTGCCCTTGGGCATGATGGGCTTGATCTCCTCGGCGAAGGCCTTGGTCTGGGACAGGGTGTTGTTCATCTTCCAGTTTCCAGCGATGATGGTCTTGCGGTAGCGGCGATTCATAATAAGTCTCTCCTATCGTATATTGTTTGCGGACCTCTACGGTCCAGAGGTATCCGGGTGTAGGGGCTGACGACCCCGGCGGCCCGCTTCACCAAATCGCAAACAGCGCGCCGAGTCGTTGCGCCCTACGCGCAGAAATACAAATTTATTTGTCCAACACTCAGGCTGCACCGGGCAGCTCCTTGCCCTCCATATCGTCGGAGCAACCCCCATATCCCTCGCTTCCGGCTAAAGCCGAAAGCTCGCTCATTTCGTTGCTCCTCCTCTCCAAATCGAACCCGCTTCGCTGGGCTTCGATTTGGCTACCGCCTGCTCCATCTGCTTACTTGTCCAACAGACAGGCTACACCGGGCAGTTCCTTGCCCTCCATAAATTCCAGGGAGGCGCCGCCGCCGGTGGAAATGTGGGTCATCTTGTCGGCGTAGCCCAGCTGCTGCACCGCGGCCGCGGAGTCGCCGCCGCCGATGATGGTGATGGCGGAAGTCTTGGAAAGCGCCTCAGCCACAGCCTTAGTTCCGGCGGCAAATTTTTCAAACTCAAACACACCCATGGGGCCGTTCCAAATCACGGTACCTGCGTCAGCCACGGCGTTGCAGTACAGCTTCACCGTCTCAGGACCAATGTCCAAACCCTGCCAGCCGTCTGGGATCTCGCCGGCCTTGACCACCTGGCTGTTGGCGTTGGGGGCGAAGTCGTCGGCAATGACGGTGTCCACAGGAAGGAGGAGCTTGACGCCCTTATCCTTGGCCTTCTGGATCATCTCCAGGGAGTAGTCCTTCCAGTCGGCCTCCAGCAAGCTGTCACCCACGGTGCCGCCCTGAGCAGCAGAGAAGGTGTAGGCCATGCCGCCTCCGATGATGATGGTGTCGGCAATCTCCAGCAGGTTGTTGATCACACCGATCTTGGAGGACACCTTGGACCCGCCCAGGATGGCCACCAGGGGCCGCTTGGGATTAGCCAGGGCGCCGCCGATGAAGTCCAACTCCTTCTGAATCAGGAAACCGGAGACGGCGGGCAGGTAGTCGGCCACGCCGGCGGTGGAAGCGTGGCCGCGGTGGACAGCACCAAAGGCGTCGGACACATACACGCCGTCCGCCCCGGCCAGACCGGCCATCTTTTGGGCCAACTCGGGGTCGTTCTTGGTCTCGCCCTTCTCAAAACGGGTGTTCTGGAGCAGAAGAATCTCACCGGGCTTCAGGGCGGCAGCCTTGGACTGGGCATCAGGTCCCACTACGTCGTCAGCCAGAATCACGCTCTTGCCCAGCAGTTCGCTCAGGCGGGCAGCCACCGGCTCCATCCGCAGCTCAGCCAGAGACTTCTTCCACTTCTCCTCGGTGATGGATGCCTCATCCTTGCCCTTCTCTAGCTGCTTCTTCTTGTAGCTGTCGAAGGTGGCCACCGGCTTGCCCATGTGGGAGCAGGCGATCACCGCCGCGCCCTGATCCAGCAGATACTGGATCGTAGGCAGGGCAGCCCGAATGCGCTTGTCGTCAGTGATGACGCCGCTGCCGTCCTTAGCCATGGGCACATTGAAATCGCAGCGCAGCAGGACTTTCCTACCCTTGACATCCACATCCTTGATCGTCTTTTTGTTATAGTTCATATTCTTGACTCCTTCCTCTTCGTAAAGGTGACAATTCAGGGGTTAAGATTCTGCGGCCATCTCCCCCGTTCCGGACAGCTCCGGAAATCCTTGCTGCCGCAGGGCCTCATAGGTGAGGACAGCCACCGAGTTGGCCAGATTCAGGCTCCGGGCGTCAGACCGCATGGGAATGCGGACACACCGGTCATACCAGCGTGTCCTCAGATTCTCAGGCAGTCCGGCAGTCTCCTTGCCGAACATAAGCCAGCAGCCCTCCCGGAATCGGGCCTTCGTATAGTCCCGGGGAGCCTTGGTGGTAGCCAGCCACAAATCAGGTTTGGGGTTGACGGCAAAGAAGTGGTCCAGGCTGTCATAAACCTTCAAATCCACCATATGCCAGTAGTCCAGCCCCGCCCGGCGCACCGCTCTTTCGCTAATGTCAAATCCCAAAGGCTTCACCAGGTGAAGTCGGCTTCGGGTGGCGGCGCAGGTTCGGGCAATATTGCCGGTATTCTGTGGAATTTCCGGCTCGACCAACACGATATTCAGCACATGGGCCCCTCCTTGCTGTTGCGGTCTTTATTGTAGTCCAAACTGATGAAAATTTCAACTGTAAAATGGTCGAAAAATTGCAGAAACTTCATAAAACTCTTAAAATATAGGTGTATAATCCAGTTTTTTAGAGTTTTTTTAGATTTAAGCCTAATTTATCCCCGTTTTTTCGGCAAACTGCCGAAGAACATAGATTGGAATTGACAGAAAAACTGTGTCCTCACCGTCCTTTTACCCCCTGTTCGTCCGCCAGATAGAAAATTTATACAAAAATCATTCCTCTTTCTGGAAATCGCTACCCCTCCGCCGTTCAGTGTGCTATAATGACACAATACCAGAGAAAACAGGAGGTCTTTTCCATGTCTCACACCGTTGAAATTCTTTCCGTGGGCACCGAGCTTCTCCTGGGCGATGTGGCTAACACTGATGCCCAGATTCTGTCTAAGGGACTGAGCGAGCTGGGACTCAATGTCTTCTGGCACACCGTGGTGGGCGACAATCCTCAGCGTGCCCGGGAGGCGGTGGCAATCGCCAAGAAGCGGGCGGACGTCATCATCACTACCGGCGGCTTGGGTCCCACCTGTGACGACCTGACCAAAAATATCCTGGCTGAGGCCTTCGGCAAAAAGCTGGTTTTTGACGAGAGCTCTGCCCAGCGCATCCGCTCCTATTTTGAGCGCACCGGCCGTCCCATGACGGACAACAACCTCCAGCAGGCCATGCTTCCGGAGGGCTGCACCATTCTGGAAAATGACTGGGGCACCGCCCCCGGCTGCGCCTTTGAGGCTGAGGGAGTCCATATCGTTATGCTCCCCGGCCCCCCCAGCGAGTGCCGCCCCATGTTCCACTACCGGGCAAAGCCCTATCTTCAGAGCCTTTCTGAGGGGGTCATCGCCTCCCACACAATTAAATTGTTCGGTATCGGCGAGTCCACCATGGAGGCACATCTGAGAGACCAAATGAACGCCATGACCAACCCAACACTGGCCCCCTACGCCAAGGAAGGGGAATGCGAGCTGCGAGTCACCGCCAAGGCCGCCAGCGACACGGAGGCTCAGGCCCTTCTCCAGCCCACTGTGGCACAAATGAAGGAACTCTTTGGGGACAAGGTCTACGGTGTGGACGTGCCTTCGCTGGAATTCATAGTGATCCAGGGTCTGAAAGACAGGGGTCTCACCTTGGGTTGCGCCGAGAGCTGCACCGGCGGTCTGATCGCCAAGCGGCTCACTGATGTCCCCGGGGCCTCCGCCGTTTTCAAGGGGGGCATCGTATCCTATACCAATGAGGTTAAGGAGAACGTTCTCAGAGTGCCGGAGCACCTGCTCACCCAGCTTGGCGCGGTGTCGGCCGAGGTCGCCGCCGCCATGGCGCAGGGCGCCCGGCGGGTGCTGGACTGCGACGTCGCCCTGTCCTCCACCGGCGTGGCCGGCCCCGACAGAGACGAGGACGGCAATGAGGTGGGCACCATGTTTGTGGCCATCGCCACCCAGGAGGGCACCCACGTCCGGGCCCTCCACCTGGGCGGCCGTCCCATGCGGGAGCGTCTGCGCACCCAGACCGCCAGCCACGCCTTCGACCTGGCCCGGCGGTATCTGTTCGGACTGCGGCTGGATAGCTAGGGAAGCACTGATTAAAGCAGGTAAAAGCCAGGCAAACAAACGAAGGTAATAAAAACGACCAATAAAGGGCCATATTGGGGGATGAATTCCTCGCTTTTCCAGTCCCAGCCCGGTCGAAGGGCGCAAAAACCTTAGGCGGGGCATAGGGAACCGCCCGCCCTGGCAAGCATGTACAGATTTGCGCTGGCAAAGAGAACGTG